>CAYVVZ010000067.1:0-19090 GCA_964455365.1 uncultured Anaerolineaceae bacterium | reverse complement strand
CCAGCCCGCTAGAAACCGACAAGTCCACCAAAGGGGACTGTGTGCGGCAGGTCAGTGCGCCTTTTCCTGTGCTTCCCGCTGCTCTTATCGCATCAGCGTGTGGCAATGTAGGCCGAAGGGTTGCCACCTGCCAACCATCTGAAATGCACCCAGCCAGCCGGGGAGCAATCTCTATCAACTCCGTGAAGCCGGATGAATTCAACACGATTGTGCAGGGATTTCTGGCACAGCATGCTAGCCGTTAGATGATTTCCACCAGGATATTTTCGGCAACGGCGAAGCCGATGACGATTTCCCCATCACTGAGTTTGACAGTGAGCGGGCCTTCAAACGGGTCTTTGGCAGTGACTTCTACATCAGCTTCCAACGCGAAACCACGATCCAGCGTATGTTGCAGCATGTCAGCATCTGCCGCAATCAAACGCGAGACACGGGCGCGAGTCTCCAACGGAATCTCACTGAGAGGATGAAGCACACGCGGCTGCATCGTGCCATCAATTGCCGGGATGGGGTCGCCATGCGGGTCAAAAGCAGGGTTGCCCAATTTCGCCGCAATTGCATCAATGAACTGATCCGATACGGCATGTTCCAGGTTGTCGGCTTCGTCGTGAACCTCGTGCAATTCATAGCCCAGTTCTTCTACCAGGTAGGCTTCAATCAACCGATGCCGCCGGATGATCTTCAGTGCCAGCCTTTCACCGTTCTCGGTCAGCCGCACACCATGATATTTGCGGTAATCCAGCAAGCCGCTCTCTTCCAAACGACGTGCCATATCGGTCACAGAAGGTGCGGTAATTTTGAGGGCATCCCGCAGGGCATTCGTTGATACACGTTCGCCTTCTTGCTGCAAGGCATAGACCGCTTTGATGAAATCTTCAACTGATCTCGAAGGGGTTTCCATAGGCGTAAGTAGATTTTTATATGGGTACAAAGTTTCTGCTTGTAGTGTAACACAAAGCCATGCGTCCGTTGTACTGAAACTACAGAAACCCGGCAAGCCTAGCTCTCTCGATCTGCTTCGAGCAGTCCTTCGATTGTGCGTACTTCCCCACCATGCCAGTAGTAGTGCGTCACACTGAAGTGAAAGAGCGCTTCCAGCCGCGTCCACCCGGAATAGGGTACATCCGTTCCAACAATGGGCGCTCCTACCCCTTCGGTGACCATCACTTGTGCGACTTCCTCATCAGTCAGCTCTTCGTCCAACACTTCGGGAGTCAGCGTATCCACCGTGGCAAGTGTATTTGTGACCACTGCCTTCCAGTAATTGCGTAGTTCTGTGAGGTTGATGGTGTCGCTCAATGCACGCATCTCTTCATTGGACATACCGTAACCGAAATGCTCGACATCAATGTTCAATTTGGACTTCCAGTCACCTGTGTGAAAGACCTGCGGCTTGCGTGCGACAAAGCGCATGACACCCGCATCTTCGATCCGTGCAACATGCCACAAAACCCACGCCAGAGAATTCATGGTGGGGCATACCGACTTACGTAGTTCAGTTTCTGTGTAGTAATCCCAGAGTTCATCATAAAAGACTTCCTGCGCGAATCGATGCCGTGCTTTGAAAACTTCTAGCGCTCTCATCAAATGCCTCTCTAGACAACATGTGGTCAAGGAGTGGTTGCAACCTGTCGAAAATGTAGCGAATGTTCCGTAAATCGGGCATTACCAGACTATGAAAAACAGATGTGGTTTGTTGAATACATTTCGGGAATCGCTATACTCAAATGAGGTTAATCAGAGAATTATTGAGGAGACAACTATGCGCTATAAATTGCTAGGACGCAGCGGCTTGCGCGTGTCTGAACTAAGCCTGGGGACAATGACTTTTGGTGAAGATTGGGGATGGGGTGCGAGCAAAGAAACCAGCCAGCAGATGTTCGATGCATTTGCGGAAGCAGGCGGCAATTTCATTGATACAGCGAATCTCTACACCAATGGCACCAGCGAAGAGTATGTGGGGGAATTCATCGCTCGTGATCGTGAACATTTCGTGGTCGCTACCAAGTACACCCTGACCCCTGCGGCGAACCAGGGACGCGAAGAGAAGCGCCCGAACCTCATGGGCAACCAGCGCAAAAATATGATGCAAGCAGTGGAACACAGCCTGCGCCGCTTGAAGACCGAATATATTGATGTATTGTACGTTCATGCCTGGGATTTCATGACTCCTGTGGAAGAAGTGATGCGGGCGTTGGATGATCTGGTGCGGCAGGGTAAAGTTTTCTATGTTGCCGCGTCGGATACACCTGCATGGGTCATCTCCGAAGCCAACACCCGTGCAGACCTCATGGGCTGGTCGCGCTTCATCGGCATTCAAGTACCCTACTCACTGATCCGCCGCGATGTCGAACGCGCCATCATGCCCATGGCACGCCATCATGATCTGGCGGTGCTGCCCTGGGGTATCCTGGGAGCCGGTGTCCTGACCGGGAAATTCCTGCAAAATATTGACGAGCCAACCCGCGTCAACCCGGAGAGCCTCAACCTGAAACCCAGCGAACTGGAAACCGTGCAAGAAGTCGTGAAAATTGCGGAAGAAGTCGGGCGACCTGCATCACAAGTCGCGGCGAATTGGGTGCGTCAGCAGCAGCACAAAGCCCAGGTCATCCCGATTTTGGGGGCGCGTAAGCTGGAACAACTTCAGGATAATCTAGCGATGCTGGAATGGGAACTGTCTCAGGAGCAGTTGGATCGCCTGGATAAAGTCAGCGGGTTTACACTAGGCTTCCCACACAGCTTCATCTATCGCAACCGATTCATCTATGGCGATACCTATGACATGATCGACAACCACCGCAACACCATGCCCGTGCCGGAAGTCCGCCGCGAAGCCAACGAATAGACAGATTATCATAATGTGTAGGGGCGTATTCATATGCCCCTATGCCTTTATTCTCTACGCGCTGCCGCCGCGCTGTTGTTCCTCTTCTTCCTGGTACGACAGCAAATCATCCAGCGACATTTTTTGCAGCCGGCTTTCGGATAGCGCCACACGTAATTCGGTGTTGATTTCGCCATCTTCGCCGATATGCTGACGAATAGCGGCGTTGGTAGCTTCCATGAATTCAAAGCGATGATCTGCCAGCAGTACACCATCTGCAATCACACGCAGTCCCCAGCGCCCATCCAACTCGCGCTGATCGTGAATCGCCAGGCGTGCAGCGGGAGTCACGAAGTTGCGCCCGCGTTCCAGGTTGTGGTCATTTTCATGGACGAAAACCACATTCCCAACGGAATCCACCACTTCAAAGCGGACACGCCCTATGGCCTTACTCGGCAGCCGTAGCTGCACAAAGGGCTGCACGTAATCCACATCATCCGGCAACGTCCAGGTACGGAAAACGGTTGGCTCTTCATCCTCGCGGAAAGCCATCATGCCAATATCCACCGCCAACACCTGTACCTGATCCGGGTCATGACCAGCGCGTTCGACAGCTTCCAGCGCATGACGATATACCGGGTCACTCTGTACCTGGCGCACTTCATGCGAGTCGTAAGCATCCCAACTGTAGTTGTCGTATTCGTAGTCTTCTTCTTCGTAGGTATCGCTGCTGTAGGCGGATTGTAGCTGGTTGTTATCGAACTGCCGTACCATGAACAGCAGCCCGAGCAAAATTAAAACAACCAGGGCGCTGGATTCCAGCAGAGCAACCCCGGCGAGCAGCAGCAATATGAAGGCTAGCAGAATGGTATTACGATTATTGTTGCGGTCGTACATGCGGTACACTCACCTCCGTCGGCGGGCCGCGACGCTGCTGCGGCGTGCGGTGGCACGGCTGCGAACACTTTCAGATGATTCACTACTCGAAGACGAGGTGCGCGTGCGCTGTTCCTGTGCCTGCCCTTGCAGCAAATCCTGGAGGCGCGGGGGAACTTCTTGCTCCACTTCGTCGATGATGTCATAGACTTCCATGACTTCTTCGGAATCAGCGTTTTGTGCCAATCGGCGCTGGCGTTCATTCATGGAAGGAGCCAGCATAAAGTCATGAATGGCAACCAGATTTCCATCCAGATAGACGCGCAAATCCCAATCGCCTGTTCCCTGAATCTCGCGGTTCCCAGCCAGCGGCAGATGATGGTCGGTCATGATGTTCATTTCGCCTTCGCGCAAGAAGGTACGCATCTCATGCACGAAGTGACGTTCACCCTGTTGATTGTAAATCTCGAAACGCACCACGGCATTGCGATCTGCTTCGGAGGGGTCAACATTTAAGGTGACGAAGGGACGCACCCCGTCATCATCTTTGGAGATGCTGCGTGTGCGGCGCATTGCCATTCCTTCATAGCTGGATTGCACAGCAATCATGCCAACATCCAGCATCATCACATCCAGGCTGGCGAAGCCCCCACGGGCGCGGGCGCGTTCGGTGGCTTCCTTGGCTTGCGGACTCACTCGCTGACGGATTGGCGCACGACGCAGGGCTTCAATCAAACTCTCGCGCTCCTTGCCAATTTCCACCGTTGAGGCCACAGCCGCCAGCGCAAAGATCGCCAGCGCCATGAACTGAACCACAGGGTTAACCCCCGTTGCGACCAGGGCAAGGGTGGTAATTGCAGCAAGAGCTACCAACCAGGCAGTATTTCTACGTTTCAAACGGATCATAGGCTTTCCGGTATCGTTGCAAAGGATTTCGTTCGGTTGATGGTTGCGTGAACCTGTTCTCTACACTGCCGTATACGCATACGGGCAGGGGAAGTTGTAGCACGGAACATCTGTAGTTTATGTTACCACGAAAACATCAGTGAAAGATAGGAAGCCGATATAGATTTGTTTCGCATTTGCTTGCGATGCTCTCATACAAACAGTATCTTAAGTGAAGAAACGATGAAGGATCATCAACGCAACATCACAGAAACCGAGGAAACAGAGTGAAACACATTGTTGCAATGGGAGGTGGCGGCTTTTCGACCGAACCAGAAAAGCCCCTGCTCGACCAATATGTACTCAACCTGACGAATCAATCGCGCCCGAAAGTGTGTTTTCTGGGGCAGGCCAGCGCCGAATCACAGGAGTATGCCCTGCGCTTCTATCAGGCATTCACCCTGTTGGGAGCCGTGCCGTCGCATCTCTCGCTGTTTGGGCGTGTGACCCAGGACTGGAAACAGCGATTGCTGGCGCAGGATGTGATCTATGTGGGTGGCGGCAACACACGCAGCATGCTGGCACTCTGGCGCGAATGGGGTGTGGATGAGCTGCTGTTTCAGGCAGTAGAACGCGGAACGATTCTCGCCGGAGTCAGCGCCGGGATGATCTGCTGGTTCGAGCAAGCGGTCACGGATTCCGTCTGGCCTCTGGGGATCATCAAGGGATTGGGTTTCTTGCCGGGGAGCGCCTGCCCACATTATGATGGCGAACCGGAACGCCGCCCGACCTACCTGCGTATGGTCGAAGATGGGATTGCCCAGCCAGGAATCGCCCTGCAAGATTCCGCAGCAGCACATTTTGTGGATGGCGAACTTCATCAGGTGGTGACTGCCAGGCGCAGCGCCCAGGGGTTTTACGTTCATATAGAAGATAATGCTGTAGTGGAAGAAGCCCTGCCTACGCGCTTCATCGGGGATATTTTGTAGACTTCGTTCTCTGCCATTTGCTCATCTAAAACAATCGAACCCTAACGTTGCCAGGGGATGAGTTTTCACTTTGCCTGCATACGCTGCACACAATAGCAGGTATGGAGGCTATACCGATGACTTATTTGATCGTATTTGCCTATGAAAATCGTTTTCGGGCGGGGCAAGTGCTGGAAGAAATTCAGCGGTTGCAAGACCTGGGTTTTATCAAGTTGGAAGATGCCGGGTTCGTCACGCGCAACCACCGGGGAGAGGTAGAACTGCACAGCGTCCCCAATCGCACCATCGAATGGGGCGTGCAGCATGGACTCGTGGGGATGGTCGCGGGTACATTCTTTCTGGTTCCTGGCCTGGGGTTAGTGATCGGTGCGAGTGTTGGGGTTTTAGCAGGCACGCTGGCGAAAATCGGGCTGGATCAACAGCAGATGCGCGAGCTGGGGAACACACTCAACCGCAATGCTTCCGCCCTATTTCTTTTGGTGCAGGAATACATACCAGATCAGGTCATGAAAGAAATTCAGCCGTATGGTGGCAGGCTGATGCATACGACACTTGCCAAACAAGATGCACAACAACTGCGTCATAAGCTGCAAGTACAGCCCGTTGCTCGTTGAGGCATACAGATAATGCGAAGATGGGCGCGACACATGCCACGCCCGTTGCAAAGATTACGGCCTTATACCAGGTCTGCATAGACTGGCTGGTACATCTTCTCGCGGATTACATCAATCGGGTCTTCTGGCAGGTCAGCGCGTGCCAGACCATTGCGCACAGCAATCTTCACGACTGCCTTCGCAATCTGTGCGCTGATCTCACGAATATCGCTCAACGGCGGGTAGACACGCCCCATGCCGAGGTCTTCTTCATCGGTCAATTTTGCCAGCGTTTTCGCAGCCGCCAGGAACATCTCATCCGTAACCTGGGTTGCTTGCGCGACGACCACACCCAGGCCAATCCCTGGGAAGACGTAGGAATTGTTGCCCTGCCCCGGAACAAAATGCTTGCCGTTGTAATCCACAGGATCAAATGGGCTGCCACTGGCGAAGATGGCGCGACCATCTGACCAGACGTAAGCTTCCTCTGCGGTACATTCTGACTTTGAAGTCGGGTTCGAGAGCGAGAACACAATCGGGCGTTCGTTCATTTCTGCCATGGCTTCGATGATCGGCTGTGTGAACATACGCGGCTGACCCGATACACCGATGATGGCTGTTGGTTTGACTTCTTGCACAGCGCTCAACAGATCCGGTTTATATTCGGCATCATGCGCGAAGGCCAGCTTATGGGGGCGCAAATCCGTGCGGCTCTTCACCACCAGCCCACGCGAATCCACGAACCAGCAGCGCAGCCGTGCTTCTTCTTCGCTCAGGCCATCTTCCACCATTGCCGAAACAAACAATTCACCGATGCCAATACCCGCTTCGCCAGCACCGAGGAAGACGATTTTCTGCTCCGTCAGCGGCGTACCCGTGATGCGCAATGCGCCATAGATACCTGCCAGCGTCACGGCGGCTGTACCCTGAATATCATCGTTGAAGCTGGGAATCTGCGTGCGGTAGGTTTCCAGCAAGCGGAAAGCATTGTGATTGCCAAAGTCTTCAAATTGCAGCAGAGTCTTCGGGAAGCGTTCCTTCACCGCATTGACAAATTCCTCCATGAATTCATCGAACTCTGCACCTTGCACACGCGGATGCCGCAAACCGAGGTACAGCGGATCTTTCTGGAAGTCCTGGTTATTCGTGCCCATATCCAGCGTAATCGGCAGGGTACGTTCTGGGTCGATGCCTGCGCAAGCCGTATACAACGAAAGCTTGCCAACCGGGATGCCCATACCACTCGCACCCAGGTCGCCCAGGCCAAGGATGCGTTCGCCATCCGTCACGACAATCACTTCAACATCATCGACAGGCCAATTCGCCAGCACATCGGCAATGCGTCCTTTGTCGTTCAGCGAGATGAACAACCCCTGCGGACGGCGGAAAATATGTCCGTGTTCCTGGCATGCCTTGCCAACCGTTGGCGTGTAGATCAGCGGCATGATTTCATCCAGGTTGTTCATGACAATGTGATAGAAAAGGGTACGGTTGCGCTCTTGCAGATCAATTAAGTACATGTGCTTCTGCAAGTCGGTCGATTCCTTGCGCATCCGGGTGAGATACCGTTCTGCCTGTTCATCAATGCTAGAAACATGGGGCGGCAGCAGCCCGCGCAGACCAAAAGCCTCGCGCTCTTGCTCTGTGAAGGCCGTACCTTTGTTCAAACGGGGGTTGCGCAATAATTCAACACCAGCCTGTGCTGTTTCATCAAGTGGGGTATCCATAGTAAAAAACTCCTTTTTAAGGTTCCACACTTAGTTATGGCTTGATTATCACGCCGCAGACTCACGAAGCGTTAGTGAGGTTTGTCACAAACAAGCATGACGAACGCTGCAAATTACCAAAGTGAAAGCTTATGAGGTAACTGATGAACCGCAGCAGCCCTTGCTGCCAGCATTTTGCGCTTCGACGAGCGTAAGCGGTCAGCCATCAGCCATCAGCAAAACCGTTTTTGAGGCTGACATGCTGAAATGCTGAGACGCTCATCGACTGCTCTGCGTATCCTTCCCGTTTTCAGGAGCCTGTGCGTAGGGTCAGCAAGTTAAAATATATTATCACAAAGCAACCGTTGCAAATGTTCCGGGTTTTGCAATGCATGAGGCTGTACGAAGCGCGTGGGTCGCATCAAACACGACCCACAGGCACATCAAACGATGTTGAATAGCTGCGAGAACAACGGCGCGAGGAAGGAAAGAATCAGGAGTAAAACTACCAACAACAGCCAGATCAAACCCAGAGGCCACAAAACCGCCCCCAAAACCACGCCGATCAATTCGCCGCCGAAGGCGATTTCCAGCGGAGCCACAACGAAGCGCACAACCTGCGCAGGCATTCCCGCATTCTGCGCTTGCACGCCCATCGTGGTGAAGAAGCCAGCAATAGCCCGACTCGTATCAATGAGACTGAGCAGATAAAGCAGTCCGCCAACGATAATGGCAATGATGATGTAGGATCGTCCTGTGAGTAAACTCAGCATACGACAACGCCCTTTCCACATAAAAGTATGACGAAAATGATTGCGATACCGCATAATCAGTATAGCAAAATCGCAACCTGAAATTGTCGGAAATTGCTGACACTCTCGCACACATTACAAATTACATCACAAACTACACCCATCGTTTACGCCGCGAATGCCGCAGAACGGGTACAATAAGCAAGCAAATGACACACCCCCTGCGTATGCAGATGATATGCAGATGAAACGAAAGGGTTGCGGCAGTGAGCGATGATCGCGTACAAAAGCTGCTACAAGGGGCGTTGAAAGCCGCCCGCAGTGGACAAATGGAATTGGCGCAGCGAGCCTTCCGCGAAGCCTTGAAGATTGACCCGCGCAATGAAACCGCCTGGGTCGGGCTGGCGACGATTACCGAGAGCGAACCAGATAAGCTGCGCATCCTCAAGAAAGTGCTGGAACTTAACCCGCAAAATGCCCAGGCGCAGCAGATGCTCGCCCGGTTGCTCCCTGCTGAAGAACCACCCCTACCGGATACAGCATCAGAAGCCCAAGACGTTGAATTGGAAATGCCTTCGCTGGATGACCTACGCATTGCTGACGAGCCAGCCGCCGCCGTTGATGAAGCACCATCCGGGGGAGTGCGCAGCTTGCGCAGCCTGCGCCAATCCGAGGCTGAACCCGCAGACTTACCCCAGGAAACACCTGTTGCTCCGGCCTTCAGCGCAGCAGGCCTCATTGACATTGAAGCAATGACCATCGAGGATGCCTTCGCGCACCTGCCGCAGCCGCCCCCTGGCGAAGATGGTGTTCCAATGCCGCGTGATGAAGATGCGCTCAACGCACTCGCACACGAAGCCCAGCAGATGATTGCAGAAGCGCTGGCATCATCCAGCAAATCCAATATCACATGGGAGAAAAAGGACAGTGGACGTGCTGGCGAGTGGGAATACCGCCGCTTCGTCTTTCAGGTGGGAGCCGCTATCACCATCTTCGTCGTGATCCTGGTGGCAGCCGGAACCTTGCTAATCCTGAGTACACCGCAGGCACAGGCTATTCTCTTTGAGCCGACTGTAACCTCAAGCGCAACCACTACGCCGACCTCCACCGCGACACCCGGCCTGACCAATACGCCATCGCCCACGCCGTCACAATCCGCTACGCCACAGCCCACCTTGCCAATTACCATTACGCCAGAGAATGATGATCCTAACTTCCCGCCAGCACCGACGGAGGTTTATTTCTCCGGCGATTCGGTGGATATTCTGGTGGAGCAAGCCATTGTGCTGATGGATCAGGGGCAGTACAACGAAGCCTTTAACATCCTGCGGGAAGAAGCGACCTTCGCCCTCAGCAGTGGGGAGTTTGCCCCGGCGTACTTCCTATCTGAACTGTATCTGCGGCGAGATGGTAACCCGGAAGATGCAGAAGCTGTGCTGCAAGAATGGCTCACGGAATGGGAAGGCTCCGCCCGTGAATCCGATGTGCAGCCGCAACTGCTGGTGGCACAGGCACGGATTGAGCTATTTCGTGCTGAAGGATTGCTGGCAAACGGTGATGAGGAAGCCCTGGAGCAAGCCGAAGAACTGCTGCAATCCGCTGAAGAAAAATTGCAGGATGTCGTGAACTTCCAGGATGCGAACTTCCCAGAAGCCTATATCTTGCTGGCAGAACGCTATCTCCTGGTGGATGAACCCACAACAGCAATTGATTTGCTAGATACCGCTATCCTGGAAAACATGTACGGCAGCCCAGAACTGCGCCTTGAGATTGCGCGGCTGTTGGTGGCACAGGGAGACTATGGTGAAGCTCTTTACGAATTGAATACCCTGCTGGAAATCCATCCATGGGATCAAGCAGCACTGGCCTATCAGCCGGAAGTGGCGCTGCTGGCAAATCAACCGGGGCTGGCGGTACTCTACGGCGAGCAATACTTGCTCTACTATCCCGGCAGCGCGACGGCCTGGTACTGGCTGGGTCGCGCACGAGAAGCGGAGAACAAAGACTCCCTCGCGCTGAATGCTTATGCGCGTGGTCTGCAAGCCGGGGAGAATGATCCCGGCACATTGTTGATCTTGCCACAGCGGGCAGAACTCTATGCACGCCTGGGTGATTATGATGCGGCGCTGGATGACCTGGCAGCAGCCTTAGAACGCACCGATGATCCAGCAATTTTGCTGCGCCGTTCAGAACTTGCCGCCGAAGCAGGTGATTATGATCTGGCGCTGGAAGATTTGCAGGATTTGTCGCGCAGTGATGTGCTGCCGGATGCAGTGCGTTTGCTGCGAGAAGCAGATTTGCTGCTGGCGCGTGGCGATGAGGGTGATCTTGAAGAGGCGCTGGAAATCACCAGCGAACTCGCTGCCGATGAAACACTACCGGAGGAACTGCGTCCGGCGGTGCAGGAAACCCTCGCCCGGATCGCTTTCCAGCAAGAAGACTACAATGCTGCCCTTGCTGCCCTACAGGGTGATGATGGTGATGTGATCGCCATAGAACGCACGCCTGATCTGCGCTACCTACTGGCGCAAATTTACCAGGCACGCGCTGTACAAACAGGCGCGACGGCTGATTTCGAGGCGGCGCTGCGTGAGTACGAATGGCTGCTGACACTGGGGCAGGTTGTGCCGTACCCCTTCCTGGATGATGTCCAGATGCGCTATGAGGAAATTGTCACGCGCCTGGGTGGGCGGTAATGACCATAGATCACAGGGGCGTGTTTCATTTATAGGGACGTGCCGTTGCAAGTCCCATAGCTGTCAAGTGAAGCGTTCTTCTCGCAAATGCATGGCTTGCTGCCCTGCGCCTGACGTTTTGAACATCAGGCTGCACCAGGTTGAGCGTCCGCTAAAGGGACGCTGAGACAACCATTCCGTTCTAGAGTGCGTCTTGATAACCCCTTTAGCGGGTTTGGGTCTTTTGTAGCCGGGGATTTTAATCCTCGGCGACCAGCTTCGTGGTGAAAATTATTTTGAAGCGATTACCCTGTCACCTTACTGCCAATGTATCCATGACGCGCCCGTGACTGGATTACAGCCCAAACGCCCTGCTATCATTTCGCCTGTTTGTGCCAGGGGTAGCGGAACAGATCAGAAATTTGCAACGTCACACTGGTGGGGAAAATCTCCGACACTTCGATCTTATCCTGAGCGCCGTAATATTCCAGGACTTGCGGCGCACAGTACACGTAAAGTTCTTCATCTCTGGGGTAAACCAACCAGACCTGACGAGCGCCTGCTTGCAGATAATCCAACACCATGGCTTCCAGGTCAGATGCTGTCTCGTAATCCGCCTTGACTTTCACCGCCAGATCCGGCGCACGGTAGATGAAACTATGCCCGGAAGTCTGCGGCAAGGTACGCAAATACGAAACATCCGGCAGTCGCAGTGTCTCGATATTCTTTCCGCTGTGGCGCAGCACAAAACCAATTTGCCCACGCGCCAGCATGCCCAGCGCCGCATACGGTTCCAGCAGTGCAAAGAGATTATTCGCAACCAGATTCTGGCGGTAGCTGTTGGGAGAACGTGCCACAATCTCGCCCTTCTCTACCTCTACCAGCCCGACCATTCCTGTATTCAGAACATCATTTTCTGTGACCATCATCCTAATTTCCGCCCCATTCTTGCTTTCCTTTACAGTATACAGACAGAAAGCCCCCATCTTCAAACCGACTTACAACGGAATCTAGAGCCATCAAGCCATAAAAAACCGTACAATGAAAATTACGGAATGAGTGAGACATTTGAGGCAGCACCGTGGAATATGCCAATTTCACCTACGATGGACATCAGCTCGTGTACGCCGTCGCAGGCAACCCAGAGAATCCTCCGCTGTTCTTAATTCATGGGTATCTGTCTTCGCATCATGTCTGGCGGCAGACCATCCCCGTATTGCAGCAGCGCTACTACTGCATCGCGGTAGACTTATTCGGGCATGGGCGCAGCGAAATTGATCCCAACGGCGATTACAGCATTCCCGCGCAGGGGCAGCGCATTCTGGCATTGGCGAATGAACTGGGCTATGAGCGCTTTGCCCTGATGGGTCACAGCATGGGTGGGCAAATTGCGCTGTACATCGCATCGCGGCTGGCACCAGAGCGTGTGGTTCGGCTGGTGGATGTTGCTGGCGTGGTCGGGGCGCGGCTGACTCGCAATATTGAACAAAGCGTTTTTCTGCTGATGGAGATGGCTTCGCGCCTCTCGATTGTCACACCGCTGTTTGAACTCCTGGGACGGGTGACAACGCCGCGTTTTCGTTGGGCAGCCAATATCCAGTTCAGCAGTTGGTTTGTTGATATGGACGCAATCGACTTCCATAGCTGGCGCATTGACCGCGAACTGGCGAATCGCCCCGGCATTCGTCATACCTGGTTCGGCGGACGCAATGCCATCTACGGCACAGACTTAACGCCCTATCTGAGCAAAATTCCGGTTCCGACGCTGGTCATCTTCGGCAAGCAAGATGCTGTTGTTCCGCTGGAAGATGCCCGCCTTGCAGCGGAGAATATCCCGGATAGCCGCCTTGTGCTGATTGATCACTGTGGGCATTTCCCCATGTATGAACAGACGGAAGAATACCTCAATGCGCTGATGTCTTTCTTGCTCTGAGCCAGGTTCCCCCGGACAATTTCCTCTGTATGCGTGGATATGGCTGTATGATAATGCGCATGAGATGACCAGAGCAGAAAGCAGGCCAGCATGCGCTTCCCTAACGAGCAAGAAGCGATTGACTTCATCTTCCGCACGCGCCGCAATTTGGGGTCGCTGCCACGCGGCCTGGATGAAGAAACACGCAACATCACCTTCACCAGCAAGCTGATGCTGGCGACAGGCTTACCCGCACAGAAACGCGAGTACGCAGTCGTCACGGGCAGCAAGGGTAAGGGCAGCACTTCCGCGATGGCGGCAAAATTGCTGCAAACCCTGGGGCATCGCACCGGACTCATCACCAGCCCGCATCTGCGGACATGGTACGAGCGCATCCGCGTGGATGGTGAGGCGATCCCGCAGGCAGATTTTTTGCGCATCCTGGGGGAATTAGCTCCCGCAATTGAAGCACAGGAAGCAACTCTGACCGAAGGGCAGTACATCAGCCCGCAGGGGATTTTCCTGCTGATGGCGCTGCGCTACTTCGACGAGCAGGACGTAACCGCAGCAGTGGTCGAAGTAGGGCGCGGTGGGCGCTACGATGATATGTCGCTTGTGCCGAATAAGGTCGCGCTCTTCACACCGATTTTCATGGAACATGCGCAATACCTGGGGGATTCCCTGGAGCGCATCGCGTGGCACAAAGCCGGGATCATCAGCACAGGCGGGTATGCCTACAGTGTGCCGCAAGAAAAATCTGTGCTGGATGTGTTGCAGCGCGAAGCAGATAGCAAGAACACCGAATTTTTCTGGTTCTCGAACCAGGATTTGGGGGAGTTCATCGCAGAGCTTCCCAATGGGCTGCGCTTCCGCTTGCAGCGCTACGGCGAAATTGACCTGCCCTTCTACGCTCGGCATCAGATTGATAATGCGACGTTGGCGGTGCAGGCGGTTGGCAATATGCACGCTCGGTTGCAGGGGGTGGCGCATGGTTCGTTAGCGTATGTGGCGCGAATCCGGCAGGGATTGGGGAATGTCCGCTGGCCTGGGCGGATGCAGAAGTTGCAGAGCAATCCAGCAATTTATGTCGATGGGGCAATTAATGTACATTCGGCGCAGGACTTTCTGCACAGCCTGGAGAATCACATCACGCAGCCGCTGGTGATTGTGGCAGGTGTGCCGCGTGATCGTAATGTCGCGGGGGTGTATGAGGTACTTGCAGAAAAAGCGGATGCCCTCATCCTGACCGAGACGGATATTCACCCCAATATTCACTTCCCACCCGCAGAAGAAGCGCTGCGTATCGCACGCCAATTTCATGACGATGTGCAGCATACACCCAATCTGCCGGATGCAATCGAACTGGCGAAGGCGAGAAGTGGCACAGAAGGCACAATTCTTCTATCTGTCGCGCAGCCGCTGGTGGGTGAAGCGATGATCTTATGGGATGTGGAGACGGAGGATATTTAAGGCTTGTCCGGTATTACTGTCGTGGTCATTGAGGCTTTTCTCGGCTTTTAACAGATCACATTGTAGGGACGAGGCCTGCCTCGTCCGAAACAAGCAGGCGGACAACGCAGGCGTTGTCCCTACAGACGGCGATCTTGCCTATGAACCCGATGTTTGCGTTGGTTTCAATACCGGACAACGCTATTTAGGGGTGATCGCCAGGGTTATCTGTGTTCAAGCCTTCATTCTGTGCAATGACGAGAAGGCGCACATCGGCACACAAAAAAGTAATTGGAGGAATGTCATTCGCAACCAAACGTTGGGCAACGAATTTTGCAGATGCGAGTTGTATTGCATCATAAGCCCTTAAAGGATGCACCATCAGTAACTGTATTGCCAACGTTGTTATTTGATGATTGATGTCAATTATAAGATACTTCTGTTGGAGATGTTTATTCAGAAGCCGATTAATGCCAGTGACAACTGCGGGTGAGAGTGTTTTCTCGCGTTGACGTCGCGCCACAGCAGACATGACTTCAACTGATGTGATCCGTGAAACAATAATAGAGTCAGACGAGAGAATTTGTTGCCGGAGCCAGGATGTTCCAACTTCAGGCAAGTACCGTTTTGCAAGTGCGCTACTATCCAAGAATAGGCTGGTCATCGCCCCTCTTTGCGTTCTTGGATAATCAAGTCCGATAGAGTCACACCTTTTGCGGCTGCATCAATTTCGCGCTGCAATGCTATTTCATCAAAGCTATCTTGCAAATCAGCCTCTTCTACATGAACCAAAATGTCAGCCAGCACCGCACGTGTACGGCTGTAATCATCCAATATTTGAATGCGGACTTCTTGCCCATCTCTTAATTCTACAGGATCCAGTGGTTGTAATTGTCCGTTGCGATAAACTGCGCGGATGGAAGCCATTCTATGCTCCTGTGCTTACCTGAAACCATTATAGCACGCCCGTTATCGTGTGTGCCGCAGCACTTCACAGGCTTGCATGTAGTGGCGATTCCAGATGGGTGCGTCGGGATGGGCGAGGAATTCGGCAGCCGTCAGCCATAACACTTCAGAAACTTCCAGCGGATCAACAGCGCGGGCTTCGCCGGAGACGTAGCGACACAAACGGTAGGTGGAGACAAGCCAGCGGGGGCGGATCTGAGATCAGCCCCTTACAAGCAGGATCGCTAGCGTGAAACTTCCCATACGCGCACATCATCGAACGCGACTTCCACTGCCCCAGTATCTTCAAACTGCACTGTCGTCAGGCCAACAACGCCGCTGCTGTAGGTGCTGTCCGTATATTCTTCTACGAGGTCACCATTGATGAACAATGCAAGGTAATCATCCACACAGACCACGGTGATACGGTTGCTATCCTGCCCCATGTTGATCGCACCAGCACGTTCAAAGTCAACCAGGGTTTCAATCTCGCCACCGACGGACATCGCAATCGCGTAGTAGCCATCAGCCGATACGTAGAAGTGATAGCCATCCATTGTGTTGGCAGGGTCAGCGCGGCACATCACGCCATAGGCATTGGCATCATCTTCGGCTAAGAAGGTCGCATCCACTTCGATGACAACATCGGTATATTCTTCTGTATCCTGCCCCCAGAGAATACCGCCTTCCTGATTGAAGACACGGTACGTGCCATCGATCACGCGGAGCCAACCGCCCTCATCATCTTCTTCGTAGAGTTCCCAGGCATCATCACTATCGAAGGTCTCAGACCGCAGCAAATCACCCAGGACTAAGTTGCCACTCTGCGCGAGGGTATCTTCCAGCACAAGACGGGCTTCTTCCGCATCTGCGCCGCTGGAAGCACTGTCACTATCACTGCCACCGCCGCCAAAAATACCGCCGAGGCTGCTGCCACTCCCGCTATTTTCTTCGCCATCGTTCGGCTCGGTCTCTTCGTCATCTCCGCCACCAAAAATACCGCCGAGGCTGCTGCCACTCCCGCTGTTCTCTTCGGGTTCGCCATCGCCGGATTCGGTTTCTTCTTCGCCGCTGCTGCCGATCAAACCACCAAGCGAGGTTCCGCTGGCACTGCTGGTTCCCACCTGCCAGATACGCGCTTCATCGTAGGCGATTTCCACAAAAGAACCGTCTTCAAAGGCAACAGCAGAAAAGCCAGTCACACCTTCGCTGTAGGTATCATCCGTCGTTTCAATGGCTAAATCACCGTTGACGTAGAGTGCGAGGTACGTGCCGCTGCATACCGCAGTAATTTCGTTGGTCGCCTGCCCCAGATTGATCGCGCCGTTCAGTTCCCATTCCACCAGTGAGACGATGTCTTCTTCGGTGATAGCAATGATGGAAACATACCCATCACCACTGATCCAGAAATGATAGCCGTTGCTGGTATTCTCCACCTCACCCCGACACATGATGCCATAACCATTATTCGGTTCTGCGGAAAGCTGTTCGGTTTCTACCTGGATGATGCTATTGCTAACGACCTGGGTATCTTGCCCCCAGAGGTAGCCATCGGCTTCAGTGGCGAAGAGGACGTAACGCCCATCATCGATGCGCAGATAGCCGCCGGAACCTTCCCATACTTCCCAGGCATCCTCACTATCGAAGGTTTCATAGCGCAGCAAATCACCGACATCTACCGTTTCGCTGCCCTGTTGCAGCAGATCAACCACCAATTCACGGTCAGGTTCTGCAAAATCAATCACTTCTGTAGGTTCAGAAGCCGTGGGAGTTGGCTCTGCCGGAACGGGAGTAGGCGTAGGATTTGTGCCGCCGCCCTTGCCAGAGCCGGATTGAGCGCCAACAATCCCACCTGTTAGCAGCAGGCAAACAATCAACACAACGGCTTTTTGTTTCATCAGCATTTTTCTCCACATAACAGTTCAACTTATGTACACAGCGTAGCACAAAAATCGCCAGCAACCGCGCATCGGTGGCTGATTTTTTGCAGGCTGTTAACCGTTCAATGGCAGCACCAGATCTTTACGAAATGGTGTGAAGGAACGCAGTTCGCCGTTCTCCATCACGATGAACAAATCTTCGATGCGCACGCCAAGCCCCTGATCCGGGTAATACAGGCCGGGTTCTATGGTCACAGCATTGCCCACCTGCCAGATGTCATCACGGCGGATATGGCTCACAGAAGGGCGCTCGTGAATCTTCAGCCCCATGCCATGCCCCAGGCTGTGAACATACCCGGCCTGACTGCTGGAGTCGGTACGCAGGGTGGGATGTCCCTTCGCCTCGAAGAAATCCTGCACCGCTTCTTGCATGAGGTGAGTCGGTTTGCCCAGGCCATACGTCTCGATAGCAATATCGAAGGCTTGCATGACTTCATCATAAGTTTGCTGCACTTCCGGCGGCGCATAGCCAATGCACCAGGTACGAGTCATATCATGGTGATAGCCGCCACCCAATTCACGCGGGAACAAGTCAAAGACAATCGACTTACCCAATCGCACCGGATCAGATGCCTCGCCCCGGCTGTGGGGGAAACCCGCATCCCGCCCCTGGGCGAAGATCATGCCCGTATCTTCCAGGCCGCGATCCAGCAACTGCACCAGCACAAAGCGCTTCACCGTGCCGATGGTCAGGATTTCACCTGCGCTGTTCACCAGAATTTCTTCTTCGTTGGCGCGATGCCCCGCGATGAAATCCCAGGTCGCTTGCATGACTTCATTGGTGCGCTGCGCAACGGATTCAATACGGGCGATTTCTTCCGCATCTTTGGTCAGGAAGGCTTCATCGAAGAGGGTTGTCCCGGTTTCTCCTACGAAGCGGTAGCCTTCCAGGATGGCATTCGCCATGCGTACCAGTTCCACATACTCGTTAATATCGCCGCGTCCATACATCCCGATAGTGCCAGCCATGACACCGGCTGCTTCCAGGCAGCGCTGCCACATGCGCACGCCAGCTTCTTCCGGCGAATATTCTTGCAGCAAGTCGTAATAGCCCAGCGTCCCCCAGCTCTGCACCGGATAACCGCTCTTCTTCGCTTCTTCCGTCTCCATGCCGCTGACAATCAGCAGTGGATCAGCGCCCGGTTTCTTGATGATGAAGCCGCCTGTGATATGAGCGCCGTTGCTCATGTAATCGCGCACTTCGCTGTAGCCTTCTCCACCTGCGATGAAGATCGCATCGAGACCACGTTCCGTCATCAAACGATCAAGTTCCGCTTTCATGAAATTTCCTTTTCAAAATGACATATCTGGATTGCGCCTATGATGCCAGACATTGCCAGGAAACGCGATTCACTGGCAGGGATTGGGGTATAAAAAGTTTTCGGTTTTCAGTTTTCAGTTTGTTGCGCAGCAATGACGCGGTTTCGCAATGAAAAACGGAGAATAATCCCCCCGCTGCGCAAGGGAAACCAAGTCCCGCCCTATGAAATGGGGAGGGATTTAAGGCTTGTCCGGTATTACTGTCGTGGTCATTGAGGCTTTTC
>CAYVVZ010000066.1:0-19556 GCA_964455365.1 uncultured Anaerolineaceae bacterium | reverse complement strand
GGCGGCTGAAGCCAGCCCGCTAGAAACCGACAAGTCCACCACAGGGGACTGTGTGCGGCAGGTCAGAGCGCCTTTTCGTGTGCTTCCCGCTGCTCTTATCGCATCAGCGTGTGGCAATGTAGGCCGAAGGGTTGCCACCTGCCAACAATCAACCCTCGCCACCCGACACACGCAGGAATATTCTCGTAAAATATATAAGCACTCAGCAAATTCTCATCCAAAAATCCCTAAACCCCCAATTTCTAGGGGGTGACGATTCTCGATTCTCCGTAATATTGATGACGTGGGTCTAATTAAACCCCTGTCTGTGATGAACAACTGAAAATGCTCTTTGTAGGGGAGCAGGAGAATCCATGATTGCAACTCGTGACTTCGACACGATACAAGATGAGGCCGAGAGTTATACTCAGGTCTGGCAGCAGAGTGCGCAACAAGTCGCCGATAGACTTGGTGTGGATGACGCGCACGGCCTGACCGATGCCGATGTACAGAAGCGCCTCGCACAATACGGTACAAATGAACTGGAAGAAAAAGTGAGTAAGAATATCTTCCAGCTTTTCTATGAACAGCTTGTGGAACCGCTGGTGATTATTCTGCTGCTGGCGGCGCTGGTGAGTTTGCTGCTGGGTAAGAGTACGGAATTGATCGCTATCCTGGCGATTGTGGTGCTGAACGCTGTACTCGGTGTTGTCCAGGAATACCGCGCAGAGCAGGCAATTGCGGCGCTCAAGCGCATGAGCCAGCCGCTGGTGCGCGTGCTGCGTAATGGCACGGAACAATCCATTGATGCGACGAAGTTGGTTCCCGGCGATGTGCTGCTGCTGGAAGCGGGTAATATCGTTCCGGCAGATGCACGCATCCTGAAAAGCCATAACCTGCGCGTGCAGGAAGCCAGCCTCACCGGGGAAAGCTACCCGGTAGAGAAGACGGATCGCGCCCTGACGAGCGAGAAGCTGCCGCTTGGGGATCGTGTGAATATGCTCTACATGGGGACTTCCGTCGCTTACGGACGCGGCACTGCCATCGTCACTGGAACGGGAATGCAGACGGAATTGGGACGCATCGCCCAGATGCTGCAATCCGTCGGCGGAGAACTCTCGCCCTTGCAGCGCCGTATGCGGGAGTTGGGGCGTATTCTCTTTGTGGCGGCTTTTGTGGTAATGGGACTTGCCTTCCTCATTGGCTGGATTACAGGGCAGGCATTCCAGGCTATTTTGCTGAACAGCGTGGCGATTGCTGTGGCAGTCGTGCCGGAAGGCTTACCCGCTGTGGTGACGATTTCGCTGGCGCTGGGTGCGCAACGCATGCTGCGCCGCCGTGCCTTGATTCGTAAGCTCCCGGCAGTGGAAACGCTTGGCTCTGTGACGGTGATCGCCAGCGATAAAACGGGCACGCTCACCGAAAATCGCATGACGGTGAAAATCATTGATGTGGCTGGTGAATCGCTGGATACCACCGGGGCAATCCAGGGCAGCAATCAGGAGCCGCTTCCTGGTAACCCCGCGCAATCCCTGCTGCTGCTGGCGGCTGCACTGGCAAATGATAGTAAGCTGGAACCCAATGCGGATGATCCAGCGCACCCGGTAGTGATTGGTGACCCCACCGAAGGCGCAATGCTGGCAGCCGCGCACCACTACAGCCTGCCCATTGACGCGCTGAAGGCGCAGTTCCCGCGTGTGGCAGAAGTGCCGTTTTCATCCGAGCGCAAACGCATGACCACCATCCATGACAACCTGGATGGACAGTTACACTTGCTGGATAACTACCTGCATGAATACATCGCTTTCACCAAAGGTGCGCCGGATGGCCTGCTGGACATCAGCACGCATGTCTGGGCAGAGGGTGAAATTCAGCCGCTGAACGATGAATGGCGTTCGCGCATTGAACGCAGCAACAACCAGCTTGCCAGCGAAGGGCTGCGCGTACTGGGTGTGGCCTTCAAGCCGCTGGAACATCACGCAGAAATTACTGACCCGGAAGCCACAGAACAAGACCTGATCTTCATTGGCTTAATCGGCATGATTGACCCGCCGCGCCCGGAAGTGCTGGATGCGGTAGCCACTGCACGCAAAGCCGGCATTCGCCCTGTGATGATTACGGGCGATCATCCCATGACCGCGCTGGCAATTGCGAAGGAAATTGGCATCGCGCAAGAGGGTGCTACGGTGATGACCGGGCGCGAACTGGCAGAGACCAGCGACGAGAAATTGCGCCAGGATGTGCAGTCGGTTTCGGTGTATGCGCGGGTTTCACCAGAGCATAAGCTGCGCATTGTGCAGGCGCTGCAAGATACGGGCAACATCGTCGCCATGACAGGCGATGGTGTCAACGATGCTCCTGCTCTGAAGCAAGCTGATATTGGTGTGGCGATGGGCATCACCGGCACGGATGTCAGCAAAGAAGCCTCGGATATGGTCATCACCGATGATAACTTTGCCACCATCGTAGACGCAGCAGAAGAAGGCCGCGCCATCTACGACAATGTGCGCCGCTTCATCAAGTATTTGCTCGCAAGCAACGCCGGGGAATTGTTCGTGCTGCTGGTCAGTCAATTGGTAGCAGGGATGACCATCCCGCTGACGACGCTGCAAATTCTCTGGATGAATCTGATTACGGATGGTCTGCCAGCACTTGCACTTGGGCTGGAAAAAGCCGAACCCGATGCGATGACACGCCCGCCGTATGCGCCAAATGAGAGCGTATTGGGGCGCGGCCTGGGGCGGCATATCTTACTAATTGGTGGGACGCTGGGTGTGATGGCGCTTGGCCTGGGCATCTGGGCATTTCAGACGGAACAACTGGCGGCAAATGGCGCTCCGGCCTGGAATACCATGGTGTTCCTGACGTTGACGCTGGCACAAATGGGGCATGCTCTTGGCTTGCGCAGCCATACAGAAACCATCTTCCGCATGAATCCCTTCGGCAACCGTTTCTTGCTGCTGGCGATTGTGGGTACGCTGGTGCTGCAAATGCTGGCGATTTACACGCCCTTCTTCAATTCGCTCTTTGGTACCAATCCGCTGACAGTGACTCAGTTGTTGATTTCCCTGGTGCTGAGTACGGTGGTCTTCTGGGTTGTGGAATTTGAGAAGCTGCTGATGCGCCGGGGCATCCTTTCGTAACTTTCGTTTCCTCTTCGGGCGGTCTATGGGTGATAGCCATCAGGTTAGGTCTTACTTGCTGCGGGCGGATCATGATCCGCCCCTACAAAAACCATGTACCTACCGTAGGGGCACGACATGTCGTGCCCGAAAATGCTAGAAATGAGAAGCTAGCCGACGGGTATCGTCTACGGATCGCCTGTTCCCCCTTCCTGCTGGCCTGCCTCGCAAGAGTGCAGGCTTTTTTGTGTGGCAGCCTGCGGGTACACTACCTTGCCTGACACCGTGTTTGGACGAATGAGAGCCTCATGACGAAAAAAAGACGCTCACCGCGCAGCAATCGCCCGCCGCGCCGTGACGATGACACACTGGAATTAACATTGAAAGCGATGGCGAACGGCGGCTATGCCCTGGGGACGCATCGCAGGCGCACGCTCCTTGTGCCGTATACCATCCCTGGCGAGACCATCACCGCGAAGGTTACAGAGCAGCGCGGCAAGGTGGAATTTGCACAGGGCGTGCAATTGTTGGATGCATCAGCAGATCGCGTGATGCCGCAGTGTCCGCACTTTGGCCCCGGTCGCTGCTGGGGATGCCAGTGGCAGCACATCAATTACGAAGCGCAGCTACTGCTGAAGCAAGATGTGCTGGCAGATCAGCTATCGCGCCTGGGTAAGTTCGATGATCCCACGCTGGAAAAAGCCATGCAGCCCGTGATGCCTGCACCGGATCAATGGGGCTACAATTCTCACATCATCTTCGAGCGTGATCGCAGCGGCGCGTTGGGCTTGCGGCGTATTGACGGACGCAGTATTGAGCCAATCCAGGAATGCCATGTGCTGCACCCGGATTTGCAGCAGCTTTATACCATGATTGAAGTGGACTATCCGCAGATGGAGCGGTTGGCGCTGTGGCGCGGCAGTGATGCCAGAACCATGCTCATCATCACTATGCGCGAAGAAGAAGCACCGGAACTGATGACGGATTTGCCAACCAGCGTGAATGTCTTGCTGCCGGATAACGAGCCTGTGAACCTCCTGGGCGAAACAGTTGTGACCTATGAAGTCGGTGGGCGCAACTTCCGCATGACGGCTGGCGGAACCTTCCGCGCCAATGTGCCGCAGATTGAGCCATTGATCCAAACTGTGTTGGGATTTTTGGATTTGCAGGGGGATGAGAATGTGCTGGATTTATACGCCGGGGTGGGCGTTTTCAGTGCGTTTTTAGCGCCGCGTGCGCAACTCGTGACGATGGTCGAGAGCTACCCGCCCATGGCAACCGACGCAGAAGAAAACCTTGCAGACCTGGATAATGTGGATATTGTAGAAGGCAGCGTGGAAGAAGTGCTGCAATCCGTGCAAGATGGCGAAGAAACCTACGACGCAGCCGTGATTGACCCTTCCGGGCGCGGCATGAGCAAGGATGCGCTGGCGGGTTTGCTGGCGCTGGATATTCCCCGGCTGGTGTACATCGGCAGCGACCCTGCAACGTTGTCGCGTAACCTGCGAGAATTGGCGAAAGCCGGGTACAAATTGCGCCGCGTGCAACCGATTGACTTCGCCCCGCAGACGCATTATGTGGATGCCGTAGCACTGCTGGAAAAATGATTACCAAAATGCGCCACGTATCACAAATACCCCTGAATGTTTTGAGTCCGACATGCCCCAGGGAAGTTGCCTACTCCTGAGCAAAATCCCTCATTGAACGCTCCTGCAACCTGCCGGGACTGGTGTATACTTGGCCTCAAATGAGCGAGCGAAATTATGAACCAGCAAGTCCCGGCAGAAGACTCATTACGTGCAATCTGGGAACAACTGAATCAAGACGAATCGCATCGGCAGGAGCAAGTGCTGGAACGCCTGTTGCAGCAGCGTGCGCAGCAATACGCAGTACGCGGTGAAGCACAGCAGGAACTACAGGCAGATACCGACCAAGTGCTGATTTTCACCCTGTATGGGGAACGCTATGCCATCCCTGTAGAGACCGTGCGTGGGGTGCGTCCGCTGGAACAACTGACTCGCGTGCCCGGTGTACCACGTTTTTACCGGGGTGTGGTTAATGTGCGCGGAAAAGTCGTCAGCGTGCTGGATTTACATGCCTTTTTCCGCATTGCATCCAGCAAAGAAGAAGTGCCTGCTGAGTTGGTGCTGGTTGAGGCCAGTGGCTTATTCCTGGGTCTGCTGGCGACGCGAGTCGAGAGCATCCAAATCATCAGTACAGGGGAGATTCAGCCGCTGCTAGAACTGCCCTATGCACGCGGCTTGATTGACGGCAGTACGACTCTGCTAGATCTGGCAGGATTATTCACAGACACGAGTTTGATTGTTGGGACGAGGAGTGAGGGATAATGCGGGAATCCGCGATACGCAGCACCGGGCAAGAATGGCAAAGCATCCTCCGACAGCGCATCGTCTGGTTCACGGCAGCAGCGGCCTTCATTCCGGCACTGCTGGCCTTTGCGCTGTATTACGCCAGTACCCGCCAATTCGATTTCGGGCTGCTGCTCCTGTTACCTGTTTCGCTGGGGATGGGTTTCTTGCTGGGAATTGCCAATTACAACGCGGGGTATGATCGTACACAGCGCGTATTACAGCGTTACATCCAGGCATTGCAGCAGGTCGAAGCGGGGGATTTGCGCAGCCGCTTGCAACTTACCGACACAGCAACTGGCAACGAGAGCGAAATGCTGCATACCCTGGGAGAAGCTACAAACCGTGTGCTGGATATGATGCAGGAAGTGGTACAAGATTTCAGCGTTGCATTAGGTGAATTGGAAACCAGCACGCAGGAAATCCTCAACGCGACACAACGCCAATCCCGCATGGGTAATGAACAGGATGCTGTTGTGAATGAGACGACAGCAACGGTGAATGAAGTTCGCGCCACGGTCACAGAAACAGCAGAACGGGCGCAGAGCGTGGCGGAAACTGCGCAGCTCTCGGTGGATATTTCGCGCAATGGGCTGGAAGCGGTGCGCGAAACCATCGAAGGGATGGAAGTCATCCGCCGCCGTGTGGAAGATATTGCGGATAACATCCTGGTGCTTTCAGAACAGACGCAGCAAATCGGGGAAATCATCGCTACGGTCAACAATCTGGCAGATCAATCGCGCATGTTAGCGCTGAATGCCAGCGTGGAAGCGGCACGCGCAGGCGAAGAAGGCAAGGGCTTTGCCGTCGTCGCAATGGAAGTGCGCAACCTGGCAGACCAGAACCGGGATGCCACCGTGCAGGTTCGTGAAATCCTGGGTGAGATTCAACGGGCGACCAACCGCGCTGTGATGGTCACGGAAGAAGGCAGCAAGGGTGTAGACAGCGGTCAGCAGCGAGTGAACAAAGCCGGGGAAGCCATCGAAGAATTATCCCGCGCCATTGAAGAAGCCGCCCTCGCTGCCATGCAAATCGCCGCCAGCACGCGCCAGCAAACCATCGGCGTGGATCAACTGACGGATGCCATGCGCAGCATCAAGCACGCCACTGCCGAAACCGTCGGCGGAACAATCCAGGTACAGGGCAGCGTCAACCGCCTGCGCGAAGTCGCGGATCAGGTCAACCGTGTGCTGGATCGGCTGCAATACGAACATATAGAGTAAAAGAGTTCGAAAATGAGCGAGCAAGTACGCGCTGAAACCATCACCAGTGAATATCTAAATCGGCTCGAAGGCGCGAGTGATGCCTATTGGGTTGAGGTTGAGAATGGCGAAATCATCCGTGTGGAGCGTGACGTGACCTGGTTACATACTCTCATCATTCAAAACTTATTTCGCATACTAGATCATTTTGTACGTGAGACAAAAGCTGGCATGGTTTTCATTGATGGCAACCGCTATATTTTGGAAGGAAAGAACGAAGAAGTTCAACGAGCTTATAAGCCCGATTTATCATTTCTGCGTGCAGGTCGCATTCCAGCTGATTTCGACTGGCAGGGCGATTTCGAGGGATCGCCTGATCTGGCATTAGAAGTGGCTTCACCGGGACAAACGACAACGATTCTTGTTGGCAAAATTAGCGATTATCTTCGCAGCGGCACAGAAGAAAGTTGGTTAATTATCCCCTGGCGCAAAGAATTGCATCAATATCGCCGGGATGCGGATGCACCGCGCATCTTCAGCGAAGGAGATACTTTCACCCCAGAAGGTCTTTTCCCTGGCCTCACAATCCAGATCAACACCCTGTTTGAGACGGGTATCTAACGGGTTGATTCATGGCTGATGAACTGCGCGAGGTCTTCCGCGAAGAAGCAGAAGGGCTGCTGGAAAACCTGAACAGCGGCTTGCTTCAATTCGATACAATGCCGGGTACAACGCAGGATGAACCTTCCGCGCTGCTGGATTCGCTGCGGCGGGATGCGCACCAACTCAAGGGTGCGGCACGGGTGGCGGGGTTTTCTTCGGTGGCGGACATCAGCACTGAACTTGAAACCATCTTCGCTGCCGCATTAGATGGGGTGTTATCCCTCACTCCCCGTGCAACCGATGCTCTCTATGATGGCCTGGATTTCATCCGGCAGGAGCTTGCCGAGGAAGAAACCGAACTCTGGGTGCAGGAAGCGGTTCTGGCGCAACTGCGCAAGCTGGCGACTCAGAACGCAAACGACCACGATCAATCATCCAAAGAGATACCCGCCGTCATCACGGAGACGATGGAAACCCCGGCTGCTTCGGTAGAACTGCTGAACGTTTTTTACAGCGAAGCCGCCGACTCTTTGAACAAGCTCAACAACGGCATATTGCAAATCGAAATGGCGAAAACGACACCGAACCCGGACTCCGTGCGGGAGTTGTTGCGCATCGTCCACAGCTTAAAAGGTGCAGCGCGTTCGGTTGGCTGGGGCAATATTGAGCGCGTCAGCCACGAGATGGAATCGGTTTTTCAGGCGGTGCTGAATGGCGAACTGGTGATTAGGCCGGATATTGCAGATAAGCTCTACGATGGCCTGGACATCATCCGGCGCATGATTGATGCGGAGCCGTTGGACGAGCCAACCGTCGCAGCCGTGGTGCTGCATTTGCAAGACCTGCTGGCACAACCGGGAAAACCGGTTAGCAAGAACGATACTACGCTGGAAATTCCGCAGTTGCAGGATGCAAAAAACCGAGCCGATGATCGCCGCAATCAACCACCGACCATGCTGCTGAGGCCGCCAGAAGATGCAGTGCGCGTGGCGGTGCGTAAGCTGGATCAGTTGATGGCAGATGCCGGGGAACTGCTGGTGGCACAGTTACGCAGCGAAGCCCAGGCCGCAACCCTGCGTGAACTGCGTGATTTTCACACGCGCTGGCAGCGAGATTGGCGGCGGGCGAGTACGGCTTACTTCCGGCTGGTGCGGCGCTTGCAAGAATCGGAGTTCAGCGTCCCGAATGAACTCAACGCCCTCATCAATTTTCTGGAACACAACCAACTGAACCTTCAGCGCATCAACCGGGAACTCGCCCAGTTCGAGCAAGCCTTCGCCCAGGATAATCTACAGCTTTCCCTGCTGGCGGAACGCATGCAAGCACAGGTTGCTGATTTGCGCATGATGCCCCTGGAAACGATCTCCGGCGGCTTCCAACGAATGGTGCGCGATATGGCGAAGGAGTTGGGGAAGCGGGTTCACCTGGATATGGATGGGCTGGCAGTCGAGATTGATAAGACTGTTCTGGACGCACTTAAAGACCCGCTGCTGCACTTGATCCGTAACGCGGTCGATCATGGGTTGGAGACACCAGACGAACGCATTGCCCAGGGAAAAACACCCATCGGCTATATCTGGCTGACGGTGGAGCAGCGCAGCAGCGAAATCACCATTGAGGTACGAGACGACGGGCGCGGCCTCTCATTGGAAAGAATCCGCCAGAAGGCGGTGAACCAGGGTATTCTCAGCACGCAGGAAGCCAGAGCTTTGAGCGACGATGATACCCGAATGCTCGTCTTCCAATCCGGACTCAGCACCAGCGAAGAGGTAACGGCGCTCAGTGGGCGTGGCCTGGGGCTGGATATTGTGCGGACGCGGATAGAAACCCTGCGCGGGCGAGTCAGCATCCAGAGCATAGAAAATCAGGGGACAACCGTCACACTATTTGTACCTGTGTCGCTGACGCGGCTGCGGACGATTCTGCTGCGCGTTGGGGATTCGCGTTATGCGCTACCTTCTGTGGTTGTGGAACGCATGGAGACGTTGCCGCGTTCGGAAATCTTCATCGCGGCAGGTCAGCAGATGATTGAACAAAGTGGGCAGCCGATGCGCCTGGCTTCGCTGGCGGAAGTCCTCAACGAGCCGACAACCCCGCCCCCCGAAGATGAACTTCAGGTGGTTGTGCTGCGTGTGGCGGATCGGCTGGTGGCCTTCGCCATTGATGAACTGCTCCACGAAACCGAACTCGTCCTCAAACCACTGGGGCGCGAGCTGCTGGGCGCTCCCCTGGTTGCAGGCGCGGGGTTGATGGGAACTGGCGAAATCGTCATCGTGCTGGATCCGAATGAACTGGTGCGCCAGGCCAGCGGGCTTACTTTCGCGCCGTCTGCGCTGGCAACGCTGGATAACATCCCGCAGATTCCGAGCAAGCAGCGCATCCTCGTGGTTGATGATTCGATCACCACGCGCACGCTGGAGAAAAATATCCTGGAAGTTGCGGGGTATGAGGTCTTCATTGCGGTGGATGGCTTGCAAGCCTGGAACTTCCTGCGGGATAACGAAGTTGATCTGGTCGTGACGGACATCGAAATGCCGCATATGGACGGGCTGGAATTAACCAAGCTGATTCGCGCCAGCATCCACACGATGAATTTACCCGTCATCGTGCTGACTTCGCTGCAAAAGCCGGAACAGAAGCAAGCCGGGATGAACGCCGGAGCCAGTCGTTACCTCATCAAAAGCCAGTTCGAGCAAGGGGACCTGCTGGACGCAATCCAATCGTTCATTTGATGCTATTGACGATTGTGAAGGGAAGGGTACACGGTTACTTGCATGTACCCATTGTTGCGTACTTAGCAATAGGCGCGTCGTGGACACGCCCCTACGATACTTAATCCCCGCTGATGGGGGTGCGTTCTTCGGCTTTATGACCGTTGCTGTTGTTGACCATCAGCCCGGCTGTGCTGGCGAACTGACTCACGAAGCTGACCAACTCCATCGGCAAGATGAATTTGGTGCTGGGTGAAGAACCGATCTGTTCCAGCATTTCCATATATTGCAGCGCCATCGTCTTCTCATCCAGGTTCTGTGCCGTTTCATAGATGGCTTCCAGGGATTTCGCATACCCCTGCGCTTTGAGCAACTGTGCCTGACGCGAACCTTCAGCATCCAGGATAGCAGCCTGACGATCCCCCTCTGCCTTGAGGATTGCGGATTGCTTCTGACCTTCGGCGCGGGTAATCGCTGCTTCGCGCTCACCCTGGGCGCGGGTCACTTCTGCGCGGCGTTCACGTTCAGCGCTCATCTGGCGGTTCATCGCATCCAGGATGTCACGCGGCGGTTCGATCTCGCGGATTTCAACAGCCGTCACTTTCAAACCCCAGCGTTCCGTCGCCTCGTCCAGCTTCACGCGCAAAACATCGTTGATCGTTTCACGCTGGCTCAACACGCCATCCAGGTCAATATCACCGATGACCGCACGCAGAGTCGTCGTTGCGATATTTGCAGAGGCGCGTTCTACATGGTCAACTTTCAAGATCGACAGCATCGGATCCGTGATGCGGTAATACACCAGGAAGTCAATCAAGATCGAAGCATTATCTTTGGTAATGGCGGTCTGCGCGGGAATATCCAGGAATTTCTCACGCAGGTCAACCTTATACGCTTTTTCCAGCACGGGCAGGATAATCGTCAAACCGGGGCCGCGTGTCCCCTGGTACTTCCCCAGTTGCAGCACAACCAACCGTTCAAAATCCGGGACGACACGCACCGACGAAAAGAGCAGCAGCAGTGCGAAGCCAATACCGACAACAATAAGAATTTCCATCCTCTACTCCTTTGGTAGTCCTCAACTTCAGTCTACACAAATCCCGCGAACAATTAAACCGAAGCGCCATTACTGTGATGCTGCGGGTAAACGGGGGCATCTTCGTTCTTTGCTTTTTCAACCACAAGTTCCAGGCCATCTTGCGCGACGACCAGCACCGGGCTATCCGGCAGCAGCACTTCATCGCTGCGGGCACGCCACAGTTCTTTATTCACATAGACCGTGCCTACCGGGTCAAGCGCTTTCACCACGCGCCCACGCAAACCAATGACTTCGTTCGATTCGTCGTATTCGTTGTGGCTGCGCTGTGTGCGCATAATCGGGATCAGTACAAAGCGGTTGTACAGCACCGCCAGCACCAGCGTGATTGCGATCAGTACAATGGATACAGGCGGATTTTCAAAGAGCAGATAGCCACCAATCGCCTGACCCACCAGACCGACTTCGGCAAAGCCGCCGTAGCGTTCGCCGAAAAATGGCAAAATCAAGAATGTCGCCACGCCAACCACCAGGATGACCACGGCTACCCAATTGGTCGGCAGTGCCGCCAGTACAAAGAATGAGCCAATCAGCAGCAGTGCCGCGATACCTTCCGCCAAACCTGTGCCTGGAATATACGCAGCAGTGACACCCAACCACAAGCCTGCCAACAGCGCAATATATACCAGATTCACATCAATCACGGCGGGGCTAAAGAGTTCCAACATCACCTCACCTCGCACAAATTCACACTTCGTCTAGGGTAAGTATACCCGGTTTATGCAGCTTTCAGTGAAAGACACCCCCAATATTGGGGGTGAAGGGGTTAGAGTTTTCTAAAGCGCCGTTAACGTTGGACTTCATTCTCTGGTACGGCAAAGATCATGCGCCCCGTATCGCGGGTGATGAGCTTGGTCACTTCGACCTGAATGGTTCGATCCAGGTAGCGCCTGCCATTTTCGATGACGACCATGGTACCATCTTCCAGGTAGCCCACTCCCTGGTTATCGTCGCGCCCTTCTTGAATGACGCGAATGGCGAACACTTCCCCCGGTATATATACCGAGCGTACAGCATTCGCTAACTGGTTGATATTCAGCACAGGCACGCCCTGTGCATCCGCAACTTGATTGAGGTTGTAATCGTTGGTGACAACGGCTGCGTTCATCTGCTGCCCCAGGGCGACCAGCTTATCGTCCACAGCCGAGATGTCATCGAAGTCATCTTCGACAATTCGCACCGGGACGACTTCACTGCGCTGCAAGCGATTGAGCATATTGAGGCCACGTCGTCCGCGATTGCGCCGCAGCATATCCGAAGAATCCGCCACGCGATGAAGTTCACTCAGGACAAAACGTGGAACGATCAACGTGCCACCGAGGAAACCCGTCTCCGCGACATCTGCAATACGACCATCAATCAAGACGCTGGTATCCAGCAGCAATTTGCGCCCTCCGCTGGCGATGATGCGATGCCCCGCCCGACCAAACCGAGCCGATAACACATCCAGCATTTCTTTGGAACGCACGCCAAAAATATTAATTCCCAGGTACGTCAGAACGATGGTCAGCGCAGGAGGGATCAAACTGCCGAATGGTGCGGGCAATAGGGAGAATGGATAGGCTGCCAGCAGTGCCAACAGCAGGCCAACCAGCCCCCCAAATGTGGACATCGCCAGACGTTCGACAGGCCATTCATTGATGGTACGACGCAAGGCACGAACAGGACGAGTGGTGAACCAGGGTGTGAGAATCAACCCGAAGAGGATACCGACCAGACCAAAGAGGAAGGCGCTGCTCTCCGCCGGGAAGTTGATGAAATCGGCAGAACTCACACCCAGGCGAGCGCCCAAAATCATGAATATAATCATGCCGATAATGCGGACAATGAAGTCAGCAGACATTCGATTTTCTCCCCCGATGCGTTCTCATTCGCGCTGTACGACAATGAAGGTCTTAGCGTACAGGGCAAAGAGAGAGGCATCGATATAAAAACGTTTGAAGATTATTGGGGCATGTCATCGCAGGTTCAAGATAATATGGGGCTACTGCGACAGCAAACCGACATTACACCTCAGATGAAGGAACATTATAGCCCCAAGCTCTACGGAATCACAGTCAGAGCCTTCCCGACACAGGGCTTTTGCAAAGTCGCTAAAGCAAGAGTTGAAGTGCTTGGGGATAATGCACCGAGAAATAACGTCGCGCTTCGGGTAGATAACGGAAATTTGTCTGCCGGACCAAACCAATCACCAGATTGTTGAGGCTTGCTAGAAGCCGCTGGCGCTTGGTGTAATGCAACGCGGTGATGGGTGTAGTATCGGTCATGAGGGAGACTCCAGAACCCGGTTCGTGTTTGCCAATTCAAACCTACTCTGTTTGTTTCCCTCACGCTATCTCTGACTTTGCAAAAGCCCTGTTTTCTTGATACCAATCATCGACCAACATTCACACAGGGTGTATAATAGATAGTTCCCCATGACAGACAACGATGCGAGGATGCCTCATGCAGCTTATCGGCCTCACCGATTTTATGCGCCAGGATGCCACGTACCAGACATTAGTCACAGCCCTGAACGATGGTCAATCGCAAGTGTTGCCCGTACTGCGTGCGGCGCAGCCCTATCTGCTGGCGGCACTGGCGGCAGATTTTCAGCGCCCGATTTTGTATCTGGTCGCACGCGGCAAACGAGCCTATAACGTCGCGGAACAACTTCCGGTATGGATGCAGCAGGAAGAGCGGATTTTCCGCTTTGCCGAACCAACGCCCATGTTCTATGACCGCCTGCCCTGGGATCGCACGGTGATCCGGGAACGGTTGGAGACGCTGCGAGCATTGGGCTTTGCCGAGTCGCAGGCGCAGCCACCTGTGATTATTGCGCCAGCCCGCGCCTTGATGCAGCGCACGCTGCCCGTAAAACTTTTCCGGGATCGCAGCCAGGTGTTGCAGGTGGGCAAACGCTACGCGCTGGATAGGCTGTTGCAGCAGTGGGTTGGATTGGGCTATGAACCCACCACAATGGTCACGGAGCCGGGAACGTTCTCGCGGCGCGGCGGCATCCTGGATATTTTCCCGATGGCAACACCACTGCCGATTCGCATTGAATTCTTCGATGATGAACTCGATACCTTGCGCATTTTCAATCCAGCAACGCAGCGCACGGGAGAGACGGTGAAAGAAGCCTTCATTGTTCCGGCACGGGAGAGCCTGCCAGAGCAGATGCGCATCGCCGCCGACTTGCTGCGCGATTGGTTCCAGCAGAACACAGGCAGCGAAGAAGATGTCATCTCGTTGGCGCAGGATTATGATGCGCTGGAAAGTGGGCAGAATTTCCCCTTCCTGGAACATTACATGCCCTACGCTTACGAGCATCCAGTGAGCATCCTGGATTATGCGCCGGAAGATGCCCTCATCATTGTGGAAGACATGGAAGAATTGCAGCAAGCCGTAGCAGAATTGGCGGAGGAAGCAGAAGCCAACCGCGAAGCCAATGTCAAGACCAATCAACTGCCGCAAGAGTACCCGCTGCCCTATGTCCCCTGGGAGATTCTGGAACAGGATTTAGCCCGTAAGACCACGCTGCATCTTTCGATTCTCAACAGCGAGAAGAACAGCATCTTCACACCGGGGGAGCGCTTCGGCGGGCAGCTACGCCCCGCACTGAATCAGATTCGCAAATACCGCGAAGATGGCGAACGGGTCGTGGTCATCACGCAGCAAGTCGAACGCCTGGAAAATCTCTGGTATGAGCAGGATGCATCGGCTCCGCTGCCGAAGATGCAAGAGATTCAATCCTTACCTGAGATCGCTTCGCTGGCCTTTGTGCAGGGCGAACTCAGCGGCGGCTGGACATTGGACTCCGATGGGCAAAAACTGCATCTGCTGACGGATACGGAGTTGTTCGGCTGGTCACGTCCCGAACCCAGGCGGCGCAAAGCAGCCAAACGTGGCGGCGGCAAATTGCCAGAGAGCGATTACAGCGACTGGAACGAAGGCGATTATGTCGTTCATGTCGATTATGGCATCGGGCAGTTCAAAGGCTTGCAAGCCCGCACGGTGGAAGGCAACGAGCGCGAATACCTGCTGGTGGAATATGCTGAGAATGGGATGCTCTTCGTCCCGGTTCACCAGTCAGACCGCCTGACACGCTACGTCGGCGCAGAAGAAATTGCCCCCAGGCTCAGTACGCTGGGCAGGCAAGATGTCTGGAATCGCACCAAGGAAAAAGCCCGCAAAGCGGCTTATGAAGAAGCGCGGGAACTACTGCATATTTATGCGGAACGCGCCCGCAGCAAGGGTTTCCACTTCAGGCCGGATACCCCCTGGCAGCATGAATTAGAAGCAAACTTCCCCTATGTGGAAACAGTGGATCAGGTGCGCGTGATTGATGAAGTCAAGCGTGATATGGAAAACTCCATGCCGATGGATCGGCTGGTCTGCGGCGATGTTGGCTACGGCAAGACGGAAGTTGCCTTACGCGCAGCCTTCAAAGCGGTGATGGATGAAAAACAGGTAGCGATCCTCGTCCCGACAACCGTGCTGGCGGATCAGCATTTCCGCACTTTCAGCCGCCGCATGGATGCCTTTCCCCTCAAAGTAGCGTTGTTCTCGCGTTTTCGCACCAAGGCCGAATTAGCAGAGGCTTCGCGCCAGCTTTCCAATGGCGAAGTGGATATTGCCATCGGCACACACCGCTTGCTGAGTGATGACATCACCTTCAAGAATCTGGGTCTGGTGGTGATTGACGAAGAGCAGCGCTTCGGCGTGAAGCACAAAGAACACTTCAAGAAATTGCGTGCTAATGTCGATGTCCTGACCCTGACCGCAACACCCATCCCGCGCACGCTTTACATGAGTCTTTCCGGCGTGCGAGACATCAGCATGTTGCAGACTGCGCCGGAAGATCGCCTGCCTGTGATTACCCACGTCGGCGCATTTGATCCCAGGCTGGTGCGGCAGGCTGTTCTTCGTGAGTTGGATCGCGGCGGACAAGTCTTCGTGATTCACAACCGCGTCAAGAGCATTGACCAGATCCGAGAAAAATTGGAGCAGATTGTCCCGGAAGCCAGCGTGGTTGTGGGGCATGGGCAGATGAGCGGCAGGCAACTAGAGAATGTCATCAGCGAATTTAGCAAGGGAAATTACGATATTCTGCTGGCGACCAGCATCATCGAAAATGGCATTGATATGCCCAATGTGAATACGCTGATTGTGGATCGTGCAGACTGGTTCGGCATGTCGCAGTTGTACCAGATTCGCGGACGAGTGGGGCGCAGTGCCACACAAGCCTATGCGTACTTCTTCCACGCAGGCAGCAGAAAACTAACCGAAGAAGCCCGTTCCCGCCTGGAAACGCTGGCGGAACATACATCGCTGGGAGCAGGGTTGCAAATCAGTATGCGTGATCTGGAACTGCGCGGCGCAGGAGACATCCTCAGCACGAAGCAGACCGGTCATGTGGCGATGGTGGGCTTGCAATTGTATACGCAGTTGTTGCAGCAAGCCGTCGCTGACCTGAAAGGCGATCCCGACAGCGCCCCGGCTGCGAGCTATTCCGAAGAACGCATCGTCATTGATCTGCCGATTCCGGCTTATATCCCCAATGATTGGATTCCAGAGATGGCGCTGCGCTTGCAACTCTATCGGCGCATTGGCAGCCTGCAAACATTGGACGATGTGGAGACCATTCGCGCTGAACTGCGAGATCGTTTTGGTGTGCTGCCAATTGCGGTAGACGGCTTGCTCTATCAAATTCAGGTGAAATTACTCGCAGCAGCGATCAATGCCACGCACATCATCAAACCACGCGAACACATCCTGATTAAGCTGCCCTGGTTGGCAGCGGTAGAACGCGATGTGCTGGCGCATCAGTTAGGCGATGATGTGGAAGTCAGCCGCACGGCTGTTGAACTGGCCTTTGATGAAGACCTGTGGCAGATTCGCCTGCTGGAAATCCTGCGCGAACTCCGTGCAGGTGTGCCGCAAGGCATGGGGGCATAGCAATAGGTAACTCAGAGATGCGGAGTCGCGGAGATTTGACTGAATTTCTCTGTGCGCTCTGTGTCTCTGGGGTGAACCAACCTTTGCGTTGGAGGCGAAAGGAATCGAACCTTCACCCAACAGCTTCCCTTGCGGGTCTTAGCCATTGACGAATACCAATCGCGCCCCCGGATAACTACCAATTTTACATGGCATTGTACCCTTTGTGAACCCTTATAACGCCCAGAAACCAGTTTCCCTCGGTACAGGTTTCTGGCTGGTATCTATTCACCTATCCGTGATTTCTAGCGGGCGAGGCAGTCCATCACCCCAACAACGCCCTCTGTGAACCGTAGGGGCGCAATACATTGCGCCCGTTTGGGCAAAACCAGAAATTTCTCATGGCAAGGTGAATAATTACTCTGGCTGGTTCAAGGAGTGCCGGGAAGCAGGGCAATCGCTTCAAAACGATTTGAACCACGAAGGACACGAAGAAAACCGTAGGAGCACGACAGGTGTCACCCGTCATAGGGTTTGGTCTATAGAAAACGTCATGCAGATAGACATCTTCTACAAGTACGGAGTTGCTCAGATTTATTATTTGCACTGACATGCGGGTTGATTCAAGCTGATAATCAGAACCTCAAATGACGCTTTCTGAAATATCCCGATTGTGTTTCGTGCCTTTTGAGGTACAACCCTATAGCGCAAATCTGGGTATACCCCTACTGCGGGTGACACAGGTCGTGCCCGAAATTGTACATTTTCGTGACATTGACCCTGAAACGTGTCGTAGACATCGTACCGTTGAGTCTGTGGTTTTTTGTAGGGGAGGGTCTGTTGACGTTTGAACATTTAATTACCCACCCCATTCTACGATCCCCCCTCCCCTCAGCACTGGGTAGGGGGAAACCAAGTCCCGCCTTGCGCAGCGGGGAGGGATTTAGGGAGGGGAAATATCAGGCAAAAATCCAGAACGCGGTTGGGACATTATTTCTTCAATGAACAAGAGACCTGCCCCTACACCCGTTCTTTTGCGGCACGATGCCGGTAAACCGTTTTTGTCCCAAAGATAGTACAACGTACACATGGGGCGCGTCATAGGACACGCCCCCTTCGTTCAATCTGTCGTCCGAACGGAATTAGCCGCGTTCGCCAATGGTGACGGAGAACTCCTGCACCTGACCACCACGTACAATTTGCAGCGGCACAGATTGCCCCACGCGATCCCGGCTCAGAAGCGACATCAACTCATCGACCTGTTCCACCGAGTCGCCATCCAGTGCAACGACAATATCGCCCACAAAGACACCCGCCTGGGCAGCGGGGCTGTTCTCTTCGATGGAAACAACCAGCAACCCCATGTCTTGTTCGAGTTCCCCGCTGACCTGTTCCGGCAGGCGCACGGGCTGTAAACCGATCCCCAGGTAACCCTGGCGCATTTTGCCGTGCTGCTGCAAGACATTCACCGTGTTGCGAATCGTCGCAACCGGGACGGCAATACTCGCACCACGCCCAAAGCCAGAGGTATTCAGGCCGTGTACCGCACCATCGCCACTGACCAGAGGCCCACCGCTGAAGCCGGGATACATGATGACATCAGTCTGGATGTAGCCATCAACCAATGGCTGCATCATCCAACGACGGCGACCGCTACGCTTCCCACGACGATGCCCCTGATGATCGCTGCCATGCGGATGACGAGCAGAATGTGCTGCCGCGCTGACCAATCCACTGACGACACCGAGTGTGGCCTGTACATCTTCCCCAGGCTTACCCAGTGCCAGCACCAGGTTTCCCACCTTGAGCGATTCATTTTCACCCCAGGTGACAGCGGGCAAATCCGCTTCCACCTGCAACACAGCCAGATCATTCTGCGGATCGCGCCCGACTAGACGCGCTTCGTAAGTCGTGCCATCCTGTGCCGTAATGGTCAGTTCTTCGTCACGTTCCACAACATGATTTGCCGTCACAATGACCCCGTTCCCGGCGAAAACAATCCCCGTCGCAGGCAGGCGGCGGCGTGCATTCACCGAGACCATCGAGGGACGGATGGCTTCTACTGCGGTTGCCATCGCGTCCGAAAGTTCTTTGAGCATGTCTGCCATCGTTCCATCTCTCCTGTTTTGCTTGATGTGTTCCATAGGACACCGTTATCATCGCACAGGAGGGTGCTGCAAAGCATCGCACTTGTGTGTAGGCCAGCACTAACCAAATGGGTGGGGTGCAATCATGATATTCTGGGGAGGGCGTGTCCGGGAATATTATCAGGGGCATTGTAGGTCTTTTCGTGTCTTGACAGAGCCTGTTGTAGGGACGAAGCCGGCCTCGTCCGAAACAACCATAGGCTGTACGTTTTTCTATCTTTGGGACGGAAACGGTTTACGGACATCGTGCTGCAAAAGAAGGGGTGTAGGGGCGTGTCCACGACGCGCCCGGTGTGGTGTCAGCGGGTTCGACGTGATCGAACCCCTTGTATCTTGGGAGTAGGTGTCATCTGGTAACTGATGTTACGCAGTTGTCAGTGAACAGTTCTCAGAGCGTGTTTGTTAAAA
>CAYVVZ010000065.1:0-19920 GCA_964455365.1 uncultured Anaerolineaceae bacterium | reverse complement strand
TCGACCGTGAAATGTGTCGTAGACATCGTGCCGCAAAAAAACAGATGTAGGGGTTCGATCATGTCGAACCCGTGGGCGCGTCATGAACGCGCCCCTACGAGAAACAACATTTCAACGGCACGATGTCCGTAAACCGTTTCCGTCCCAAAGATAGAAAAATGTACACGTAGGGACAACACCTGTGTTGTCCGCCTGCTTGTTTCGGACGAGGCAGGCCTCGTCCCTACAACAGGCTCAGTCAAGATACGAAAAGACCTACAATGACCCCGATAATATTCCCGGACAAGCCTTAAAGCCGTGTGGCTGGCAAGAGCAGCGGGAAGCGCACTCAAGGCGCTCTGACCCGCTGCTGCCTTTTTTGAGACCCCATATCCCTAAAAAGTCCCTTTAGCCCCCTTTGGTGGGCTTGGTATTTTATAGCCGGATGCTTCAGCATCTGGCGAAGCAAACAGCTAAACAATACCTATGAACAGGACTTTTTAAACACCCTCTTAGACAGAGTGCCGTTGAATCTGTGTTTCTCGTAGGGAAGGGTCTGTGACCTGCCCCTACACCCGTTCTTCTGCGGCACGATGTCGGTAAACCGTTTCTAGCCCAAAGATAGTACAACGTACAAATGGCCTGAAAGCGGGTTCGACATGATCGAACCCCCAGGACACAGAACTATTTTGCAGATAGGTTCCTGACCTGTGCAAGATTTGTACCTTGCTTGACGTGGCAAGTATTTGGGTGTATGAATGTCTGTAGGATTCTGTAATAAACAAACAAGGATACAAAATGCAGCCAACCACCGTCACCCCTGTCACGATCCTCACTGGTTATCTGGGCGCGGGAAAAACCACGCTCTTGAATCGCATCTTGCATGCCAATCATGGGATGCGTGTTGCTGTGCTGGTCAATGATTTTGGCGCAGTCAATATCGACTCGAAGTTGATTGTTGGGGTGGAGGAGGAGGCGATTTCACTCGCCAACGGCTGCATCTGCTGCACGATTCGCGGCGATCTCGTACAGGCCATGACCAACTTGCTCGACCGGGAAGACCCGCCAGAATACATTTTGATTGAAGCCAGTGGTGTGAGCGACCCGGCGCAGGTCGTGCTGACATTCAACCGCAGCGGCCTGCGCACCCGCGTACAGATTGATAGCATTGTGGCGATGGTTGATGCCGAGCAAATCCTGACCATCAGCGGCAAACCAGAAGCCCTGGTGAAAGATCAAATTCGGGTGGCGGATCTGGTCGTGCTGAATAAGGTGGATTTGATCAGCGAAGAGCAGCAAGAGCGCTTGCAGAATTGGGTGCGTGACCTCGTGCCGACGGCGCGTATCCTGCCAGCGACCTATGCAGATGTGCCGATGGAGCTTCTGTTGGGGGTGGGCAGTTATAATCCGCAGCGGGCGTTCATGAAGCCTCACGGCGTTCACGTCCATGAAGTTGATGAAGTTCACGATCACGATCACAGCGATCACAGCCTGGTATACAGCACCTGGACATGGCGCAGCATAGGCGAACCCGTTTCTATTCAGGCCGTCCGGCGCGTGCTGGACGATTTGCCGGAAGGGGTCTATCGCGGGAAAGGTTTCCTGTATACGCATGAAATGCCACAGCATAAAGTCGTGCTGCAAATTGTGGGCAAGCGAGCATCGCTCACAGCCGGGGATGCCTGGGACAGTGAGATCGCCTTTTCTGAGGTGGTGCTGATTGGTGAAGTGGGTACACTGGACAAGGCCCGCCTCACAGAAATGTTCGATGCTACCCGGCAAGCAGCCGACGAAGAGAATGAGTCCGGCGGATTATTCAGTGGCGTGATGCGCTGGCTGCGGCTGCAACCGTAGGATTTGTTCAGTGGGGGCATGGCAGGCCATGCCCGTCATTCCGTGTAACCCGGACAATAAACAAAACTTGCGCTAATTGCAGAATGCGCCGTAGACCTCGCATTCATTCTCCGTCAATTCGCGGGAGAAGCGGTTCTCAACCTGCCATTCTCGCAAGCTGTCCAGATCATCCACACGCCAGTAAATCAGCGTCGTATCCCGCGAGGCTGAGAGAATACGTGTGCCATCAGCCGAGAAAACTACGTCATATACAGTACGTTCATGTCCGTCGTACTGCCGCAGCACACGCCCCGTATCCAGATTCCAGAACAGCAGCGTGAGATCCGCCGACGCTGAAAACGCCGTGAAAGGATGCTCCAGTACCGGGCTGATGCCGAGGCCACGTACTGAGCTGCCATGTTGTTCTGCGCGGAATTGCTGTTCCCCGGTGCGCAAATCCCAGTAGTAGACTTCCGCGCCGCGTGACCCTGCTGCTGCAAAATTGCCATCCGGCGTAAAATCTACGCTGAGTGCTTCGCGGGAACTTGCCCGCATTTCAAAAGTCTGGCTCTCACCTGTAGCGAGATTCTGGTGAATCACACGGTTATCTGTAGCAGCAGAAAGGATCTGCGTGCCATCCGCGCTGAAGCGTACATCCTGCACCGCCCCATCATGCGCCTGCATTTGCTGGATCAATTCGCCTGTTTCAATATTCCAGAGGTGGACGCTGCCATCATTCGCACCAGTCAGCACAACATCATCATGAATATCAACCGCCTGCATCCCTTCGCCAGCGTGCGGTTCGTAGGTCGCAAGCAATTCGCCCGTTTCTACATCCCAGATGCGGGCTGTGCCATCCAGCGAGACGGAAACCACGCGGGTATTATCCGATGAGAAATGTACCCCTCGCACATCCGCTTCATGCCCCGTCAGCGGCGGCAGTAAAATCCGGCCTGCCTGCAAATCCCAGATGCGCAGGGTATCGTCATCAGAGCCAGAAACTGCCAACGCGTCATCGCTGGAAATATCCACAGCGCGTACCCAATCGCTATGCCCCCGGAATACCTGTACGATGTTGCCGTCGCGCAAATCCCATTCAATCGCTGTACCATCTTGAGACGCGGAAAGCGCCCTTCTGCCATCCGGGCTGAACGTGACCGCATTCACCCAATTTGTATGCCCCCATAAGCGCGTGAGCTGCTGCGCATTTTCTTCTTCCCAATAGATGACAGTGCGATCTCGTGAGACGGTCAACAAGTAGTTACCATCTGCGCTGATCGCAATATCATTCACTTCGTTGGTGTGGCCTGCGTAGAGGTCAACCATGCGCCCGGTCAGTGCGGAGATTTTCAAGGTGCGCTCATCGCTCGACGCGGTGTAGACATAGCGTCCGTCGGGAGAGAACAGCAAATCGTTGACAGCACCTTCGTGCGATTTTTCTTCCACAATCGGTTCATCAGCGCGAACATCCCAGATGAGGATTCGCCCGCTGGCATACCCGGCTGCCAGTATCTCCTGGCCTGGATGATAGGCTATGGAGGTAACAACCGCCGTCTGTCCTTCTTCCAGCACCGGTTCTGGCAAGCGCGTGAGATCTGCCACCAGCAGCGGCACATTCTGCGGAATATTCCAGACGACGGCTTCGCCCGACTGCAAACCAAGAACCAGCGTATCCACGTTGCCGCCATAAACCACATCATTCACGGCAATGCCCACGGTGAGTTCATGGAGTATTTCGCCCGTCTCTACCTCCCAGATGAGGACACGCCCATCGTCCGAAGCGGAAACCAGCAGCGAACCATCGTCATTGAAGACCACCTGATTGACCGTTGCCGTATGTCCAACCGTCGGGTCTTCATTGGCTGCGACCCCATAGCTGGCGACAATTTCCCGCGTTTCTGGAGTCCATAAATAGACGACAGTATCTTCTGCAGTAGCGAATTGCAGTGAGTCAGGACGCTGTGCAATAGCGGTCATGGAAGCGCTGGACTCTGCATCTTCATAAACGAAGCGCACACCCGGCGCGTAGATCACATCCGCCAGCGCCCGCACAACTTGTTCCGGCGGATTGTTGATGCTGGCAGCATCCAGCACCAGTGAAACAGCCAGCACACGATCATTCACATTGCGGGCAATGGAAGCCAGCGCCAGGCTCTGGGAACGGGTGGCCTGCTGCTGTGCCGTAAACCAGAAGCCCAGCGACAGCAGCGCCAGCCCTACTGCCACCACCAGGGCGAAGAAGGTCAGCAGCAAGGTCGTGCGCTGGCGTGCGTTGGAGATGTTATGGCTCGCCATGATATATTCGGTATGCAGCGGGGTCGGCTGTGGTTCCTTCTCGCGTGAATTTGCCAGCCAATCTTCTGCATCACGCAGTTCTTGCCCACGCAAGAGCATGCTTTCGTCACGGCGGTGTGTATTCCATTCTCGCGCCTTGACCAGCAACCGGGTATGTGTACGCATATGATCCAGGTCAGAATCCAGCGCATCTGTCAGCACTTTGAAGACTGCCTCAAAATCATCTTCATCCCGGAAGAACAACCAGTTATGAGATGAGATTGCCGGGTGAAGCGCAGCCTGGTCATAATCTTCTACCAGCTCGCGGTGCATCACAGGAACCAGGCGCTTGTTGCTTTCCAGCGCATGGCCTAATTCCGCCGCACATACATCCGAATGCACCGAATCCGGGCTGATGACATAAATGAAGCTGTCAGCTTCTTCAATGCCGGATTTAATTTCTTCCAGCCAATCCGCTGTGAGTGGGATATTCTCCCAGTCAATCCAGGCATCGCGCCCGGATTCTTCCAGCGCAGTATGCAGCTTTCGCACAAACTCTTTGTCTTTGCGCGAATATGAAATGAACACATCGGTCATATCGTGTCTCTTCTCCGGGTTCCTGCCAGCGGCAACCAGCTATCGTATTACAGGGGGCAGCGGCGCACATGCATCCGCAACCTATGCCTGATTATGGTCACAAATAAGATGTGCGGCAAGCGCAATCGTGAGGAGATGGTCACAAATGCGTGTAGGTTCTGGAATTCACGGGGATATTTCAGACTTGGGGAGAACTGTTGTTCGCCCCATCTTGGAAGCCTGTGAGCTTACGCCGTTGGCAAAATCACGCGGAAGGTGCTGCCTTCTCCCAGGGTACTCTCAACCTCGATGTGACCATTGTGGCGCTCTACGATGGCTTTCACGATGGATAGCCCCAGCCCCGTGCCATCACGCTGCAAGTGATCCGGGTTCTTCACGCGCTCGAAGGGAATGAACAATTTGGGAAGTGAATCTTCCGGGATACCAAGGCCAGTATCCTGCACTTCGATGACGGCGGAGTTGCCCCTGGCGTAGCCACTCACAACAACACGTCCCCCATCTGGCGTATACTTCACAGCGTTAGAGACGAGGTTTTCCAGCACACGAGCCATTTGCAGCGAATCAATGGAGATGGTCACCTCTTCCTGTGGGATGGACACATCAAAGCTCAAGTCGCGGTTCTGAAGCGTCGCGCCCAGGTCATCAGACTCGGACAGCAGAAAATCCACCAGCGAGATTTCTTTCTGATTCAGTTCCGGGTTGGTTTCGAGTTGCAGCAGTTCCAGCATGTCATAGACCAGGCTGCGCATCTTCTCCAGCCCACGCCGGATTGAGTCCAGGTAATCTGGCGCATCCGGGTCTTTTGACACACCAGGCAGACCCGCGAGCAATTCCACATAGCCACCGATCACAAACAGCGGGTTCTTGAGGTCATGGGTTGCGGAACCGATGAACTGCCGCCGCATTTGATCCAGCATAGAGAAATGCTGTTTCTCACGGTCGCGCAATTCCTGGAGCTGGCGCTTCTGCCGGAATAGCATGAGCTGCCCTTCAACACGAGCAATGACTTCACGGAACTGAAAGGGCTTGGTGATATAGTCCACGCCACCCACATCAAAGCCGCGAACGATATTATCCGTATCATCCAGGGCGCTGATAAAAATGACGGGGATTTCGCGGGTTCGCTCATCTGCTTTCAGGCGTTCGCAGACTTCAAAGCCGGTCATATTGGGCATATTAATATCCAGCAGAATCACTTCAGGACGCTGCTGCATGGCAATTTCGAGGGCTTTCTCCCCATTGGTTGCAGTAAGTGGAATGTAGTCGTGCCGTTCAAGGACGCTTGAAAGCACATCCAGATTCATCAGTACGTCATCCACTACCAGAACTGCATTCGCCGTGTAGAACTTGGGCTGGGTGCTGGATTTCTCTTGTTTCGATTGTACGTCTGTCGACATTCTGCGCTTTGCTCACTGACCTGAATAGACCAGCAGATTGACTACTGGTTGGTGTTTACGGTTGGTTGGCAAGCTGTTTCTCAAGCGCTTGAATCTGTTTTTCAGTATTCTGTAGCAAACGCTTGGTCATATTGATTCCTGGCTGCCCTTTTGCTTCCATATCCGCAATTTTTGCACGCAACGTGGCAGCAGCTTGTTGTAAAGTTTGTAATTTATCCGCCCTTGTAGGCTGTACTTCTGGTTTGGTCGCAGGTTGGCTGGCAAATTCCTCTGTGGTTTTCGCTGCCTTGCCCGGTTTTTTCTTATTGTCTTTCTTGGTATCCTGTTTCGGCTCTGATTGATCTGCCTGACGTGCCATCTTTTCCAGGCGTTTTGTCGTCACGCGCAGTGCATGCACAGAAATCGAATTCGTCTCTTGATCCAGGAAGCAAGTCCCCTCCACGATCATCCGATCTGCCTTATATTTGCGCAGCATCTCCTCAACCGCTTCCCACTGTTTGGCAGCCATGTAGACGGTGTAATATGTGGGTTCTTCAGGAGGATGCGGCACGCCTTTGGGTAAAGGCGTTTGGCGATGTTCGTGTGCGATGGTGGTGATGATGGTGTTATCTTCAACGATCACTTCGCCGGGACGACCATGAAGCGTGATGGAAACATAACGCATCTCGCCATGGTTATCTGCTTCGATCAGTTTCTGCACATGCTCGAAGCGCTCTTCCCATTCCACAACAGAACCATGCTGACCGAAGTTCGGGAAGACGACCTGACGAGCCTCTGGCGGCATCTTGCCCTTTGCCAGGTAGAAGAAGACCCCCCCTCTGGTGCGGCGGCGCGAACCATCGTCCGTCATCAAGCCACCATCAGTTTCGATCTTCTCTACTTCAGCCAGCAACTCATTAACGAAGTCACTGCCCATTTGCTCAAGAACCCGACTAATTTGCTGAACAGGCGTTTCAGCGGTTTCATTGAGTTGTGCAGCAATTTCTTTTGTGCGAATTTCGATTTCTTCTGGCTGCATTTTCATAGGATACCTTACGCCCTGAGTCACGTCGTTTGTATAATCAAGGGTTGGATTATCACGATAATCATAAAACGAATTCGTGATCTGAGCAATGAAGGCGCTCTATGATTACCAAACCTGTATGGCGATATTGTAACATATCGTCCTCGGTTTGACCCTGTGTATTCATGGACACCTTTCATACATCCAAAGGACAGCGTTTCAGGTGCCGTTTTTTGTCCGATATTGCTTGCCCTGCACAAATTGTAACGCTATCATTAGAGAGATGTACAATTAGACTTACAGATCATCTGAAGGGGTTGTTACTTTGGCATTGGAGACCAGTTGGTTTATTCCTGAGAAAATCATATTGCTACGCGCTACTGGGGATCTGAGTACGGATGATATTATTCAGAGTACCGAAGAAGGTGTAGCTCTGATTGAGTCTTGTTCAACACCCAACGTGCATGTTCTCTTTGATACAGAAGATCTGGTCTCTTTCACGCGGGATGTATTTGCATTGAGCAACGCTGTTCAGAAACTGATGGGGCATCCGCGCTATGGCTGGTTTGTGATGTTTGGGCGCAATGACCCCATCGTGCGTTTCATCACTTCCATCGTGACGCAGGTTTTCAAGCGCCATTTCAAGATCTGCATGGATCGGCAAGAAGCAGTGGATTTCTTGCAGGCGTTAATTGACGAAGAAGAAAGTCCACATGGAACTTAACCAAGCAGTGATGGCACCAGAATCCAGAGCAACCACCCCACGACCTGTAATAAGCCGAATTGACCATGGAGTTTGGCTGTGCCTCCCTGCGCAGCATGCAATGCCTGCACATCCGTTTCTGTATCAAAGATGCGAATCAACCGCCGAACCTGGGGCAGCAGCAGCACTGTCAGCAATGTGGTGATTGGCATCCAACCCACCAGAATCAGCAGTACCTGTGAAACATAGGCGGCGATCAGCAAGACTTTGTATTCCAACCGTGCAATCTCAATGCCAAAGCGAACCGCCAGCGTGCGTTTATTGGCGGCGCGGTCTGCATCAATATCGCGGATATTATTAGCATGCAGAATCGCCGCCGTTGTAAACATCACCGGGAACGCAAGCAGTGAAAGTTCCAGCCCCTTTTCTGCGCTGATAGTCGGAGCCATAACATAGTACGCCCCCAGGACGATCATCGGCCCCATGAATACCCCAGCCGCGACTTCCCCCAGGCCATGATACGCCAATGGAAACGGCCCCGCTGTGTAAGTGATGGCGATCAATACGCCACCAATGCCAATTGCCCAGAGCCAGGGGCCACTCTGACTTAAGAGGAAGAGACCCACAAGAGAACCAGCGAGCGTACTCAAAATCGCCCCATTGCGGATTTCCGTCGCGGAGAGCAGCTTGTTCTTCAGCGTCATGCTCTGCCCTGCCACTTTCAGTTCATCGCTGCCGCGTACATAGTCGCTGTATTCGTTGATGAGGTTCGCCGCTGTTTGCAGCAGCATCACCCCTAATAAGGAAAGAAGGAACTTCCACCAGACGAAAACACCATCTTGCAGCGCGATCACTGCTGCCAAACCCATCGGCACAAAGGATGCCGTGAACACGCGGGGGCGAGACGCTTGCAGCCACGCAGTCATTTTATTTGCAGGTTGTGGTGAAACAGATTCCGCCATAGCCATACTCCGGGTATATCCCTCATAGTACCATCATAGAAGGAGCATTATAACGGAAGATAGCAAGCGTGCGACTAGCTCTCAGCGATTGCACAGCCTGCTATTTATCGTGATACAGTTCTGCGGTTCAGAAGCACAGGTATGAGCAAGAGAGGGAACGTTACCAACCAGACCCAGGCCAGATCAACCCGCAGCGGCGCAGGGGTTGGCTCCTCTGTGGGATCAAATGTTATAAGGAAGAAACGCTCTTTCTCACTCAGGAACGCTGCTTTGTCTACGTCTACCCCAAGCGACTTGATCCACTGACGCAGCGTAGGATTGGCCTCAATCAATCCAAAGGCTTGTGCCAACTCGGTATCGTCCGTCACGCGACGAGCAATCATCGACTGGGTTCCATGTGCCGTTTGGATCGTTACGTGTGGATCAGCCACAATGTTCTTATACCACTGTGCCCTACTACCCCATCCACTAACAACGTAGAGCCGACCTTTCCAGCAATGAAATTCGATTGCCGTATGGCGAGCCTCTCCGCTTTTACGCCCGGTAGTTGTCAGGATCAAGAATAAACGCCCAACAACGAATCCAAGTCCTAACTTCCACAAAAGTATGGGAGATTTATACAACCATTTCATAACCCTCGTAGGATATGGTATAGCTAATTCTTGCGATCTATTTTTGTTTACCATTGTTTCCCCCGCCGCATTCTATTGTAAACGGTTCTACCATTCAGCGTATTACATCTCCACGAATTCCTGATAGTGACAAAACACAGGGTAAATATCGAAACAGCATCCTGTATTATAGGCGAAAACCCTACACAATTTATCTCTATTTTGCCAATAATGTGACAGTTCTCGTGTACTGATACAGCATAAGTACTTTTCCGTACAAAAACTATACTTTTTCAACATATCCATGAACACGGTTCTTGCTTTTTTCATACACAAACATTTATTTTATCGCCTTACCTTTTATTCAATACAACGAATGGTTGTATATTCTTCACATGAAATCTCTTTGCTCATCACATGGTCAATTTATTTACGACAAGATAGTTAATAATTCATCGCTGAATCGTGGAGATTTGAGGTGAATTTCCACGCTTTCACAATTAAGAAAAACGATCACATTGTAGTATTATTTGCCATTTGCGATTCACTGCGAAGGTAAATTACAGAAAATCCAGCCGGATTAGCGATATTATCGCGCCATGACAGAACTTGCAGCAAACGAGTAGTGTTGTGCATACCATATCGTTCCACAAGATAGCGCGATCTAGATTTGCTAAGACGTGTTTTGTCTCCCCTGCTTTTTTCCCCCACTTTTTCGTAGAGGCGTAGAGCTGCCTGCTCTTGCTGTGCATCCGGCAGGGGCTGGCGATAATAGCGCTTGGGCTTTTTGTGATATTCCGGCACAGGCGATGGTACGCGCCGTGCAGCGGGCGGCAGCGCTGTAGCACCGCGGCGCGGATCAGGTGGCGGCGGATCGCTTTCTACGGCAATTTTAGCGGCTAATTCCGGCTCCGCGAGCGAGGGAACGTGAAGGGGTGCAAATCGCGGATTTTGCCGCATTTCGGGCGTTTCTGGTATATCTACGAATACGTCCTGCGCATCAAGCACTGCGTCTTGATGCCAATAGGTATTGGTGGTCTGGCGCTGGTAGATCACCGCCAGCCCTTTCGCCAGCAATTTCTGCGCCATGGCCTGGGTTGCCGGGTAACGTTTTCCGGTTGCATCCTGCAAAAATACGCCGTTGAGGTTGGCCTCGTGCGGTAGATTTTGCAGCGTCTCCCAGGTGACCCACGTGCTGTGGTAATTCGGCCTCTGATTCAATGGTACATCTTGCCGATAGCGCTGGATGCTGCGTTTGCTGATACCTAAGCGCCCTGCCAGCCATTCGCCGCTGTATTGGCCTGGCCTGCGCTTGATGAACTCGCGGTGCAGCGCCTGGCGGTATTTGCGTGTACTCCAGAGGTCATCACGCTGGATGTCATCGCTGGATGTGCGTTTCACCCCAAAACGCGCACAGAGCGCATCTAAGTTTGGCATGATGTAGCTCGTTGTAGGACGACCCCGCTTTTTGTCCGGTTCTGTCACCCTAAACAACTCGCATGAGTTGTTTGGTCTTTCAGCGGTAGCTGCTGCAACGGCTGTAGGGGTTGGGGGTCTGGGGGAAGGGTTTTTGGCGAAAATTGGCTGCCCTTCCGGGTCGATGGCTGCCAGTGCTTTGCGGATCGAATGCCGCCCAATCTGGCCTTCTAGCGTAATTCTCATGAATTTCTCAGAAATAATTTGCCCCTCCTGGACACCTGCAATTAGCAACCCGTCCAGGACGCGGGCAAGGGCAATTTGACCACTTTGCAGAAGATGTTCACGCAGGCTGTTGGGCAAAGACTGATGTGGCTGTGCGGCCCTGGGTTTGCGCGGCTGGCGTTTGAAGGCGCTGGCGATGGTTGCCAGGGCTTCGGCCTGACGTTGTTGTGGGGTTTCTGGTGCGTGTTGATTGTTGGTTGGTTGGGCGCTGTGGATGGCTGCCAATGTAGTATTGACGGCTTCTTGCGTCCAGAGAGCATCGCGCAGCAAACAGGCCACAAAGAACAGCGCATTGTTGCGTCCGCGCAGATTTGCCTGCTGGCGATAGAGGGCAATGGCATCTTGTGATGTGAAAACAGGGGGGATGGGATCGGACTTTTTGGGCGAAACAGCCACAGCCGCAGATGACGAAATTTGCGGCTTTTCTGAGGCTTCCTGTGTAGTCAGTCGTATTTCATCCAGAAACGCTCTTAATGCCCGAATTTCCGCGATTGTGAGTTTCTTCGCCTTACCCCCTCGGCTGATGCTGTAGGCTTTTCCGTTGATGACTGTTGGAGCCGTCAGAACGTAACGTCCATCGTACTGCAAATCGACCCCAGGAAGCCGTATGCTCTCCAGGGGTATGCCAGGAGGAATTTCAAAGTAGTAGTGTGGAAGTTGACGAGTCGCGGAAAGCACCGTCCGCGTTTGGGTCAGATCAGGACATTGCCTCTGAAACCGTTCTGCCAATTGTGGATCGTCAAAATCCAGGACTGCCAGGCATGACACAGCACCCGTCACAATCGCCAGACCTTGATAACCGCGTCGTAAAAACCAGTGTTCGATTTGTTCTGGAAGTGCCTGTTTTTGTTGGAAAGGCTTCCAGTTGATGGTCGCAATTTTGGCTGATTCGGGCTGTGCATCCCCATGCACTGGAATGACCGAATAGCCGAGCATCTGATACGACAATGCCGCACCATGCAAGCGCTGCGCAACGGCAGCATGGCCTTGACTCGCCATTTTTTAACATCTTTCTAGCGAGCCGTAAGCCAAAAGTGCTTGCAATCGGATTCCGAATGCAATACAATGCGATTAACAAGTTCAGTGCTCTTCTGCGTGTTTGGTGCTTGGTCTTTTGGATAGGCACTCCCACAGATTTGTCAGATCTGTGGGTCTAGCGCACGAGCACTTTTTGTTTTAATGGGTACTCTATGCGCCAGCAACGGTGCCTATCCTGAGACTTTGCAGGATTTTTCCGTCGCTAACGAATCGCTATGTATGAAGTTGTGGATAAGGACTTGCGTTCAGGTTGCTATTTCAAGCGGTTGGACGATCCTCATTTATGAGCAACGTAGCACAAAATGATGGGCAAGAGTCGAACAAATGATTGAACATTTGAACGTTCATTTGCTCGAACAAAACCCTACGATGGCAAAGATCAAACCCTGCCCTGCTCCTTGCAGCGCCTCCAGATGCAAAATATAGATTGCAAGTGAACCCTGGAACGGACACCACAAAAGCCCAAAAAACATCAGAGAAGGTTCATCCTCTCATGTTCTTTGCGCCCCTGTCGTGGTCAAAAACGGGGACACAATGATCATAAATTGGTAACAGTTCATCTATCAAAAATGCGCTTTTTGCCATTTTCTGCAAACGGCGCAGCGTGCTGCGCCCCTACAAATCACACTTTTCACACAAGAACCATTGGCAAAAAGCTAGCTCTGCCGCAGCAGTTCTTCTTCCTGTTCTTCCAGCCAGAGCCGCATTTCTGCGATCATATCCAGCGCTTCGTCTGGTTTTGCCTTGCCTATTCTGGCTTTGTTCACCGTCTTCACCAGCCGAGAAAAATACTGGCTTGTTCCAGGTGCTGTTGGAATATCAGACTTTTTCTTGCTTTCTTTTGGTGCTGGCTTATCTTCCATTACCGTCCCCATGGGGACGCTATCGTCTTCGCCATGCAGTTTTTTCTCTGCAAGTTGGATCAAATCCTCTTCGTCATTTGCCAATTCTTGCATCTCGCGGATGGCACGCTCAGGCCAATTGTAGTCATCCGCCCATTCCCAGACCTCTCTTGGCAACCGCAGCAGCGCACGATAATCGCGCAATTGACGCGCATTTTTAACGCCCATTGCATTGATAAGGCGTTCGCTGGTGCCGCGTGGAATGCGATAATCATCGCCTTCGCTAACCTGGGCGTAGTAGTTGCGTTCGCTGGCGAAGGCATCAAATGGTTTAAATTCTGTGCCGCGTTCTTGCAATAAATCCATCAACAAAACTGCGAATTGTCGCGCCCGGCTGATGGCGTTTAAGTTTTGACGGGCGTTGTTTTCGGCTGCTTGTCGCCATAGATTGCGCTCTGGGACGGTGCGTGCTGGTATCTTTGAGAAGCGCGTTTGCTCTTCTGTCCCTGCGTAGAAGATGTACAGAAGATGGTAGGCCAACCAGCGGCGTTCGCCAGTTTCCAGCTCATACTCCGTCTGAAACTTGCGCTCTACGACAGTGATGGGATTGGTCAATCCATGTTCTGCGATGTTGGTTGCAAGCTCAATCAGCGAGACAAGCGACTCCTCAATCGGGCTGATTTCGCCGGGACGATCTGCCCTGTCGCCATCAAAATCAATACTTCTGTCCCCAATTTCGCGTTGTTCCAGGTAGGCTTCCAGGTTGAATGTCTTGCTACCACGCGCTTCATTGACCAGCCCTTCCCAGGTGAGGAAGAGTTCTTGCATCCGATTCACGTCATAATCCCAGTCGGCACGCTGGCGCACGATGTAGGGAACGGCGCGGCGTGGCTGGCTGCGGTCTGGCAGGATGGCGAAAATATCCACTGGTTCCGCTTTGATGCGGTTTGCATCAGCGCTGCGGATGGCATCCATGCCGCCAAAATCGCCGTACACTTCGCGGTTAATCACCTCCATGCTGTTAGGGTCTGAGAAGACCGTTGGTTGCGAAGTGCCATCACCCAATAATTCTCCCAGATCGGTGATGTTTTTTCGGCTGCGCTTGCTCATGCCAATTGCTCCTCAACACGATGAACCACCGACCATACTTCCTTGGCGGCTTTGCTATCCGGCGCAACGTTGAAGATCGGGCGACGACGCTGTGATGCTTCGCCCCAGATGGTGCGCAAGGTGAGCGGCTTCCATACTTTGTTGCCATACCGTGTCCGCAAATATTCGAGGTTCTGGTTATGCAGAACGGTCGCACTGCGGTACTTTGTCGGTACAATCCCCATGACTTCCAGCCGTCCCAGGCCATATTGCTCGCGGCGTGGTTGTGCCTGGTCGCGGTGATTCAGGCTCTCGTTAAGGCCATCCAGCGACAAAAATTCGCATTCTGTGGGGTACAGAATGAAGTTGGTGGACATATAGATTGCGGAATGCAGCAATGAAGGTGTTGGGGATGTGTCGAAAATTACCACATCAATTGCATCACGCAGGGTACTGAAGCGCTTGAGGACGATCATACCGTCGGATGTCATCAGCGGAATTGCGCGGGTTTCCAGGTTGGATGGCAGCAAATACAACTGCCCCTTCACTTCGCGTTCAGGTTCGCCATACATCTGCGGATTGATGGGTACCAGTACATCAGAGAATTCTGCATCGCGGATCAGCAAGTTATACAAGCCGGGTGTTTTGGCAATGCCCAGCCCGACGGTCGCATGTCCCTGTGGATCAGCATCCACCAGAACCACGCGGTAGCCTCGGATAGCAAGCCCGGTTGCGATATGTGTCGCCAGAGTGGTTTTGCCCACTCCGCCCTTTTCATTGAGTAGCGTAATGCTGTGCATTCCGTTCGCCTTTTATCGGGAGCTGTCAGCGGCTCACTCTTCCGTCAGTCGGATGGGTCTGCGGCGGCGTTGGCGCAATTCTTGCTCGCGCATATCGGCCCATTCTTGCAGCACTTCCGCCACGTCATCAGGCATGTGATAGACGTAGGCGAAATCAGAGCCAGGTGCCGTCGTTGGTTGCGTGCTGGTTTCGATGATCGCCTTCTCGGTGAGCATCTTCAAGCAGTTGATGTCGTATGGAGTCAATCGCCGTTTTCCAAGCGCCCTTGCGACCCGCGCTCTCGTCAACCAGACTCCCCCGCCGTTATAGACGGCCTGGACGATTTTTAGTTGGTGCGGAGTCAGATCCTGGAGATGCTCATCCATCTCATACAAGTCCATGCCCGTAGCCCTACCTATGTATGTTAGCACGTTGCAATGAGTATATGTGATTCGGAAAAATTGCGCAAGGGGTCTCGGAAAATTGGTAGGGGAGGGGGTTCCTGGGGTGGGGGAGTCGGATATATCCCAAACGACTATTTTACACTTATCATGATGAATGGTCAGAGTGAGTCGTTGCACACTTATCAGGGTTAATTGGGTGGGCTGAAAATACCTTGTAACTTATCGCGGTAAAATCAGGAGCGAGATTTTTGTCTCTGTTGGATGAGAGAGTAACTTATCAGAAGTTAGGTAATAAATTCATTACAAGAGCGCAGTTGTGAGGGCATGATGTGGGATAGTAGACAAGAGGTGAAACCAGTTGTGGACACCCTACGACACGTCCGAGGAGGTAACGGGTTCGACATGATCGAACTCCTACGGGGAAGTCCGTCTCGTCCACGCTCGGCTGGCGCTTAGGCATTGCTGCCGTACAATGGGGGTGAAAGCGTCCCCATGGGGACGGTATCTTCGCAAGAGCAGATGAGGCTGGAACGATGGCATGGCAGGAACATCGCCCACGAGATGAAGCCCGTGCATTGATCTTTGATGTGGTGGCAGAGAGTCCTCGTCCCCTGACGCGCACCGAAATCGCCCGCGCAATCCGACGCGAGAAAACCCCGCATCTGATTATGATGATTGAAGAGTTGGTAGACGAGGGGGTTTTCCAGCGCTGGACGAAGTTATATCCCAATGGGGTTGAGGGCTATGTCTATGCGCTGGTGGAGGGGTAGCGAGATGTGTCATATCGACGGCTCTGGGATGCTCTCACCGTCAGCGATGGCATCTTCTAGCCAAAGCTGCTTGGCTTCCTCAATTCGCAGCAGAACTTCATCCCTGGTTGGGGCTTGGGTCATGCAACCGCGCAGTTCAACAACCTGGGCGAACCAATCCTGACCTGGTTCGGCTGGCGGTGTGATTTGAATGGTATAGGGAAGCTGGAGATAGTAGTTTAGATTATTCGTCTTCGGGATTGCCATCTTCATCCTCCTGGGCTTTTTTTATCTCATCTATGATTTGAAGAACTGCCTGAATGGCTTTTGGGTGTACATATTTGTTCTTGCCATGTGGCTCTGCGAAAACAAGTCGGTAGGTTTCTTCATTTACCTGTAATTTCGCCTTGCGATGGCTACCTTTTGCATTTACAACCTCAAATCCAAAATCTTCCAGCAGCCGCACAAAGTCATTATAAAGCACTTTGGTGGGATTTTGCCGCATTCGCTGGATACGTTTTTCTCGCTTTGTCATTCTCAAACTCTCAGTATGCCGTTAGCGCCGCTACATAAAGTGTATGTTGAAAGTGTATGTTGATTGAAAAAAGGAGCAAATCTGCATTTGCTCCTGAAATGCTATTTTGAAATCTCCAGCGTGTAGCCTGTTTTTTCCTCAAGCGCATCGGACAATTTTTTGACCTCTGCCTCTGCTGGCTGGGTCAGCAATTTGTAGCCAATGATGGCTCGATCTACATGGATGCTGGGGCCTTTCTGCACCTGCCAGCCAGCTTCACGCACCAACTGCTGCGCCACCTGAATAATCTGCTGCTGATTGGGATGCGGATGGATGCTGATGCCGTATCCTGTTTGTTGGGCGAGGGCGGCAATGTGTTCTGTGTGTCGTTCGCCGACCTGTGGCGAGACAAAACTGAGGACGAGCTGACCCTGCTTGAGTCCGACTTTGTAGAGGCCGAGGGGTTCCAGGGCATCGCGCACCAGAGCGTAAGCCGCATTGATTTCCATTTGTTCAGTGCTGGAAGGGGCTGCGATGGTTTCTTGCATGGGGGCGCTTTCGCCTCGCTTGGATGTCACCAGACGAAAATCCGTCATACGCAGGAAGGCTTTTTCAAGTTCGCTGGTATCGTCTAATCCGCTGATTTCTGCTTGCACTTCGCGCTTGTCCATGTAGTAGGAAGGGCCTTTGCTGATGCTGGCTCCGGCTGGCAGCAGTTCATCCAGCGCCATTGACAGCGCTCCCTGATTGACCTGGGGTCTGATCTGCACATTCCAGCCCGTTTGCTCAATCAGGTCTTCAATACGATCCCCGTAAGCCCGTTCAGCGGCCTGTGGAAAATCGAAGGAGAGCAGCAGCCGCTTGCGATTTACATCGAGGCCAACTTTACGCAGGCGTGCTTCTGGCGGGAAAAAGCCCAGGGCGAAGTCACGCGCTTCGTTCTGTTCCAGCGGCTCATGCTGACGCGCACGCTGTGGTTTCAGGCCATCCTGTTCCAATACTGCGCCATCTTCAGCAAGCCCCAGGATGATCGCCACCAATGCGGTTTGATAATCAATTTCTTCAGGCAGGGGTTCCGGTAAAAGTGATTCGGGTGTTACGGCTTGATCCGCTTCCACGAGTTGCAGGCGCGTACTATAAGGAAGGAGCAAATCCACCTGGGCGCGGGCATTTTTCAGCAGCGCCGTAAGTTGGGTGCGGATGCTGCCTTCCACGCCGTCTACGCCTTCCCAGTCACCAACCACCCAGAGCAGGGCATCGGCTGGATTGCGCATCCCTTTTGCCCCCTGCACGATGGCTTCAAAGCTGTCAATATCCGCAGATTTGACCACGCCCAAACGCGGTTGATCGTTGCTGTTGCGCAGGACAATCAACTTTCCTACGATGTCTGGATTTGCCAGCATGATTGCACGGCGGCGCAATGCGGCATTGACCTGGGCTTCATTGTTCACGCGGAATGTAGTTTTATTACGCCAATCGGCGGAGAAGTAGACGTTATCCTGCTGCGCGAGACGCGCCGCCATTTCTTTAGAACGTTCTCCATCGCCCCACCAGACCTGGGCAATTTCGCGGCTGCTGAAGTAACTCCCGGCCTGGGCTTTCAGCGATTCCCACAACTGCTGCAAATCAACCTTGCCCGTGTGTCCGCCGGATTTAAGCTTCGCGCCAACAGCCCAGGGTCTGGATTGAAAAGCGAAGGTGCGCTCGGTGCCGATGCGCGGCGTGGTCGTGATGCGCTGGCGCTGGCGCAGCCCAGTAGCGAGACTGTGGCGGGGGCCTTCTTCGCCATGTACGAGCATGATCTCTTGTGGCGAAAAGGATTCCGCTATGCTGATGAGTTCGCTCTCATCAGCGTGGGCAGAGAGGGAATACGTTCCCAGCTCACAGCGTACTTTGACCTTCTTCTCACCCAGAGATAGAACAGGTGTTTGCCCCTCATCCTGCTCCCGCATGATGCGCTGCAAGAATCGTCCCGGTGCTTCTTCATCCTGGTAACCCGTTAATAATATTGCATTACGATCATCTGGTGCAAAGTATTCGGCATAGACGACTGAAGCGCCGCCTGTGAGCATCCCGGAACTGGCGACCACCACGCAAGGGGTTGCACTACGGGCAACTTCCTGGCGCTGTTCATTGCTACGAATCGGCTTGACTTTATTCCTGAAGAACAAATGTTCGTCACCAGCCATTGCAACCGTTTTTTCTGGCAGCAGATCAGCAAAGCGGGCATAGGCATCACAAACAGAACGCACCATGCCATCGACATAGACCGGAATATCGAATTGATCGCGGAAGGCGTGAATGATCTGAATGACTTCCTGCGAGCGTCCCAGGGCAAAGGCTGGGATCAGGACTTTGCCGCCGCGTTCCGTAACCCGTTGTAATGTCTGGATGAGGCGTTTTTCTTCGGCGACTCGGTTGGCGTGTAACTTGCCGCCATAGGTACTTTCCAGGACGAGGGCATCCGCCTTGATGCGCGGAACCTGCACGCTTTTCACGGTGCGCTGTTCGCTCATGCTGACATCGCCAGACATCACCAGCGTGCCTTCGCTGCTTTCCAGGATCAGCATGGCGGCTCCGGCGATGTGTCCGGCAACACGGTACGTGACTTGCAAATCTTCCGCCAGTTTCACCGGCTGATCGAACTCCACAAGCTGCACTGCTTCCAGCAGGCGATTGACCGAAATTTCATCGAAGAGGGGGAGTTCGCCTTCTGCTTCGTGGCGGCTCTTCATTATACGCTGTGCATCCTTCTGCAAAACGCGGGTCAGCGCTTCGGTAGGGCGGGTCATCAGCACAGGGGTATAAGGGTACTGCTCCATGACCAGCGGCAGCGCCCCGGTGTGGTCGGTGTGTGCGTGCGTGACCAGGATGTAATCGGGGCCGCCTGTGACACTGATGGGCTGCAAATCCGGCAGTTGATCGTTCTGGATACCCCGGCTCGTTTTGGGCGAAATACGGATTCCAGCATCAATCAGTAATTTTTTTCCGGCGATTTCCACCAGCGTACAACTCGCGCCGACTTCATCCGCGCCGCCGAGAAAGGTGAGTTTCATGGGGGTTGCTCTCCATTCACTAATTTCCAAATTTTGGTTGTGAGCGACGATTCTACAAAGATCGGGTGTTGAGCAAGTCAGGATTTCAGCGTCTCAGCATTTCAGAAAAAACAGCTTCTTCTGACAGACTGACCCCGCCGCTTTTGCCGGACAAAATGGCTCCGATCTTCACCAGGCTTGTCGTTCTCGAATGAGTTCTCTGCGAAAAACCCCCGCGCATCGGCACAGCAGCCGAGCAAGTCATGTTCCCGTTCGGCTGACCTGCCGAGGCGTGGAGATGTTTCAATGTGCATTATGTCATAGGGCGAAGGGCAGTACAACTTCAGGTATAATTAACTGATGTTACGCAGTAGCCCTTGCTGTCCGCCTTTTCCGCTTCGACGAACGT
>CAYVVZ010000064.1:0-20570 GCA_964455365.1 uncultured Anaerolineaceae bacterium | reverse complement strand
CCCATTTATTCCCCCCTCTGGGCATGGCAGGCCATGCCCCTACAAAAGGCATGTTTCTACCGTAGGGGCATGATCTATCGTGCCCGAAAATACCTGAAGTAACCTGGTGGCATTCATCCAGCGGATCGCCCATTTATTCCCCCCTCTAACTCCCCCCGCTGCGCAAGGGGAGAACAGTTTCCCCCTACGAAGTGGGGGGACGGAAGGGGGGAGTATGCGCAAATTTCACAAAATCGATTCGCCTGACGGCGAAAACATGAAATGCAGGGGCTAGCGCCCCTCTGCCCTACGGGCATTCACCCCGACAGCGGTCAGCGGCTCATTGAATGGGGCAGAACACAACACGAAACCCGAAGCTGTAGTGCCTGCCGTGCGGAGGGTTGTAGTCGCGAGAAGCCGCCCGCGCAGGTTGAAGATAGTCGTACCACGAGCCGCCGCGCAACACACGCGACGAATTAGAACTAATATTCTCTTTTTCTGGATGTTCCGCCGGATTGTTATAATCCGTAAGACACCATTCCCAGACATTGCCACTCATGCCGAAAACTCCATAAGGCGAGGCTCCCTGCGGATATTGCGTGACGGCTGTTGTTTTCTTAATCCCCGATTCGCTTGTATTGGCCTTTGTTTTGTCGAAGTCATTCCCCCAGGGATAGATGCGTCCATCGGTTCCGCGTGCGGCCTTCTCCCATTCAAATTCGGTGGGCAGGCGCACCAACCAGGAAGAAATATCATCAACTGCATAGCCGCCGCCGAGTTTCCAGGAGAGCCAGCGCGTGAAGGCCATCGCATCGTACCATCTGACGCGCTCACGCGGGTGATCGTCGATTTTCCATTCTTGGTCGCCGGGTTGTGCAGATCGTTGTGCCAGCCCATCCCACCAGCGATCATCATAGAAGCCTGCGCGGTCATCAATGAAAACCTGGAATTGGCGGTAAGTAATCGGGTATTTCGCCATATGGAAGGTGGGTAGGGTTAGTTTCTGCTTGTCATCGCCATAGAAAAATTCCCCGGCGGGCACTTCGCACCAGTCAAAGGGTTCACCGAGGATGGCGCGGACGGCTTCGGCGCTTGTATCTACGTTGGCAGCGGGTGCAACAGGTTGCATCCCTACGGGTTGCGTCTGGCGCGGTTGGTCTGCAATTCCCAATTCATCACACAGCGCAGTCACCAGATCATCCAGCGACAAACCCGGCAGCGTGAAATCAATGTAGTGTTCGCGGGTCAGACTGATGGGCGGGGTTGTCGGCTGCGCCATCACGGGAAGGATGGGTTTTCGTGCTGTGTATTTGGCGTAGGAAATTTCTGTCAGCACATAGCTCTCTGCTTCGCCATTTTTGTGACGGTTGATGTCCGGCGAATAGAGGACAATCATCTGATCACATTGGTCAATCTCGCGCTCGATTTGCGTTTCCCAACTGCGTCCTGCACGCAGCGAACGATCCACCCAGGCACTCACACCGTTCAGCGCATTGAGTGCGTCAGCGAGTGCCAGTGCCAACTCGCGGGTATCCTTCTTCGCATAACTGATGAAGAGCTTCATTGATTGCTTTCCGGTGTTTGCAATAACTTTGATAGCGCTATCAGTATAGCGCAGATGGGGATTTTTCGGCTACGGATTCGGAGGCACTTCGGGCAATCCGCACCAAATTCACAATCAAGGTCAAAAATGCTCTTAATGGCTCGTAGGAGCGCAGCGTGCTGCACCCCTACATGATGTTTGAACTTCAGAAACACGCTAAAATTTTTTCTAAACCGATCATAAATTTTGATGCGTTTGCCCTGCTATGCAGGCTGAAATAGTGGGTTGAATAGGCTGTTTGCGCTACACTCCTGCCAGGGTTTATTGCGTGGTCTATAACGATGGAGGAGATGTATGAACGTTGTCATTGGGGGGAGCGGTTTCGTTGGGAATGGTATTGTGCAGATGCTGCGCAAACGTGGGGAAGCGGTGCGCGTCTTCGATCTTGTTCCACATCCTGACCCGGAAGTTGAGTCAATCATCGGGGATATTCGGGATGCACAGGCGCTACAGGCTGCGTTGCGTGGTGCAGATGTCGTTCATCACACAGCATCTTTCATCTTTTTTGGCCTGGGCAGACCCCAACATGTGATCGACATCAACATCGGCGGGACGAAAAATGTCATCGCAGCCTGCAAAGCCAACGGCGTGCGCAAGTTGATCTACACCAGTTCTGCGGAAACCATGCTTGCTTACGATACAATCATCGAAGATGGCGACGAAACGCTGCCATACCCCACGCGCTTTGCCTCTCTCTATGGCGAAACAAAATCCACCGCCGAGCAAATGATTCTCGCAGCCAACGGCACAGATGGGTTGTTGACCTGTTCGCTGCGCCCCAGCGGGATTTATGGCAAGGGGGATAAATATCAGGCTCCGGCAATTGTGAACTTCATTCAGCAAAAGCGCCTGATTCGCATTGGCGATGGCAGCGCCCGTGCGATACAGACCTACGTTGACAATATCGCATATGCCCATTTGCTGGCAGCGGATCGCCTGGATGAAGGATCGCCCGTTGGCGGGCAGAAGTACTTCATCGGAGATGGCGAATGCCGCAATCATTTTGATTTCTTCGAGGCAATCCTCACGGCGATGGGCTATACCCTGCCTACGCAGACAATCCCGCTGTGGCTGGCGCTGCTCATTGCGCGGATGAACGAAACCCGCTTTTATGCCACGCCGGAACGTATGCGCAAACAACCCCTTCTCAATCGCCATACCGTCGTGGCAACCTCGCAGCCACAGGTATTCCGGCTGGATAAAGCGCGGCGTGACCTGGGTTATGACCCCATCGTCTCGCAGGAAGAAGGGATCCAGCGCACGGCGGCTGCTATCCGCGAGCAGTACAACCTGGGCTGATGCCAAAGTCGCCTCGTCACAATCCGCGCAGAATCCGCTATGCTTGTGCGTGTTTGAACTGGGAATGAGCGCCGATGACCACCGAAACCCCTGCCGCCCCTGGCCTCAGTGCTGAAGATGCTCGCCGCGCCGCACGCAACATCGGCGTGTTGATGGCTGCCAGCATCCTCAGCAAAGGCTTGCTCTTTGGCTGGCAGATTGTGCTGGCTCCCTGGCTGGGGTCAACAGATTACGGCATTTACAACACCATCATCGCGCTGTTCGCATTGGGTGCAGCCATTGCCAATTTTGGCATTGGCCCCATCTCCATCCGCGAAGTCGCCAGCAAACCCGAACTAGCCGGGAAATATGCTGCTACCATGCTCTTCACGCAGACGGGGCTGGCGCTGGTGGGCTATATTTTCGTCCTGGTTTCTGGCGCATTGGCAGGATATTCCAACGTTATCCTGGCCTATACCGCCATCGCTGGCATCAGCCTGATTGTCGATATTTTTGGCAGCATCAGCAACGACCTACTCATCGCGCAAGAGCGCATGGTGATTACTTCGGCGGTGGAAATCGGGCAGATTGTGCTGCGTGTGGGGCTGGCAGGTGCGGCGCTGGCGCTTGGTTACGGCCTGCTGGGATTGTATGCGACGACAATTTTCGTCGGGCTGGTGCGTGCGGCGGTTCTGTGGATTGCGCAGATTCGCGGCGGTGTTCGCCCCGAATGGCCTCTAGAGCGCGACATCCTGCGCCCGCTGCTGGTGAATGCGGCTCCGCTGGCGGCGGCGGCATTCCTGGCGATGGCCTACCAACATGCCGATAAGTTGATGACCACTGCCATCATCGGTGTGGATAGCACAGGCTATTTAGGCCCTGCCTTCCTCATCAACTTCGGCATCTCCGAATTGATCGGTGTGACCATCATGACTGCCATGTTTCCGCTGCTTTCCCGCGCCTATACCCTGCACGATTCGGAGACTTTCGGCTGGCTGGTGGAGACTCTGGCGCGATTCATGCTGATTGTAGGGCTGCCGCTGGCTCTGATGCTCAGTATTTTCTCGCATGATGTGATCGCCTTCATTTATCGCTCTGGCGAATATGCGCCGACCGGGGGCATCCTGCGCATTTTGATCTGGTACACGCTGCTGAATCTTCTGAGCAGTGTACTGACTCGTGGCTTGCTGGTACAGAATCGCCAGCGCCGAACCTTGATCCTGCGCGTCTTCAGTCTGGTGCTGAATATTTCCTTGAACACCTTTCTGCTGATTCGCACGCAAGATGTTCGAGGGGCGGCGGTGGCATCGGTCTTCGCGGAAAGCCTGATGCTGACCGGGCTGGCGCTCTCCTTCCGTGCGAGCGGCTTCAAATGGGGCGATGTGTTGCGGGGTATGGCACGAGTTCTGGTAGTGGGGGCGGTTGCGGCGCTGGTGATGCTGCTAGTCGGGCAGATTCATTGGATGCTTGGCATGGCATCCGGCGGGTTGGTCTACGCAGCCGGGATCATCTGGGGCGGTGTGCTGGCGGCGGCGGATTGGGATTTGCTCTATCGGTTGCTGGCGGCGCTCCCCGGCGGTGGCTTCATCCGGCGCTACTGGAAACGCGATGTTGCGGTACGCTGGTAGCGCTGGTTAGTACATCTGCCGAAATTTCGTCGTGCGCTTTGTCCCTACTGTTTGGCAAATGCTTCTATTACAATCAGCGCGATTTGCACCAGGTTTCACAAAGCGGGTAGCGATTCGTCCCAACCAATCGAGGAGGACTCATCAAATGACAGCAAACGATCATAAGCGTCTCGTACTCACCGGGCCTGTTGAGGTTCGCCCGGAGATTTTGCAGGCACAAACGGCCTGGATGATTGGGCATCGTTCTGGCGAATTTGCCGATCTTTACGCCACGTTGCAAGAAAAGCTGAAGAAAGTCTTCTTCACCGACAATCGCGTTTATGTACTCGGTTCTTCCGGGACAGGTTTCTGGGAAGCCGCGTCACGCAACTGCATCCGTGATGAGCGCAAAGTGCTGCATCTCGTTGGTGGCGCATTTAGCGAACGCTGGGCAGAAATCAGCAAAGCCAACGGCAAACAAGTTGACGTGGTTGAGGTGGAATGGGGGCAGGCACATACCCCGGAGATGGTTGCGGAGGCACTGCAAAAAGGTTCGTATGATGCCGTCTGCGCTGTTCATAATGAAACCAGCACGGGTGTGACCCACCCTATTCAGGGCATTGGCGAAGTCGTCCGCCAGTACGAAGATACGCTCTTCCTGGTCGATACGGTCAGCGGCTTGTTGGGTACTGAACTGCGCACGGATGATTGGCATATTGATGTCGCGCTGACCAGCAGCCAGAAAGCCTTTGCGCTGCCGCCGGGAATCGCCTTCGCAGCCGTGAGTGATCGTGTGTTGGAACGCGCCAAACAAATCGAACATCGCGGCTATTACTTCGACTTGCTGGCAATCGAAAAATCTGCCCTCAAGAACAACACGCCATCCACGCCGCCGATTGCCCTGATGTATGCAGCCAATCAACAGTTGACTGATGTGCTGGCAGAAGGCATCGAAAATCGTTGGGCGCGTCATGACCAGTTGCGCGATACGACGCAGCAGTGGGCGCTCTCTCGCGGGTTTGGCCTCTTTGCCCAGGAAGGCTACCGCAGCAGCACCCTGACCTGCGTTGACAACCGCGAAAAGGGTATGGATGTCTTAGAGATGGCGAAGTTCATGGGCGAACGTGGTTTCGCAATGGATAAGGGCTACGGCAACATCAAAGGCCAGACGTTCCGCATCGGGCATATGGGCGATATGCAGCCGGATTTCCTGGAAGAAGTTCTCTCCGGGTTGGATGAATTTTTGGGCGTGTCGTAAGACAGCTTGTCCCACCCATCAAATCCCGTTTTGATGCTCTTTACGAAATGAATTACGGAGAAAAATATCATGTAGGGACGCAGCACGCTGCGCCCCTACTACGGTGAATATTGTAGGGATACGGCATTGCCGTATCCGCTGGCGACCCAGCAGGTGATAGGAATAATGCTCATTGCGGGCATTTGCGGGCAAATGTACCTCACCTCTAAATAGCGTCGTCCGGTATTGAAACCAACGCAAACATCGGGTTCATAGGCAAGATCGCCGCCTGTAGGGACAACGCCTGCGTTGTCCGCCTGCTTGTTTCGGACGAGGCAGGCCTCGTCCCTACAATGTGATCTGTTAAAAGCCGAGAAAAGCCTCAATGACCACGACAGTAATACCGGACAAGCCTTAAATCCCCTCTCCAAGTGGAGAGGGGACTTTCCTGGCCTATCCTGAGAGGTTTTGCTCCCCCTCGCCGGACGGAGAGGGAGCCGGGGGGGAGGTGAAAAATGCGAGATTACCGTCATGCCCACGACAATTGAGGCTAAACCTGATGGCAATGACCCAGCAGGTCGCGCTACATTCTCCGTGTTTCATTGTGAAACTGCATCAATGGGGAGGTGGGGATTTTGATTGCAAACCCGTTTCCCTCGTATTGATCCACATTACCAGCAAAGAGAAACCACCATGCCACATGTACTGATCCCTGATAATGTCCATCAAAAAGCTGTAGACCTGGTGACCCATGCCGAAGGGCTGACGGTCAGCGCACCGGGTAAACTCTCGCAAGAAGAATTGATCGCCCAGGTTCCCGGCGCAAATGCCCTGATTATCCGCAGCGGAGTCAAGGTCACGCCGGAAGTCTTCGCGGCGGCAACCGATTTGAAGGCCATCGCCCGTGCCGGGGTGGGTGTGGATAACATCGACCTGGACGCTGCGACGAAGCACGGCGTTGTGGTGATGAATACACCCGGCGGCAATACCATTTCTACTGCTGAACACACCTTCGGCTTGATGCTGGCGCTGGCGCGGCATCTGCCCCAGGGGGATGCATCGTTGAAGGCAGGTCGCTGGGATCGTAAAAAGTTGGTCGGCGTAGAACTGCGCGAGAAAACCCTCGGCCTAGTCGGTTTCGGGCGCATTGGTCAGGCCGTCGCTGTCCGCGCAAAAGCCTTCGATATGACCGTCATCGCCTATGATCCCTACGTACCGGATAGCGTGTTTGCCGATATGGGCGTGCGCAAAGTCGAACTCGATGCGCTCTACGCGGAAGCGGATTTCATCAGCCTGCATGCACCACTGATCGAAACAACGCAGGGGATGATTAACGCAGAAGCCATCGCCAGGATGAAAGACGGCGTGCGCATCGTCAACGCAGCACGCGGCGCACTCATCAATGATGCTGATCTGGCAGAAGGCGTGAAATCTGGCAAGGTGGCAGGCGCAGCGCTGGATGTTTACGTGGAAGAACCGCCAGCAGAAGATCATCCGCTGCTTGGGTTGGATGCTGTGATTACCACACCGCACCTCGCTGCCAGCACCAGTGATGCACAGATTACCGTTGCGGTGGAAGCGGCACAACTGATTGCTGATGCGTTGCTGAAGGGGACGTACAACAACGTCGTGAACAATGACGTTCTGGGGTGATACCGGGTCAGGTCTTTTTCGTAAGGGCGCGTCATGGACACGCCCCTACGAAACCTATCTTCTATACGTCCGCCACAAATACCGCTTGATACCCCAAAAACAAGAGAATCGTCCGGCTAGGTTATTTGCACAAAGTCCAAAAACGCAAATGTCAAATGAATTCCGCCTGGAACATTGGTACATATGCCCAGTTTATAGGCTGGTCTCGCGTCGATAACCAGGAAAGCGCTCTCTGTATTCAGAATTCACCTGCAAAAAGATAAGTAAACCATGAGAGTCATTGGTAGAAGTAGCTAATACGGCACTTTTTTCACAAATGTGTCGGTTTCTTTCACACTGTCTCCCTGTGTGGATTGCACAATACATGCGCCAAAGCCTCAGAAAATCTGCAAGAGTTCCCAACAGAATCTCCCTCATGAGTGCATAAGCCCTGCACTTTGGCAGAAATGTACAAAAGCAAAAACGCAAACTTGGTAGATAAAGCGGAGTAAATGAAGTTTTGCACGGTTTACACTCCCGCCTGTCAACCTTTTACAACTTCATGCTCACGCAAATGCAGAGGGGGTTAAACCATGCGCAAGCGTACATTCCTGTACCGTATCATTTCCATTGGTGTCGCGCTGACGTTCCTGTTCGTTATGGGGATGAGCGCCATAGCACAAGAGGACGCAGCGGCGGAAGAAACGGCTGCTGAAGAGGTCGTTGCTGAAGAAGCAGCTACCGAAGAAGTAGCGATCACGGCGGCGGATGTTCAATTGAACTTAGACTGGACGTGGCTGGCATTGGCTGGTTTCCTGGTCTTCTTCATGCAGGCGGGTTTCGCCATGCTGGAAGGCGGTTTCATCCGTCATACGGGTGTTGTGAATTCATTAGCCGAAAATTTCATGGATGCTTGTATCACGGCGATTGTCTTCTTCGCGGTTGGCTTTGGCCTCGCGTATGGCAGTACCCTGCACGGCACACCGGATGGTGGCTATGGTTCAGTGCTGTTCTTCCTGGATAGCTACAACGGTGTTGGCGAGGCAAGCAATTCGATCTTCCTGGACTTCTTCTTCCAATTCGCATTCGCTGGTGCGGCAGCTACCATTGCAACGGGTGCGATGGCAGAACGTACAGATTTCCGTGGCAAACTGATTTATTCTGCAATCCTGGGTGCTATCCTCTACCCGGTTGTTGTTCACTGGACCTGGGGTGGTGGCTTGCTGGCGGGCGCTGGCTTCATTGATTTCGCAGGCAGCACCATCGTGCATCAATTCGGCGGCATCATCGCCCTGGTCGGTGCGATCATCGTTGGCCCTCGCGTTGGGCGTGTCTTCGGCAATGCACCCAGCCCGAGCAACTTCGGCCTCGCAGCACTTGGCACCTTCATCCTCTGGTTCGGTTGGTACGGCTTCAATGTCGGTTCCACCCTGGCAGCTAGCAATGTGAACATTATGGGTCTGGTGGCTGTGAATACCACGCTGGCAGCTTCCGCTGGTGCGCTAGGTGCGATGATGTTCATCTACTTCCGCACCGGAAAATGGGATCTGGGTTTCATTCTCAACGGTTCGCTGGCGGGTCTGGTCGGTATTACGGCTGGTTGTGCCTTCGTCTCACCGGTCGCTGCCATCCTCATCGGTATTACGGCTGGCGTTGTGGTTGTCCTCGCGGTGGATGCTGTTGAAATGGCGAAGATTGATGATGCTGTGGGGGCGTTCGCAGTACACGGTGCATGCGGTGCGCTTGGTTCGCTGGCAATTGGCTTCTGGGGCATCCCGGAATTGACCGAAACTGCTGGTGGTCTGTTCATGGGTGGCGGCTTCGCTCTGCTGGGGACGCAGCTTTACGGTGTCGTGATTGTCGCGGTCTGGGCAACCGTGACGGGTGTGCTGATGTTCGGCGCACTGAAGGCTGCTGGCTTGCTGCGTATGCCGACAGGTGCAGATGAAGTGGGCATCGACGCTTACGAACACGGTGCATCCATCTACGGCGACATTCTGCCGATCCCGTCCGCAGAACCCGCAGGTGACTAAATTCTCTTGTGAATGATCGGGGTGTGGTTACCGCGCCCCGTCTTTCTCCTCCAGGGCATATCTCTCTCCTATCTGTGTGTGCGGCAGGGTGGTGATCCAAATACGGTTCACCACCCTGTCGCGCGTTACCCCCTGTTGGTCTCAGCCTGTACTTATTCCCGACTGTGCCGAATTGCGATGCCAGCCGCGCCTTACCCTGAACGTCCGCAGCGGGTATGATGCAACCAACGATCAACAGCAAGGAGCCGAACCACCATGCCCCGCCCACCGATTGACCATTTCCGCTTCATTGCCCCGCTGTACGATCATGTCTTCGGCGGCGAATCAGCAGATCATCAGACGAGCCTGTTCCTGGATTTGCCCATTGATGGCTGGCTGTTGGATGCTGGTGGCGGAACCGGGCGCGTGAGCCAGTATTACGCGGATCAGGCGGCGGGTGTGATTGTGCTGGATGTTTCGTTGGGGATGCTGCGGCAGGCGCAGGAAAAAAACGGTTTGCAGCCCACCGTCGGCTTGGTGGAAAATCTGCCCTTCAGCGATGGCGCATTCGAGCGTATTTTGATTGTGGATGCCTTCCATCACTTCTTCACGCATGATGCGGCGGTGCAGGAGTTATGGCGCGTGCTGAAACCCGGTGGACGCTTGCTGATTGTGGAGCCGAATATTGACCGCTTCTTTGTGAAATTGATCGCCCTGGGGGAAACCCTGCTGCTGATGCGCAGCCGCTTCTTCACCGCAGACGGCTTACAAAAATTTTTTGCAGAATATCCCGATGCGGCTGTGAGTGTGGATACCGAGACGAACCCCTTCTACATTCACCTACTCGCGGAGAAAAAGCAGGACTGAGGCGAGCCACATGCGGACGTGCCGTTGCACCTCCCTACAAATATCGTACCTGTAGGGATACCCAACGGGGTGTCCACGCCGCGTATCCTACCCGTTTTCAGGAGCCTGTGCGTAAGGTCAGTGAGTCAATGTTTCTCAGTTCGCCGGAGATGCCACGCGAAAGCCATAGACATCATTGCGTAAGTTGCCAGAAACGGCATTTCGGCCCGCTGACTGCGCTCTTTCGACAGTTCGAGAATACCAGGTGCTGCCTCGCATCTCGCGGGAAGAGCGCCCAGGGATTACCTCTCTTCCGTCGTTTGCAACATAAGGGTAGGATGCAAACCGTGACAATGTCCACTCGCCGACGTTTCCACTCAAATCCAGCGCCCCAACCCAGGATGCACCTTCTGGCTTACTGCCTACTTCCGCAGTTGTACCATCCGTACTGCCATTGTGAATGAAAACAGCACCGTCATACTCATTACCCCAGGGATACAGTAGACTATCAGGTCCGCGAGCAGCATATTCCCATTGCGCTTCCGTTGGCAATGTAGCCCCACGCCAGGTTGCGTAGGCGAGTGCTTCGTACCATGACACCCCAACCACAGGTTGATTCGCGTTGTTGAAGTTTGGATCGTCCCAGTAGCGCGGGGCAGTCCAGCTCTCATCCTGGCGTATTTCCCATCCCGCTTCTGTCCAGTATTCGGGATTATCGTAACCTCCCGCATTTATGAACTCGGCAAATTGCGCATTCGTCACTTCATATTTGCCAATCCAGAATTCGTCCACGCACTGTTCATGAGCTGGTTTTTCGTCTTCTGCGTAATCATCACGCCCCATGATGAAGCAGCCAGCCGGGACCAAGACCATCGGTATTCCAGCAATCGTTTCTTCAACAGGTGTCCATTCTGCATTACTCGAAACCTGTGGCGTGACGTGATTTGGTTCTGGCGTGTAGGTTGATGTTGGTGTGCTTGTTGGTGTACGGGTACTTGTGGCAGTGGCAGTTGGTCCACCGGGTGTATGAGTCGATGTCGGCGTATCGGTTGGTGTGGCAGTGTCGGTAGCTTCGGATATGGGCTGCGCAGTCGCATCGCTCTCGTCTCCCGTATCCTCAACCACACCTACTGTAGGCGTTGGTGATTGCGAATCGCGGTTTGTGAGCGACAATACAGCAAAACCGCCACCCCCGACCAGAACAACCAGAACGACGAATACAACTGCCCATCGCCACAAAGGCCGCGTTTCATCTTCTCCCCTTATTACATATGGGTCGTAATCATACGGTGTGAAGGATCCAACATCTTTTTGTTGCGGCGGTGACGAATAGTCGTACTGTGGTTTGACCGCAGGCATTGGCTTCGGTGGTGTGTGTGCTGTGCTATCTCGCTCGATTTCAGCGGCACGCTGAACGCTTTGTGGTGCCAGAAGATTAAAATGCCTGGAAATCTCTTCCACAACGGCTGATACATCAGAAGGATTTTTCGTCAGGTCAATGTACCGCAGTCTCGCAAGCGGGATAGGGATGCGGGTGGGACCCACCAATACAGGCAAAATTGGTTTGTTGAGCTGATCAACAAAATAGATCTCTTGGCGTACAAAGCTGGTATCTTGCGCCTCGGTTATTGGGCGGTTTACATCGGGTGAAAGCAATACCACCACATAATCTGCCGCTTCAATCTGGCTTTGGATTTGCACTGCCCAATTTGCATCAGGCGTAAGAGATTGATCCATCCAGGCCGTCAGTCCCGGTATAGCATTCAGTGCTTCATACAACTTCTGCGCAGGGGACTTGGCATCTCGCTTGGAGTAACTGATGTAGACGCTTTTTGTACCTTGTTTTTTGGGCGCATCAGCCGCTTTCGGTTGCGATGCTCGTAGGCGCTGCAATTCCGCCAGCCGTGCGGCTTCTTCGCGGCGGCGCTGCTCCTGACGCTGTTCTTCTTCCTGCTGCTGCTGCAATAGTTCCTTGCGGCGTTTTTCTTCGGCTTCGCGTTCGCGGCGAGCTTGTTCTGCCGCTTCTTTCTGGCGCAGTTCTGCCAGCGTGGGCAGATTGAACCGCCTGCACACACGCTCCACGATCTTCGTCGGATCATTGGGGGTTCTGGTGATGTCAATGTACTGTACATCGGCAATGGTCAGCGGCATATCGGTTTGCTGCACCATCACGGGCAAGATACGGATTTTGCGCATTTGTGCAAAGGCAATTTCTTTCAGCACAAAGCTGTAGGCTTGCGTATCCGTCTCAGGACGATTCACATCTGGTGAGAGCAGCACCACCATATAATCACAGGCGTTAATCTCTCGCTGAATCTGCATCGCCCAGCTATCATCCGCTTCCAGCGACATATCCATCCAGGCCGTTAAACCTGGAATCGAATTCAGTTCGTCGTAGAGTTTTTCCGCAAGCGAACGAGTATCTTTCTTCGCGTAGCTAATGAAGATATGCGCCATGAGTACGTTTCAATGATAGAGACGAGTCTAGCGCCATTATGCTACTGATGTGCTATGTTGGCAATTAAGAAACAACTTTCTTTCCATCAGGTCATTCCTCTGCCGGACGGCAGATGCGGAATCCCAGGAACTCATAGCGATAAATGCTGTAGAAGCGTCCCCGATAAATGGTACGCAAGGAATACTGGCTGTCCTCATACGAACCGCCGCGTGTCACCCGCTGCACATTGCTCTCATTGCCTTCCCGCCCATCATCCGGGGCATAGGGATACGTGGTATATTCGGTACTCGTCCATTCCCAGGCATTCCCCGCCATATGATATGCACCCACCCAGGAAGTCCCCAGCGAATTGCTGCCAACATTGGCGGTCTGATTATTGGAATTCAAGAAGTAGACGACGTTATCCGCATTGAATTCATTACCCCAGGGATAAATCAAGTTGTCGGGGCCGCGTGCCGCATATTCCCATTGTGCTTCCGTACAGAGTGTCGCCTGCGCGGCTCTTGCAAAGGCATCGGCTTCATACCATGAGATACCTACGACAGGTCGCTGGTAGAAATATTCTGTCCAGCCATTGGGCTGAGTCCAGTCAAATTCAAGTCGATAATTCCAGCCATCCACAGACCAATTGAACGGGTTGTGATACCCATTTGCATTCATGAAACGATTGTAGTCTGTATACGTCACTTCGTACTTGCCAATCCAGAACGGCTCCTCAAAGCACTGCCTGCCACCAATACCGCTGCCACCCATGTCGAAGCAGCCAGCGGGGACCAGCATCATCAACATGCCGTTGAAAGTTTCCTCAACAGGTGTCCAGTCCCCATTACTGGTGACACCGATGGGTGTTGGTGTATTGGTGGGACTCGGCGTTACAGTAGCAGTTGCCGTATGTGTTGGCGTAGCCGTTGGGGTCGCCGTACCTGTCGTCGTAGCAGTGGATGTAACGGTTTCGGTATGCGTTGCGGTAGCTGTTGGTGGATCACTGGGAGAGCCACCCTGGTTCGCCAGGAAGACACCCGCGCTCCCAATCACAAGGAGTGCCATCACGAATAAGAATAGAATCGGTGGCCTGGAGCGAAGGGTTTCCTGCTCTGGCACGGGCATCGAATCTGCCGATTGCCGTAGCTTGCGCTGTTCTTCCCGTAGTTGCAGTGCCTCTTCATTCAGACGTTTTGCTTCGGCTTCGCGTTCGCGGCGTGCGTGTTCTTCAGCTTCTCGCTGGCGTAGTTGTGCAGGGGTTGGCAGATTGAAATGATGGCAGATGCTCTCCACAATCAATGTAGGATCATTCGGATTCTCACGCAGGTCGATATACTGCAAATCCGTGATTGATACCGGCCTGTGTGTGGGCTGTGCCATCACAGGAAGAATGGGTTTGTTGAGCTGCCGAGCAAAATCAATCTCTTTGCGTACGAAGCTGGTATCTTGTACCTCGGTTTTTGGGCGGTTTACATCGGGTGAAAGCAATACCACCACATAATCTGCCTCACGCAGTTGATCTTCAATTTTCATTGCCCAGCTATCGCCAGCGACCAATGCCATATCCATCCAGGCCGTCAGTCCCGGTACAGCATTCAATGCTTCGTAGAGTTTTTTTGCAAGCTCTCTTGTGTCTTTTTTCGCGTAGCTGATGAAGATATGAGCCATAGTCAGTTCTGTTCAGGAAAAAGAAGGTCTATTGCCCCATTATGCGCTCGTCGTGGTCGTACTTCAATAAAGGTGCGAAAAAAGTACGTAATACAGGTCATTTGTCAGGGATCGTAATGGCGTTTAGCTGTGGGAGGCTGGTATTTTGCCAGGACGATTTGTATGCTTATCGCCATGAAAATTGGATTACTGACCGCAGATTTAAGCCATCGCAATGGGTGGGCGCACTACAGCCTGAGCCTCGCGCAAGCCTTGCAGCGCCAGGGTGTGACGCTGGAAATTGTCGCCCCGGTGGATAGTCCTTCGCTGCCAGGTGTGACGGTTCACAACCTGCTGCCGCCGATTGCCCCCATGCCGCCAAATTTTCTGCTGCGTTCGCTGCGTACCCTGCCAACCGTGCGCCGTATCTTGCGCGATTGCGACCTGATTCATGCTACCGTCGAATTATACGCGCCGCTGGCATCCCTCATCGCAGGCAAGCGTCCGCTGATTGTGACCGGACACGGCAGCTATGTGAATTTGCCACGCATCCGGCGCTGGCCTGTGAGCATGATCTACCGCCGTGCCTTCCAGCGTGCGACGATGCTCTGCGTCAGCGACTACACCGCAAGCATTGTGCGAGAAACCCTTCCTCATGCGAAGACAGTTGTGATCCACAATGCAGTCGATGCGGCACGTTTCCAGCAAAAAACATCTTTTTCGCCAGAAATCTCGCGCCCCGTTGTGCTGGCAACCGGTGGCGTGAAAGCCCGCAAAGGCACGCTGGAACTGGTACAAGCAATGGCGCAGGTCCGCCAGCAAATACCGACTGTGCAATGTGTGGTCATCGGCGCACAGTCCGAGCCAGAATATTTGCGGAAGGTCGAACGTGAGATTGTACGGTTGAGGCTGGAAGACTGCGTGCATCTGCCGGGATTTGTGGATGACGATACCCTGCTTGGGTGGTATCAGGCGGCGGATGTCTTCGCCTTACCTTCGATCAATGCGGGTTGGAAATTCGAGGGCTTCGGCCTGGTTTATCTAGAAGCCAGCGCCGCCGGACTGCCTGTCATCGGCACGCGGGATTGTGGCGCAGAAGCGGCTATCGAAGACGGTGTAACCGGGCTGCTCATCTCGCAGGACTACATTGCAGAAGAACTCCCTGTTGCCATCCTGGAACTGTTGCATAATCCACAAAAAGCGCAGGCAATGGGCGCAGCCGGGCGAACAAAAGCCATCTCCCAAACCTGGGATCACGTCGCAGAGCAGGTCATTACGCTGTATGAAAATTCTCTACTCTGACTCCGCCGAGGAAATCGGCAGCACAAACGAAATACTCTGCGGTTTAGCGTCTACACGGTTCAGGGATATTTTGCCGCCGTGGAGTTGAATCAGATGCTGCGCCACGTACAGTGCCAGGACTTCGCCATGTACATCTGCTTCGGTCAGTTGCTGGCGTTCGAGGATGTCCAGTACCTTTGCCAGCCGTGCCAGTGCTTTCTCGTTTTGCTCGTCGGCAAACCCGCTGATTGTTACCTGTGCTTCGGCTTCGGAGGAAGGGCTGCACGCTACCGTGATCGGCGCAGTTTTTGTGTGTTCCAGCAGGGGCTGAATGATATAGCGCAGCACTTGCCGCAGGCGGCTTTTCTCTACGGAAACAGTACAGTCTCCGTCTGATGGCATTTCGACTGTGATGCGTGCGTCTTGCAGGACGACTTCTTGCCGTACAAAGGCTTCGACCAATTCGCACAAGGAATGCTCTTCCAGGTGCAGCGTCAGGCTGTCGTTTTCCAATTTCGCCCAATCAATCAGCACATCCAGCAGCATGAGCAGCGTTTGCGCACTGCCATAAATCGCACGGATGTCCTGCATCGCATCGTCTGGTAAATCCCCATCTAGCCCATCCAACAGGAGTTGGCTGAAGCCAATAATGGGATTCAGCGGGGAACGCAGTTCATGGCTCATGCGAGCAATCAACTGATGACTTTTCAGACGATCAGAAGTAGGAGAATGGTCTGGTTCAGAAGACATGCGAATTCCTGTATGAATCAACGAAAGAAATGTGTGTCTTATTTAACAGATGCTGTTGGCGAATCCATGAATCATTGTGTTTTTGTAGGGGAGCGCCGGTGTGCGCTCCCAGGGCGACCACGTGGGGATCGCCCCTACACCGATTCGCCAACAAGTTCTTTAACAAAGTGCCCGTTACGAACCATCCTGGCCTGAAGCCTGGTTGTTTCGCGTGAGACGTGGTTCAGGCAAACCACGCCATTGGCTTCATTTCAGTATACTGCGACTTGTGGCATATGAGGTTAATACAACGCACATGGTTTGCAAGCTATAACAGCAGCATTGCACACAAGGAGGCAGCCTATCATACGTTGGGAATAAAAAAACCGGGTTGGGAACCCGGTCTTGTGAGTGATCAGACAGTTGATGAGTTAGTCGTCGTCATCATCGTAATCGTCGTCGTCATCATCATCGTCGTAAAGTTCTTCATCTTCTTCGTCGTCATCATAGTAATCATCGTCGTCGTAAAGATCCTCATCTTCTTCTTCATCGTCATACGGGCCGACGAGCTGGGTCTTCTCAAAGTCAGCAGACATCTGCATAACCTCCCTGAGTATAGAAAATCACGCTTGTATCTTACACCCATTTTGTTTTTCTGCACCCACGAATTGACACGAATTCAAGATGAGTTGTGGCGAATCTTTGTCCGCAAATTCACAATGGTATGATTATAATGGCGTGTAACTTGAAAGATTCGAATACCAACGCAGCATACAAGTGTTGAGGCTGTGCATAGCAAAGGGTGAATCTGATGAAATTGTATTTTGTTCGGCATGGCAAAGCCAGCCAGGTTGCATCAAGCGATGAAATGCGCCCACTCACGCATCAGGGCGCGGACGATGTGCGCCGGATGGGGCGGTTTCTGGATAAACTGGGTGTGCAACCAAAACGCATTTATACCAGCCCCCGGCTGCGTGCGCTGCAAACCGCCAATATCATTGCGGATAGCCTGGGTTTACAGGCGCATGTCGATGATGCCTGTAATTTCAATTTCAATGTGCGGCATCTGCCGGAATTAGTCACCGGGCTGGGTGAAGATGATGAAGTGATGTTCGTGGGGCATAACCCCAGCATGAGCGAAATTGTGAAAGCGACATCCGGCGCAGAAGTAGACCTGAGTACCGGAGCCATCGCTTGCATTACCAGGATTTACCCGCTGGCGGACGCAAGAAGCAGCGGCTTCCTCAAGTGGCTGCTGACCCCAAAGACTGTCGCGGCAATCGCTGAATCCTGATTCCACCCAATGGATAAGGAAGTGTTAAGAATATGGATTGTAATCAAGGTTAACACTATTCATCGACAATTCTAGGTATGATGATGGTACAAATTCATTCAACAGGAGCCATCATCATGAAAACCTTGAATACAATGATCATCATCGTTTCTGGCACTTTTGCTTTCGGGCTGATTGGAATCGGGATGTTTGCTGCCATGTTGGCTGGTGGCTAGTGCATGACCGCGATTCTTGCTTGAGCTGGTGGGCGTGTTGCTGCATGTCCGCCTCATATCTTCCTGAACGGCCTCCCTCTCCCTCGCTACATCAACACCAGATGAGCATTTGCACAACCCTGCAATCGGATTGTAAGAATTCCTCCGTAGTCTCCCAATAGAGCGCACGCACACGCAGCATGCAGTTCATGATTCACGGATGAACCGCCGTAGCCCTTGCTTCGACGAGCATCAGCGATCAGCCATCAGCAAAAATGTTTTTGCAGTCGTGATGTGTTCAAAGAATGCACTTTGAGGCTGACAAGCTGAAATGCTGAGACGTTCATCGACTGCGCTGCGTATCCTACCCATTTTCAGGAGCCTGTGCGTAAGGTCAGTTATTCATCTATTGCTAGGCTACCTGTGGTACGGTGCGACTCAATCGGACGAGAGGAGGAATAGAGATGAACGAACAAGGTGTACGGGTTCCCTTCTGGATGGGAGCATTGATTGGGGCGTTATTCACGCCCGTTATGATGGTCGTTTTCTTCCTGGGTGAACGGCTGGCAAGCCTGCCATTCTTACCATTTGACTTATTTGATTGGCTGGTGCAGGTCATGCCTGCGGAACTCATCAACTTCGGCAAAGAAACCATGGTGGATTTGCTGATTGCGCTGGGGAATACACAGAACCTGGATGAAGCCGGGAAGACAGCAGAGCGCCTGATGGGGATTGGCTTATTCTGGGGCATTGGCTTTGTTTCGGTGACGATCTTCTTCATTGCGCTGAACATCGTGAAGCCGCAGAATAAATCGCTGGCTGGCTGGATTTTCGCAGGGCTGTATGGTTTGCCCTTCTTGCTCATCAGCCAGAGCGTGAACATCTCTTCACCCGCTTCACCCGTTGTGCAATTCATCTGGGGTGCGTTGATCTTTTTGGGATTTGGCAGCGCCGTCGTCTGGGCATACGAGCAACTCAGCGTTCCGGCAGGTGAAAAAGCCAAAGCAGAAGCCACCGTTGAAGGCGTGGATCGCCGCCAGTTCTTGATCCGCATGGGTGGCGCGACAGCAACCATCACCGTAATCGGCGCTGGCCTGGGTACGCTGCTCTCTGGCGATGGAGGTGCTGATACGCCGACGGTGACCACGGAAGATATTCCGCAAGAAGAATTGGGCGCACTGCCGAATGCCGACGCAGCGGTACAACCTGTGCCGGGAACTCGTGCAGAAGTGACTCCGGTAGAAAACCATTATCGCATCGACATTCTTTCCAGCGGCCTTCCTTCCATACCGGAAGATTATACCCTGCCGATTACCGGGCTGGTGGCAAACGAAGTACAGTGGTCGCTGGATGACATCCGCGAGATGCCTAGCCAGACGGAATATATCACCATGTCCTGCATCTCCAACCGCGTCGGTGGCAGCTTGATTAGTACGACAAAATGGACGGGTGTTTCCTTCCAGCACATTCTGGAACAAGTGCAGCCGGATGAAAGTGCGACGGCGATTAAGATCACAGGCGCGGATAATTTCGATGAATTCATCGACCTGGATTTGATCCGCAACGATGAACGTATCATGCTGACCTATGCCTGGGACGATGCCCCGCTGCCGCTGCGTAATGGGTTCCCGCTGCGTACACACATCCCCAACCGCTTTGGTATGAAGCAGCCCAAGTGGATTACCAATATGGAATTTGTGAGCGATGCCGGGGAAGGCTACTGGGTACGTCGCGGCTGGTCAGCAGAAGCCATCGCCAAGGCAACCTCAGTGATTGATACTGTTTCTACCAATTCCATCTACAGCGATGATTCCGGGCAGATGTTCGTGCCAGTTGGCGGCATTGCCTGGGCAGGTGATCGTGAGATTGTGCGCGTGGAAGTGAGCGTGGATGGGGGCGAATGGGAAGAAGCCCAACTGCGCGAACCCATTTCCGGGCGAACCTGGACAATCTGGCGTTACGATTGGCCTTTCACAGAGGGCGAACATACTTTTGAAGTGCGCTGCTACGAAGCCGCACCAGAAGGCCAGAGCGATCCGGTATTGCAGACGACAGCACCCAGTCCGGCACGTCCTGATGGTGCAACAGGTATCCACAGCCGCAATGCTGTTGTCCGCGCACCTGAGACGGAAACGGAAGAACAAGCCTGAAAAAACGGTTCATGCAGGGTTCAAATATTCTGAACTTTGCGAAGCTGCTGGCGTGGTTTCATCAGACCACGCCTCACACAAAATGACCGATCTTCAAAGCAGAACCGCTCATACTGGATAGTTCGTTAAACAAGAATATCAGCGGGCACGATCATTGGTCATTGAAGAAATAAACGCCCAACCGCGTATTTCGTAGAGGAGTGCCTGTGTGCGCTCCCGCTGGGGGCGAACCCGCGTGGTTTCACGCATCAAGATAAGAATTTATGGTTTTCATTTCGGGCATTCTTGGGCGGGTTTACCTCACCCCTAAATAGCGTTGTCCGGTATTGAAACCAACGCAAACATCGGGTTCATAGGCAAGATCGCCGCCTGTAGGGACAACGCCTGCGTTGTCCGCCTGCTTGTTTCGGACGAGGCAGGCCTCGTCCCTACAATGTGATCTGTTAAAAGCCGAAAAAACTGCCGATGAACATGACGGGAATACCGGACAACGCTTAAATCCCCTCATGGAGAGGGGATTTTCCTAGCCTGTCCTGCCAGGTTTTGCCCCCCTTCGCCCCTACGGTTTCTACAATGCTAGTTAAGGCTAGTTCAGTTCGGTCACATTGCCCGCGCCAGAGACATCCACATCCACATCTTCC
>CAYVVZ010000063.1:0-20724 GCA_964455365.1 uncultured Anaerolineaceae bacterium | reverse complement strand
CTAGTCATGATGTTGGCGGCATGTGATGCAGGTGGGGCAAGTACGGGCGGCGCAGCTTCACCTACGCCAGAAGGTGGCGCAGCACCCACCAGCGAAGGCAGTATCATCCTGCCGGGGGAAGGCGAAATCAGTGTCACGGGTGATCCGCAAAACGGCTTTGAAACCGGGACACAGGGGTTCGGATTTCGTGCGCAAGTGACAGGGAATGTCTTCAATGATGAAATCGCAGGGGATGGATACTTTGCTTGCGAAAATGACCGCTACGTCATTCGCTCTGATGGCAGCAATTTGCCGCAGGTCACATTGATCCTACCAGCCGATGTTGCACCGGGAACCTATTCTTTTGGGGATATGGATACCGACCCGGAAGTTGTGGCTGCCATGATTGTGCTGGAAGATAACAGCGTCTTTGCCGGGAGCGTCCTGGGAACATTGATCCTCAACACGGTAGCTGATGCGCCGGGGGAAGTCGTCAGCGGCAGCTATGACTTCACTGCCAGCAATGGGCAATCGACATTGGCGGCTGAAGGCAGTTTTGAGTTCCGTTCCAGCGAAGGTGTAACCTATTGTAGCTAGAGATTTCGCTAGACCCGGGTGTGTTACCGCGCCAGTGCTGCCCGTACCTGCGTTTCCCAGTCGGGCGCGGTGGCATCCACATGGGCATAATGAGCGAGGGCGCGACGGGCAATGGTTGCATCCACATCTTGCGCCCCTGCATCGGCAGCAATGACTGCGAACAGCGCTTCCGCGAAGCGAGCATCCCCGAGCAGTGCCAGCAGCGAAGACCCGGCGGAAATACGCAGTTCGGCGTTGCTCTTGTGGTTGGCAATTTCCAGGAAGTCCGCCGTTGTCTCCCAGCCACCGATGCTGTTCATATCGGTTGCCAGCGACTGAACAAAGGTGAAGCCGAAACGCTCCGATAGGACGGTCACGCTCTCCTGCACAATCTGCACCATTGCCGCCTGTATCGCTGCGACTTTTCCCGGCAGCGCCTCATGACTGGCAGCAAGGCGGCTGATCTCTTTCATCTCGTCGGTTGTTAGCGACACATTACGCTCTGCCAACAAGCGCTGAAATTGCTTCAGCAATTCCAGTACCAACCCATCAACGGGCAGGGACAGCAGTTGTTCGGCGGGATTGCGCGGCGGCATGTTTTTTTCTCCTGAGTGTCTCTTTGAGCTGTAGTGTACATCCAGTGACTGAGGTTGTGATGAGATGATCGTCAGACGATTCTTGCGTTCATTTGTTCTGTGACCTGCGATAGAATAAGTGTATGGCAGACATGGTTGTGGAGCTTCCTGTGACGCAAGCCTACCTTGCGGATGAAACAGATGGGTTGGTGGTGAAGCTCGGCATAGATCGTGCGCGAGAGCGGTATCGCTTGCTAACGGCCTTCATCCAGCGCTACCGAACCACACAGGGGCGCAAAAAGACCTATTTCCTGGATCTGCGGGCAGGCTCCGGCAAGGTGAAATGCAGCCCAAGCGGAACGGTATTACGAACACCAGCGCTGGCGGCTGTATCTGCCTCTCCTGCATTCCAGGGCTGCTGGCTGGCAGAGACACACAAGCCAGAGCGCGAAGCCTTGCAAGAACGCATCCGCGCCAGCGAACAAGAAGCACTGGTTCATGTGCTGAAGCTCGAACCATCCCCTGCCATGCGGCAAATCATGTCTTCGCTTTCCCCGCTGACCGGGAGTTATGCGCTGCTGGCTTACCTGGACGCTGACAATCTCGCGCTGGATTGGGACGTGGTGACGCTGTTGAGCCAGCTTCCACAGGCCGAACTGCTACTCGATTTCAGCAGCGCGGGGCTGGTGAAGGGCGAAAATGTGATGTATGACAAAAGCCGCCAGGAACGTTTCGATGCTTTCTTCGGCACATCGGAATGGCGCAAACCCTACCAGCGCACAGGCCGCCAGCGGAAGGCATCTATTCGCCGTGCCTTGCTGGATTTTTATCGGCAGCGCCTGGGCGAAGTGGGCTATTCGCAGATTCAGGAAATCACATCTGCGGAAGATGGTTCGGCACAATATCGTTTACTATATGCCACACAGGGCGCAGATCGCAGTAAAATCTGGCAGGATGCCCTGCGCAGTACGTGGCAGTTGCCATTATTTTAGAAACTAACGAACTGCTTGTAGGAAACAAAACCATGCCCGACGAACCCTTTTTATCACGCCCGGATATTTGCTATCAACAGAGTTTCATTGAAGCCACTCGTGAATTTCATGCCGAAGGTACAAAACCACCCTGGCATTATGACTTGCTCGAAAAGAACTTCGATGAATTTGTGGCGCTGCGCCTTTCTTATGAGAACGATCCACCACCGGGATACGTGCCGCAGTCCGATTACTGGTTGATTGCGGAAGGGATTTTCGCCGGGAGGATCAGCATTCGGCATCAATTGAATGCGACGTTGCTACGCTATGGCGGACACATCGGCTATGAAATTCGCCCCAGTATGCGGCGCAGAGGTTACGGTACACTGCAATGTGCGCTTGGCCTGCAAAAAACGTGGGAGCTAGGCATCACACGGGCGCTCATCACCTGCGATGATGACAACATCGGCTCGATTAGAATCATTGAAGCGAACGGTGGCATCCTGCAAGATAAAGTCGATAATGGGCGCGGTGTACTGACGCGGCGTTACTGGGTCGAAAAACCTGAAGTTCTATGATAGTTTCATTTCGCACAATTCCCCAAAAGCACACGCATCTCCTGTGGCTGACGGCTGCCCTGCTGTTGATCGCTATCAGCCGTTTGCTGCTGCTGAATGACCTCAGCTTTGATCAAGATGAAGTCTGGTCAGTCTGGCAGAGTTTCGGCACACCGCAGGAGATCATCGCCCGAACCCCGTTTGATTGGCCTGCTGGTTATTATCTCAGCGTGGGCTTCTGGCGCGGATTGGTCGGCTACCATCCGGTGATGCTGCGCATTTTGTCTGTGCTGCTTTTTTTGCTCAGTAGTGCGCTGACCTATCGCCTGGGTCGCAAGCTCTATCAGAGTCATGATGCGGGTCTGCTGGTGATGCTGGCGTATGCTGCGCTTGGATACGTAATCTATTTGAGCGTGCTGCTGCGTGCCTATGCAGCGGTGATGCTGCTGCTCCCGTTAGGTCTGCTGCTGGTGATGCGCTACTTCGAGCGTCCCAGCGTGTGGCGGGCGCTGCACCTGGGCGTATTGATGGCGGGCATGTTCTATCTCACGCTCTCTTCGATTTTCGCCTTCATGGTCTTCGGCGGATTTTCGCTGTTTATGTACGGTGTGCGCGTCTGGCGCTGGTGGCTGCCGGGATTGCTGGCATTCCTGGTAGGCTTGCCGGAAATTCTCAATAAGCTCGGCATTGTCACCCGGCGCACGGCAGTTGTGTATGATCGCAATCTGCCGCCGCTGCCGACTGCGGTCTATGAGATGTTCACAGAATATTTTGGCGTGGCATATCTCGTATGGCTGGCGATTGTGATTCTGGCGACGGGATTGATTCTGCTGCGCTCGAAGAAAGGGCTGCGTCCGCTGCATCTCTGGTTGCTGATCTGGGCAATTCTGGGGACATGTTTGCTCTACTGGGTCAATTCGCGCACCTCGTTTTTCAAGCCGCGCTATGCCTGGTGGGTGGCGCTGGCGATTGCACTCTGGGCGGGATATGGACTCTCGCGGTTGCCCCGCATCGGGCGCATGATTGCCCTGGGTGGGTTGGCGCTGCTGCTGTTTGTGCCGCAAGACATCGCCGAATATAAAGAACCCATCGCAGAATTTGAACCTGCCTTTGAGTGGCTGGCAGAGCATTACCGCCCCGGGGATGTCCTGGTACGCGATCCCAATCTGGCAGGGACGAATTTACGCGCCGAAGTCTGGGATTATTACCAGATGGTGTACTTCCCCACTGGGCTGTATGTCGTGGAACAGCCTACAGAAGAACACCGTCGCGTGTGGTATGTACGCTTTAATGGGCATGAAGACCAGGCAACGAAGGATTCCGTGCTGGAAGATCGGCTTGGGGCTGAGTTTTATGGTAGACCAGGGTTTTTGTTCCAGCTTTTCGTCGCACCACCAGATCGTGAAGGCATCCTCTTTGCGAATGGCTTGCGCTTTCATGGGGTCGAAATCCTCGATGAAAATGGCGATTTGCTGACGGGCGTTCCCGTCTGGCGAGAAGGCAGCAGTATGCATCTGCGGCTGTGGTGGTCAGTGGATGAACCGCTGGCGGCAGAATACAGCGTTGGGGTGCATCTATTCCGGGAGGATCAAGGGACGCTGTTCCTTCAAAATGATGGTGCGCCGCAAGCCATCGTCTTGCAGCCCAATCTGCGGGATACGGTTCTACCGCCGATGACCGAATGGCAGCCGGGACAATACTACGTTGAAGAACGGACGCTGGATTTCCCGGTTGTGTATATGCAACGCACGCCATTTACGGCCTATCTCACCGTATACGAATGGTGGGAGGGCGGCGAACGCATCCCCGCGCCGGGGGTCAATGAAGAGCGTCTGCTGCCTCTGTTTGATTTCACGCTGATGGCGTGGTAGCGGCAGCATCAGGCAATCGCCTGAAACGCGGTGGTTTCGTCATATGGCGCTACAGCCTACAATAAACCGGATGAACGATAATGGAACAGAGACAGAAGCAAGTTCAGGAAAATAACCGAGCATCGTATCAAAACGGTTTTTCACCACGAAGACACAAAGGACACGAAGAAATGCGTAGGGATAATCCGGTGGATGATACGCATCAGGATCAGGATTAATGTTTCTCTTTTTGGGCAATTTCGGGTTCGACATGATCGAACCCCTACGGTAGAAACCTGATTTTTCGTAGTGCCAATAAACACCTAACCGGATGGCTTTCCTGGAATTACTTCTGTGTTCTCTGTGTCTCTGCGGTGAAAAGTAATGCTGCTGAACAAAACCCGCTAGCTGAAGATCAAGGAATCATCTATGAGCGCAGCTCGCGCCAAACGAAACAGCCTCACAATCGAACAGCGCCTCGCCAACTGGTTTGATGCCTTCGTTGGCTCTGGCGATCTGACAACGCTGCTGATTACCTGTGTATTGCTCGTGATGCCTGCATTGTCGTTGGCTGCCGCAGACTGGCCTATCCAACTTCAAATCACCATCCCGGTGACCATCCTCAGCGTGATTTTCGGTTATGGTTTATCCAGCAGCCGCTACAACGAGCTTTTTGCCCTCATCGTCAGTGCGATTTATGGGCTGGTTTTTGTGCTGCTGATCGCCGCTTTCAACCAGTCGTTGAATCCGTTGCGTGGTATTGAAACTGTGCTGATCCGCAGCATTGAATGGATCTTTGACGCGGCAACGGGCGGCATCAACCAGGATAATCTGGTCTTTTCGATGCTGGTGGCGGTCTTATTCTGGTTCTTTGGCTATAACGCAGCATGGCACATCTTCCGCATTGATCGCGTCTGGCGGGTGATTATTCCGCCGGGGTTGATCTTGCTGGTGAATATGGTCGTCTACACGGGCGAAAATCCCCTGGATTTGTATCTGCTGGTGTTCGTGATGATGTCCTTGCTGCTGGTTGTGCGCAGCAATCTGGATGCCCGCGAATGGGATTGGCGTGTGAACGGGGTGCGTGTACCCCAGCGCCTGAGCAGGCAGTTCACCGGAGCCGGAGCCGTGCTTGCCCTGGTTGCACTGCTGGCAGCCTGGGCGATTCCGTCGGGAGCTTTGCAACAGCGCCTGGATGAATTTCAGCAATTTCTGGCCTCTGATCCTATCCAGCAGGTGACAGAATTTATGAGCCGGCTGGTAGAACCCATCGAGAGTGAAGGCCCCGCTACAACCGATTATTATGGCGGCGATTCATTGAATCTCGGTGGGGCGATTCGCCTGGGCGATCAAGAAATTCTCTATGTCGATGCGCCGACGGACTACCGCTATTACTGGCGTTCCCGTGTTTTTGAGCGTTACGTGGATGGGCGCTGGTCGCCATCGGCTACGCGCCGCGTGCCGGATTTGAGTCCGCCGTTGAATATCATCACGCCACCAGGGAGCGAAGGCGGGCGTGTGACCGTCAGCCAGACTGTCACCATGGGCATCCCTTCGCGCCTGTTCTATGCTGCACCACAGCCCCTTTCGGTGAGTTTGCCGGGGCGCATTGATTTGCTGCGTACTGCGGATGATCAAGACGATCCTAATTCACCGATGAACATTTCGGTGATTCGCCCGACGCAGGTCATTGACCGGGGCGAATCCTACACTGCACTGAGCGCGATCAGCATCGCCAGTGCGGATCAACTGCGCAGCGCAGGCACAGATTACCCGGAATGGGTGGCGAACCCCAATGCCTACCCCGGCGGGATCAGCGGGCAGGTTGCGGGTTTGACGCAGCAAATCATCGCAGAAGCAGGCGCAACTACGCCTTACGATCAAGCAAAAGCCGTTGAAGCATGGCTGCGCACCAATATCACCTATAACGAAACCATTTCCGCGCCACCCGCCGGAGTCGACTCGGTGGAGTGGTTTTTGTTCACGCAGCGTGAAGGCTACTGCACGTATTACGCAACCGCGATGGTCATGATGCTGCGCAGCCAGGGAATCCCGGCGCGTATGGCAGCCGGATTTGCCCAGGGTGAATACCTACCGGAATTGGGGCAGTATGTCATCCGTGAGCGAGATGCGCATACCTGGGTGGAAGTTTATTTCCCCGGCTATGGTTGGGTGGAATTTGAGCCGACATCGGCAGAAGCGCCACTGAACCGGGATGGTGATGAAGTTGCGCCAGATGATCCGCAGTCCATTGCACAGGAACCCACTGCACTGCCGACGAACACGCCAACGCCGCAGCCAAGTCCTACACCGGAAGCAACGGCAACGCAACAGGACGAAACAGCAACGGATGAAGCAGCCGCCGCGCCGCCGACCCTCACACCCAGCCCCACACCGACAGCGACTCCGGTGATTGTGCCAACCGTTCCGCCACCTGTGCAGCCACCGGAACCGCCGCCGCAGGATTTCTTGAGCTTCTTACTGCCTGCGATTGGCGCGGCATTGCTGTTAATTGTGGGGGTGATTGCGTTTGTGCTGCTGCTGGTTTTGCTCTGGTGGTGGTGGGAATGGCGCGGCATGGGCGGCTTGAGTCCGATTGCCCGTGCCTATGCCCGCCTGGAACGCTACTTCACGCTGATCGGTTTCCGCAGCGGAGACAACGAAACGCCGGAAGAACGTCGCGGTGAAATGGTGCGCTATTTGCCCCAGGCGGAACGTCCGGTGACCGCTATCGCACGCGCTTATACCGTGGAGCGTTACAGCCCGCCAGCCGAAGGCAGCGCGGAAAGCGAACAGAACGCACAAATTGCTGATAACGCCTGGCCTGAAGCCCGTACCCGCATCATCCGGCGCTGGCTGCGGCGCTTTGTTCCCTGGCTGCGGAGTTAGAAAGGACAGCTTATGGCGGCTGCACAACCACAAGAACCATTGGAGATGACCGAAGCGGAGTATCTCACCTTCGAGGCAGAGAGCGAACTTCGGCATGAATTTGTAGACGGCAAAATCTATGCGATGGCGGGATCAGACTGGAAGCATTCCATGATAACCCAGAGTGCTGGTACTGCCCTCTATACACAACTTAGAGGAAAAGGGTGTCGCGTTAGCTCGCCAGATTTGCGCCTGAAGGTCTCATCAAAAAAGGTCTCTTATCGCTACCCGGACATTATGGTCATCTGCGGTGACTTACAATTTGCCGAGAATCGCACAGATACGATCACAAACCCCACGCTGATTGTCGAAGTGCTATCCCCATCGACTGCGCTGGAAGATCGCAATGCGAAGCTGGACGAATACCGCACCCTGGAAAGCGTGCAGGATTACGTGTTGATTTCGGTAGATGAAGTGAAGGTCGAAATCTTTTCCCGGTATGAAGGCGAGACGTGGCTTTATACATCTGTCAAAGGACTGGATAGCAGCATCACACTGCCATCCATTGATTGCATCCTGCACCTGTCAGATGTGTATGAGCAAGTGAGTTTGTAGAAGCGCAGTGCTCACGCCTTGTCAATCTCATTGCGGACAGTTTCCAGCAGGTTGTCGGCACGGATCTGGGCGAGGGTGTAGCACGGGCCTCCGAGCTTATCTGCAAGGCGCTGCGCCAATCCCTGGTCGAAGGCGATATGCTCCATGTTGATCGTCACCGTGCGAATGTCCGCTTCCTTGATGAGGTGGGCGATCTGGTGCGCTTCATCCTGGGGAGATGCTGTGCTAAGGCTGACATTACCTGCGCCATCCGTCAGCAAAATCATGATGGGCATGATGTCCGGGTTTTGCAATTGTTCGCGGCGGATGGTTTCGTAACTCAGCAGCAGGCCAGCACTCAAGGGAGTCTTGCCGCCGACGGGAATATCTGCCAGGGCTTCTTTCGCTAAGGTGACGCTGTTGGTCGGCGGCAGCACCAGCGAAGCACGATCTTTCTGGAAGACCACCAGCCCCACACGATCCCGGCGCTGATAGGCATCCGTCAGCAGGGACATGATTGCGCCTTTTGTAGCTTGCATACGCTCACTGACTGCCATACTCCATGAAGCATCTACCGAAAACAGAATTAAGTTTGAGGCTTTCTTCACGCGGATTTTGCGCTGGAGGTCACCTTTGCGCAGGGCATAAGCCATACCCGTCTCTTCTTTTTGCTTGACCCGTGCTTTCTGATGCACAGCAGCCGCACGCAACGTGGCATCAAAAGCGATGTCGTTGGTTTTGTTGCCAGCCGGAACCGCCCGCACGTAGCGCCCACGTTTACGCTCAGTGATCGTCGTGGAACGCCGCCCGGACTGCCTGCGCGACATCTTATCCAACTGGGTGTTCAGCTTGCGCGTTTCAAATTCGGGGGCGGAATCAACTTTTTGCCCGCCTTCCCACCAGGATGCATCACCACTGGGGAAGACATCCTGGCGAGAAGGGGATTGGGGATGGTTCGTATCCGGCGCTTGCGTCTGTGCATCGTCCGGGTTTACTTCCTCACTTTTTTTTTAGCGTTGGCGTTTGACTGTTCTGAATTTGCTTCGCCATCTTCGCTTGTCTGTTGGGGGTCACCATCTTCGTCCATCTCGGCGCGTTGATCTGCGATGCGATCTTCGAGATTTTCTAGCTGGGCGCTGGCATCTGTGAAGGGTCCGCGCTTCAAGCGGTGCGGAATTGCCAGCTTAATTGCCAGCGCAATATCGTGATCTGTCACTGATGTGCGGCCTTCATAGGCAGCGTGTGCGCGTGCGGCCTTCAGCACCACAAGGTCAGCACGATGACCATCAATCTGCAAATCGGACATGATGCCTGCAATCAAGCGTAGATCACTGGATGTGTAGATAACTTCATCCACGATCTGGCGGGCAGCCGCGATGCGCTCGGAGAGGCTCTGTTCCACTGGCCCCCATTCAGCGCGGAAGGCTTCCGGGTCATCTTCAAAAGCGATGTGACGCTGCAAAATTTCCACGCGATCCGATGGGCTGCGAATGCCTTCAACTTCGACAGAGAGCGCAAAACGATCCAGCAACTGCGGGCGTAAATCCCCTTCTTCGGGGTTCATCGTGCCTACCAGGATGAAACGCGCCGGATGACTGAAACTGATGCCTTCGCGCTCTACGATGTTCACACCCATTGCCGCGCTGTCCAGCAAAAGGTCAACAATGTGGTCATCCAGCAAGTTCACTTCATCCACATAGAGGATGCCGCGATTGGCGTTTGCCAACACGCCGGGTTCAAAGTGGCGTTCGCCCTTCTGGATAGCAGCTTCAATATCGAGCGTACCGACCACGCGATCTTCCGTCGCACTCACGGGCAAATCAACGAAGCTGGTGCGGCGTGCTTCTGTTGGGATGCCGTTTGCATTCTGACCGCTGTAGCGTTCGCGGGTAATATCCGACCACGTATCCGGGCGGTGCGGGTCATCGTTGAAGGGTGAATCGGCTACTACGTTAATCTCTGGCAGCAGGGCTGCGAGAGCGCGGGCTGCGGTGGATTTACCCGTACCGCGTTCGCCGCGAATCAACACGCCACCAATGCGCATATCAATTGCGTTGAGCACCAGGGCGAGACGCATTAAGTCTTGCCCCACGATGGCTGTAAATGGGTAAACGGAAGGGCGCTTCGTCATCGGGATCGCTTCCTCTACAAAATGCCTGAATGATAGCGAACAAATAGTATACGGGAGTGGTTAGGCTGTGACAATTGGCATTGTGCGAAGGATAGATGACTGCAAGGGGTGCATGAATGCAGGATGAGTGTTCGGGTGAGTTTAGCGGGGATTTAAAGGCTAAACAACCTTTTCTTAACCCACACTCCACACAATCTGGTGCTGCAATTCCACTACTTCTTTCCTACACCTCTGGAGGAAATCCCAATGAAATTCCGTTTTGCAATTGTTATGATCACCATATTGGCTCTGGCGTTTGGTGCCAGCGCTCAGGACTCTGAACTGACCCTGAGCATCCTCGGAACCTACGAAACGGGCATCTTCGATGAAGGCGCACAGGAAATCGGCGCATATGATGCGTCCTCTGGTCGCCTGTACGTCACCAATGCAGATGCAAATGTGATCGACATCCTCGACCTGAGTTCGCCCAGCGAACCCAGCCTGATTAGCCAGATTTCCCTGGACGACTATGGCGACAGCATCAATAGTGTTGCTGTGCGTGAAGGGCTGGTTGCGGCTGCTGTGGAAGGCGCAGAAGTCGACAGCCTCGGCATGGCAGTCTTCATGGACTTTGAAGGCAACGTCCTGAATGCTGTAGAAGTTGGCGTTCTGCCGGATATGATCACCTTCACCCCGGATGGCAACTACGCCCTGACCGCTAACGAAGGCGAACCCAGCGACGATTACAGCATTGATCCCGAAGGCAGCGTCAGCATCATCAACCTGACGGAAGGCGTGGAAAATGCAACCGTCTTCACCGCCAGCTTTGCTGAATTCAACGAAGGCGCTCCCCGTGCTGGCGAACTGCCGGAAGCTGTTCGCATCTTTGGCCCCAACGCTACCGTTGCACAAGACCTGGAACCGGAATACATTGCCGTTTCACCGGATAGCAGCACTGCTTTCGTGTCCCTCCAGGAAAACAACGCACTGGCAGTCATCGACGTTGCGACGGGTTCCGTGACTGGAATCGTTGCCCTGGGCTTCAAGGATTACAGCGTTGAAGGCAACGAAATTGATCCGAGCAACGAAGATGGCGAAATCAACATCCGCACTGTACCCGCTTTTGGGATGTACCAGCCGGATGCCATCGCAACCTACGAAGTGGACGGTGAAGTCTACATCGTGACCGCCAACGAAGGCGATGCTCGTGACTATGATACCTACAGCGAAGAAGCTCGTGTCGCTGACCTGACCCTGGATGCAGAAGTCTTCCCCAACGCAGAAGAACTTCAGGCAGAAGCTGACCTGGGTCGTTTGAACATCACCACCACCCTGGGTGACACCGATGGTGACGGCGAATACGAAGCACTCTACAGCTACGGCGCTCGTTCCTTCACCATCTGGAATACCGCTGGTGAAATTGTCTTCGACAGCGGCAGCGAATTCGCCATGCTGACCAGCGAAATCGCGCCGGAAGCCTTCAACAGCAACGGCACCAACGACGGTTTCGATGGTCGCAGTGATGACAAAGGCATCGAACCTGAAGGCGTGGTCATCGGCGTAATCGGCGACCAGACCTATGCATTCATCGGCCTGGAACGCTTCGGCGGCGTGATGGTTTACAACATCACTGATCCGATGGCTCCCTACTACGTGACCTACGCTAACAACGTGAACCGCGAAGGGAACGCTGAAGAAGGTACGGCTGGCGACCAGGGACCTGAAGGTCTGGTCTTCATCAGCGCAGAAGACAGCCCGACGGGTACACCGCTGCTGGTTGTGACCAACGAAGTTAGCGGCAGCACCACCATCTATGAGATTGGGCAATAATTGAAAAGCTGATCTCCGGCAAATCAGGGGCGCATCCATTGTGGTGCGCCCTTTTAATTCCTGGTGCAGAAACCGATCCGAAAAATGTATTCCGGGAAACCGTGTCGTAGAGGTTCGACATGATCGAACCCGGTATGGACAGGCGCACTGTGAATACGCCCCTACGTGAATTCTGCCTTGCCCCATCTGCCTCCCCCCCGTATGCTAGGGCGCGTTTTTGAAACCAGCCAATCGGCAAAGTAGGAACCAGAATGACGCATTCAGCACTTGCGGCACTGCGCGGGGAGCCAAGTTATGTATGGCGTGCCGGACAGGAACGCCGCTTGCAGATGATCGCCCAATGGAGCAGCCTGGAAGATGGGGCGCTGGTGCTGGATGCGGGTGGTGGCAATGGCCTCTACGCAGCCCAAATCCAGGAACGGACGGGCGCAAAAGTCCATCTCTTTGAATTGGAGTGGGAGCGCGTGCAGGAAGCGCGGGAAAAAGTCGCCGCGTCTCTGGTGGCGGAAGCGGAATATCTACCCTATGCCAGCAACCAGTTCGATACAATTATCTCCAACGAAGTGCTAGAACATGTCAATGATGATCGGCAAGCGGCTGCGGAGATGGTTCGCATTCTGAAACCCGGCGGCAGGCTGGTGTTGTTCTGCCCCAATCGCTGGTATCCCTTCGAGACGCACGGGCATTACTGGCGAGGGGAATATCACTTTGGCAACACACCGCTGATTAACTACCTGCCGAATGGCCTGCGCAATCGGCTGGCTCCGCACGTCCGCGCCTACACCAAACGTGGACTGCGCCAGGTTTTTGATGGGCTAGACTGCGAAATCATCCACCACTCGCGTATCTATGGTGGCTACGATAATCTGATTGCGCGGTTGGGTACGCCGATGCAAAGAGCGCGGGATTTCCTGTACAGGCTGGAAGGCACACCGCTGGATACCTGGGCACTCTCTCATTTGCTAGTTGTGAAAAAGTTATAAAAGTGCGCGGAAGCTCGCGCTGTGCAACGGCATTTCTGCCACAATGGACGTATACTATTGAGATGCTCTGGGTAATAAAGTACGACAACAGTTACTCAATCTCTACAATGTAGTGAAGGTAAACCGCATGGCTCGGGTCGTGATTCTCGGTTCAGCAGCAGCCGTCAACGATGCACAACATGATTACACACACTTTTTGTTGATCGGGGAGCAAGATGGCCCGGTGCTGATTGATGCTGGCTCGAACCCCCTGGGGAAGATCAAAAACCTGGGAATTGATGACGAGTCCCTGCAAGATATTGTCCTCACCCATTTTCACCCGGATCATGTGGCGGGTGTGCCGAACATGATGATGCACATGTGGTTGCTAGGTCGCAGAGCGCCAATGCGCATCTATGGGCTGCATCACTGCCTGAACCGCATTGAGGACACGATGGAAGCCTACGGTTGGCAGGAATGGCCGGATTTCTTCCCGGTTTCGTTTCACCGAATCAGCCAGCGCGAAGATGCCCCCCTGCTGGAAAACCGAGACTTCCGCATCCGTGCCTTCCCGGTAAAGCACTTCGTCCCCACTATCGGCATGCGCATCGAGAATAAGCACAACGGCAAAATCCTGGGCTACGGCTGTGATACTGAACCGTGCGAGGGCGTGTACAAGATCGCCAAAGATGTGGACATCCTCATTCATGAAGCAGCCGGAGAAGGCCCCGGTCATAGTTCTGCGGCACAAGCCGCTGAAGTCGCGGCAGAGGCCAGCGCCAAATCACTCTATTTGATTCACTATGCTGTATGGAATGCAGACCCGGAGCCGCTTGTAGACGAAGCCAAAACCATCTATGATGGACCTGTACACCTCTGCAAAGACTACGACGAATTCGAGTTTTAACCCCCAAATTTTGCCCAGGCACGCGCCACTCACTACAATACTATTGGTGATGCGTCGGTGTGTGCAGCGTTCTAATGGCGTTTTTACCGACAAGCGTTACACTTGTGCTATTGTATTCAGGCTATGATAGAGGGAATAGCCATCAGGGTAGGGATTTATAGTTCTCATTTTTGGCATTTTCGGACATAGCAAGTGGTCATTAAAGAAAAAAATGTTTAACGCAATGAGGAATCGTGTAAGGGCGATCCATGAATCGGCCTTACGCCCCAGCAGAGAATACACATGCTGAGGGAAAAACAGGTTCCTCCTGGGTTGGGCAATTTGATGTTCAAACGTCAACTGCTGTGTCGGGCAAAATCGAGGCTAAACCTGATGTGTACCATGCTCTTAATAGCCTACCAGATTCATTACGTGACATTCTATAGACACTACGAAAGATAGCTACATGAGCGACGAGCTAGAGCGCTTAATTGAACGACTGCTCTCTAAGAGCAACAGCGAAAATACAGCCGAACTGAACGAGGCGGACTTGCTGACGGATTTCGACGATGAATATTCGCCGCAGGAAGTTCCCATTTTGCCACTGCGCGGGCTGGTGGTGTATCCGCAAACAGCGATTCCGCTGACGGTGGGACAGCCGCGCAGCATTAACCTTGTCGATGATGTCATCAATGGCGAACGGTTGGTGGGACTGGTCACGGCACATGACCCGGAGCAGGAGAAACCGGGACCCGATGAGGTCTACCGAGTGGGTACATTGGCCTCCATCCATCGGCTCTTCCGTGCGCCAGATGGCACCATCCGCTTGCTGGTACAGGGGTTGCAGCGCATCCGCGTGTTGGAGTTCACTGGTGAAGATCCGTATCTGAAGGCGACAGTCCTCACCACCGATGAAGAACTGGATGTGGATGAATTACAGCTTGAAGCCCTGGTGCGCAATGTTACCGATCAATTCCGGGCGCTGGCGGATCTCATGCCCAACATCCCAACCGAACTGGTTTCTTCGGCGTTATCCGTCGATGATCCGCTGCAACTGGTGTATTCCATTGCGACCTATGTGCGCATTGAGTTGGAAGACGCACAGCGCCTGCTGGAACTGAACAGCATCAGCGAGAAGCTGCGACTGCTGCTGGAATTGCTGAATAAAGAAGTGGAAGTGCTGGAACTGGGGCGCAAAATCCAGACGGAAGCCCAATCCGAGATGGAAAAATCGCAGCGGGAATACTACCTGCGCGAACAACTGAAGGCCATCCAGCGCGAACTTTCCGAAGGCGATGACCAGTTCGAGGAAGTGGAGCAGTTCCGCCGCAAGATTGATGAAGTCAACATGACGGAAGAAGCTCGCAAAGAAGCTGACCGCGAATTGGATCGGCTCAGTAAGCTCTCCGTTGCCTCGGCAGAATATGGTGTGATCCGCACCTATCTCGATTGGCTCACCAGCATGCCCTGGGATCAGCGTACCGAAGATAACCTGGCTATCGCCCATGCACGCGAAGTGCTGAACGCTGACCATTACGGCCTGGAAGACATCAAGGAGCGCATCCTGGAATTTTTGGCGGTGCGCAAATTGCGCAGCGAACGCGCTGACGAATTAGAAGAATACGATGACAGCGTGCGCCGCGAACGTACCGGGGCGATTCTGTGCTTTGTGGGGCCGCCGGGTGTGGGCAAGACTTCGCTTGGTGCATCCATTGCGCGGGCGATGGAACGCAAGTTCATCCGCCTCAGCCTGGGGGGTATCCGCGACGAAGCCGAGATTCGCGGTTTCCGCCGCACCTATATCGGTGCGATGCCGGGGCGCATTGTGCAAACGCTGCGCCGCATCGAGTCGCGCAATCCGTTGATTATGCTGGACGAGGTGGATAAGCTGGGGCGCGATTTCCGGGGTGATCCTGCGTCTGCCCTGCTGGAACTGCTTGACCCGGAACAGAATAACGAATTCCGCGATACCTATCTCGATGTCGCTTTCGACCTGAGCGAAGTCTTCTTCATCTGCACGGCGAACACGCTGGAAACCATTCCAGGGCCTTTGCTGGATCGCATGGAGATCATCCAACTCAGCGGGTATACCGAACAGGAAAAACTCGCCATCGCCCAGCAGTATCTCGTCCCGCGCCAGATTCGGGAAAATGGCCTGCGCAAAGGTGAGATCGAGTTCAAGCCAGAATCGCTGGAAACGATCATCCAGGACTTCACCCGCGAAGCCGGGGTACGCAACCTGGAACGTGAGATTGGGCGCGTGGCACGCAAGGTCGTCACACGCATCGCAGAAAATAAGACGGATACCGTTGTCGTCGATGAAGACCTGGCACGAGAATTATTGGGCAAACCTCGCTTCGGCTATCGTACCGAGCTGAAAGACCGCACGGACGCGCCGGGAATCGCAACCGGGCTAGCCTGGACACCTGTCGGCGGGGATGTACTCTTCGTGGAAGCGACGACTATGCCGGGTGGGAAAGGCTTCAAGTATACCGGGCAGCTTGGCGAAGTGATGCAAGAGAGTGCGCAAATCGCACTGAGCTACGTCCGCAGCCGTGCAGAAGCCCTGGAAATTGATGGGGCATTTTTCAACGACCATGAAATTCACTTACACGTTCCAGCAGGTGCAACACCGAAAGATGGCCCTTCGGCAGGGGTCACGATGGCGACGGCATTGGCTTCCCTGCTGCTCGGCAGGCCGACTCGCAGCAATGTTGCGATGACAGGCGAATTGACCCTCGGTGGTAAAGTGCTGCCTGTCGGTGGCATCAAAGACAAGATGCTGGCGGCGCATCGCATCGGCGTGAATACTGTGATTTTGCCGAAGAAGAACGAGCAGGATCTGGATGATCTGCCAGAAGAAATTCGTGAGCAGATGACCTTCCATCTGGTGGAACACATGGATGAGGTGCTGGAGCAGGCGCTGGAACCAGGCGAGCAGCCAGAAGCGAACGGAGTGTAGGGGCACTTGGTCATGGATGTGACGATAGGCCAAGGGCGTTTGCGTATGCTAGCGGGCAGGATCATGCTTGTTAAGAAATGAATACGGGGAAATCCCGTGTAGTGGTGCAATGATGCAATTTAAGAAATGAATACGGAGCAAAAACTGGGTGTAAGGGCGCAATGCATTGCGCCCCTACGTCTAGAATATCGTAGGGACACGGCAATGCCGTGTCCGCTGGCGACCACGCCGCCCCTACAATCTCCGTGTTTTGTTGTGAAATTGCATGATCGTGCCCGTATTACGAAAAATTTCCCATTGGGGTAACGATTTTTCAAACGCCAACCGACCTGCCCGGACTTGTACACCGCCACACCAGCATTTCACCGGATTGATTTGTGTATTCGAGGGCTGCCCTTATGCAGCATCTCCATGAGAAGGACAACCAACTTTGACGAAAATAATGCTTGTGGATGATGACCAGACGATGGTCAGCTTGATGCAAACGTTGTTAGAATTGGACGGCTATGAGGTCGTCGCCGCCAGAACAGGGACGGAGGTCTTAGCTAAAGTAGAAGCCACCCGCCCTGAACTCATCATGATTGATTTTCACCTGACGGATATGGAAGGGGTTGATGTGGTGCGCCAACTGCGCGATCACCCGGACTTCGCCAATCTTCCGATCCTCATGGCATCCGGCATGGATGTACGTGAAGAGGTGATGGCAGCCGGGGCAGATGACTTCATCGTCAAACCGTTTGATCCCGGTGATTTGCCTGTCATCTTCAACCGATTACTGGGCAGTTGACCCTGCCCCTCACTTGAACACCCAGAATTGTATTGAGCAATTTTTTTGACACGAGAAATGAACATTGACCAGTAAACGAAGTCAGCGGTCGCAGTGGTATCGGGTGGATTTACACCTCCATACCCCTGCCAGCGTAGACTATAAAGACAAAGATGCGACCTATATTGACATTTTGCGCCGCGCCGAATTTCGTGGGATAGACATCATCGCCTTCACCGACCATAACACGGTCAACGGGTATGCTGCGATGATACGCGAGATTGAACGCCTGGAATTCTTGGAACAATCCGGGCGAGCCTTGGCGGACGAGCTGCGCACATTGGCGGAATACCGCCGCCTATTAGATCGAATTCTGGTGCTGCCAGGGTTCGAATTCACAGCAACCTTCGGCTTTCATGTGTTGGGAATTTTCCCGCATGATACGCCACTACGCTACATCGAGCATATCCTCCTGAGTTTGAATGTTCCGCCGGATGTGTTGGATCGTGGGGACGCGGCTGCGGGTGCCACGACGGATGTACTGGAAGCATACGCCAAAATCCATGAAGCGGGTGGTTTGGCAATCGCGGCTCATGCCAACGCGGCGCACGGGGTTGCCATGCGTGGGATGAATTTTGGTGGGCAGACGCGCATTGCCTACACACAAGATAAACATCTGCATGCGCTGGAACTCACGGATTTGCACCGCAAAGGGCGCAGCAGCACCCAGAGCTTCTTCAACGGTACGAAGCCAGAGTATCCACGCCGTATGCACTGTATCCAGGGTTCTGATGCACATTCGCTGGACAGCATGAAAGAGGGCAAGAATGTGCGTTTCGGTGTAGGTGAGCGTGTGACTGAGATGCTGCTGCGTGAGCGTTCTTTTGATGCCATCAAAGAAATGCTGGAAGGCACAGACTTCTCACGGCATCGTCCCTATAACCCAGGGCATCAACCCTACGATTACATTCTGGCAGCGCGAGAAGAAGGCCCCAGCCTCGTCCAATCTTTCCATGAATCGATGGATCGACAGGGCGGGAGATTGTACGCAATCATTGCGGATGTTTGCGCCTTTGCCAATACCAATGGCGGCACCATTTACGTTGGACTCAGTGCCAATAAAAGCAAGCCAATCAAGGGGATTGGTGCAGCCAATGATGCCATCAAAGTGCTGCAAAATGAAATTGAGCGCTTGTTGACTCCGTCGCTGGAAGTGCAGATTGATGCGCAGGAAACCCAGGGCGAGACGATTATCCGCATTCTGGTTCCCTATGGGGATGACCGCCCTTACGCGGTGAATGATAACAACATTTATCTGCGTGATGAGGCGGATACTAACCTGGCAGTGCGAGATGAAATTGTCAACCTTGTGCGCCAGGGAGCTATCCTCCAACCGGGGGATACACCGAGTGTTGCATTGAATGAAGCAGGGCAATTGTCCCCTGTTGCACCCTCCGTAGATCAGCTAGAAACCAGCACCAATGCCAATGAGGTTTCCGCGCCGCGCTCCGGTGTGGAAATCACAGAAATTGATGAACGCAGCGGCACAACCTATTACACAATGCGCGATTTACGCAATGGCAGCACGGTGAGCAAAGTCACACGGACATCGGCGCGGCGCTTGTGGCATTACGCAATCAAGCAGTACGAAGGCAATCCGGTGAAGCCAGAGCGCGTGGAATGGGTGGGCGATATTGGTTTGTGGCGGCGTTACCAGAAAGCAGGCAGCACCCGCTATGACCTCGTGCAGCGCGAAAATGGACACATCCGCATCTACTACGGTGTGACGGAAAACGGCATGCACGGTTCCTGGGCGCAATTTTTGGAAGAAGAAAACAACGGCTAAAAGCGGCTGCACTGACTGTGGTCGTGAATGCCTGATGTAAGGGCGGATGCGAACATCCAGTATCCGCCCTTTCACTGGTTTGCGCACCGGAGAAAAAGCATTGCTCAGTCCGTCCCCGTGGTTTCGATCCCCAGTATTTCGCGGGCGCGTTGGGCAATCTCTGGCATATGCTCCTCAAAGATGTGCTCAATCACCTCGCAGTAGGGCAATTCTTGCTGCTGGTCTTGCATCCATAAATCGAGCATCAGGCGCACATACGGAGTCAGGCTCACTGGTTTATCCACCATCGAGACGAGATGCGGCGATAGATAATCGGGCTGGGTGCAGTTGCGGGCAATATACTCACGCAGACTATCCCCATCGCGGAACCAATCTGTGCGCCGGATGCGGTTCTGCGCGAAACGATCATGGAGATTGGTTTTCTCTGTGAATGACCCACTCATCACACCCAGCAGTTCGATGCGCGGATAATCGCTCGTGAGCTGTGTCATGCGCTGTGGAAGGTTGATCGTCACGCCAATCTTCACTAGTTTGGTATCTGCGTTGTAGGCGAAGTAAATCATCGCTGCCCCTCAGTCACACGAAGAACGAACCCTGCTGGTAGCCATCAGAATTGCTCATCCGCTTGAACGCCCGGTTCATAGTCAGTATACACAATTGCCCGCAAGCGAGATTTCTCCAGCCACTGTGCGCAAATCTGGTGGATTTCATCGCGCTCATAAATAGTTCCTAGCGGGGCAATTGACAGCGCCTGAATGTTGTAGCGTGCGTAATCCCTGGCGAGCAGCAGCAGCACAGATTGCACATGTCGCAGCCGCGTCGCACCAACCGATGATTCGCGGATTGTCAAAAAGAGCAGCCGGGGGACTGTCTGCTCCCAGTAATAGATTGTCCCGCCTTTGCAACGTCCTTTTCGGGCAGCACGGGTATACGATGCAGTCGCTGCTGGATACATCTGCATGAAACGGTTGGCAAAAACATCCATCTCCGTGCGCCCCTTCGCGTTATGCCCAACAGCCAGTGCATCAGCACCCGTGAGAAAGGGATCGCCTGTGACGTATTTCAGGGGCATAGTAATGCTTTCATGGATGTGCTTCAGTCACCCCAGATTATACGCCATTCACACACCAGTGCCGTCTCATACCGAAATGATTGGCAGGGCAATCGGATTAAATTCCATCGTGGCGAAATCGCATCAACGTTGGAGCGCAAAGAACGGGAAAAATCATGAAACAGGAAAGTAATCTACAAATCACACAGGTATTTCGGGCGATCCGGCGGATCGCCCCTACGCTTTTCTTCGTGTCCTTCGTGACTTGGTGGTTCAAATCGTTTTAATGATGCTGTTGGCGAATCCATGAATCATTGTGTTTTTGTAGGGGAGCGCCCGTG
>CAYVVZ010000062.1:14426-22428 GCA_964455365.1 uncultured Anaerolineaceae bacterium | reverse complement strand
CTTCCAGTTCCCACGCCAGCTTGCGTTCTTCCAGTGCCATATTGTAGACATGACGTGACACATCCAACTGCACTTGCAGGGCTTGCTTCTGTGCCTTTGTTGGATAGAGCCGATACTGAAACGTTCGGATTGCCATATCTACACGTGATGATGATTTTCAATAAGCCAATCAAATTCCTGCTGGAAAAGGCGTGAACTGCTACCTCAAAAACAGTATACACCACGAAGCATTATCATCTCTAGCACCTTTTGCGCCCTACATCCCCATAGATAAATCTAGGGGCTTTGGGCGCACTTCTGGTAAAAAGTCAGGGCTTTCGCTTGGAAACAGTAAATTACCTCGAAAAATTGTAGGAGCGGCAGCGTGCTGCACCCTGGTAAGCGAAAGTCCTGAAAGTGTGATTTCTTGTTTGCAGACAACCTCAAGAATCACATTTTTTGTAGATGAGCCAGGGAAGAAGTGTTCAGGCATGTAGGGCATTGATAGCAAGTGTTCATGCTGTTGAACGAGGTATCAGATGTGGAGGCTAGCGTTTGAAATCAGAATCTCTGTCTTCTGAAGAGTCTTCCACGAAATACAATGGACGCTGGCGGGAATGCTCCAGCGTGCGCCAGAGATATTCACCAATCACACCCAGCATCAGCATCTGCACGCCGCCGAAGACCAGCACGACTACCATCAGCGCCGCCCACCCTTCAACAGTTAGCACATTGAAAATCCGCAGCGTGACGATCACCAGCGCATACAGAAAGCCAATCACGCTGACGGTGATGCCAATATAGGACATGGCTCGCAGCGGCATGTATGATGTTGTCACGAAAGCATCTGCAAAGGCGTTCAGTTTTTTGCGCAGATTCCACTTTGATTTGCCGAACTGTCGCGCCGCTTTCACATAAGGAATCTCCACTTGCCGGAATCCCAGCCGCGCCACCTCTAAGCCCATGCTCGGATTCGCTCCGACCGATTGCAGCACCGCATCCACCACCGCCCGATCCAGCAGCGAAAAATCCGCGCCTGTCGGTGGCAGCTTCACTTCACTGAAGCGATTCAGCAGCCAGTAAAATAAATTCGCCGTGAAGCGCTCTGTTATCGAAATGCCCTCACGTTGTTCCCGCACCGCCCAGATAACGTGATTACCTTCACGCCATTGTGCCAGCATTTGCGGGATCAACTCCGGCGGGTCTTGCAAATCGGCGGCGAGGATGGCAACGCACTCCCCTACCGTCTGTCCCAACCCCGCCAGAATTGCCACATGCGAACCGCTGTTGGCTGCCAGCCGGATGAAGTGATAATCATCGTTGGCGGCGCAAATCTCGCGCAGCAGTTGCGGCGTGCGATCTGTGGAGTGGTCATCCACCAGCCAGACTTCGGCAGGCATCTCCAGCTTCGCAATCAGCGCATCCAGCCGCGCTTGCAGGTGGGGCAAGCTCTCTTCTTCATTGAATACAGGGATAACGATACTCAGCATGGTTCACTCTCTCGTGCGAAATCGGGCTGTATTATCGTTGAAGAGTGAATAGTTTTCAGGGATCAGTTTTCAGTTCGCTGTTTTTTGTTGTGGTAAGAACAGAGGTATCCTGTTACCTTCCCTGCTTCAATTTCTCAATATCCCTGCCCTGCTCTTGAACCTGTGTTTCCAGTCGATCCACGTCTTCTTCCAATTCGGAAAGCGCATCTTTGCTGCGTGGCTGCATGTTCTCGCCCAGCTTCATGAACTGATTGATCCCTGCGATGACCGCCGTCACAAAACCCATCGCTGCCAGAAAAATCGAAATGATGTATTCCCATTCCTCAGCCATCACCTGCCTCCTGTTCCCCATGCTCACCAATTTGGTTAGATTTCTGTAATGCCAGAAGGCTTGTAGGATACCACAACTTTAGAACAAAAATTCTATCAATTTGTCATGGGTTGGTTGGGGATGAGTATGTGGGGATCAGGAAGAAGAATCGTCTTCATTGTCAAGATCTTCAATGAGTTCCCGGAGGTGTTCGGATGAAATATCTTCTTGTTCGGTCTTTGAATAAATGGTCAATAGAAGAATGTAATTTTCGAGTTTGAGGTAGTATACAACCCTGAATCCTCCACTTTTCCCCCGATTAGCGGACGGATTCGCAAGGCGAACTTTGAAGACATCGTACCCAACTCCTGGAATTTGATCACCTGGGCGTTCGTCATTTTCGAGTTGTATTACCAACTTTCGGACTTCCGTTGTCACAGAAGGATACTTCCGCTTCAAACGTTTTAGTTCCCGCTCCACCACTAGCGGAATATCAACCTTCGTCGGCATTTGTAACCAATTCTTGCTCGATTTCATCCAGCACCTCATGTGCGGGACGTACCTCACCCGCTAGCGCATCTTTCAGTGCCTGCTGGATATTCGCCAGAATCTCTTCGTTGGTGGGTTCTTCGTAATATGCTTCTAGTGCTTCGCTAACCACTACATCCAACGGAAGCTGTCGGGCTTCCACCTCTCGTTGCAGACGCGCCAGTGATTCTTCGGTTAATGTCACCTGTACATTAATGGTCGTCATGGTTTGATCCTCCAGGCTTGCATCAGCCCTATTGTGCTACAAAGCGAGTTTTGCCGTCAATCAAAAACAGAGGGGACAAGGCATCCCCTCTATGACTCACTGATGAACCGCAGAATTCTTTGCAGTCAGCCTTTTCTGCTTCGACGAGCGTAAGCTGTCAGCGATCAGCCATCAGCAAAACTGTTTTTTCGCTATCATGATGTGCTCAAAGAACGCAATTTGAGGCTGACAAGCTGAAATGCTAATCGACCACTCTGCGTATCCTGTTCGTTTTCAGGAACCTGTGCGTAAGGTCGATGACTCAGTAATGCCAGGAAATTTTCTGGGCGATCCAGCGGATCGCCCCTACGCATTTCTTCGTGTCCTTTGTATCTTTGTGGTGAAAAAACGTTTGATACTCGGTTACTTCCCTGAAGCTGCTTCTGTTTCTCTGTGCCTTTGCGTTGAAGATCACTCGTACTTGAAGTTCCAGATGGCGAAGGTGAAGAAGACCGCCGCAAAGCCCAGCAGCACCCCAATCGGGATCAGCACATCGGCAAAGCTGCCGCCGAAAAACACCAGTTCGTTAAATCCATCCATTGCCCAGGCTACCGGAGAAAGATGCCCAATTACCTGCATGAAGTCCGGCGTGATTTCCAGAGGCCACCACGCCCCACCCAACGGAGCCAGCGTCAGCGCCAGCAGCAGCGACAAACCGCCCACCTGCCCTTCATTTTCCAGCAGCGTAGAGAGCGCGAAACCGAGCGCCGTCGTTGCCAGGACGAACGACACCATGATCGTCACCAGCGCCAGCGGATCATCCCCAAAGTTGGTTCCAGTGACGAAGCCGATAATGAAGACCACACCGTACTGAATCATGCCCAGGATGAAATAAGCCAGAATCTTCCCGCCGAGGATTTGCGCCCGCGATACGGGGGAGATGATGACACGCTGCAATGTCCACAATTCGCGCTCGCGTACCAGCAGCGCCATCCCACCCAACACGGTGAACATGACGAACATCGTCCCCTGTCCGGTCACGGCCTGCCCAAAACCCGTGCCAACGGCGGCAGCGGAGTCTTCGCCCTGCGCCAACACAAAGTTCACGCTGACCGTATCCCCCGCAAGCATTTCTTCTGCGCGGTCACGCAAATCTGCGGAGAAGGCTTCTCGCTGTTCTTCTTCTGGGATGAGATTCGTCTCGCCCGTCGGCAGCGAAAAATTCTCCGCGCCGTAGGTTCCCGCTGTGCTGACCGTGATAGCGGCGTTGGCACGCTGTACCGCAGCCTGTACTGCCGTCAGCACTGGATCATTGAAGCTCTCGGTTCCGCTGGCGACCGAATAGTACGATATTTCAATCGGGCTGCCCTGCTGCACGCTCTCGCCGTATCCTTCCGGGATGACGATCAGTGCTTGCAAGTTGGTATCGCGGACTCGTGCTGTGCTGGATTCGATGGTGAGCGTTTCGCCCTCTTCGATGCCACAGCGCTCATCTGGATTTTCGGACATGCACAGCACGAGCGTTTCATTGACTCTTTGCAGATTTTCGATGAACTGCTGTGATTCCGCGCTCTGATCCTGGTCGATCAAATCCGCGAAGATGAACGAAGTTCCATCTCCCCCGCCGCCAGGTGAACTCAAGCCGATCATCAGCGTGAGCGCTACAGGCAGCGCAATCAAACCGATGAGATTTCCCAATTCTGAAAAGTACACACGCAAATCATTCAGCGTGATAGCAAACAATTGCCGCATTGGTTTTCCTTTTGTCGTTGTTTTTTCGCAATATGTCTCAGTGCGAACGATACGAACCCCATGAATTGGATGTGGGGACAGGTCTCAGAACTGTCCTTTGTGTCACTATGGTGGCATCTGCGATACTCCCCATAGCTGTCAAGCTAAGTGTTCTTCTCGCAAATGCCTGGCTTGCTGCCCTGCGCCTGACGTTCAAAACGTCAGGCTACCCCAGGGTGAGCGTCCACTAAAGGGACGCTTGGTAACCACCCTGATTTATAGAACGTCCTTATAACCCCTTTAGTGGGTTTGGGTCTTTTTTAGCCGGGGATTTTAATCCTCGGCGACCAGCAGCGAATGAAGCGGACAAACAGTTCTATTCCCTTACGTTGACAGGCATGGGAGCATCTGTGATACGCTCCTACAGTACATGCCAATTTTTTGAATAGGGGTATCGCGTCTGTTGCCGAATTCCTAAATCTCCACACGCCGATTGAACAACCACAACCCCACCAGCACCATAATCGTACCCAGTATGAACAATACACCGATGTTCAACCATGGGGCTTCCCCGCCAGCGAGTGCCGCGAAGCCATCCACCGCCCAATAAATCGGCGAGAACTGCGCCACAGCAACAGGCAGCGAAAATCCGAACGCGCCACCCAGTGCCGCCAGGGTCGCATTCAGAATGGGGCCGATGACCTGTACCTGTTCCGGCGTGCTGGTGACACCCGCCAGCAGCACGCTGATTCCCATGACAGACAGGATGATTGCGATCAGCAGCAGCGTCAGCAGGAAGATGTTGTTGCCCCAGATGAACATTGGTGTTCCTTCTGCAAGGCTCGCAATCACCGTCAGCGAAAGCAGCAGCAGGGTGATTTGTACGACAAGCGAGAGCAGAACGCCCAGTAATTTACCCACCAGAATCGCCCAACGCGGAGTCGGTGTGACGATCATGCGCTGCAACGTACCCTGGCGCTGTTCGTAGAAAATATCCTGCACACCGAACTGCCCCGTGAAGAGCATGAAGAAGACGGCCTGCGCCGAACCAACGCTCACCAGGATTTGCACAAAAACACTTAACTCCTGGGCAGCATCCAGCGGAACTGGATCAATGGTGATCGTCCCTGCGCCGGAAGCAAACGCACACGAGAAATCCGGCCCCAGGTCTGCATTGGCCTGCGAAGCCAGCAGTGCCGCCCCCAGTGTGAAGTTACCCTCGGTTGCCATCTCGATTAATTCGCTGTAGGTGCTGGCAATGGTGATGCTGCTGGTAGCAAACTGGTCAACAATGCTGGTGACCACACTGCGCACGATGTTTGCAGAGATGGAAAAGCCGCTGTTGGCGTACACTTCGACGGATGCGCCACTCATGCTGGCACTATCTGCGCTGATCTGCGGCGAAAGTCCGGCGCTGAAATCTTCCGGGATAATCACCACTGCGGCATAGGTTCCAGTATCCACCGCCGCCCGCGCCGCTTCGACATCGGTCAGCACGGTTGTATCGAACAACTCACCGAGTGATTGCTGCTGCGTCGTAGAATCGCTGCCTTCACTTTCATACAAAGGACATGACGCTTGTTCTCCTGAAGAACCATCTCCAGAAGCCGAATCGGTCAGGACATCGGTTAACATCTGCCCGAAGTTGAGCGTTTGCCCCCCCGTATCCGAACCAGCATCCAGGTTGACTACCGCAACCGGAATATTCTCAACGGTGATCTCACCACCACTTGCCCCACCAAACGCAAGGCCAACGATTAAACTCAACGCCAGCGGAGTCAGCAGGTTGATGACCAGCAAAGTCCGGTCAGAGAAGCGAAGATAGGTATCTTTCCAGGCGATTAAGAAGATTCGTCGCAGCATCAGCCATCCCTCAATGCACGCCCGGTCAAATGCAGGAAGAGCGCTTCCAGATCAGGTTCACGGACTTCCAACGCGGAAATCTCGATCTCTTCGTCATTCAGCAAGCGGATCAATGCAGGCATGGATTTGCGTGCATCATCCACAAAGACCGTCAGCGTGACAGTCTGCACACCGCCATTCGTCTCGCCTTCCGGCACTTTTTGCAGCGCCCGCTTCACTCCTTCGACCCGCTGCAATTCTTGCAATAATGCATCTGTCACAGGTTCATGCCCCAGGCTGAAAACCAGGCGATCTTCTTCCCCGACCTGCTGCGTCAGTTCATCTTGCGTCCCCAGCGCGATGATCTGCCCATGATCAATGATGCCTACGCGGTCACTGAGTTCCTGAGCTTCTTCCATATAATGGGTGGTATACAGCACTGTCATGCCGTATTCATCCCGCAATTGATACACCATATCCAGAATCCGGCGGCGATTCTGCGGATCAATGCCGACGGTGGGTTCATCCATATAGACCAACTGCGGCTTATGCAGCAGCCCTGCGGCGATATTCACACGGCGCTTCATCCCACCGGAAAACGTATCCACGCGGTCATTCTGGCGATCTGTCAAATCAACAAATCCCAGCACCTCATCCACACGGCTGGAAAGTTCCTTGCCACTCATACCATACATCTGCCCGAAGAATTCCAGGTTGCGGCGGGCGCTCAGTCGGGGATAGAGGGCAATTTCCTGGGGAACAATGCCCATGAGTTGTTTGGCAGCCAGTGGTTGCTTGCGGATCGAATGCCCGGAGATCAGCGCATCCCCTTCGGTGGGTTCCACCAGGCCGCTAATCATGGAAATAGTGGTTGTCTTCCCCGCCCCATTCGGCCCCAATAGACTAAAAATCTCGCCTTTGTGGATCGTCAGGTCAATGCCTTTCACCGCTTCGATTTCGCCACCATCAGAGCGTTTGTAAACTTTTCTCAGCCCGGTGGCCTGTACCATTGTTTCTACCATTGGTTTCCCCCCAGCTACATCGTCAGTAACACTGCCCTATACGATACCCTCCCATTTTCGTTGCGCGTAGTGGCAGATTGATTGGTGCATTCGTAACGAATAGTATGTGACGGATTGGAAAATTTCTATTTGATTTTGTTGATAACAGTAGACATTAATTCACAGGCTGTGGGAGGGGTCTTACTATATAAGTAAGGTGTTTGTGAATTGAGGTTGTGATAATTTTCAATACGAAGTTGGTTGTGAAATGGGTAGAACATTACGAAACATTTGCGGAGATAACCTGAAAACCCCTATACTGCTTAACGTGATGTAATAAAGCGTAACAAAAAATGGGGAATGGAGAACTGTCATGCGTTTACTGAGAAACGCACTCGTTGTAGGGCTGGTGCTGGCAGTCGCCGCACTCGCGCTCACGTTTGGTGCAGATGAACAAGAAATTGATAACTGGTGCTTTGAAGGCCAACCCTGGGGAGATGGTCGCTGCAATAATGAAGATCCACATGTCAATGAATACAATTGGCGGATGGGTTGGTATATGTACCAGCTCGTCAACGGTAACGTCAGCTACATGGATATTCCAGAAGCCTTCCGCCCCAGCCCACCGATGCTAACTGCACTGATTCCCGGCGCACGCATTGAAGTTGTGAACAATGGCAGCAGTTGTCGCCTCGTGCTGATTTTGCCCGGTAGTCAATACACAGGCTCCGGCGAACATGTTGATTACAACGGTCCCGGCAATACTTTCAATGCCAGTGTAATTGATCTGGGTGATTACTGCGGGGTCGAGATTTATGGTTCAAATAATGGTGAGACCATCATCGGCAGTGGTGGCGATGACATCATCTATGGCATGGGGGGTGATGACACCCTCATTGGCCTGGGGGGGGATGAC
>CAYVVZ010000062.1:0-14326 GCA_964455365.1 uncultured Anaerolineaceae bacterium | reverse complement strand
GATGACACCCTCATTGGCCTGGGGGGGGATGACGTGATTGATGGTGGTGGTGGAGACGACAATATTGATGGGCGCGATGGGAATGACATCCTCATCGGGGGTACTGGCGACGATACCATGGAAGGTGGCGCTGGCGATGACACGATGAGTGGTGGCAGCGGTTCGGATGAAATGTATGGCGAAGGTGGCGATGATACCATCATTGGCGGCGGCGGTACCGACAGCGGCTCTGGTGGTGATGGGGATGATACCTGCGATGTCGAAATCACATTGGATACCTGTGACTGAACGCACCACCTACCAATCAACGTTCGATCAGTGGGGAGTGCGCATACAGGCACTCCCCCACTACATTCATAGATAACTGTTACACCATCTCTTCGTCGGTCTTGCGTTTTTCCTTGCCACCCGTCGGGGTCAGGCGACCATTCGACCAGATGAAATATGCACCCGCACCAATCAACGCCAGCGGAATGATGCTGCTGTTCAGCAAGCCGCTGAAGTCTCCGAAGATGAACAGCTCGAAGAACAGACCAAAACCGATCAACATGTACAGGCCGCTGATGGCTGTGCGCTGACCATTATCGCGCAGGGATGCTTCACCATTTTGCTTGCCCACCAGGTAAACGGCTGTGCCGGAGAAGACCGGATAAAGCGCCCAGGCATACGCCCATGCTTCCCAACGGTTGGTAATTGCCATCGTCAGCAAAATTAAGCCCGTACCAGCGACAATCGAACCAGGAACCGCCATGGACAGGTTCGCACGTTCGCCGCTGAAAGCGTTAAAGAGCATGAACGCGCCGGGTAGGATGATCCAGAAAGGCCAGGATACTGCCATGAAGTCCACACCGACAAAGCGTGCCAGCAAGATCACTACGCCGACACCTACAAGAATCACACCAATATTGCGATTGTTATCCATTGTTGTCTACCTCCCCATTGTTTTGCGATTTCACTAACCTATACGCCAGGAATGCACTTCTGTTGCAGGAGAGGTGAAAAAATGTAGTGACTGATGAACCGCAGTAGCCCTTGCTGTCCACCTTTTCCGCTTCGACGAGCGTAAGCGGTCAGCGATCAGCCATCAGCAAAAACGTTTTTGCAGTCGTGATGTGTTCAAAAAACGCACTTTGAGGCTGGCAAGCTGAAATGCTGAGGCGCTCATCGACTGCTCTGCGTATCCTACCCGTTTTCAGGAGCCTGTGCGTAAGGTCAGGCTCAGGGGGCCATGATACCGCAGGTGGGTGCTGCCCATGATAGCGCTTGATGCTCGGCAATCATGGCATCCAACTTTGCGGTGATAGCTTCCGGGAATGGGGAGGTGCGCCGCGCTTCTAAATCAGCATGGGATGAGACGAATTCAAAGGTGTTGGATACCTGTTCGCGGTTGTCATTGATGATGAACCAGATGCCGTGCATCCGTTTGGCGCTGCGTCCCAGCATGCGACCATACACCGAAACGGTATCCCCTACGTGCAATTCTGCGAGGTAGCGCAAATGGTGTTCCAGATCAAACAAGCCGCTGCGCTCCTGCTCGATATACTGCTGCCCTAGCCCCAACAATGCCACAAAAGGCCATCCAGCTTCATCATAAAGTCCCAGGTAATGCTGAATATTGACATGTCCGTTGGCATCTTCATATTCTGGCGGGATGATCTTCGTCAGCAGCTTTGGCAACTGCCGCACCTGTTCTACTGTGGGGAGCGCTGCAAGGGGCATGAGGTAACCTTTCTACTCCGTGTTTATCCGAGAGGCATGTCCATAACTGTCCAGACAGGGAATTCGCTCATGTCGAACACCCTGTCACCTAGAAAAATGGTTTCTACAGATACGCCTGTCGAACCCGTCTTCAGGCCAGCGGGCGCGTCATGGACACGCCCCTACGAGACACTTAAATGTTATTTTTCAGATTGGCTCTATGCCAGTAAGGGCGAAACAGCTTTCGCTTGTGGCATCGTAGCACATTCACCCTTGTCACACGCCCGGTTCCTGGGTCACCTCCGGTGTGATTTCTGGCGTGGATTCTATTGTAGGCTGCGGCATTGGCGACGGCGTAACCTCTTGTGTAGGCGTTGCTTCCGGTGTTGGCTCTTGCGTGATCTCCTGCGTCGGTGCAACAGTTGGCTCCGACGTGGATTCCTCCGTCACTTCTACGGGCGGAGGTGTCACCTCTGGCGTGTTTTCCTCGGTGACTTCCGGTGTTGGCGTGACCGTTGCTTCCTCGGTGGCTTCCGGGGTGACTTCTGATGTAGCTTCTTCCGTCACTTCTTCTGTCGCCGCGTGCGTCGGAATGATTGTTGGTTCTTCTGTGATTTCCTCGGTGGCTTCGGCTGTTGGCGTTGCCGTCTCAATCGGTGTCTCCGGTATCGCCAGCCCAAAGCTCAATTGCACAACATCAAGCGACTCTGCCCCTACGCCGCTGTACGTCCCGATGATGGGCGCGAAGTCCATGCCAGGATAGCCAAACGTGAAAGTACGATCCGGGTTACCTGTGCTGTTGCTGTTGCGCAGCATCCAACTCGGATTGTTGTATAGGCCGATTGTATCCGTGCCGTCCCCGTCCCAGTCTCCTGTCAGCGGGATGCCCGTTCCACCGCCGAAGGTGAAGCTGAAATGCGGTGCGCCCTGGCTGTTGGCATTGCGCAGCAGGAATCGCCCTTCTTTATAAAGGCCGATGCTATCGACAAAGTTACCATCCCAATCGCCAGCCAGCGCAGTCCAGCCGGGTTCGCTGCTGCCAAAGATGAACATATAATCCGGGCTGCCGGAGGTGGCGCTGTTGCGCAGCAGGAAGAGGCCATCTTTGTAGAGGCCGATGCCATCCGTGCCGTCCCCATTCCAATCACCTGCAATCGCTTGCCAGCCCGCCTCTGGTGTGCCAAAGCTGAACTGGTTGTAGGTCACAGTATCGCCGGAGACTTCGCGCAAAATCCATCGACCATCTTTGTACAGGCCAGCAGTATCAATATCATCGTCGTTCCAATCACCCGCCACTGGCTGCCAACCCGCCGACGTGGAGCCGAAGCTGTAGGTGGCTTCCAATTCCGGATTTTCATCCGAACTACCAATCCACCAGATACCCGCCTGATAGAGTCCCACAGTTTGCACGGTGGGGGTTTGCGGTTCGCCGCCCACTTCGCAGCGGATGTCATAGGTTGCCGTCTCCAGATAGCCCGTATGCTCAACCGTGAGGGTTGCGCTGTATTCTGTATTCGGCTGCGCACTCGAACAAGACACCGTCAACGTGTACGAGTTACCGCTGTCATCTACGATGGTGAAAGGTGGCGTATCCCCAGACAGGGTGATTTCCGGGTCACCGTTGAGTGCTGCGCTGGTGACTTGCAGGTCTTTGTTGCCTGTTTCCGTGATGATAATGTCCGCGCTATCCACCTCACCCGCCAACGGTTGCAGCAGAATATCGCTGTTAATCGGCGGCGCAGACGTGTACGTCGCGTAGGCTTCGCGGATTTCAATCGCGCCCGGTTCGCAATCAGGGCCTTGTGGACGGCCTACGTCCCGCTGGTCTTCACCAATGCTGCAAGTCTGAAGGGGAATTGCACCCGCAGCCGCGCCCAGGTCATCCGGCTCATAGTAGAGAATATCCCCGCCTTGCGTCTGTGCGGTCAGTTGGGCATCGGTGTTGGGTTGATCGCCCGTTGCTGCAAATCCGCAGCTATTGTCGGAGAGGATGTTATAGCCGCCGGATGTGTAACCGCTGCCATCGCAAACCGTAGCAGTTGTTTCCAGGATGGAACTATAGACCTGAATTTCCCCTTCGTCCGAACCCATCAATACCTGATTCCAGAGAATTTCTTCGCGGTCAACCACGGTCACGAAATACAGTTCAATCGGGTTGATGTTGTTCAGCGCCCGGAAGGTACGGTAATCGCCATCCGTAACTTCATGCGAGATGGTCACATTCACAAGAATCGTCCGCACAGCATCCAGCACAAAATCGCCATCGTTCGCCAGGATGATCCCCTGCAATGTGGCACTCGTCTCTTCAATCATCGTCTGGCGCAGAAGCAAGAAAGCATCATCGTTATAGCCCACGTAGCCAACAGCATTGTTGCGGATGCTGCTCTGGATAATCTGTAGCTGCGAGGTGTTATCTTTGACATGCAGCAGTGTATCGCCCGTGTTGGCATCAGCGCCATTGGATGCGCCGTAAGTGTTCCCGGTGGCTTGCACGAAAACGCCGTTCTTCGCGGCAATAGCTGCGCCGGATTCGCCCTGATTTTGTGTGAAGGTGCTGGTGTTGATGTACAGATTCGTCCCGGTATCTTGCGCCCAGATCGCCCCACCACCGCGTAAATCGCCAATGGTGCTGGCTCCGGTTGCGCTGTTATCAATGAAATTCGCGTCGGTCACCGTGACATTTGACCCACCGCCGACCAGCAGCGCACCGCCGTCCTGTGCCGAGTTTTCAATGAAGTTGTTATTCGTCAGTGTGACAACAGTATTGAAGCCAACACTCCGTACCGCACCACCACCAAGCCCGGTACTCAACCCGGCTGCCTCAGAACCGACCCCCGTCGCGGTGTTCTGCGTGAAATCGGTATCGGTACAGGTCATGGTTGCTGCGCCGTTAATCAGAATTCCCGCCCCGCTGTTGGCGCTGTTCTGGCTAAAACTGCCGCCGGAGAGCGTAATCGTCGCCTGACTATCTGCAAAGAGGCCGCCACCGCCGACATTTTCGTTAGCAGAAGTGACCACCGTCGCTACATTGGATGTGAAATCTGTGTTGGTGAAGCTGATAGTAGAGCCGCCGCTGACGAAAACCCCGCCGCCGTTATAGGCTGTGTTGGTATCAAATAGCGAAGTGATGACCGTTGCGCTGCTATCGCCGTCTTGCTGGAATAAACCGCCGCCGCGATCATGAGCGCTGTTGTCTTCGACAGTGACAGTGGTCAGTGAGAGGATGCTGCCGCCTGTGTTGGAAATGCCGCCGCCATCTTCCGGCGCACTATCCTGCGGAATATTCACCGAAATCGAAATTGCCTCATTGTCGGCAATTGTCGTGTCGCTGATGGTGACGCTGCTGGGAATATCCTGGCTATAGATGCCACCGCCGCGTGCTGCGACATTATTGGAAATCGTGCTGTTGGTGGAAATTACTACATCTGCCCCACCACGATTGAAGATACCGCCACCATCGGAGCTGTCGTTATCAATCACGCCAATGGTATCGTCTACAGAGGTCGCTTCATTATAAGAGATGATTCCCGTAACGACTGTGACGAGGCTGCCGATACCCTGATTGTAGATGCCGCCGCCATCGGCAATGGCTGTGTTGCCGCCTGGGGCAGAAGTGCCGCCCACACGGGAATTATCAATGAGAACCTCTGCACCACCAACATTATAAATCGCACCGCCATTGTAGGCTGCATTGGCTTCGACCACCAGCGAATAGAGGTTGACATTGGTTCCACTGCCTGCGCTGTAAATCGCCCCACCGCGTCCCCAATATGTTGTAAATTCATCGAAATCTTGCCGCGCTTCATTGGGGCTGCCGACTTCGCCAATGCTGCCACCAGTTGCCGTGAAGGTGGATGCCCCCCCTGCGTAGACCGCGCCCCCTTCCAGGCCATCATTGTTCAGCAAAACGCTGTTTGTCAGATCAACCGTGCTGCCCAGGCCGCTGATATAAATCGCGCCGCCGCCCAGGTAAGCAATATTGCCGGAAATGCTGCTATCTTCTGCGATCAAATCGCCGCCATCGAAGACGTATATACCGCCGCCGAATACCGCATTGCTGCCGAAGATGTTCACATTGTTCAGCGTCAGTGTGCCAATGCGTACCAGGATCGCGCCGCCGTTGCCTTTGCTCGGTTGCCCTGTTCCGCCAAAAGTACGAATATCCCCGCCTTGCAAGGTGACATCATTCAACGTCAGGCTGCCGGGATAATTGATGAAGAACAGCCGGAAAAAGTTCCCGGAACCCGTGTCTCGTTCGATGGTCGCGCCGTTGCCGTTGATGATGACATCGTAATTAATCAGCGGCAGGGCATTCGCGCCGAAGCTGCTGGTGTTGTCATGGGTGGTGTAGGTGTAGGTACAGCCCGCTGCAAGATTGATGATGTCTTCTTTGGCATCCAGCGCATCAATCAATTCCTGCGGATCGCAGCCGATGGTGACTTCTAGCGGGCGAACAGTGCCTTCGCCTCGCGTGTCGATTTTCGCGTCTGTGCGTTCAGGGGTTTCGGTTGTTTCTGGTGTCTGTACCGTTGGCGTTGTCTCAGTCGATGCATCAGTTGGTGCTGTGTCAATTTGCGCAGGCACACCGGAAGGGATCAGTTCAGTAGTTGGTTCGATTGTCGGTTGCAGCGTTGGCGGTGTGGTTGGGGATGCGGGTTCGGGGGTGCTGGTTGCTGGCACATCCGTTGGCAAGGGGGTTACGCTGGGTTGTGCCGCGACGCTGGTCACATCTACGATGCGCGTCGGCAGCAGCAGAATTTCTTCTGAAGCCTGCTGCGGAGCAGGCGCGAAAAGTACCCAGGCCAGCGCCCCATACACTGCCAGCACTGCGACTGTTAATCCCAGTAGGATATAGCCATGAACTTTGCGCATCGAATCTTCCACCCCATGCCCTAAACAATCCGTTATATTGTCGCACAAATCCGCCGCAATGTGTGTTAATTCTTGCAAACAATGCAGCGAAAACAGATTGAGTTTTGAGAGATAAGGGGCGAATGGCGATCAGGGAGCGCACACAGGCACTCCCTTGATGGTTGAAAGCGGAGGGATTAATCCCCCACTGCGGGTTCGTGATTCAGCAACCGCACATTGAGCAAATTTCGCAGGAAAGTTTCGTTGTCTTCGACTTCTGGCAGCGGCACATGATGCAGCGGCGTGAGGAAAGAAGTATCCAGAACGCCTTCGCTGATGATGTCATTGAAGATTTTGGTGAAGCCGTTGTACTGCTGCACCACGACATTCAAGTACAGGTCGCCATACAGCTTCCAGAATTCAGCCGAAGCCAGCAGCGCTTCCAACCAATGCAGCAGCATACCCGTCTTGTACTTGTATTCTGGCTCTGCGGCATAATGCTTTGCGTCGAGTTCATCCAGCAGCGTTTGCACCTGTGCCAGCAAGTCTTCAATGTTGATTGCCAGCGGAACGCCAAGCTGTGACCAGTAATCGGCATAGTTGAAGAAATCCGGGCGGCGAATCTCTGCCGGACTCATTTCAATCTGGCGACCCGGTTGCGGATCAAAGAGACGTTCCCGCAAGAAGGCGAGACGTTCTTCCATATTTTCTTTGCGCTCTGCCCCCAGGTAACGCGGCATGTGCTTGGCGGTCATCAGGGTGTTGATGGTGTAATGCCCATCGAAGACTGGCAGCACGAAGGAATCGAAGGCATCGCGCCCGATGATCGATTCTTTGAGGAAGCCTTTTGACCCTGCCACCAGCAAATTCTGTGCCAGCACTTCATTCGCCCGCAGCAGATGGAAGGATTTCAAAATCGTACCGTGGAATTGCAGGAAACTGCTATCGCTGAGGGCAACTGCACGATGATACAGGAAATCCAGGAAGGAACCTTGCAGCACCAGGTTATACATCTGGCGGAAGACATTGCTGAAATTGATCGGCTGTTCTTTGAAAATCGTCTTGGTGGAAAGATGATCCAGTGTCGCAGTCAGGGCATTGCGCACCATCTGGTTCCCCACATAGGCGCACTGATATTTGCTGGGCATGGCCATCTTCTGCACGATGGATAAGCCGTGTCCACGCTTCCCAATCAGCCGACCAGGGCCATCAATCTCGAAGGTGGTCAGTACCATATTGCGCAGGACGTGGGTTTCCAGGCGTTCCCAATTTTTGGTGCTGCTGCGCGGAACCAGGAATACGGACATTGAACGGGGGCCATCCTGCTCCGGGTCAATCTTGGCGAGGATCATATGATAATCCGCATGGTACGAATTATTGATGAGCCATTTACGCCCTTTCACATGGAATTCGCGCTCGTCGGGGTCGTCCGAAATGGGGGTTGCCTGTGTGTTCATACTCAGCAAGTCGGAACCGACATGCTCCTCCGTCCAGCCCAGGGTGAAGATGCCGTGCTTTAGTTCTTCGGCAATCTCGTACTCCTCTGCTGCCAGCAGCATTTCCCAGGCCAGCACGCTCGCACCAGCCGCAATCATCAAACTGGGATGATCATCAAAGGTTTTTGTACCCGTTTGGATGGCTTCGAGCATGTTGTACTCGGGCAGGAGTAAGTCGTAGGTTTCTTTCAACGTTGGGCGGATACTGTCAAAATCGACAATATCACCGAACTGGGGATCGTGTTTGAATAGGCTCATAGGGTTTTGTTGCTTTCTCTTGGGCTACCGATACACATCAGGTTTACAGCGTTGGTGCCTCGTGGGTGTTGGGTAGTCTTGCGGAAGAATGTTCAATACTTCTTCAGCATACCCAACTTGACACCGCAAATATACTGTGAATTCTGTCACATTTCTATCATTTTGCCAGCCATGAATGTTATTGCGCCTTCACTAACCCGGAAATATACCGCAAGTTACGTTATTTTTCGCCCAGGCTAAATGTTCACATCTTACTCACGAAATGCCAATAAAAAACAGAACGAAAAATCATCCAGTTCCATACTTGGGTACGTATAGTTATATGAGCGCGATCCCCAAAATCGCGCAACTATCCGTAATTTGTGGAGGATACTTGTATGAAAAAATTGATGATTTCGTTTGCAGTCCTGGCACTGCTCCTCGCAGTGGCTCCCATCTTCGCGCAGGACATGATGACCCCTTCCGTCACCGTTAATGATCAACTGTCACTGGATGGCACGGTAACCATTGAAAGCGTCGCCAGCACAAGCCCCGGCTGGATTGTCATCCATGCCGATAATGGCGAAGGCGCACCGGGCGCAGTGATCGGACAAAGCCAGGTAAACCAGGGCATGAGCCAGAATGTTTCGGTTGCTATTGATACCAGCGCCGCAACTGCAACCCTGTTCGCCATGTTGCATGAAGATACGGGCGAGTTGGGCGTATATGAATTCGGCATGGTTGAAGGTGCCGATGGCCCGGTATCTGTAGATGGTGCGGTGGTTACCCCGCCGTTCAATGTTGAATTGGTGCGTGCTTATGACCAGTTCGTGGCTGAAGATGGCACGATCAACATCGCCAGCGTGACCACGCAGCAGAATGGGTTTGTGGTGGTTCATGCTGATAATGGCGAGGGCGCTCCCGGTCCCGTGATCGGTTTTGCTCCCGTGACCGCAGGACAGAACACCGATGTTGCAGTCGAACTTGACTCCGAAGGCGTGACCGATGTGGTCTTCCCCATGCTGCATGTGGACACAGGCGAAGCAGGCACATATGAATTTGGTCAGGTCGAAGGTGCAGATGGCCCCGTCGTGATTGATGGCAACGTCGCAACCTTCCCCATCACAGTTGGCACGCCCGCGATGCGTGTCCCGGATCAGATCGTGATTGGCAGTGATGCCACCATGGATATGAACCCCAACCCGTCCTTGACCGCAACCCAGGTACTGAGCGAAGGCCCCGGCTGGCTGGTCGTTCATGCGGATGGTGGTGGACAGCCCGGTGCAGTACTCGGTTTCGCCGCAGTGGAAGATGGCACAAACACGAATGTTGTCGTGGAATTGGATTCCGAAGGTGTGACCCCGGTGCTGTATCCGATGCTGCATGTGGATACGGGCGAAATGGGCGCTTATGAATTTGGTGAAGTCGAAGGCGCAGATGGCCCCGTTATGGTTGACGACTCCGTGCTGACCTTCCCCATCAACGCCGCACCCAGCATCACCTATGAAGGGTCGCTGGATGGCAATACGCTGACAGTCGCAAATGCGGTGATTGATGTTGCTGGCTGGTTGGTGATCCATGCCGATAATGGTGGCACTCCTGGCGCAGTACTCGGTTATGCGCCGCTGGTTCCGGGTGCAAACCACGATGTCACAGTCACGCTGGATGAAGCAGGTATGACTGAAACCGTCTTCCCGATGCTGCACTATGATACAGGCGAATTGGGCGTGTACGAATTTGGTCAGGTCGAAGGCGCAGATGGCCCCGTCATCGTGGATGGCAATGTGGTCACTGGCCCGCTGACTCCCATGAGCATGATGGAATAAACATCTTTCCAGCATTTGACGGGATATAGAATGAGACGGGGAGCCAGAAGGTTCCCCGTTTTTCATCCAAACATGGCGCTTCAAACGTACTACTCAGTGGTGCAACTATTAACAAAGCTGCGGGTACGGCATGTGTTGTCCGCCTGCTTGTTTCGGACGAGGCAGGCCTCGTCCCTACAATGTGACCTGTTCAGAGCCGAAAAAAACCGCCAATGAACATGACGCGAATACCGGACAAGCTGGGGGCAATTCATGAATCGCCCCTACACGCTCCCTTTTGAGTTGGGCGTTTATTCATTCAGTGCCTCCCTGGATCATCCGCCGGTAGCGCACTGAAAACCAAAAACTGACAACTTCCTGATATAGCGAAGACCATTGAAGCTGTTATACTGAGGTGGGTTCACAGCAAATGTTGTACCATGAGCGAACTTCCAATTACGGCCTTACTCGAAAAAATTCAGGCGGGCGATGAAGAGGCATTGCTGATGCTGCATGATCGCTACGCCAATATTGTCTATTCTGTTGCCTATCGCGTGCTGAATAATACCCAGGACGCGGAAGAAGTCGTGCAGGATGTGTTTTTGCGCGTCTGGGAAAAATCCGCCAGCTTCGACAGCGCCAAGGGAAAATTCATCACCTGGATAGCGACCATCGCCCGCCGCGCTGCCATTGACCGTTTGCGTTCCCGCGAGCGAAAAACACCGGATCAAACGATCTCTATGGATGCTGCGCCGCACCTGTGGGAAACGACTCTGGTTCAGGAAGATATGACGGATTTACAGCGCAGCCTGCTTTCTGCCTTGAGTGAACTCGCTGCCGAGCAGCAGCAAGCCATCCAACTCGCTTATTTTCATGGCATGAGCCATGCCGATATCGCCGCTCACCTCAACCGCCCCCTGGGAACTGTGAAATCTCATATTCGCCTGGGGATGCAAAAATTGCGCGGCATCTGGTTGCAAGAACAACCCTTACCATCCGATGAAGAATCCTGACCAAGTTGCAGGACTGTTGACGAAGTACCGATGATGGATCGAGAAACATTACTGGACACCATTCCTGCCTATGCTATAGGCGCATTAGAGGAAGCGGAGCGCCGCGAAGTCGAAGCCTTGCTCGCTTCGGACGCGGAAGCACAAGCACGCCTGGCGGAATATGAAGCCATTGCCGAATTGCTGGTGATGAGCGCTCCGCTGCGGCAGGCTCCCGCCCACCTGAAGGACAATCTGCGCCAGCGAATCACCAATCCACGCCCAGGCAATATCACGACTCTGCCGCCGCAGACGGAAGTCCCGCAGCGCCAGACCTCCCAACGTACCTGGATCACGGCTGTAGCAGCCGTCGCGGTGTTATTTGTGCTTGCGGGCTTAGTGGGCGTGTTGATGCTGCAAGAGGTGCAGCCACCGGGTGGGCAGCAGTTGTGGGCGCAGCTTCGCCAACAAGAAGATACACAGCGCTTCCCGGTTGATTCCGCTGAATTTGAAGGTGTGACCGGGGAACTTCTCGTCTCTGCGGATGGCGCACAGGCGGTGCTGCGTGTGGCGAACTTCCCCGAAATTACAGAAGATCAAACGTTTCAGTTCTGGCTGAATACAGAAGGCGACGTGCAAAGCGGCGGAACCTGGTTCCCGAAAGCGGATCGCACGGAGTTCTTCATTGTGCTGAACCTGGAAACACCGCTGCAAGAATTGGTGCGGATTGGCTGTTCGGTGGAGCCAGCCGGGGGCAGCGAAAGCCCTACCGGGCCGCGTGTCTTCAACATTCCACTGCAACAGGAAGCCTAGAGTCATTCATCATTTCTCATAAATCGCCCAGTTCAGCGGCGAGGAATCAAAAACGCCTGACCAGCAGCCAGGCGTTTTTTGTTGCAAGGGATTACTTACTGAATGGGATCCAGTTCGCGGATTGCAGCTTCGATTTCTTCGTCGCAAGCAAAGCCGAGTTCGATCCACTCAATTTCGAAGACATGGTCAGCACCGGTGCCGCCAGTCTGGGTTACTGCACCAGCATACAGGGTACCGCAAGCCAGGTCGCCAGCTTCTTCAGCAACAAACTTGAAGAGAACAACGTTGCTGCCGTCATCGCCGAAGTAAACAGTCTGACCATCAGCAGCGACGAAGCTGTTTTCGTTGCTCTTGCGACCCATGGCGTAGCGCTTGGCCACGCGATCTTCGATTTCGTTGGGTTCGAGTTCGACGATCCAGCCGTAGTCATACGGGTTGGCGGCGAAGCCAATCTGTTCGCTCATCATGCTGACCTGAGCATAGTCACCAGCGAACGGTTCGTATTCTTCAGAGGTCAGGCCGGTACCCCAGGGGGTTACGCTGGAACCGCAGTTGTTCCAGGTACCGTTCACGCCGAGGAAATCCACCATATCACCATCAACAACTTTCCATTCGCCATCTTCCCAGATCACGTTCAGGCGAGCCACACCACCCGGACGAGCTTCGAAGTTCGCGTAGAGGATACCCTGGGTGCCATCTTCGGTGTTGGGCAGCCACATCAGGCCGTCGGGATCGTTGATGACCATCTGGAGGTCGCCTTCAGCGGTGTACACACCACCGAGAACGTCGCCGTTCATGCTACCGGGGATCGGGTCACCAGCACGACCGAGGGTCTGAAGTTCGCCAGCAGCCACTGCAACGATCTTCTTGGCATCGCCTTCCGGCACTGCGATTTCTTCAAAGTCATCGGTGTTGGCGTTGAAGCCAGCAATAACGTGGATGGAACCAGCGTTGAACGGATAGATGTTATCAGCATCCGGGTGCTGGTTGCTGAAGAAGACGGTACCGGTTTCGGTGATCATCAGGCCGGTGATTTCAGCGCCCAACGGAACATAACCGAAACGCTTCAGGCTGCCATCAGCCGGGTTGTATACCCAGATCGCATTGTTTTCATGGTTGCCGGTGTCTTCACCGATCCACAAGCGACCCTGACCATCCAGCCACAATGCATCCGGGTTGGAGATGTTGTCCAGCGCGCAGCGGTTTGCGCCGCCTTCAGGGTCGAAGGGGCCGCCAACAACCAGCGGAGCCATGGAGGACAGGTTGTAATTTTCATCGAGTTGACCAGCATAAACGATACCACAGCGGTTTTCGTCAACGGAAATCGCGCCTTCACCGTCGGTCAGCCCACCGGTGATGTCGCTCATTGCCATGTACAGCATGTTGGTTGCGGGATCGATGACAACCCATTCCATCTTGTTGAATTCGGCGGATGCGCCCTGTTCAGCAGCGTAAGCGCGGCTTTCCAGGAATGCTGCATACGGGTGATCGAGGCCGATCAGATTGCCTTCAACTTCTTGTGCGCCGGTGGTTGCCAGCACGCCGAGGATGGCGACGAGCGCCACAACGAAAATCAGAAGAGCTGTACGTTTCATGTTTCCCCCTAGGGATAGGACTAAACAATAAACTTCATCCAAACGGCTGCCAGTTTATTCTGGAATGCCGTAGAACGAACAAAATTAGTTGGGCAGGCGCAGTAGCCTGCGAGCAGAATGCTTGCTTTTGCCATCACGGGGCAAGCACTTCTGGCGAGCGAATGAGCGCCAGCACTGCGTCGATTTGTTCCGGTGTGAGCATGGCGCGGTATCCGGTCATCTCGGTACCATCAACGCCGAGGCGGATGATTTCGAGTAATGCGGCATCACTCTTGCGTTGGGTCTGGCGTGCGCTCAGGTCTGCAACATCGCCATTTCCGCGCATGTCGGGGCCATGGCACGCCAGGCAAATATCCATGTAGACATCAATGCCCATTTCAATCACGGCGGGATCATAGACGCGCTCTTCCTGCCCCCGCCGGGAACTGGATGAGGATGCAACTACCACAGCAGTTGGCGCTTGGGTGGGTGTAGGAGGAATATTGGCAGCGACTTGCAGCCAGTTGCCATGCTGTACAAAGGCAATCACGTTAGCGATTTCTTCATCGGTCAGGCGGCCTGTGGTTTCTTCCCCAAAGCCGACCATCGCAGTGCCTTCGTGACCCAGGCTGATCGTGCTTTCAAGGTATTCAGTATCACCATTGCGGATGGCAGGATCATCCAGGGGTGGAACCGCAATTGCTTCTGTACCTTGCCCATCAGCAGCATGGCAAACGAGGCAGTGTTCAAGGTAGATGTTCATGCCAGATACGAGGACAGTCTCATCAGGTCGAAGACTGGTAGAAGTGGCATGGCTTTGGATTGTAATATACGCTAACACAATGGCTGCCAAAAAAAACTAC
>CAYVVZ010000061.1:0-22596 GCA_964455365.1 uncultured Anaerolineaceae bacterium | reverse complement strand
CGCCTGCTGGAAAAAGTCCAGCGCCTTGTGCTTCTCGCCCAGGGCATCCCAGACCCCGCCGATGTTGTTGAGTGTTACCGCTTCGTTGTGCTGATCGCCTTGTTCACGAGTGATTATCAGTGCGTGTTCGTAATATTTCAGGGCAAGTTTTTCTTCACCTAATCCCTTGAAAGCGAGCGCCAGTTGGTTAGCAAATAGACCAACGCGAAAGTTATTCCCCTGCGCACGGCTGGCAGCCAGCCCCATCTCCAGCCAGTTCATGCCGCGCAGCCGCGTGCCGTCGGCGGTCTGTACGGCCTGGGGGCGGCGGAAGACGTAATTCTTGACGTTGTACGCGAAATTGCTGGCGAGGGTTGTCAGGGCATCGTTTTCGGCATTTTCGGGTGTGTCGTTGGTGTCGTTGGTGTCGGGCACGACAGGTCGTGCCCCTACGGTGTCCGTTGGTAGGGGCGCAGATTGCCCCCCGATATTTTGTAGGGGCGCAGCGCGCTGCGCCCGTACGTGTTCATCCCATAGGCTGGTCAATGCATCCCCGACGAAATCCACATGCGGCAGCAGGGGATCGAGTGCGCCCCACTCTTCGGGCTTCAGCGTGCGGAACTGCCGCGCTTGCTCGGTCACATGGAAGACGTAACGAGCGAATGCTGCGCCGCGCTCCTCGGCACTCAGCAGGGCGCGGGCATAGGCGCGTAAGAGGCCGTGCTGCGTGTAGCGTGGGCTGCCTTCCACTGCATCCAGCAGCCCCGCTTCCACCAACTTCTTCAGCGGCATCCGGGTATCGTCTGCGTCTTCATCGCCCCAGAGTGCCGCCAGCATTTCGAGGTCAAACGTCGCCTCAATCGGCAAAATCCCCGTCTGGCGGAATCTGCGGCGCAGGTCATTGTCTTCTTCGTCCTCTTTCTTCAGCGCGTCGTAACTGATCGAGAGCGACAGCGCCAGATTGAGGTCTTTGTCTTCTTCTTCCAGTGTCAGGTCACGGAAGGGCTGCTCCCCTTCGCGCCGCTTGTCGATCAAGCGCAGCATCTCGGCGGCATCGTCGGCAAAGCCTTCTGCAATTTGCTTCGCCGCGAGGCTGATCGCCAGCGTATGCCCGTCGAAGCGTTCGGCAATGGTACGGTTCTGCGGCGCATCCGTCCCGGTGATCTTCTGGATCAACGCCGCGCCTTCTTCCGGGTTCAAGGTCTGCAAACGAATATCGGCTCCCTGCACGCGCCGCGCTAATTGTCCGCTGCGGGTAGTAATCAGCAGGCGGCAGGCCGTCCCGTTGATGGGGAAATGCTCCACCACTTTGTGATCCCACACATCATCCAGCACGATCAGCGCAGTCTTCTGCTGCAAGGTGCTGCTCAGGTTAATCAAGGCTTCCTGCGGATTCTGGTAGCGGTCGCGGCTGTCTCCCAGGTAAACACCCACCGCCGCTTGCAATTCCGGGATGGTCGGCTTGCGCCCCACTTCAATCCAGAGCAGGCCATCCGGGAAATGACTGCGCACCTGGCAGTCGCTCACCAGCGCCGTCGCCAGTGTGGATTTACCAATTCCCCCCAGGCCGTAAACCGCTACTGCACGCGGCGGGGAACTGATGACGGTCTTGCTGATGGCATCCGCGCACAGGGCTTCCCGCGCCTCGGTGAAGGCTTCTTCGCGGACGATATATTCCGGCGGGATTGCCTTGCGCAGTCCCAGTGGATTGCCCGGAGCAACCTGTGTCCGCAGCCGATTCACGAGGTCGCGCAGGGCGGCGGCTTCATCTCGTGCGGGGCGGATGTCGATGGCGTTGCGCTCTTTGAGTTCTTCCGGCACATCACTGTATTCGCCAGCCCGCAGAATGCTGGTGATGGGCTTGCACTCTTTCAGGGCGAATTCCCATTCTTGCCGCACCCAGGGCGATGCTTTTGCACCGGGTCCCGCAACCAGCACAAAGTGTGCGCTGGCGCGGATGCCTGCTTCAATCTCTTTTCCGAACTCAACGGGTATTTTTCCCAGCGCCTCCCGATCCCACCAGACCTTGAAGCCTTCCTGGGTCAGGGCGAGGTAGAGGCGGCGCATAAACGAAATCGCCGGATCATCATAATTCTTGCTGTCATCCGCACGGGCATACGAGAGGAATACATCATACGTGTCGGTCATTTCGGCAACCTGCTTTTCAGAGTGGAATCGGCTGATTCGATTATATCTCGAAGAAGCATTTTGCGCCGAAATTGTGGTGAAGTTTTGTTTTTCAGGAACGCACGTAACTCGCCAGGATTTCCGCCTCCGGGTGCAGGCTGGTGATCCATCCCGCCAGGAAGCGCACCGCATCATGCATCCCCTGGGTGGGGCGCGGTGATCCGAACATGGCGTGCTTCAGGGTATATTCACCGGGTTCACTGCGCGGCACCAGCGTCAGGCCGATGTGCTGCTCAATCGTCGGTTCTTCGATCAAGACTTCAAAGAGCAAGTTCCCATGATTGGGGTTGTGGTAGCCATTCAGCACCACGATGTGAATCCCATTGCCGGGATGGTGGGTTAATTTCTCAACCTGGGTGATGATCTCTGGCAGCGGCTGCGGGGTCTTCAGGGTGACGTGCGGCACGGGCAATTCCTCCTGTACGGGAACATGCGGCGCAGGTTGGTCATTGCGCCGATATTTGAAGTAGTGTCCGGGGCGGCCTTCGCGGATGCCCTTCTCTTCGTATTTGGTAGTGATGAGTCGTTCTGGCAGATGATGCACCCAGGGCGCATCCAGCAAATTTTCCAGGCCGGGAGTCTCGCGCAGCAGTTCGTCGCTCATCTCGGCATAGTCGGCAATATCCGTCGCCAGATACAGGGAGCCACCCGGCTCCAATCGGCTCACCAGGGCATCCAGCGTATCGCGCTGCATCAGGCGGCGACCTGCATGGCGCGACTTAAACCAGGGATCAGGATAGTTGATATGGAATTGTCGCACGCTTGCAGGCGTGAATAGATGGTGCAGGGCGGTTTCTGCGCGGGAGAAGATCGCAATGGCATTTTTCAGGCGGCGCTTGTCAATTTTGCGCTCGGCCTTTTCCATAGATTGAATCGAAATTTCAAAGCCGATGATGTTGCAATCCGGGTGTGCCTGCGCCAGCGCAATCAGGTGATCTGCATTGCCGAAACCAATCTCGACAATCAAGGGCTGCGGCTGCTCGAAGAGCGTATCCCAATCGGTAGGCCAGGGCAATTCCAGACTGTTTCGTTTCCGCTGCAAGGACGTTTCCTTTATGAGACATTTCATTCTGACCGGGCGCATACTATAATCACGCCTGGGAGACACATCAAGGTTCACTGATCATTCAACCAATTCCCAGCGGATAATCGACCTTTACGAAATTTTTACAGGTGTCTGGAATAGTCCGTAAGGTGGTCGCTGCGCCTTGCAAGGTGCAAGAGAAGACAGGAAATTGCTTGATTTGGGTAAGTTGTGCGCAGCCTCTTACGTTTTTTAACAATTTCTTGATGAGTTCTCTGTCAGAACTGAAGAAGATGTGAGCAACAACCCAAAATACAACCTGAATGTTTATTGAGTCATTGATACAGATCCTTAACATACTGACATTTGTCATGTGCTTATGTAAGGCGCTAGCAAGGACGATAGTCCTAGACTAAGGGCATCTTGCTTTTATTGCTTCATTTCGGGAAGACACACGGGGAGTGCCAGGCTCATGGAACCGATACGACAGGAAGTCGTTGCACAGATCGAGCGCCGCAAGGTTGCCCGGTGGAACACAAATGCATTCTCTTATGCGATCCCCCGGCGCGGCGCAAACTTTGCGTTGTTTGCCGTCCTCATGGATATTATCAGCACCTTCTTCGCCTTTCTGGTTGCGGAATTACTCGCACCTGGTTTGCTCAGTGCCAATATGACATTGGTCAATTGGATACCCGTTGGGCTGGTTTTTGCCATTCGTCCGATCACATTTGCTGCCCTCGGCCTCTACGATAGCAGCCGCCGATTCCACTTCATGAACGAAACATGGTATGTGCTGTTGGCGCTGGCGTTGTCGATCCTTTCGCTGCTGGGAAGCTTCTACTTGATTCAGGTTGTGCTGCTGCCCGTCTGGGTATTGGCCTTTGCCCTGGTGTCGAGCGTGCTGCTGGTCGGTTGGCGATTGACTGCTTATGTATCCTCCTACGCTTCGACAGTGCGTAGTGTGGTGCAGCCACGCCGCATCCTGATCGTCGGCGCGAACAATCTGGCAAAGGAACTGGTCGGCCTGGTGGAAGCCTCACCGCTGCGTAACCAGAAGGTTGCCGGGTTCCTGGATAATATCCCGCAGAAGGAGTTCGCAGGTTACCCTGTGATGGGTACGCTGGAACATAATATTTTCGAGATTGTGCAGAACCAGGATATTGATGAAGTCATCGTCGCGGGTTCGATAGAAGAAGCCAAAGAAGGCACCAGCAAAGCCCTGCGCGAACTAAAATTCCTGCCAGTTCCCGTGCGCTTTGTGCCGCGTTACCTGGATATCAGCCTGTACAGTGCCAGCAATGCCAGCCTGGATGCGCTGCCGCTTTCGACCCTGCGCCACCCTGCCATGAGCAGCACACAGCGTTTGCTCAAGCGGGCTTTCGATATTGCCGCCGCAGGAACGGTTTTCTTACTCGTGTTGCCTGTCTTCGCCGTCATCTCCATTGCTATCAAGCTGGACTCACCGGGGCCTGTTTTCTTCTTGCAGGATCGCGTGGGTGAGCATGGGCGCAAGTTCAAAATCTTCAAGTTCCGTTCGATGGTCAACAATGCGGAACGTCTGGTGGATAAAGTGAAGATTGTGGATGAACACGGCAATACCATCCACAAAGTGAAGAATGACTTCCGCGTGACGCGCATCGGTAAGATCATCCGCAAGACCAGCCTGGATGAACTGCCGCAGCTTCTGAACGTCATTCGCGGGGATATGAGCCTCGTGGGGCCACGCCCGGAAGTGTTGAAGATCGTGCGCGAAGAATACCAGCCCTGGCAGTATCAGCGCTTCCTGGTTCCACAGGGGATCACAGGCTGGTGGCAGGTCAATGGACGCAGTGACAATCCCTGCCATCTGAGTACCGACCAGGATTTGTACTACATCGAGAACTACAGCTTCTGGCTGGATATTAAAGTTCTGCTGATGACCGTCCCGGCGCTGCTGCGCGGCAAGGGTGCATTCTAAAGTCAAGCAGCATTCCTCACAAAACACCAACGGCCTTGCGAACTTCGTAAGGTCGTTTTGATTCTGCTCTACACTCTCGGCTTCTCGGTGTGAAAAATAACTCATCCTCATTTAATCCCGCACACACGCGCTGCGCCTACAATACAAAACTGATTTGTGAAACAAGGTACAAAGTGTTGCGATGATTTCTCCGGTGATTTTGCGGCTGGCCTCGCGCTATGTGAGCCGCCGATTGTTTCAGAGTGTGTTGTTCATCATTGGTGTGGCGCTGGGTGTAGCGGTGGTGATTGCCATTGATCTCGCCAACGGCAGCGCCAGCCGCGCCTTCAGCTTAAGCAGCCGCAGTGTAACAGGCAGCGCCACCCATCAGGTCATCGGGGGCAGCGATGGCCTGCCGACTTCGGTTTACAGGGATATTCGCCTTGACCTCGGTATCGAGAAAAGCGCCCCGGTAGTCAGTGCACTGGTACGGGCAGATGGCGTTCCGCAGCCCCTGCGCCTGCTGGGGGTTGATCCCTTCGCAGAGCCGCCGTTTCGCGATTATCTGACGGAAATTGAAGTCCTCGGTGAAGAAGACATTGACGCATTCGAGGCACTGAATCGCTTCATTGCTGAACCGGGAACGGTAATCATCAGCCAAACCTTAGCGGATTCACTGGGGATTGTGCCGGGTGATTCGCTGACGCTGCGGCTTGATTCGCAGGAGCGTACCGTGCGCGTCATTGGCGTGCTGCGTCCGGGTGATGAATTAAGCCAGCAAGCGCTGGATGATCTGCTGATGACGGACATCGCCACCGCACAAGAACTCACAGGCGAACCGGGGCGCATCAGCCGTATTGATTTAATTCTGGAAGACGAAACCGAACTGGAAGCAATCCGCGCCATACTGCCGGAGGGCGCACGGTTGGTGGATGCTTCCAGCAGCGGCAGCGCACTGGCGCAAATGACAGAAGCCTTTGAGATCAATTTGCAGGCGCTCTCGCTGCTGGCGGTGGTGGTGGGGGTCTTCCTGATTTACAACACGGTTTCCTTCAGTGTGGTACAGCGCCGCCCTGTGATCGGGATTCTGCGCAGTTTGGGGACGACTAAGCGCCAGATTTTCACGCTGATCGTCGGGGAAGCCTTCTTGCTCGGCATTGTGGGAACGGTGCTTGGCCTGGGACTCGGCATGATCTTCGGGCGCTTCACGGTGGCGCTCGTCTCGCAGACCATCAGCGACCTGTATTTCGCGGTAGATGTCACCACCGTGTCGGTTAATCCGCAAACGCTGCTGAAGGGTGTGCTGCTGGGAATCTTCGCCAGCACGGGCGCGGCGGTGATTCCCAGCATTGATGCCACGCGCACGGCTCCGGCGGGTTCGCTGCGGCGATCTTCACTGGAAGAACAGATCATGGCGCTGCTGCCCTATATCACCATCGGCGCGGTGATCTTCCTGGTACTGGGCTATCTGCTGCTGCAAATTCCCACCACAAGTTTGATCGTCAGTTTCACGGCACTGTTCTTCGTGATCTTCGGCGGAGCCTTGTTCACGCCGATTGTGCTGGTGACTCTGCTGCGCCTGTTCACACCGCTGACCCAGGGACTCTTCGGCGTGCTGGGGCGGATTGCGCCGCGTGCGGTGGTGCGCTCCATCAGCCGGACATCGGTTGCCGTTGCCGCGTTGACGATTGCTGTGAGCGTCATCATCGGCGTGAGTGTGATGATTGGCTCCTTCCGCAATACCGTCGCAAACTGGCTGGAAAATACCCTTGCGGCGGATATTTACGTATCGCCACCGGGGGCAACGGCATCGCAAGCCCTACAAAACGTTGATCCGCAGTTGCGCCAGCTTGTTGCGGATGTGCCGGGGGTAGCCCTGGTTTCCACTTCACGCACGGTCACAGTAGATGCGCCGGAGTACCCGGATTTGCCGCCTGTAAACCTGAATGCCATTGATTTTGACCTTGCGGGGAATGCACGCGGTTTTGTGTGGATGGAGGCCGAAACGCCGGATGATGCGCTGCAAAGTGGGAAAATTATGGTCAGCGAACCCTTTGCGTTCCGGCGCGGCATCACGCAGGAGAACAATCAACTCACCCTGATGACGGATGAGGGCGAACAGACCTTCGAGATTTTCGCCGTCTTCTATGATTACAGCACCGATCAGGGGACGGTTTTTATGGCGCGGGATACCTATGACCGCTACTGGAACGATCCGTATATCACAGCGGTTGCGGCCTTCACTGAACCGGATGCCAACCTGCAAACCGTGATTGACGAGATTGAGCAAACGGTGGCGGGCAATGACGTGGAAGTGCAGAGTAACCGGGCGCTGCGTGCTGGCGTGTTTGAAGTCTTTGACCGCACCTTCCAGATTACGGTTGCGCTGCGATTGCTGGCGACACTGGTGGCCTTCATCGGCATTTTGTCCGCATTGATGTCCTTGCAGCTAGAACACACCCGCGAATATGGCGTGATGCGTGCTACCGGGATGACCCCGATTCAACTGCGCGGCTATACCTTCATCCAGACCGGACTCATGGGACTCGTCGCGGGAATTCTGGCAATTCCCATCGGGATCGTGCTGGCGATGGTGCTGGTGTATGTCATCAATGTGCGCTCCTTCGGTTGGACGATGCAGTTCACCATCATCCCCGGCGAAGTGGCGCAGGCATTTGCGGTGGCGATTGGGGCGGCGCTGCTGGCGGGGGTGTATCCTGCCATTGAACTGGCACGCATGAATATTTCCCGCGCTGTGCGCAGCGAGTAACGTTTCCTCGCTGCACAAGCTCCCCCTCTACCTCCCCTTTCTGCCCAAAGGGAGAATAGTTTCCTCCTACAAAGTGGGGGCGAAGGGGGGATTTCGTTGCCGTTGCGAACTCAGCACATACCACTTGGCAAGCCTTCTCATGCCAACCTAAAACACATCCGGTATCCTTAGCTGCGTGTATTTCAAAACGACCCATTGGTTAGACTGGTTGAAAACCCATGCAATACGTCAATCGTCCTGCGCCATTGAGCGCTGAAGAACGCCGCAAAAAAGAAGAGGAACGCATCCGCCACGAGGAAGAGATGCGCCTGCGCAACAATCGCCTGGGACTTTTGCTGTTCCAGGGATCATGGATATTGGTCTTTGTCTGTATGTTGGTGGTGTACTGGTGGATGGGTTACCAACCCGGTTGGCGACCCACGCCGGAACAAGCCCCCGATCCAATCCTGCCGACTGTGGCAACTATCGCCTTGATCGCCAGCGCATGGCTTGCCCGCCGCGCCTGGAAAACTGCTGAAACTACGGAACCCCAAAACGAGAAGTACCCTTTCCTGGGTAATTGGCGGATTGCGCTGTTGTTGGGTGTGGTTTTCTTCGGGATTATGATAACGCAGTTTTTCGCTGTACCCGTTGGGGAAGAAGCTCGGTTCGGAACGATCTATCGCGTGCTGATTGGCTATCATGCCATCCATGCTCTTGCCATCGGTTTCTTGATGTTCCAGGTGATGCGCTATGGACAGGCAGGCCGCTATCATGCCGAAAATACCTGGTCGGTAGAGGCTGTGACCAAATTATGGTATTTCGTTGTGGTGGCGTGGCTGATGTTCTATGCAGTGCTGTATCTGCCGTTCCTGGGATGATGTGCTTGTGAAACATGTCTTGGGCATCCTGCTGTTGCATGAGCGGATTTTCCCCCATGCGCAGCGGACGAAACCATCCTAACGATAGAAAAATATACGGGTTCGACATGATCGAACCCATATAAACATCATTTGACCGGGTGCAGGAAGGTACGCAGCGCCTGGATGGTATCTTCTACGCGCTCAGGATTGAGCGTGTAGCATTTGGCGACATCACGGCGGCGTTCGGAAATGTAGCCGGATGCCGTGAGTTGGCGCAGGTGACGGCTGGCGCTGGATTGGCTCAGGTCAAGGTGAGTGATGAAATCCTGGGCGCACATTTCCTGGTTTTCCGTCAGCAGTTCCAGGATGCGCAACCGCGTTTCATCCGCCAGCGCATTCAAACGCACCAGCAGTTCGCTGCGACTGAGCGCCAGGGATTGCACCTTCGCATTCTTCGGCTGGCGTACCCCGAAGAAGATAATCATCGAAGTTCCCTCGTCGCGCATCATCCAGGCGATATAGGGGCCGAGGTGTGCGCTGGGGATGAATGTCAGTGTGTCAACTTTTTTCAGTCGTTCGCTGAGGTTATCTGCCCCGCGCATGTTGCGTTCGGTGATGGTTTCAATGGCTTCGTGCGCCGTAAGCCCGGAATAATCCATGCTGGAGAAGGCTTCCAGGGCATCATGCAGCGTCGGATAGATACGCCGCCATTCTGGTTTCAGGTATTCATCCCACATCATTTGCAGGTGCTGGACGCATAATTCCTGCAAGGCTGCTGGATTGACCAGGTATTCATACCGAGCATTCCAGGCATCGAAATCAAATTCTTCGCCTTTGCTGGCATATTTCTCTGCTAACAGCGAATACACGGTATTCACCAACGACTCCTGGCTCGCAAGCAGCACCTCATCACCGGGGTAATCATCGAAGTCATGCAGCCAATGCAGTGCGTACTCGACCAGCTTTTCCGGGTTTTCTTGCCGCACGGCTGTAATCAAGTCGGGGAAGGTCTTCGCGTCGGCGTGCATCACCACATGATCCGCAACATCCAGCACGAAATGGTTATGTATCAAGTCATCATGGTCGAGCTGATGCGCGGTCTGGATGACCCAATCATTGAGGCCGGAGTGTACATCCGCAATACTCAAGAGGCGCATGCTGTGCAGCACAATGAGAGGTTCATCAATTGCAAATTCAACATTTACAGTGGAGGGAGCTAAGATAAAGTCCCAATCTGCCACCAGATTTTCTCCTCACTACCAGTATCACTACCAGTAAATTAACCTTTCACAAAACCCACTTAAGCGGGTAATTGCGAACAATGTAGCATGTGCTGGATGTAGTGTCAAGCAAATGACCAAAAACTTGCACAAATTCAATGGATACGCGGTATCAATGAACTAGCTAGATGCTGCGCAGCTACCGTTTTGGACTCTGAGGATTATGCATGGTCAACCGACGACACGCTGCACGGCTTTGCGCAAAGCAACCGCATTCGCACCCGTGATGCGCTGGGCTGGCTGCCCTCCCTCGAAGATAATCAGCGTCGGGATTGAACTAACCTGATAGCGGCGCGGCATCACCTGATTGCGGTCTACGTCCATCTTTGCCACCACCAGCTTACCCTCATATTCCTTTGCCAATTTCTCGACGTGCGGCGCGATCATATGGCAGGGTTGGCACCACGTCGCCCAGAAATCCACCAGCACCGGGACTTTGCTCTTGAGTACTTTCTGCCGGAAATTCTTGTCATCCACCACAATGGGTTCCCCGGCAGTTGCACCCGCTGCCGATGCGTTGGTTTTTTTTGCGGGCAGCGGCGTATCTTCCAGCAAATGTGCAATGTGGGCGCGAACATCCCCAGGGCGAATGGTATCTGCATCGGATTTTACCTTATGCTTCTTGCCGCTCTCTAGCGCAACCAGTGCAGGTGTACCCGGTTCCCCGTACTTGACATGGCTTCCGTTGCCTTCGCGCACATCTACCCGCACGACGAGTAATTCTCCGGCGTGTTTTTTGGCGGATTTATTCAGGGCATCTTCCAGCGGACGATCTACATCCCCGCGATGAAAGATGAGCAAGATGGGCAGCTCCTGGGACAAAACTCGATCCAGGTTCTGGTCAGTAGTGGTGATTGGGGTATCCAAAATAGGCATAGCAATTCCTCACGAGTAGGTTCATAGAACAGCACAAGAGCGAGTTCTGCGCAGATTACAGTATGTTATTTCGATGCTGAAGCCTGGGCATTTATTACCAATTGCTCACAATTTCACAACCTTTTCAGCTACAATCAGAGATGATCGTAGGCATGGTGATGGAATAAAGATGAGTATTCTTGTTGAGTGGTACGGTCAATCGAACCGAATACTGCTGGAGCGCATTGGTTATCACTGGTCGTGGGACGATTGGGATGATGCGCTGGATCAGCTTTGTTCGCTGGCACATAGTGCAGCCGCAGGAGCCATCCTCATCAGCGAAGTTCCCGGCGATGTGAGCTTACCGCCGGGCGGATTCACTGAGCATATGCGCAACGCCCTGGCCTGCCACGCAGACGCGCAATTGAGTGCGGTCATTTATGCAATGCGCAACCCCTCCCTGCGCATGCTCTGGCAACAGGCCATCGAGCGCTATGCTGATCCTTCGATTGAGTATCGCTTTGTCAATTCAATGGAGGATGCCCTTGCCCTGGTCAATACGACCGTTTAGTTGCCGTTCAAAATCGGTGGGGCGTGCCTCCCACACCCGCCCAGACCAGACTCACAAACTCAACACATAGGCAATCAAATCCGCGATTTGCTGCGGGGTGAGTTTCTCGTCATAGTCATTCGGCATTGCATTGCCGTAGCCTTCTGGGATATAGCGTGCTGGTTCGGCAATGCTGTAGAAGATGTATTCCCGTGCCGTCTCTTCCTCCACACGATCCGCCGCTACTTCGTGCAATCCTTCCAACATGGGCGATGCGGTGTTGCCTTCAATGTGGCAGGAAATGCAGGCCGTGGTGCCATTGGTTGGATCATTGAACAATTCCGCGCCGCGATTGATGTCCCCTTCGGCGGGGATTTCCTCATAGGGGATACTCGTTGGGGCATAGGGTGCGCAGCCAACCGTCAAAAATAACAACAAAGCAACCAGTCCTGGTAACAGGCGCATAACGATATTCTCCCAATACACGGTAAACTCCCGCCATGATATGCAGGTTTTCGGCTGTTTCCAGAGTGGATCATGGCCTGAGGAGCTTCAACGATGATGCGCCTGCTGTTGTTTGCGCAGCCAACCGCCACGAATCAAGCGCGACTCTTCAACGGTGATGAAAACATTCTCCTGCGTATCACGTGCAAGCTGGATGACGTTTTGCACATCGCTGTGATGTGCCACAATCCGCAGTTGGATCACATGACCGCGTGCGCCTTCCCCGTGCATTTCGGTAACCCCGTGGCCTTCTTGCCGCAGCTTCTTTGCGATTTCATGGGCAATTGAATCCGCCGCGACCACATCCACAATATGATAGACATTCAAATAGCGCTGCTCAATCGACAGACCAACATATCCCCCCACCGAAAAACCCAACACATAGGCTGCAAGGTTGGGAACATTTTGCAAGTCCGTGAGTACCAGCCCGGCAGTGAAGGCAAACAACAAAGACTCTACCGATGCCAGCAGAAAACCCAGCACGCGGCTGTTCTCCTGGATGGCAATCAGGCGCAGCGTACCCACAGCGTTATTCAACACGCGCAGGGTGAAAATCAATATAGCGACGATGATAGGGTGTGTTTCGATGAACATAGCTCCCTCACGGTAACGGATGGTACATGTCTATCTGAGCAATCCTGCTGGTGCGTGGGCGCGTTCGCCCTGGCTGCACCCGATGATCTTTCTTTGACTACCCCAGCACCTCATCCAACCACGCTTGAATCACCTGCGCGGTTTCATGCGGCGCACTCTGCGGGAACAAATGCCCGTGTTCGGCGATGGTTTTATGTGTAGCATTCGGCAGCATCTGGCGTATTTCTACCACCGTATCTGGCACATAGGTATCACTTTCGCCCCCGTTGAGGAACAGCATCGGCACGGAGAGATTTTTCAATTTGGGCAGTTCTTCCCAGATAGGCGTATACAGCGTACTGAAGTAATAGGCTTCCCATTCTGGAGGCCATGTCAGCGTGCGGGTGGCATCCGGCAGCGGACGAGTGCCATATTCAGCATAAAGTCGCACCGCTTCATCTGACCACTGCGCGAATAGTTTTCGCCCTCGGAAACGCTCATAGGCTTCTTCCGTGCTGGCGAAACTGCTGCGCCTGCGCTGTGCTGCCTGCACCAGCGGAAATTCTTCCATGCGGCCTGCTTGCTGGGCGGCTGCCATCCTTTGCGTATATTCTCGCCCCAGGATTGTCGGATCGAGCAGGACGATAGCGCGGAAATGCTGTGGTTCTCGCAGCGCTGCCAGCAGAGTCGCAATCCCGCCGAAGCTGTGTCCAAAGGCCAGGATGTCGCGCAAGCGGTATTGTGCAATCCCTGCCAGCAGATCATCCGCGAGTTCGCTCCAGTTGCGCTGCGGAGTCACGGGCGGTGGGGTTTCATCCCCCCACAAAGCGCGAGGTGGCAAACACACTGCATGATATGCAGAGGTGAAATGGCGCAGTAACGGCAGATACGTCTGCGGGACGAAGCCATTTGCCAGCGCAAGATGCAGCGTCGGCAAGGTCGCTTCGCCGCCAAGTTCAATGAGTGGTTGGGTCATGAATCAAATTCCCTGGATATGAATAGCAAAGGGACAACAGAATGTAGGGGCGACTTATCAGGCCGCCCTCGGACATGGCAGTGCCGTGTGCCTACAAGATTCCATCGTAAGCAACGATGCAGCGCTCGATTTCCAAAGCACATCCCGTCGTCTGCGTGTTATGCCAGATAATTACGGTTGCTACTATACCATAGATGGCAATCATCCCCCGGCGAAGACATCCCACAGAATGCGCAGGGCAAATGTGATGATGATCCCCCCGGAAAGTCGGTTGATCCAGCGCAGTGCTGTTGTGTTGATGCGGCTGCGGAACAAACTGACCCCGCCGGATAGCAGCAACCACCAGGTCGCTGATCCCAGGAATACACCGATCACCATGACCAGCGCAGCTCCGCGATCATCCCCGACTGCATCCGCACCTAACCCGGCGAAGATTCCCAGGAAAGCCAGGATCGTCATGGGGTTGGTGATGGTCAGCACGAGGATCGAAGTATAAGCGCTGAAAAGGTGGCTTGATTCGCTTCTGGTTGCAGCAGCTTTTGTGGATGGTTCACTGAACAGGGTACGTATCCCTAAATAGAGCAAAAATCCGCCGCCGATGATGCGCAGCCAGAGGGCATTATTGATGAGAAGGGAAGAGAGGGTGGTGAGTCCTAACGCGGCGATTGTGCCGTAGAAGGCATCTGCCGTTGCAGCGCCCAGGCCAGAGATCAATCCATGTACTCGTCCGTGCGCCAGCGTGCGCCGGATGACGAGGACACCAATGGGGCCAACAGGTGCGGCAATCGAGAGTCCGATGAGGAGGCTATTCGCCAGTAAGCTGAAGATACTCTGTCATTGTTTACTCCTGGATTTGAGGGTGTATGGAACGAAAGCAATTGCGGCGAACAGTGTAGCGTATTGCTTCTGGCGAGGCAAATTGTTTCTACCCAATGCGCGTATTAACGACAACAGCCACCCTGCTGAGATAGGTGGCTGTCGTTCGTTACTCCCCACGTTATGATGGTTGCTTTCCCCCATCCGGGAATTTCATTGGTTCACAAAGCTGTCAGGCGATCATCATCCTGTACCCAACCGCCCTGCTGTAGATAGGTGATGACGATGGTAATCACCAGCAGTGCGAGCAACGCACCACCCAGTGTGGCAATTCCGCGTGCCATGTCATAAACGCCCACCAGCACGGTCACCAACGTCAGGGCATATGCCCCCCAACGATCTCCCTTGCGCATCATATGTGCGCTGATGGCACTCACGGCAAACCAGATGAAGTAAACGCCAATCTCTGCACCCGTTCCCACTCGATCATGGAAAAAGGCAGCGACGCACAAGAGTACACCTATTACCGAGGCAGCACCAAGCATATTAATTGCCGCCAGAACAATAGGATCATATTGCTGTTCGACGTTCCGCATGACTGCCTCCTTCCACCCGGCGAAATTCTAATTGTAAGAAGTCTTTGAATTCATGATAGGACGGCAGGCAGGTGGCGGCTAGTGATAGCCATCATATTCCGTTGGTGACGTTGCGCGTGGGACTCATCAACTTGACCCGCTCTCTTGGAGGACATGCTTGCGAAGTAGTTCCCGGAAGCGCTGCGGCTGCTCGTCATGTACCGGATGTCCGCACTCTGGGACGAGAATCACCTGGGCATGCTGGGCGTGGGAAGCCCAATGCTGGGCGGCTTTGACAGGATTCAGGCGGTCATTTTCTCCCAGGATGAGAGCTACCGGGCAGGTGATCTTCGGGGCAAGGCTGAGGCTAACATCCCCGCCGTTATCTACCATATCCGTCACCGAAGCCACCCACTGCCGCGCAAAGTCCGCAGGGCGGTAAATCTGGTGCAGCATGATTTCTTCCTTCGTCATCCACTCCTGCGGGTTCTGGAAGGACTTCGCAACATAGGCGCTCAGTTCTGGTAAAAAATACCCCGTCGCACCCCAGACCAGCACACGGCTGAAGCGGTCAGGCTGCTTCCCGGCGCAGATCAAGGCAACTTCCCCGCCATCGCTGTACCCAATGATCCTGGCCTGTGGGACGTGCAGCGCATCCAGCAGCGCCAGGACATCATCCGCATCACGGTCATAAAATCGCAGGGGGAAATCACGCGGCTTGGGGGTGGATTTGCCATAGCCGCGCAGGGTCGGTGCGATGACTTCGTAACCTTGCGCCGCCAGCCAGTCAATATGCTTTGCCAAATGAACACGCGGCGTACCGAGCATGCCGTGCAGCGCCACAATGGGGATACTGCTGCTGCCGGGATTATGATGTTCATAGTCGAGTGTGGCATCAGTGGGTAATTCGAGCAGGGTCATGAGGCTACCTTACTGGGAGACTTCGTGCGCGTTTATGCATAGACATATTCTAACACATCCGCAAAGGTTGCTTTGCTGGCGAAATCTTCAGCATCCAGCAACACACGCGGGCAAATATACCGCGCCAGATCATCCCAGGTATCTTGCGCCCGTTGCAGAATATCATCCGGGGCATCCGGGCAGCGCAACACAAAGGCCAGCACATCCGCGCCTTCCTGCGTCTCGCCACGTTCAATGTACACAGCAGCCAAACCAACCAGAGCTTCCAGCGACTCAGCACGCGCTTGTATGCTCTGGGCAGCTTGCAACATCAGCAGCCAATCTTTTTCCTGAAGCATCAGGCTTTTTCCCAATCGTACTGGCGGTAATCTCCATCTTCAATGCGCTTGAGTTTATCCAAAAATTGCTGCGGTTTCAGCAGTTTATCCGTACATGCACGCGCCGCTTGCAGTGCCTCCGTCAGTTCCAGCCCCATACGCCCGCGCAGCCGCAAATATTGCAGATGCACATAGGAGAGATAATCAATGCTGTCGATTTCGGTGGCTTCTGCGAGTTGTTCTTTCCGCAAACGCAGGGACTCTTCATGTTCTTCCAGCAGTTCATGGTAAAGGCAGAGGTGATCGAAATAAGTGGACATGCGCTTGAGTCCGTAGCGCTCATGATGTGCCTTCCCCTGCGCAATCAATTGGGCGGCGCGTTCCGGCTGACCCAACATCTGGGCATAAGCGCCCTGGCACAACAGCGAATGCGACACGGAATTTTGCAGCCGTGAATAGCGCGAACGCTGCTCGAACTGGAAGGCAAACGAAAACGCCAGCTTGATGTCCCCGCGTGCATAGGCGATTCGCCGCAGCATGTTGTAGCCACCGGATTCGCGGTGATCGTTGCCGATGCTCATATCCATATATACCTGGATTTCCTGCTCGCAGGTATCATAATCCTCCAGCGCGAAGGCTAACCCCGCTTTGATGTACTGCATCCGCTGAAGGGTATCGGTATCCAGCGGAATCTCACGCTGCATGTAGGCCAGCATCTCGCGGATTTTATCTTCGTAGCCCAATGAATCAATCAGGAAGTAGGCATAGACCAGTGTGTAATATACCCGAGCGCGAACAGGACATGGCAAATAGGCATCTTTGTGAGCGCGTGCAGCCGTCTTCACCGCACGATCCAGCCCATTCTTGTAATCGGTCAGATAGAAGATGTACGTTTCGGCTGCCCAATAATCGAAGAACAATTCCCAGCACGGTTCTTGCAAGCGCCGCGCAAGTTCCGCCCCTTCATTGAATAGTGCCAGCGCCCGTTCCGATTCTTCGGCGCGGAGGGCTTCCCAACCCTGGTCATAGACCACAACCAGCCGCTGCTTCAGTGGATTTCCTTCGATATGCGCCTGTGCTGCATATCGATTAAACCATCCCCAGAGGTCTGCTTGCATACCTTGCTCACCACCCTGTATTTCACCAACTGCATTCTATGTATGATACAGGAAGTCCCGGAATCCGGCGCGATTGCCCTGCGCTCAGGGCGCGGGTTTTTGCCATTCGTATTCGTAATAGTCGCCCGCTTCAACCCGTGCCAACCGGGGTGCGTGCTTGCCTGGATCAACCGACTCTTGCAGGATGGTGCGGGTGGTTTGCAGCGCTTGCGTCAGTTCCAGCCCCAACCGTCCCAACAAGCGGCAGTATTCCAGATGAGTATAAAAGCGGTAGTCGAAGCCGTAGTCAGATTGCATCTCTGCAATTTGTTGTTCGCGCAGCTTGCGTGCTGTTTGGGTATCGCCATGTAATTCTCGGTAGAGGCAAACCTGCTCATAATAATTCGAGAGACGCGGAATATCATGACGCTCATAATAGGAGATCCCGTGCTGCAAGGCTGCTGCTGCGCGATCATGTTCGCCCAGGTATGTGAGGTAGAGGGCTTCATGCAATGACTGAAAAGCCGTTGAACGCGGGCGATGATGACGACGCGCCCACTCATACCCACGATAGACGAAATCCAGCGCCAACTTGAGATCACCCCGCGCAAAGGCCAGCCGCCGCGCAAGGTTGTAGGCGCTGCCCTGGCGGTAGCTGCTGGTCACAATCAGGTTCATGTAGTGGTTGAGTTCGCGCTCGCATTCATCGTAAGCTTCGCGGTCGAAGGCCAGTTGTGCGCGGCTGTACTGGATGCGCTGTACAGTGTCTGTATCCATCGGCACATCCTGTTCCATGTAAGCCAGCATCTCGCGGATTTTGTCTTCATAGCCCAGGGAGTCAATCGCAGAATAGGCATAGATCAAGGTGTAATAGACTCGTCCGCGCACCGGGCAGGAAAGGTAGGCATCTTTGTGTGCGATGGCGGTGGCCTTCGTCGCCCACTCCAACCCGGTTTGATAATCGCTCTTATGGAAGATATAGACTTCCGCGCAGTAATATTGATAGAACAATTCCCAACAGGGTTCGCGCAGCGTCCGGGCGAGATTCACGCCTTCTTCGTAGAGTGATGCGGCGAGGTCGAGATCTTCGGATTGGATTGCCAGCCGCCCTTGATGGCTGAGATTCACCAGCCGTTGTTTGAGGGGATTGCCTTCCTGGTTTGCTGCGTCTGCGTAGCGATGGAACCATCCCCAGAGGTCTACTGTCATTGTTATGTTTCCATGATTGGTAGTGTTCAGTTGTTCGCTTTTATTTCGCTATGCTATAAGACTTCAGGGTGTTTGCTACAGAGAGTATCTACCCAATAAGCAACAGATGCTTCGCTTCGCATTATAGCAACGAATCGTAGAAAGCATTTCATTCGCCTGACTTCTTGTGAATGTGGTACTATTCCAGCCAAATTCATTGCCTATCAAGGAGCTTTTTTTCATGGCTGAATATGAGAATATTCTGGTAGAAACCCCCGTGGCAAAAGTCGGCCTCGTTCGGCTGAATCGCCCCAAAGCACTCAACGCATTGAACAACGCCCTCATGACCGAACTGCATCAAGCACTGATCGCCTTCGAGCAAGACCCGGAGATTAGCTGCATGGTCATCACTGGCAGCGAACGTGCCTTTGCTGCCGGGGCAGACATCAAAGAGATGTCCGGGCAAACCTATGTCGATTTCATCAAGGGCGGCAGCATCAGCGACAATTTTGATTTTTCCGTATATAAAAAGCCGATCATCGCCGCAGTCAGTGGGTTTGCATTGGGTGGTGGCTGCGAGATGGCGATGGCCTGCGATATGATCGTCGCCAGCGAAACTGCCGTCTTCGGGCAGCCGGAGATTAACCTGGGGATTCTGCCAGGTGGTGGCGGTACGCAGCGCATGACCCGTGCGCTTGGCAAGGCGCTCGCAATGGAAATCATGCTCACAGATCGCCGCCTGAGCGCGGAAGAAGCCATGCAGCATGGGTTGGTGAACCGAGTCGTTTCGCCGGAAGTTTACCTGGATGAAGCGCTCAAGCTCGCGCAGAAGGTCGCTAGCATGTCCCAGGTTGCCATTAACCTGACCAAGGATGCCATCAATAAGGCTTACGAAGGGACGCTGGCAGAAGGACTGGAAGCAGAAAAACGCAACTTCTTCCTGGCATTCGGCACAGAAGATAAGGCCGAAGGCATGGCGGCATTCATCGAGAAGCGCAAGCCAGAATGGAAAGATGCGTAGAGCTTCTGATTTCTGGTTTTTCTGGTGACCCATTAATAGATGAAATCGTTGCGCATCATTTCGTAGGGGCAATGCTCACTGCCCCTACGCCGAACCTTCGCATCAATGCATGGCTGCTTTGATGTGCTGTGCAATCTGGTGCGCTGCTGCCATGATGCTCACCATGGGGTTGACCCCCGTAGCTGTTGGTAGGACGCTGGCATCGGCAACAAATAGATTGCGCACTTCCCAGGTTTCCCCGGTGGGTTTCAATGCGCCCTGTTCGGGGCTGCCTGCCATCCGGCAAGAGGACATCTGATGAGCGCTGAACAACGGCGGTGCGTTGGGCTTCAAGCCAGCATCTTCGACCCTGCGCAGGAAACGCACAAATTGGCTATCGCCTTCTTCCCGGTTCCAGAACATCATCTGATTATGGGGTGCATAGACCGCACTGGCTCCGGCTGCGTGGTGGATTCGCAGCGCTCCTAAAATCCCACGCAGCACATGGGCAGCATCTTCTTTGCGCAAATGATAATCCAGAACCGGATTGCCGTATTGATCCAGCTTGACTCGCCCACCATGATAATCCCGCGTGATGGCGATGATATTCGCCATATTGCCGAACTGCCCCATGAGGTGCTTGTGTTCACGTCCGTTATTCCAGGGGATGGTCGAGGCGGTCAGGCCGGGATGCGCGGGGGCAACTTCCAGCGTGACCCCATAATGCCGTCCATCTAAATCCGCCAACTCCTTGCTGACGCGGGACATCGGCACACCCTGCCAGAAATTGATGGGATCTTCAAAGCGGCTGAAGACGAAAGCTGTCGGGTGCAGGTGCAGGTTCGCCCCAATTTGCGGATTATGCAGAGCGGAACGCTGCAAAATCGCTGGTGTGTGGATTGACCCGGCGCTGACGACAACCACCTTCGCCTGTACGACACAGATATGTACATTGCCTTCTGCATCCCGTGCTTCCACGATTGCACCTGTGGCCTTGCCGTTTTCGTGCAGCACGCGCCGCACCATCGCATTCACCAGGAAGCGTGCGCCATTTTCGGCAGCATCCTGCAAATAAGTCTTCAATGTGCCTTGCTTGGCTCCATACGTGCAGCCGTAATAACAAAAGCTGCAATCCACGCAGTTCTTCACATTGCGCGGAATCGTCTCCAGATGCCAACCGAGGGACTCTACGCCTTCTGCGAAAACGCGGTTATTGCCGTTGAGGTCGCTCTCATCGCAGTTCACATTCATGCGCTGGCTGACTGCATCCAGGCTGGCTTGCCAGGATGGGCTGATTGCGTCGCTGATGCCGTAGTCGTCCGCCCATTCTTGCAGCACATGATCGGGCGTGCGAAACGACGCACTCCAATTGATCGTTGTTCCACCGCCGAGGGTTGACCCTGCCAGCACAACCATCGCCGTATCTTCGGTGGTGAGTGTGCCGTGTTTCTCGAAGAGCGCTTCCATCAGGTACCGTTCGTTGCCGTCGAAATCGCTTTCGGCAAAGTAGCCACCTTTTTCTACGATTAGCACATCATGCCCGGCGGCGGTCAATTCCCCGGCGACAACGCCGCCCCCGGCTCCACTGCCAATGATGAGTACATCGGTTTGCAGGCGTTGTGCTTCGCGGATGCCCAGCGGCTGAATGGTGCGTGGTGGGTTTTGTGGCGGTGGCGCTTTGTGATAGCCCATCGTTTCCCACAGCGGATTCGTCTCTTGCTCCGGCAAGTTGGCATATCCCAGGAAGAGTGCCAACCGCTTGAAGCTCTGAAAGGCTTTACGCCGCAGCGGAATTCGGCTGTTGCCCCAATCTGCCAGCGCCCGCATGCGCTCATTGGGAGTCATCCTGGAGAAGCTGCGCCAATTGCCTACCAGCAGCCCCTGCACAGCGCGGATCTCAAAAGTGCGCAGGACCGCTTTCAGATCACGCCGTTCTTCGGGTGTCGTGATTTTCTCGTAGGCTTCTTCCAGGCGCGTCACGAGGTCGCTATCCGCAGCGCAGTAGCGGCTGAACTCGGTGGGTTCAATTCCATCCAGCGCGGGAATCAGGGTGTCACAAATCGCGGCGAGGGTCTGGCGTTCTGCATCGGTCAAAAAGGTCATTGGGTTCACCAAATCATGCGTAACCATTTCTCTTTATTATACGCCAGACTTGGTGTAGGGGCAGGAAAAACTCGCGCAGCATTGGTGCAAAAGAAAGCCTGAAGCTATCAAATATCTGCTATCAGGAACTGACCTCACGCATAGGCACATGAAAACTCTGTGGTGAAATTTCGTTTGAGGCGATTGCCCTGTGTACTTCCCGCCAAACCCTTGCCAGTCGCAGTTAAACGAAACTATACTACGCCTTATGCCGACACCATTCACACACCTACACATTGCCAGCCAACTCCTGCAAGATGCGCGTGTCTCGCCTGAAGCGCACGCCCTCATTGCAGCACATCAACCCTGTTTCCTTCTGGGGGGCATCGTCGCCGACCAGCGTCTATCGGGCATGGAGCGTGCGGATACGCACTTCTACCACTACACGCGCCCGATGCCGGATAATCCCTGGCGCGAGATGTTTCGCCAGCACCCGGCTCTCGTGCCGCCGAAGTCAGCAGCGCATCATGCCTTTTTGATGGGCTATGTGGCACATCTGGCAGCGGATGAGTATTGGTCACGTAATATGCTGGGACCATATTTTGCCAATGGCGATTGGGGAGACAGTGGGCGAGATCGCTTCTTCGTGCTGCACCTGCTGTTAATCTGGATGGACGAGCGCGACGAAGCCCGTCTGCCAGCGACAACGGCGAATTTGCTGCGCCAGTGTGTGCCGGATGCGTGGCTGCCGTTCTTGCCCGATCATGGAATTTGTGATTGGCGAGATTTCCTTGCCGACCAACTGGATGGCGACAGTGAAACGCTAACCATCTTTGGTGGCAGAATCCGCACAGCGCCGCGTGTGCTGCGGGCGATGCTGGACGATGACGCATTGATGCAAGAACGCCTCTGGGAGAACGTCACGCCGGATATACTCTCCGCAATGGAAGCGAACCTCTATGATTTTTCCCGCGAGCAGATGGAAATCTACCTGCGCGAATTTGATGGGTAGGGGTCTCGCCGCTACGCGCATCGTCATAGAACTGTTTATCCGCTTCCTTCGCTGCGGGTCGCCGAGGATTAAAAGGCTTGTCCGGTATTGAAGCCAACTCAAACGCATGGTT
>CAYVVZ010000060.1:0-22721 GCA_964455365.1 uncultured Anaerolineaceae bacterium | reverse complement strand
TTTAGTGGGTTTGGGTCTTTTGTAGCCGGGGATTTTAATCCTCGGCGACGGGTGCTTCAAGGCTTGTCCGGTATTGAAGCCAACTCAAACGCATTGTTTGTAGGCTAGATTTTCACAAGTAGGGACAACACCTGTATTGTCCGCCCATGGTTGCTTCGGACGAGGCAGGCCTCGTCCCCACAGCAGGCTCAGTCAAGATACGAAAAGACCGACAATGACCCTGATAATATTCCCGGACAAGCCTTTTAATCCTCGGCGACCCATCACTATATCGATTTTGCGATCTCGCGTATAATGAAACCAGGGATAGATCGAAACGTCACGATCAATGGGTGAACGAGATGCATATGCGGGGAGCGCAGCCTATAGATATTCGGCTTCGAGATGGCTTCGCTGCGTGCTGCTGGTGGGGTGGTTGCTGCTGATGACCTCTATACCCGAAACCCTGCACCCACCCTGGAACGTACATGGCGATTTTGCGCTGCCCTTCAGTGAGCAAAAGGGCGCAAACCTGGAAGGTACTTGTTTCTCGCCGGGTTCCGGGGGCGCGGATCATGCGCTGACGGCTGCACGTTTCGCACAATTTGATGAAAATCTTCCCCTTTACGGGAAGCAACAGAACGCGCCGGAAGACTTTTCTCTTGCGTTGGTGCGCGTTGTGCAGGGTACTACAATCTTGCAAGATCGCACGTTCCACGATGAACCAATCCCCTTGTTTCTGCCCACAAGCAAACCGGAAGACGAGGCATCATGAATATTCTGGTTGTGGATGACAACCACGAGATCACCGAACTGCTGCGTAATGTGCTGGAAAAAACCGCGCATACGGTCTACATCGCGCACAGCGGAGAACAAGCCCTGGAACACATGCAGCAGTACAACATCCATATAGCGATTGTGGATTGGATGATGCCGATTATGAACGGGCTGGAAGTGGTGGAGCGCATCCGCAGTGAGTACAACGATCCCTATGTGTATATCATCATGATGACGGCAAAATCATCCCCGGAAGATCGCCTCATTGGGCTGGAATCCGGCGTGGATGAATACTTGCAAAAGCCGACTTCGCCCCGTGAACTGCTGGCACGCCTTAAAATCGCAGAGCGCATCGTCCAGCATGACTTGCATCGGCGCGAGAGCCTGGACGAAATGGAAGATTTAGCAACCAGCGATCAGCTCACCGGGGTCTATACCCGCGCACGATTTCTTGCCAGCGTGACCGAAATGACCCAGAACCGCGAGGCGTTCGGGCGGGCGCTGGCACTTCTCATGATTGACCTGGATCACTTCCACAAGGTATCGGAGCGCTACGGCGTTCCGGTGGGGGATGGGGTGCTGCGAGAGGTAGCACACCGTTTGCAGAAACATCTCCGCGCAACGGACGCTATTGGGCGCTTTGGTGGCGAAGAATTCGTAATCGCCCTGCCGAATTGTGATTTACCCAATGCCATTGCCATCGCGGAACGGCTGCGTGCTGCCATCGAAGAGAGACCCTGTGTGGTGCAAGAGGTCGAAATTCCCATTACTGTCAGCATCGGCATTGGCATCACAGATAAAGTGATCCCCGCTGAAGAACTGGTGGAGCGTGCGAATAAGGCGCTGCATCTGGCGAAGACCGGCGGGCGCAACCTCGTGCGCTACTACATTCACGGTACACTGCATTGAGGGCTTCGATTTTTTAGAAATGTTTAGCGCTTCTTGCGAATGATGAGAATGGAGGGGGGCTATGGGAGCCTGGGGAGCAGGTAATTTTGAGAATGACACCGCGCTGGACTATCTGAATACCATAGTAGAAGCCAAGGATTTAGCACCGCTTGAAAACACTTTTGATACCGTCCTGGCGCAGCAGGACTACATTGATGCGGATACAGCCTGCGAAGCCATTGCTGCCGGAGAAATTATAGCCCTGCTAAGAGGGCATCCAGCCGCCAATATTCCTGAATATATTGTGGAATGGCAGCAGACACATAATCATCAAGTGCAAGATGAGCTGGTACAGAAAGCGATTCGCGCCGTTGAAAAAACAACGTCCGGCAGCGAGCAATCCGAGTTATACGAATTGTGGGAAGAGACTGATGACCTTCTGCAAGAATGGAAAGCAGCAGTAAGTGATTTGCTCCAACGCCTGCGATTATGAAGCGTGGATGCTGCACAACCGCAGATAGATCGATCCCTCTTCGTTGCCACTTTGCAGGGTGAGTGCGAAGTGGTTCATTGGCAGAGCGGGCATCAATCGCTTCAAAACGATTTGAACCACAAAGACACGAAGGACACAAAGAAGTTTGTATCGTGCTGTTTTTCGTGCCGCTGGCGGGGCAAACAGCCAAACCACATCTCTGAACAGGTCTTTTCTTAGAGGAAGTGTCTTGATGTACATGGGGCATGATCGTTCATGCCCATTTATTATGCGGAAATTTTTCTACGGCTGCGCGGTTGCTTCCGGCGGGGCATCGGCCTCAGCATAGGTGGTGATCTGCGCGGCAATGATCCAGCCGACAACATCCCCAAAGCGAACCTGTGTCCATTGCGTGCCGTTGGTGAAGGTTGCCGCCAGCGGGGTCAGGCGATCCCCCTGCGACACAGTGCCGACAATCGGGCTGGTTGCCAGCGGTTCGGTATGCAGCGTGGTACTTGGCACTTCCACAATCGACACATTGCCGGGGTCAATCGGCAGAATTGCGGCATCGGTTGGCGTGCGTGTGACATTGGGTGTGGGGGTCGAAGTCGCCGTCGGAACCCAGAAGAGCGATGCATCACAGTTCCCGGTCAGATACGTATTCTCCGGCGCAATCCACCCGGCCTGGGCGCGATTGGCTCCCGGCATGAAAATCTGATACCAGCCGCTGGTGCTGCGAATCAGCACACGATATTCTGCGCCCGGCGGGATTGAGCCAATGATATTGCTGCCGCCTGCGTATTCATGCACATTGATGAATTGATCCGTTGGATTGAACAGGAAGCACTGATGATAACCGTCCTGCATCAAGCCCGGTGTTATGGTGATATAGGGGCCACCCCCCAACGGAGCCACCTCTGCCCCCGCTGCGGATTGTCCGCCACCTGTCCCTGCGGGTAGCGGAGTCGATGTCGCAGGCGGTACGCTGGTGGGGAAGGCCGTCACCCCGGTTGTCGGCGCAAGCGTGTTGGTTGCCGTCGGTGTCGGGAACGGCGTATTCAAAATTCCGCCACCAATCGGCGTACCGGATGGCGTGACCGTATCTTCTGCCAGGCCAATGCCCGAAGCGGCTGCATCCTGGCTGGCTTCCAGCGTGAGATTTTGCGCAATCTGCGTGCTGTTTTCGTTGTCTTCGCCCGGACGCAGCCCGATCCCAAGCAGCAGCGCCCCAAACAACAGCGCCATCACAATCCCAGCAACCAGCGTAATCGGCACACCACCCTGGCGCGATTGCCCTTTGCTGGCTGGCGGCGCGTAATCCGGGCGCGGCGGATTGGTTCCGTAGCGCGTGGGCTGCACATCCCGGTAGCTCAGGCGGTTATAGACTTCCTGCGACAATGGCGGAAGCTGCTTTGCAACGCTGTCCGCTTCTGCCCAGACTGCCGCCGCCAACCTGCGCCATTCGTCAACTTCACGGGCGCAGCGCTCCCCCTGTGCCGATGCATACTGCTCAAAGGCGCGTGCTTGTTCCGGTGGCAAGGTCTGCGCCACATAGAATGGAATGAGTTCTTGCCATTGCTGTTCGTTCATCACACGCTGCCCTCTTGCGCTAACAACCCTTTCAGTGTTTCTTTGGCACGATGCAGGCGGCTCTTGACTGTGCCTTCGGAAATGCCCAATACTTCCGCCACTTCTACCCCGGTCAACTGATGGTAGAACACCAGCACCAGGACTTCCCGCTGGCCTTCGGGTAGCTGTTGGATGGCAGCCCGCACGCGATCCTGTCGCTCGTGCTTTTCCAGCGCTTCCATTGGCCCGGTCTCATCGCTGCGCAAACTGAAGACATCTTCCAGGTGAATCACCGGAAGCTGCTTCCGCCGCGTCGCATTGATCGCCCGATTGCGTGCGATCACCAGCAGCCAGGTTTTGACCTTGCTGCGTGCCTCAAACGTATGGGCATTGTCCCACACTGCCAGCATCACATCTTGCAGCACTTCTTCCGCGACCTGGCGATTGCCCACACGGGCGCTCAAAAAAGCCAGCAGCATCGAGCCATACCGCGCATATAATTCGTTCAATGCGCGGATGTCTCCGTCTGCCATCCCACGAATTAACATCCAGTCTGGATCATGCTGGGTATAGGGTGTTTCCACTCCAGGATTATGATTCAGCATCTGTCCGTCTTCCCTGTGCGTTCTCGATTCATCTGACACGCACATCCCTCCTTCCGTTCCCGATTGATGCGAAATCTATCAAAGCACATCGTTGTGAAACTTTGATGCGTTTTGCCTCCCGCTATGCTAGGCAAAATCCATACAAAGGGCAAGATTCACCAGGAAAGTTTTATAGGGTCTATAAAGGTTCTTCAAGAGGTCACAGGAACAGAGGCTCATGTACAGAAAGTCGCCGAGGATTAAAAGGCTTATCCGGTATTGTTTTCGGGCGGAAATCGTACTGATATAGATCATTCTCGGACACGGCATCGCTGTGTCCGCCGCAAACCCAAACAAAGGCATTGCGCTTCCACTCACAACCTCGGTTCTCAATACCGGACAAGCCTTTATGACTAATCCAATGCGGGGGGTTTGGCCTCGCGCTGGAACATCTTCTTGAGCAGGGGATCGCACTGCACATCGGCAACGATGGTTACTTTATCGTGGACGTGTAGCTGTGTGCTGCCGCGTGGGACAATCAATTTTCCCCGGCGCAGCACCGAGGCGACGATGCTATCAGAAGGCCACTTCACATCTTTGAGCATCTGGTTGGCGACAAGGCTGCCGGGTTGCACCTCATACTCGGCAACATGCGCCCCGGTCAGGGTATTCAGGCGGATTTGCTCCGCATAATGTTGGTCGTGCAGCTTGCGCGTGATGGCGGTATTGTAAGCAATCATGATACTCTGGCGGCGCAGCAATCCCACCAATTCCCCGGTGCGCTCATCCACAACAGGCAAGCGCCCGATGTCTCGCCCGCCCATACGTCGGATCGCCTGCCAGAGTACATCATTTGGCGCAACTGTCACTACATCTTTGGTAGCGATGTCCCCCACCGTCACAGCAGACAGCGGGTGTTCTTCGTCGGCTTGCTCATACACGCGCTGTAAATCCCCCAGCGTAACAATGCCCTTGAGGGTATTCTCGCCGTTGACGACGCAGAGGGCGCGGGTATGTTTCTCGCGGAAGGTATGCCGCAATTCGGAAAGGGTCGCTCCGGCGCTGATGGTTGGCGCGGGAGAATCCATGGCTTCCTGCACGAGAATCCCCTGCATCAAATCAATATCACGTCCTTGCTGCAAATGGATACCATTCTTTAGCAAGGCTTCCATATAGATACCCGCCACACCCAATCGCTCAACCAGCATGGTGCAGACGACCGTTGTCAGCATAATTGGCAGGATCAGGCGGTAGTCGTCCGTTAGCTCGAAGACCAGCAAAATCGCGGTGATCGGCGCACGCACCACACCACCGAGAGCGCCAGCCATCCCCGCAATGGCATAGGCCGCCGGATTGCCCAGGGCTTGCGTTGGCAGCACCGCTTGCAGGAATAACCCGTAAGCGTTGCCGAAGGCGATCCCCATGAACAATGTGGGCGCGAACACACCCCCCACAAAACCACCGCTGCTGCTGAGGGCGGTAGCGATCACCTTCACGCCGCCCAGCAGCAGCACAAATCCAATGGTGAATTGGGCATCTCCTTCCAGGATTTCCAGCATGAATTCTTCACCTGTGCCGAGTACCTGGGGCAGAAATACCCCAATCGTACCAATCAGCGCCCCGGTGAGTGCTGTCTCAACGGGCAGCGGCAGGTGCAAGCGTTTGTGCCAGAAATCCGCCGTCCAATAAAACAGGCGAATCACGATCACTGCCACACCTGCCAGCAGCACCCCCAACAACACATAGAACACCAGTTGTTCCGGGCTGCCGAGTACGTAATTCAAATCCCCCAGTGTTGGATGCGAACCCAGGAAGGCTTGCGTGAGTGCGGAACTGATGACCGCAGACAGCACAATCACGCTGATTGCCCCGGTATTGAACTGCCCCAGGACAACTTCTATCGCAAAAAATACCCCGGCAATCGGGGCATTGAAGGCAGCCGCAATCGCAGAGGCCGAACCCGCGCCGACCAACAGCACAACCCGTTCCTCAGATAGTCCCAGGTACTGCCCGAAGAACGAACCCAGGTTCGCACCGATTTGCACGCTGGGGTCTTCAGGGCCGACGGATGCTCCCGCACCCAGTGATAAGGCTGAGGCGAGGGCTTTCGCGGGCTGCTTCAGAAAAGGCAGGCGACCCCCTGTAAGCGCAACGGATTCCATGATGCCTGCCACGCCATGATATTTTTCATGCCCCACAAAAACCTGCACAATCAACCCAACCAGCGCACCCACTACAATCAGGATCAGCACAGTTGCCAGCGCGGGAGGAAGTTTCGCCGCTTCCAGCCAGTGACCCATCATTCCATGCTGCCCGATGACATGGAAGAAGAAATGCTCCAATTCATGGAAAGCAGTACGAAAGGCCAGTACCGCCGCGCCAGTACTCAGGCCGACAGTGACCGCCAGTAAGATCAAGACTGTGCTTTCGGGGATGTGATAGTTGCGCACTAACCGTCGCATGGTGGAATGGCTCTCTGGTGGATTAGCTACCTCTGATGGTATCGCGGACGCGAGTATAGCACCAATGCTGTACACGCAACATGTAGAAAGTCCATGTATGCGGGGCGAATGCTGCAAAACAGATCTGCCCTTGTCTCACACTGCTGGCTAATCGCAAAAACTCGTGAAGCTCCTTTGCAGTTCCCAGTCAATCCCCCCTTCCGCCGCCCCACTGCGTGAGGAAACTTGTCCTCCCTTTGCGAAGCGGGGGGAGATAGAGGGGGGACATGCATAGCAGTGTCCAAAGGTGATCCGCAGGAAGCACGGAACAGAAGCCCCTCCTTGATGCTTCGGCGAGGGGGTTTGGGGGTGGGGTTGTTGCAATGCACGGCGGGCGGAATTGGGCTTGAAGCCTTTGAAGTAACGCACCATGTGCGCTGACTGTGCTATGCTAGGGGAAAGCTCACTAGGGTACAAAAATGGCCTTTGCACCAGAGAAATCCATCAAAGATATTGTGACTGATTTTCTCGGATCAGCACCGTCGCTGGAAGAAATCGCCAGCTATCGCTTGCCAGAGGAATTGCAGTCACGTGCGCATAACCTGTTGGAGAAGAACCAGCGCGATAGCTTGTCTGAAGCCGAACGTGCCGAGATGGAAGAATTTCGCCAGATTGACCATTTGCTGACACTGGTCAAGGCGAAGGCGCGGCTGCGGCTACAGGATAAGGTATGAGTGGAACTTATATCAGTGCGGCACTGCGCCGACTTGTAATCGAGCGTGCCAGCGGCTGCTGCGAATACTGCCGCATCAACACTGAGGACAGAGCCATTGATTTCGCTATCGATCATATCATTGCGGAAAAACATGGTGGCGCAACTGCGGCGGAGAACCTCTGTTTAAGCTGTTATTGGTGTAACAGCTACAAGGGGAGCAGCATCAGTTCCGTTGATTGGGATTACGATGCTGCCACCATTCCACTGTTCAATCCCAGGAAGCAGCGTTGGGATGCGCATTTCCGTATCGATGGAATACGAATTGATCCAATCACTGCTCATGGGCGAGTAACAGCTTATCTGCTGCGTTTCAATGCAATTGAGCGTTTGCAAGAACGGGAACTGCTATCGGTACTCGGCAGTTTCCCCTGCCAGGGCTAGACCAAATATCGGGCATGATCGATCATGCCCCTACGAATCATCCTCATCGTCTCAGGACAGAAGCCCCCTCCTTGATGCTTCGGCTGAGGGGGTTTGGGGGTGGGGTTGCTGCACTGCGCGGCGGGCGGAATTGGGCTTGAAGCCGTTGGAACATTCTCTGCTTTTTGGTCGCTGGAGGCTGAAGCCATCCAGCTAATAACTGCCAAGTCCACCAGAGGGGACTGTGTGCAGCAGGTTCGAGCGCCCTTTGGTGCGCTTCCCGCTGCTGCTGTTGCGCTTGTGGCGGCGTAGGACTGAAAACTGAGAACCGAAAACTGAAAACTAATTCACCCACCCCAGGCCGATCCGTCCGCGATCCTTATCCACGCTGAGGATGCTCACATCCAGCACATCACCGACGCGCAGTTCTTCCCCCGGCGGAATCTTGCTGATGTGCAGCAGGCCATCTTGCTTCACGCCAATATCAATGAAGGCACCGAAATCGACCACATTGCGCACCGTTCCGGCGAGGATCATCCCCGGCTGCAAATCTTCCATGCTGAGGACATCACTTCGCAGCAGCGGCGGATCCACCTCTTCGCGGGGATCACGCCCCGGACGAACCAATTGTTCCAGAATGTCCGCCAGGGTGAGCGCACCCACGCCCAATTTCTGGGCAAGCTGCTCGATGCTGGTAGCTTTTTGCAGATCACGCAGGGCGGCTTCCCGTTCTTCCGGCGGCGAATCAGCCTTGATGCCTGCCAGCTTCAGAATCTCTTTCGCCGGATCGTAGCTTTCCGGGTGGATGGCGCTGGCATCCAGGGGATTCTTGCCATCCAGCACGCGCAGGAACCCCGCCGCCTGCTCGAAAGCTTTCGCGCCCAATCCGCTGACCTTCTTCAGTGCGGCGCGGCTGGCGAATGCGCCGTTCTCATTGCGGAAGGAGACGATATTCCCGGCAAGTTTGGGGCCAATCCCCGCGACATATTGCAACAGCGCAGGCGAAGCGGTATTCACATCCACGCCCACCTGATTTACCACACTCTCCACGACGGTATCCAGCGTATCCGAGAGGCGGCTTTGATTCACATCATGTTGATAGAGGCCGATGCCGATGCTCTTGGGGTCAATTTTCACCAGTTCCGCCAGCGGGTCCTGAATGCGGCGGGCGATGCTGACCGCCCCGCGAATGCTCACATCCAGTTCAGGCAGTTCTGCACGGGCGAGATCACTGGCGCTGTAGACCGAAGCCCCGGCTTCATTGACGATGGCATACTTCACGCCGTCAAGCTGGCGCGTGATTTCGGCAATGAGTTGTTCGGTTTCGCGGCTGGCGGTTCCATTGCCAATCGAGATGATGGTTACCTTGTGGCGCTGGACGAGCTGGGTAATTCTGGCTTTGGCTTCATCCCAGCGATTTTGCGGCTTGTGCGGATAGACGGTATCAATTGCCAGCACCTTGCCGGATTCATCAATCACGGCGATTTTGCAGCCCGTGCGGTAGGCCGGGTCAACGCCCATCACAATGCGCTGGCGCAACGGTGGCTGATTCAGCAGGGCGCGTAAATTCTCCGCGAAGACCTGGATCGCGTGCAGTTCGGCGGCATCGCTCAGGGTACGGCGCACATCACGTTCCATCGCAGGCAGCAGCAGACGTTTCGCGCTGTCTTCAATGGCTTCCTGCAACTGCCCCGCCCAGGGTGAACGATTGTCCACGCGGTAGCGCGATTCAATCGCATTGCGCCAATCACGCTCCGGCACATCGACCTTGATGCGCAGCACTTTTTCGTTCTCACCGCGATTCATCGCCAGTACCTGATGCGGACGCAGATAGGCCACGCGCCCTTCAAACTGGTAGTAGGTTTCGTATGTGCCTTTGGGGTCTTCGCTGTCCTTGATGCGCGTGCAGGTCAAGCTGCTGAACTGGTTGGCTTTCTCGCGCAGTTCGCCGCGCACGTCTGCATCGTCGCTGATCTGCTCTGCAACGATGTCCCGCGCTCCCTGCAAGGCATCTTCGAGGGTGGGGACTTCTTCCGTGATATAGGCTTTTGCGGCGGCTTCCGGTGCAGCCCCCTTGTGCGGCTGTTCCAGAATCAGCAGCGCCAGCGGCTCCAACCCGAATTCACGGGCGATCCCGGCACGGGTGCGGCGCTTGGGTTTGTAAGGCGCGTAGAGATCTTCTAGCTCTGTGATGCTCTCCGCCGCTTCGATCTTCTCGCGCAGTTCATCGGTGAGCTTGCCCTGCTCTGCTACGGTCTTGACAATCGTCTCACGGCGGTCATCCACCTGGCGGAATTTCTGCACCGTTTCTTCAATCTGACGGATTTTGAACTCGTCCAGGTTCAGGGTTTGTTCTTTGCGATAGCGTGCAATAAAAGGAATGGTGTTGCCTTCATCCAACAGGCGGATGGTGGCGCTGACCTGAGTCGGTTGGACGCTGAGTAATGTGGCGATTCTGCTGTCGTAATTTCGTGTCATGTTGGTTTGTTGCTTCGGTGATTGGTTTTCAGAAAAGGTCAATGATTGTAGTGTTTCTTGCCTGAAAAAGGCATGTTAGATTTGGAAATTGTTATCATGGTAATTGAAAATTAACGCCTGAATTAAGAAATTTACTGTAAGATAGTGGGGAGCAGGTGCTGGTTGCAGGGTAAAGATTTTATAACTTTTACTAAACTTATCACAAACAGCGTCGTAATTCAGTGTCATGTATACTTAGTTCCGTATGTCAAGAGTTTGTTTGGCTACATCTACTACGAAGTATGGGGAAGCAGTGCAGAAAGCCTGAGCATGACAATAATCCCGATGGGCGTAGATGCCTGAGGAGAATACTATGACGAGTCATTTCGCAAGGAACAAGTGGGTTACGCTCTGGGTGAGTACCCTTGTGGTGCTGGTCGGGTTGGCGTTCACCCCGGGGAAAGTGGCTGCGGAGCCGATTCCGCCGGAAGGAAACCCGAATTATTTCTATGATCGTGAGACCGCTTTTATCATCAATTACGCCATTGATCCCACGGTTGGTGGCGCATATACCGCAGTGGCAGGCGATGGCTCTCTGGTGGGTGACCTCCCCGGCAATATCTGGGGTGTGCCGATGCCGGATGCGTACTTCGCAGGCAATCCATTGCAAGGCAATGATCGCAGCCTCTTCGGTCAGGGGACGTGCATCCGCTGGTTCATCACTGAATACCAACGCGCATCTGACCCGGATGGCAATGGCGTAGACGGCATTAATGAGGTTCTGGTGGCGATGGGTAGAGCGGATCTACAGCTCGCAAACGCCCGTCAACTGCTGTCGATCTATGCTGCATCGTGTGCGGATTTTGTGCTGGACTATATGATCATTCCGAAGACGGATGATGGCATCGCAGAAGACCCCTATAATCCCTTCGGCAACCCCGCCGGAAGCTATGACCTGACCGCAGGGGAAAGCCCTGACATCGGCGACGTGCGTATTCCCAACCGTGTCTTCTACTGGACATCAGTTGGTCTGAACAGCCCGACGGAAACATCCCGCTATGTTGATGATACCCTGCACCAGATTGCGATTTCTGGCGCGGCTCCCCGTGCGGAAAGTATCGTCGCCTGGTCGATTGCAGAATTGGGCAATGCGATGGCGGCTGCGGGTATCCCTGGTTCGGGGCGCTTCACCACACATGGTCAGGCGTACTGGAACTGGTTCTTCAACGATGCAGATGTGATGCCCGCCTATGATGCGGCTCCGGCAGGGGGTCCCGACCTTGTTGACTACAATGCTTGCCCCGTGGCTTTCCCCCCGAATCGCTGCCTCGTGGGTGGTGCGCGTGACGTTTTCGTCCCGGCACTGGGTGTGGCTATCGGACAAGCGGGCGCTGCTGTCACATATGCGGAAACCTATCTCGGAACCAATAACTTCCCCGACCTGACATTCCCGCCACCGGATACTATCCAGGATGGCGCGTATATTGCGGGCTACGGGCGTGCAGTTTTGTTCGCCAATATGGGCGCAAATGATGGCAACTTCTGGGACTTCGGCAACTTCCCCGCACTGGAAGGGGCTGCCCTCCCCGGTTGGGGTGATCCGGCAGCGTATCCTTCTATCGGTGCGGCGAATCTGGCGCAGCCCTTCGCCCACTTTGCAGGCCGAGAACTGCTCTCCGGTGTGCAGCGATCTTTCTGGTTCTATTACACCTTCGGTGAAAACCCGAATACGAACTATCCACCATTAGGAACGTTCGGCGATACGGAAGATATGCGCGAAGCGATTGTTGGCTTCTGGGATTATGTGAACCAGCAAATGTGGGATCAGACTGACGGCGTGGAAGCCTGGTTTGAGTCAACATCAGGCAATTATAAGCCGTGCTTCTCGGCAGGTACGGATTTGCCGATTGGTGACTGGCGTGCGCCAGCAATCGCAGACAAAGTTCACATCATGAACCCGGACGGTTCGGCAACGGTGGAAGTCAGCGGTGTGCAGGATGAACCCTTCGACTACATGAGTTGGCAGTTTGCGGGCAGTGGTGTTGTCGATGTAGAAGTCGTTTACAGCATTGATAACGGCGTAAACTGGATCACTGTGGATGCAGTAGACCAGGGCGGCGGCCTGTGGACAGGGGACATTCCTGCGCTCGATATTGAAGCCGCCGAAGCAGCCGGGAACATCGTCTATTACTATGCTCGTGCGATGGATGCCTTCAACAACTGGCGCTCCTTCCCGGAAGGCGCGGAAGAACGCGGCACGAATGGCAGCATCAGCCTGCAAAGCACCGCCCGTTCACAGACCATCGGCGAAGAAGCCACCCCCACGCCGGAAAGCAATCTCGTTGTTGAGAGCGAAGGTGGCGCAGATCTTCAGATCAGCAAGACCGTGAATCCGGGTGTGGTCAGCATCGGGCAGGATGCAACCTGGACGATCACCGTGAGCAATGTGGGCAGCGCAACCGCCAATGACCAGACCATCATTGATGATGTGCCGGACGGACTGCAAATCATCTCCACCAATGCAGATCGCGGGACAATTACCGTCAGCGGGCAGCAAGTTACCTGGTTCATCCCGAACATTGATCCGGGCGAAACGCTGCGGGCAACCATCCTGACCCGTGTGACGCAAGATGTTCAGAACCAGATCATCATCAATGAAGTGGGGGGCAGCACTGCACAGATTGTCATTGTGTCTACCCTTCCAGCAACAGGAGAACGTCCCTGGTGGGCACCCTGCCGCTGGTTCGGCAACTGCCGGGATGATGAATAACCGCTACTTTGCGTGAACAAAAGAACGGGTGGCAGCTTGTCACCCGTTTTTGATTCCGGCTATGTAGGTAACCGTCAGAGCGTCCGTGTGCGCTCCAATCGCTTCAAAACGATTTGAACCACAAAGACACGAAGGACACAAAGAAGTTCGTATCGCGCTGTTTTTCGTGCCGCTGGCGCATGAAGCCAGCCAGCTATCGCAGGTTCGACATGGTCGAACCCGTTGACAACCCTGGGCGCGTCATGGACACGCCCCTACGAAATACGCGGTGGGGATTGCTTCTAGCGTCCGTGTGTGCCGCGTGGTGAACCGAGGTCAACGCTTCCGAATTCTTCGCTCGCTGCGGCGCAAATTCCGGGCGCACGAGTCAGGAAGGGTTCGTAAAGTACATTGGCGGAAATTGTCGTACCTGACCCACCGCCTACACCACCGGGGCCATCCGTCGTACCCCACCAGTTATTCGCCGCGTTGACTGCATCAATCGGGATTGCATTCGTGAAATCTGCGCCGGACGCGGTACTGTTCAAGATCAAGCAGCTTGTCGTGATATTCGTGTAACTGGTGCGCGTCAGCCCTGCGGCAGCTACGCTGGCGGTGTTCTCACTGATGACCGTATTGGCGATGCTCAATGTACCCTGGTCGCTGTTGTAGAAACTACCGCCATTGCTTGCGACGTTGTTGGTAATCGTTCCATTTTCGATGACGAGCATGCCGCTGATATTGGCAATGCCGCCACCGTTCACGGCGTTGTTACTGCTGAACGTGGTGCTGAAGACCCCGACACTGCTCAGGGGATCGAATACCGCAAGGCCGCCACCGAATTCAGTCGCATCATTATCCCGGAATGCACTGCCTGTAATTGTGGCGCTGGTTTCATCCAGGAAGACACCCCCACCACTGACGGCACGGTTACCGACAATCTGCACGGTATCCAGTACCAGACTTGAATCTTCGGCAAGAAGTGCGCCGCCGAGATTCCCCTGGGCATAACCGTTGGTGAGCAGGAGATTGCGCAGGGTGATATTGCCCTCGCTGACATGCAGCAAACGGAATGCCGAGGCGGACAATCCACGCCGGATCATCGAACCGCGCCCTTCAATGGTGATGCTGCCACTTATCGTGGGCAGGCCGCTTCTACCGCCATAACTTGTCATCAGCGGGTAATCACCATTTTCTTCCAGGCAGATGACCGTCGGTGCGCCCGTGGCATTGGCAATTTCAATTTCTGCCGCCAGCAGCTCAACCATCCCGTTGGGGATCAATACATCACATCCCGGAGGGGCTGCTATGGTTGCCGTTGGGGTCAGCGTCGGTGTGGCTGATGGCCCGATTTGCGAATCCAACGTTGGTGTCGCTGTTGGTGTCGGTGTGTTCGTTGGCGTTTCTGATTCACGCGGCGTAACCGTCGGCAAATCTGTCGGCGTTTCGGTGCTTGTCGCAGTTGCGGAGACTTCCGGGGGCAAGGTCACTGTCGCAGTGGCAGTTGCCGTTATCTCTGGCGGAAGGCTGCTCGTATCTGTCGCTGTCGGGGTGTTGCTGGCAGTTGCGCTGGGCGTGATGCTGGCTTCAGCAGTTAAGGTCACGTTCAACGCATCGCATGAGAATTCCAGTTGTGCGTATGCAATCGTTTCACCCAGGAATACGGGTTCGCGCCCCTGTTCATCCAGATGCCACGATACCACCAGGTAATCTCCGCGTGCGGTCTGCATTTCAAAGACGGCGGGATTATCATAATTGTTGGCGGACTGGACGGGTTCGGCCCGGTCGTAAACGTAAACCGCCCAATCAAAGCGCACTTTCGTCTCTGGCGTTGGGCGCAGTGGCGTAGGGTTCGGGTTCGTGATGCGCCAGATGCTCGTGCTGGGGCCTTGATCGCCCACCCAGCAAGCCTCCAACGGATTGATGACCAGCGGTGTGGCTGTTGGAAACGGCGTATTCGTCGGGATCAGCGTCGCGGTGGCGGTAGCTGTCCAGGTAGCGGTTTCTGTGGCAGTCGGCTCCATTGTGGGCGTGAGTGATGGCTCAGGCGTATCCGTTGGCAGCGGTGTGAAAGTCGGTGTAGCTGTGGGCGTTTGGCTTGCAACCTCTACCACGACATCTGTAGTGGGGGTTGCCTCCTCGCAAGCAAGATCACCCGGCGCACAAGGTTCATCCTGTGCAAAAGCCGTGAGAACGTTCAACACAGCGACACTCGTAAGGAGCATCACTACAAAAAAGAGACCGATTTTCCATCCTACTTGATTACTTTTCATCGAGAATCACTTTAGCTGTTACGACGCGCTTGCAAGGTTTGCGCGAATAAACCCACTACGATCACCCTACCAATACTCGGTTTATCCTTGCAAAGACCTAACTTACATAAAAGACTTGTAAAAACCTGTCTGATTCCAGTATACGCAAGTTACACGAAATAAACATTGAAATTACGTGATGTTTTGGAAATGTTTGTATACAAAATTGTTACGGGAAAAATTGCGATTGGCTTATGTATAGAAAGGATGGGCTGCTGGCAGCGCTTCCGGCATTGTTAGCGGGCATGATAGATCGTACCTCTATACCATTGAAATGTTGTTTCTCGTAGGGGCGTGTCCACGACGCACCCGCAGTAAACCCATAAACAAAACTCACGCTAATCTACAGAAACGGTGGTTCTTGAAATTTTCTGCAAACGGCGCAGCACGCTTTACACATGAGCCAATTCCCCGATGGGCTTGCGCGAATGCGCCGAACAAGCGAAGATTACTCTTGAACGAAAGAACAATTGGGGGAAAGCGCCGCAGCCTGCTACTGCCGCGCCGCATGCACGGATGACCATACGACAAATACGCAGCTACATCCTCGAAGAGAAAATTGGCACTGGCGGTTTCGGTGATGTCTACCGCGCCGTCCAGCGGATCATCGACCGGGGCGATGACAGCATCACCCGCGAAGTTGCCATCAAGGTGATTTTGCCCATCCATGCCAACCAAGAGAGCTTTATCCGGCGCTTTGAGGTGGAAGCAGAACTCATCGCCCGGCTGGAGCATCCGCATATTGTGCCGTTGTATGATTTTTGGCGCGACCCGGATGGCGCGTATCTGGTGATGCGCTACGTGCGCGGCGATACACTGGGGCAATCCATTGCGGATTATGGCCCCTGGGATGAGGAGCAGGCGGCGAAACTGCTGGAAAATATGGCGGATGCCCTGCACCTCGCCCACCGCAATCAAGTCATTCATCAGGACATCAAGCCCGCCAATATCCTCCTGGACGAAGATGGCAACGCTTACCTGACCGACTTCGGCATTGCGCGTGATCTCGCCGCGAATGTGAACCTTGCGGAAGATTTGAATAACGTCGTGCATGGTTCGCCCAAGTATATTTCGCCGGAGCATCTTCAACGCGGGCGCATCAACATCACGCACAAGAGCGATATTTACAGCCTCGGCATTCTGATGTACGAAGTGCTGACGGGCGAAGCACCCTTCGAGAGCGCCGAACTGCTGGAACTGTTGAATAAGCAAATCAGCACCGAACTCCCCCCGCTGCAAGCCATCCGCCCGGAATTACCCGATGCCCTGAATGCCCCGCTGCGACAGGCCACGCTGAAAAATCCGTCTGAGCGCTATGATAACGTGCTGCACTTCGCGGAAGACTTCCGCGCTGTGGTGGATTCGCTGCGTTATGGAGATGGGCGTTCTGCACTGGGTCGCCAGCGCGGTGCAAGCATCGACATCCCGGCAGATGTTTTCAATCCGTATAAGGGCTTGCGTCCATTCAAAGAAGGCGATGCCCAGGACTTTTACGGGCGCGAAGGATTGGTCTACCAACTGCGCCAGCGCATGACCGAAAAAGCCGAACATCAGCGCTTCCTTGCTGTGGTGGGGCCGAGTGGCAGCGGGAAATCCAGCGCGGTACGGGCGGGGCTGCTGGCCTCGTTGCGCAAAGACGAAGCGCCCAGCCTGCCCCCGCTGTTCATCGCAAGCATAGCTCCGGGTACGAACCCCATGCGCCGCCTGGAAGGGGCTGTGCTGACTGTCGCCAGCCGCGCCAGCGAAAAACTCATGAACACCCTGGAGAGCGATACCTTCGATCTGCATGAGGCGCTGGAAGCATCGCTGGCAGAGGGTAGTGAAATGCTGCTGCTGGTGGATCAATTCGAGGAAGCCTTCACGATCACCAATGGTGAAACCATTCGCCGCCATTTCTTGCAAACGCTCTATGATGCCGTGACTCATCCCAACAGCCGCCTGCGCTTGATCGTCACCTTGCGAGCAGATTTCCTGGATCGTCCGTTGAATTACCCCGGTTGGGGTGAGTTGTTCCAGGCGCGGACGGAACTCGTGCCGCCGATGCGCGACGAAGAATTGCGTGCCGCCATCGAAAAACCTGCTGAACGTGCCGGGTTGATCCTGGATGATGCGCTGGTGGATTTGTTGATTGCCGATGTTCGTAATCAGGGTGGAGCCTTGCCGCTGCTGCAATATACCCTCAGCGAACTGTACGAGCGCCGCGATTACCTGGAATTGACCAGCGCGGCCTATCGTGATCTGGGTGGGGTTGCGGGTGCGCTGGCAAAACGCGCAGACGAAATCTACGATGATTTGCCCGAAGAACAACAGATCATCGCAGCGCGGATATTCCCGCGATTGGTGCGGCTGGGCGAAGGCACGGAAGATACCCGCCGCCGTGTGCTGCTGGCGGATTTATTCGCCAGTGAAGAAGATGTTTCCCCGGTACGCGAGACGGTGGATGCCTTTGCGGATTTCCGCCTGCTGACCACTGCCAGCGATCCAGAGACGCGCCGCCCGACAGTCGAAATTGCGCATGAAGCCTTGATCCGGCGCTGGCAACGGCTGCAAGAATGGTTGAATGCCAACCGGGATGCCCTGCGTACCCAGGCGCGGTTAGGTGTTGCAACGCAGCAGTGGCTCGAAAACAACATGGATGAGAGCTTCCTGGCAACCGGTGCGCGGTTGGCCTCTTTCCGTGAACTGCTGGAAAACGATATCACTTCGCTGAACACCAGCGAACAAGCCTATTTACAGACCAGCATCAACAAGCAAACAGAGCGGGAATGGGCGCGACTGCGGCGCTTCCGGCGGGTGCTGGCGCTGGCAATTGTGGCGATGGTGGCGGCGGTGCTGGCGGCATCATTCTGGGTACAGGCAGAGGTCGCCCGCAATGTCGCCGTGCAGGAACGTGACCGCGCTGATGAAGCGGCGGCTGTGGCTCGTGCCGGGGAACTGGCAGCGTCGGCGGCGCTGCGCACAGAAGACACCCCCGACCTTGCCCTGCTGCTCGCTCTGGAAGCGCTGGCAGTGCGTGATACTTACGAATCGCGCAATGGCCTGCTGAATGTGCTGCAAAGCAGCCCGCGCCTGCAAGCTTTCTACAACGGACACAGCGCGAATCTACGAGCCATCGCCGTGAACGACGATCAAACACGCATGATTAGCGCCGGACATGACAGCCGCGTCATCCTCTGGGATTTGCAGACACGCCAGCCCATCATCACGCTGAATGAATATGAGGGCATCGTGCGCGACCTGGCTTTCTCGCCCGATGGCAGCACTTTCGCCAGCATCGGGGAGGATGGTCGCGTGCTGATTGTTGCCAGTGATGACGGTTCCATCTTGCAGGATATTCCCTGGGAAGATGGAGTCGGTTGGGCAATCGCGTATGTTCCCTCCGGGGAGCGCCTTGCTGCTGCGGATACGAATGGCGTAGTGCGGATCATTGACGTGGCAACAGGCGAAATCAGCGAAGAATTCCAGGCACATGATGAACCGATGTACGCGCTGGCCTTCTCGCCCGATGGCGCACTGCTGGCGACAGGCAGCCAGGATCAGACGATTGTGCTGTGGAATGCTGCAACCTGGGAACCTCTCCGCACGCTGGAAGGGCATACGAGCTGGGTTACGGCGTTGTCCTTCAGCCCGGATGGGGCGCAGCTTGCATCCGGCAGCAATGATGAGGTCGTTCGGCTGTGGGATGTGGAAACGGGCGACCTGTTGGCGAACTTCAGCGGACATCGCGGCCCTGTGCGGCAAGTGGCTTTCAGTGAAGATGGTCGCACCTTGCTCACAGGTGGCCTGGATGCTTTTTTCCTTCTGTGGGATGTTACAGGACGCGAATCTCTGGGCGGGATCCGCAGCGCTGGCAATGTACCGATTTATGATTTTTCCTGGCACGGCAATGATTTGTACTTCGTCGGTGACAAAACGGCTGTCGTTGCAATGAGCCTCACGCCGCAAGATCGCTTCGGTACGGTCTGGGGTCAGCAAACGGAAGGCATCAGTTCCGTTGCTTATTCACCAGATGGTCAGCAGATTGCCAGTGCAGGCGGCAACAATGCCAGCTTTGATATTTCCCTGTGGGATGCCAGCGGCGGCGAAGCACAATCGCTGGTCTTGCATACCGGGTCTGTGACCGGGCTGGCGTACAGCGGCGATTTGCTCTTGTCTGCCGGGGTCGATCAGCGGTTGGGTATCTGGCAAGGGAGCGAATTGCTCACGTCGTACACCGTTGATAACAGCATTTTCAGCCTTGCAGCACAGGAGGACAGCGCCGCACTCGGCCTGAATAACGGTACCATTCTGCTGTGGCGCAGGGATGCCGAAAGCAGCGAGTGGTCACAAGTCATGGCCTTAAGCGAACATTCGCAGCGTGTGAGCGCCCTGGCCTTCTCGCCCGATGGGACGCGGTTGGCTTCAGGGGATGCGGAAGGCACGTTGATCTTCTGGGAACTGGAAAGCGGCGAAATCCTGGCTTCGGTTGATGCCGCTCATGGAGGCACAATTGAAGCGCTGGCATATCATCCTGATGGTTCCGTCCTCGTCTCGGCTGGGCGCGATGCCCTGATCCGGCGATGGGATGCTGTGCAATTCAGCGCCATTGGTGAACCGCTCGCCGAACACAGCGCACGGGTGACTTCCCTGGCCTTCTCGCCAGATGGCAGCATGATGATCTCTGGCAGCTACGATGAGTCCTTGCTGCTGTGGGATACGGCGCAGTGGCGTACCCTGGGGCAGCCGTTCGCCCTGCACGAGAATTTCATTGCCGATGTAACTTTTTCGCCGGATGGCTCTCACGTCGCGTCTGGTGATCTGGATGGTACACTGATTGTATGGCGCACAGGAATTGAAGAATGGTCGCAGATGGCTTGCTCGATTGTGAACCGTGATTTCAACCCGACCGAAATGCAGCGGTATTTCAGCGAGATTTTCCCGCTGGTAGAAGTCTGCGGGGGAGGGGACACCGTAGGGACGCAATGATGCTTTTTAAAAAATGAATACGGAGAAAAATCCCATGTAGGGGAGGTCTGTGTGCGCTCCCGGCGGAAATGTACCTCACCCCTAAATAGCGTTGTCCGGTATTGAAACCAACGCAAACATCGGGTTCATAGGCAAGATCGCCGCCTGTAGGGACAACGCCTGCGTTGTCCGCCTGCTTGTTTCGGACGAGGCAGGCCTCGTCCCTACAATGTGATCTGTTAAAAGCCGAGAAAAGCCTCAATGACCACGACAGTAATACCGGACAAGCCTTAAATCCCTTCTCCACTTGGAGAGGGGACTTTCCTGGCCTATCCTGATAGGTTTTGCTCCCCCTCGCCGGACGGAGAGGGAGCTGGGGTATCCATTCACGTATCCGTGAGAAATTTCGGATTTTGCGAAAGCGGGCGCAATACATTGCGCCCCTACGTGTAAAATGTTGTAGGGACACGGCATTGCCGTGTCCGCTGGCGACCTCACAGGATCGCCCCTACAATCTCCGTGTTGAATGGTAAAATCGCATCATTGCACCCACATGATGTTCTTCTCCGCATTCATTTTGCCGTATCTGCCGGAACTGCTCTCTAACCGGATCGCTGTTCACCGGGCATTCGGGCATTATGGATAGACGCTAGATAGCGCCCGCCTGTCATTTTGCAGGAGATAAGGAACCAATATGCAGCGTTTCATCATAGGATTGTTCGTTTTACTGCTGGCGGTTTGGATGGTTGCCGCGCAGGAAACCACGCCGGAACCGGAAAGTACGCCGGAAGTGACTGCTGAGGTGACAGCAGAAGCCACCGAAGACCCGGCCTGCCCTGCCCTGGTGCAAACTGCCATCACGCTCACCGGGGAGAATTGCAGCGCAACCGGACGTAACGAAGCCTGCTATGGCTACATCCTGATTAATCCTGAAGCGCGTCCCGGTGAAGAAGAGGGGTTCGACTTTGACGCGCCGGGGGATCGTGTGGACATCTTGCAGATTGAAAGCGTGCAACTGAGCGCGATGGATGTCGCCAGCGCCCAATGGGGTGTGATTGTCTTCGAGGTCGAAGCCAACGTCGAAGGCGAGGTCAGCAGTACGGAAGAGGTGCAGATTGTGCTGTTTGGCGATACGCGCCTGGAAGATGCTTCGCGCTTTGTCCAGGTCACAGCAACAGCAAATGTCAACGTCCGCGCCACGCCGGATACAAATGCAGAAGTTGTCGGCTCGCTGGTGGTGGGAGATGTGGCAGTCGCCAATGCACGGTTGGAGGGCGATGGCTGGCTGCGCGTGCGCTTCCTGGGGAGCGACAGCGGCATCGGTTGGGTCGCGGCGGATTTCCTGGAACCCGCGTCCGATATTTCTGTAATGCCTGTGCTATCCGCAGAAGAAGCATCTGAACCGCTGCCGGATGACCTGGGGGCGCAGTATGGCCCCATGCAGGCCTTCTTCTATGAAAGCGCTGTGAACGACTCTCCCTGCGCCGCAGCACCGAACAGCGGCATGATGATCCAGACACCGGAAGGAGTCGCCAATGTGACAATCTGGCTGGATGAAGTCGTGATTCAGTTAGACGGCACGGCCTTCGTACAGGCAGATAGCGGCGGTGAAATGCGCGTGGATGTGCTGGAAGGTACGGCGCAGGTGGAAGCGAATGATGAAAGTAGTACAGCCGTTGCAGGGCAATCCGTCACGGTGGAATTGGATGACGATCTAGGCGCAGTCGGTACGCCGAGTGACCCGGTTGCTACTGACCCGGATGACGTACAAGCGCTGCCGACGGTACTGCTGGACGATGAAGTCGATATTCCCGATCCCCTGGTGCAGCCGGCAGGGGTTCCCATCGCAGGCACATACATCTTCAGCTTCGGTGTCGAGAGCCTGACCTGCCCCGATGGTGAAGTTGTGAATTTTGTCAGTACTGGGCAAAACGCCACTATCAGTTTCCAGGAAGGCGCGATTGTGGTGAGCGGTTTACGCTATGGTGAAGTATCACCCGGAGTCTACTTCGCCAGCTATCAAGATAGCGTTGGCTTGCATCAGGATACGTTGGAAGTCGTTTCGTCAGATCGCATCCTGGGAGACAAGACTCTTGATCTACTTGACCGCGATTGCACGCTGAATGTGCCGTTCAGTTACCAACTGATTCCAGGTGGGTAAGAATGGCAGCGCCCAACCCCAGAAGGCATCATGCAGGATGGTTGGATCTCGCACGCCAAATCCGAAGTTGCCAAAATGTTGAAACGCCCCCCTATGGGTTTGGGTCTTTTGTCGCCGGGGATTTTGATCCTCGTCCGGTATTGTTTTCGGGCAGAAATCGTACTGATACAGGTCATCCTCGGACACGGCATCGCTGTGCCCGCCGTAGGGTTGTAGGGATTGTGTCCCCCTCCGTCGCTAACGCGACACCTCC
>CAYVVZ010000059.1:0-23028 GCA_964455365.1 uncultured Anaerolineaceae bacterium | reverse complement strand
CACGCTGCGCCCCTACAAATCACACTTTTTACACATGAAGTGCGTTTTTTGAGCATCTCACGATTGCAAAAACGTTTTTGCTGATGGCTGATGGCTGACCGCTTACGCTCGTCGAAGCGGAAAAAGTTGTCTGCAAAGGCTGCTGCGTAACATCAGTTACAAGCACAGGCTAACAGTACAAGCCGTTTAGCCTGTGGTGAAAATGGCGCAAAAGCCACTCTATGCCGATTCGTCTGTGGGTTCTTCCAGGGCGGTGAAGCGCACGAAGGCCAATTCCTGCGGGGTCATCTCATCAGGATAGATCGAAGAATCATATGATTCGAGGATGCGATAGCCTTCTTTGACGTAACCCCGGATGGTGTGCAGGCTGATTCCCATTTCGTCAGCGGCGAGGTGGGCAGGCATCCCTTCAATCACACAGAGGCGAATCGCCTGCCGTACCCGGTGCGTCATTTCGGGGTAGTCGCGTTGTTCTGGCAGCACAACCGCATTATACAGGCGTGATTTGCTCGTTTCGGAGCGCAGATGGGTGCAGCCCTGGGTGATGACGAAATCGTACTTCAAGGCATAGACGATGGCCCAGGCAATTTGCATGCGCACATCTTGCTTCAGCAAATAAGCCTTTGCCTGTTTTTCTGCCGCGACGATCTCTGCAATTTGCACCCTTGCTGACTGTGCCATGCAGATCAATTGTGACTCTGGGGTGAGCCAACGCAGCATCGCCAGGAATTCCCGCAGGCCGCTGAGTTCGTCCTTCCCATTTCCCATATGATCGACATCCATCACGATGATGTCTGGGTGTTCTGCGGCGGGGATGTCGCGCAGGTAATCCAGGAACAGATCGTACTCGTTCGTCATGAACGTCACCCGTGTGCGACGATCCCAGGCGAGATAGCCGTTGATGGATTGCATCGCATAATAATCTGGGTCAAACACCACAACGGTTAGATTGACCAATTCAAATTCGGGCATGGTGGTTTTCCGACGGTCTGCGAACGGAACTTCAGTATCACTATAGTGCGAAAACGTTGCCGGGACAATAATAACTGACCCTGCCCCCCACACAAGGCTAACCAGGGTCACGGTGGTTTGCAACAGTTTTCCCCCGAAAAAATGGCAATTACAACAGCCGCTTTTGCTCTTTCTGGTCTGGATTGATGCGCTGTGCTTGCTTGAAGGTGATGTGCTGCGGCGGCATATCGACCTTTGCGCCCTTGAGCAACTGCTCAATCGTCAGAATCTGAATGCGCGGGTGACGATCACCCCACATGGGCGACTCGTAAAATCCGGCGCTGACGGCTTCTTTTTGCATGGCGCTCGTCGGCTCTTCTAAGGTGATGAAAACCCCGATGGCGGCTTTCTCGCGTTCGACAGTGCCGACCAGATCCCGAATATCGCCGGATTTGACCTTGCCGCTTTTGACCTGCACCATGACTTGCTGCGGTTTGGGTTTGCCGCTGTCGCCATCGAAGAAGGTAATCACGCCGTCGATGCCTTTATCCGCCCCTTTCTTCCCGCTGCGGCTGCCCGTTTGCCCGCCCAACGGTTTCGCCTGAATCAATGAGAGCGCCCAGAATTGGAATTGGTAGCGCCCGTCGTTGTCGCTGTCCGTTGCCAGCGCACGCGCCCCTTCTACCGTCTTCGGTTCACCCACCACCTGATAATCCTTGCCCGGTGTGAGATCAAACTCATCTTTGAGGCGGAATTTTTGCAGGGAAATGCTCAGGTGCGTGATGTCGATGCCGATCCACTGGCGGCCTAATTTTTGCGCGGCGCTGATTGCCGTGCCGCAGCCGCAGAAGGGATCAAGCACCACGTCGCCTTCATTGCTGCTGGCGGCGATAATTCGTTCCAGGAGTGAAACAGGTTTTTGCGTGGGATAGCCCAGGCGTTCGGCAGCAGTCGGCGCAAGCTGTATATCTGTCCATACATCTTGCAAGATTGAACCTTCAGCTTCTTCTAAATAGACTTTGTGACCATCTTTTCTAGGTTTGCCATCACGTCGCAAAAGGATACGTCCATCGGCATAAAGCCTTTCTAATTCCTCAGTAGAAAAGCGCCATTGACGATTCGTACCGGGATGTGTGCCGCGCCAATCAACGGTTCTCGTTTCTGAGTAATTCGGTGCAGTTAGATTCTCAGCGCGAAAATGTCCTTTTTCATCGCTGTATTTGTAGCGTTTTAATTGCTCGGGCGAATATTCGCCTCGCACATGATTGTATACTCTCTCGTCTGATTTTGTGTAATAAAAGATTACATCATGTATTCTACCATATCTGATTGGATCATTATGAGCTGTGGTTCGTTTCCACACAATTTCATTTCTATAATTCTCCACCCCAAAAATGGCATCCAGCAGGATTTTTAAGTAGTGGCTGGCGGTGGGGTCGCAGTGCAGGTAGAGGCTCCCGGTGGGTTTCAGCACGCGGTGCAGTTCCACCAGCCGCGCCGCCATCATCACCAGGTAGGCCATCATCTGATTCGTGCCGATCAATTTGCGCATGGCTTCAATGGCCGTGCTGACTTCATGCGCCGATTCCTGCACGAGTTCGTAATAGGTTTCTTCGGCGGCTTCCGTCCAGTGCCAGGTATCTTCAAAGGCGGTGATTTGCGCTTCGCTCTCCTTGCCGCTTTCATCACGGAACAGCACGTTGTAATTACGGTTGCTGTTGAAGGGCGGGTCCAGGTAGATCAAATCCACGCTTTCATCCGCAATATGGTTGCGCAGAATGTCGAGGTTGTCGCCGTAGAAAAGTTTGTTGGTCATGCCTGCTCGTCCTGGGTGTAGAAACTTGTACGAATGATAAACGAGTATAGCATGAATAGCCTTTTTCCCCTCCTCCCCCTCTAATTTCCCACAAGCAAAAACACGGTTTCTCTTTTCGGTCATTTCGCGCACGACAGGTCGTGCCCCTACGGGGTTCTTCGTGTCTTTGTGGTGAGAATCGTTTTGATGCAATTCCCCTCCCTAAATCCCTCCCCAACTGCGTAGGGAGGGACTTGATTTTTAGGAGGGATGGAAGGGGGGTTTACTGTTCTTCCACCGGGGTGGTTTGGGCTTTGCTGAGGCCGAGTAAGCCGGAATCCGGTTGTGTGCGGCGGCTCTGTTCGTCTTCTTTGCCGAACTTGATAATATCACCATTCTGGGTGATGGCTTCCACTGCAAGGCCGAGGCTCTGCAATTCCTTGACCAGCACGCGGAAGCTGGTGGGGATTCCCGGTTCTTCGATGGGATCGCCCTTGACGATGCTCTCGTAAGTCTTCACGCGCCCCTGCACATCGTCAGATTTGACGGTGAGCATCTCTTGCAGGGTGTAGGCCGCGCCGTAGGCTTCCAGCGCCCACACTTCCATTTCACCGAAGCGCTGCCCACCAAACTGCGCCTTACCGCCGAGCGGCTGCTGCGTCACGAGGCTGTAAGGGCCTGTGCTGCGAGCGTGGGCTTTGTCTTCCACAAGATGCGCCAGCTTCAGCATATGCATGTAACCGACGGATACCGCCTGGTCGAAGGGTTCGCCTGTACGCCCGTCGTAGAGCGTGTGTTTGCCATAATGCGGCAGCGGTTCGCCCGTCTCGAAGACAACTTTATCCGCGATTTCGTACAGTTCACGGATGTCCAGATTGTCCGGGAGGCTGCGGTAGGGCTGCTGTACCTTGATCCACAATTCCAGTGAGACTCGCAGCGCATTCTCATCAATGCGTTCGCGGTCATTCAGCGGGATTGTGCCGTTGTCGAAGATCAAGTGTTCATCCGGGTCATAGCCCTGATCGCGCAGCCATTCTGCCAGGACAGCACGCCTCGCATAGACTTTCTCCGCCATCAACTGTTCGACATCATAGCGTCCACTCTCGCCGATCCAATTATGGATGTAGAAACGGCGTACTTCGTCGTCGTCGTCCAGGTCTACCGTATCGTAGTAGCCCTGCACCCATTCCCAGGCTTTTTCGGTGATTTCCTTCCATGCGTGGTCAATCATCCAGGCGCGTCCCAGGTCAGCACGAATCGCCAGCTCGTCCGCACCATCGAATACCGGGGTCACTGCGCGGAAGCCGAGGCGTTCCGCTGCCCAGCCCAGATGCAGTTCCAGCACCTGACCGATATTCATACGACCCGGCACACCCGTCGGATTGAGGATGATTTCTACCGGGCGACCATCGGAGAGATAGGGCATATCTGCCAGCGAAACCACGCGGGAAATCACACCCTTATTCCCATGACGGCCTGCCATCTTATCGCCAACGGTCAGCTTACGGCGCTGCGCAATGCTCACGCGCACCATCTTTTCCACACCGGCTGGCAGGTCGGGGTGTTCTTCGCGGGTGAAGGTCTTCACATCCACCACTTTACCGCTGTCCCCATGGGGCAGGCGCAGCGAGCTATCTTTCACTTCGCGGGCTTGTTCACCGAAGATCGCACGCAGCAGCTTTTCTTCCGGCGAAAGTTCTTTTTCGCCCTTCGGTGTGATCTTCCCGACGAGGATGTCATGCGGCCCCACTTCCGCACCGATGCGGACAATGCCGAATTCATCCAGGTCTTTCAGCGCATCTTCACCCACATTCGGGATGTCATACGTAATTTCTTCAGGGCCGAGTTTGGTATCCCGCGCTTCCACTTCGTGCTTCTCGATGTGAATGCTGGTGAACATATCGTTGCGCAGCATGCCTTCGCTGATGAGCAAGGCATCTTCGTAGTTGCCGCCATCCCAGCAGATGAAGGCCGCCAGCACATTATGACCCAGCGCCAGAATGCCCCGATAGGTGGAGGAACTATCCGCAATCACCATACCGGGTTCCACGCGCTGCCCCTTAACCACAACGGGCTTCTGGTCAATGCAGGTGGATTGGTTGCTGCGGTCATACTTGCGCAGTTGGTAACGGCGTTCGCCACCATCATCAGTGCGGATAATCACGCGATCCCCTTGCACGCTGAGGACTTCGCCGGAGACATCGGACGTAATCACCTGCCCACTATCCAGCGCGGCCTGGTCTTCCATGCCCGTGCTGACAATCGGCACATCCGGGCGCAGCAGCGGAACGGCCTGCCGCTGCATGTTGGAACCCATCAGGGCGCGGTTCGCGTCGTCGTGTTCCAGGAAGGGGATGAGCGCGGCGCTGATACCCACAACCTGACGCGGCGCAATATCCATATAGTCGATTTTCTGCGCCGGGTTGACGACGAAGCCCTGGCGATAGCGCGACGAAATGCGCGGGCTGACGAATTCCCCGCGTTCATTCAACACAGCATTCGCCTGTGCAATCACGAAATGATCTTCGCCATCAGCATTCAAGAATTCCACGTCATCACCCACAAACGGCACAACCGGAACACGTTCTACGCCTGCTTTTTGCAACTTCTGGACGATGTCTTCCGTGACGAATTCGCCTTCTTCCAGGATGACGTTGCCTTTGCTATCTTCCACATCATCGCGCACCGGGCGACCAATGATGCGCGGGTCATCCGGGGCGAGGAATTTTTCCACCTTGCGGTAGGGCGTTTCCACGAAGCCGTATTCGTTCACGCGGGCATAACTTGCCAGACGACCAATCAAGCCGATGTTCGGGCCTTCCGGCGTTTCAATCGGGCAGATGCGTCCATAGTGGCTGTGGTGAACATCGCGGACTTCAAAGCCTGCGCGTTCACGGCGCAAACCACCTGGCCCCAGTGCGGAAACAGTGCGCTTGTGGGTCAGTTCTGCCAGCGGGTTCGTCTGTTCCATGAACTGCGACAACTGCGACGAACCGAAGAATTCACGCACAGAAGCCACAATCGGGCGAATATTCACCAGCGATACGGGCGACATATTTTCGTTTTCGCGGATGGACATGCGCTCTTTGACGACACGTTCCATCCGGCGCAAGCCCACGCGCAGCTTATTCATAATCAATTCGCCGACGGTCTTCACGCGGCGGTTGCCCAGGTGGTCGATGTCGTCGCGTTGGGCGCGTCCGTTGTTGATTTCGACCATGCGGCGCACCAATGCCACGATGTCCTGCTTGGTAATCGTGCGCACATTGCGCGATACCGTGCTATCCAGTTGCAGGCGTTGGTTCAGCTTATACCGCCCGACGCGCTCCAGATCATAACGGCGCTGGTCGAAAAGCTGGCTTTCCAGGTAATCGCGGGCATTATCCAATGTTGGCGGATCACCAGGGCGCATCTTCCGGTAGAACTCAATCAGCGCCGCTTCTGCAACGGTCTGCCCCTTCTTCAAATCCCAGACGGGTTCTTGATCGAGCGTCGTTGGGATGAAGTGGTGGTTTTCGTTGTCGTCAATGTCTTCAAACAGCGCCAGGATTTCTTCGCTCTCCCCGGTCTGGATGGGGGAGAGTTCGGCGGGCAGGCCATCATCTACGGCTGCCAATGCACGCAGCAAGATCGTCACCGGCAGGGTGCGCTTACGGTTGAATTTAATCGTGAGGTAGTCATTCTTGCGCGTCTCAAATTCCATCCACGCGCCGCGATCCGGGATCATCTTCGCGTTGGAGAGCATACGCCCCGTGGTGCGGTCTTCTTCCCCATCAAAGTAGACACCCGGTGAGCGGATCAACTGGCTGACGACGACGCGCTCCGTTCCGTTAATGATGAAGGTGCCTTCTTCCGTCATCAGTGGGAAGTCGCCCATGAAAATATCGTTGACGGTTACTTCGTCCCCGGCTTCACGGTTGACCAGTGCGACCTTCATATATAAAGGCGCAGCAAAGGACATATCGCGTTCCAGGCACATTTCCTGGCTGTACTTCGGTTCTTCGAACCAGTACTTCAGCCCGAACTGTTCGGCTTCCGGGATGTTGCCAGGGAAGTACAGTTTCAAGTTCCCGTTGAAGCTCTCAATCGGGTTGATTTCATCGAAGAGTTCACTCAGTCCTTCTTCCAGGAACCAGCGGAAGGACTCAAGCTGCACCTCGATCAGCGACGGCAGTTCCGGCACATTCTGCACATGTGCGTAGTTCTTGGTGTTAAAATAATCTCTCAAAGCGTCGCTCCTCTATGGATGGCATGGGTTGGTAGTTGTGCATATGAATAGCACAGAAGGGGATGGACAGACCGCTCCTGCAACGGAATCCGGTTGTGATGTTGCGCGTAATGGGTACAAACCCAAACACCATTAATGCTCGGTTGGGGAATAGGTTCGGATAGTATAGAAGAGCAATAGGGGAAGTGTCAAGAGGGTACACAAAATTACCCCCGACATTGTGCGAGGGAACTTGAGCAAATTATACGCTGGCTCTCAAAAATTGCAATGCCTGCGCACCCACCGTAATAAAATCTCAACACAACCCGGTTTTCTTACGTCTTCTGCTGCCCAAGGAAAGGCGAATCAATTGTATGTTAATGGTAGTGATTTGCCGCTGGATGGACATGCAACCATCCGTCATGTAAAGATTGTGTTGGCTCGCGGACAGAAACTTGCAGTCGCAAGAATGGCTATGGTAAAATCCCACGTAACGATAAACTACGTTGTTATCGTACCAATAATCTTGTGAACGAAAAGCCTCGAACGCAGAAAAACATAGTTCCAGCCTACCAATGCCGAGCGGGTATATACCTGTTCGGCTTTTTGCGTTTAGTGGCCTTGTGGAAAGGGTCTTCCTTTGGACGACAGTAGTTCTTCTAGTCTGCTGATTTTCCTTGCCTTGCTGGTTTTGAATGCTCTCATCACCCTGGTATATGCAGCGCTGCAAAACATCCGCCAGAGTGAGTTAGAAGAAATGGCAAGCGGTGGCATGCGCAGCGCAAAAACCGCCCTCGCCTTGCGCGAAGCCGAATCCCGGTTGAGCATGACGGTGACGCTGCTGAATTCTCTCTTGAATTATGGCAGCGCATTGTTGATTGGCTATGCGCTCCTGGTTCCCCTGCTGAATGGTTCTGAAAATGCATTGGGGGCAGCACCGGCTGTCGCGCTCACAATTGGCGCTGCGCTGCTGATTGTGATCTTCGGGAACATCGTGCCAGAATCCGTTGGCAGCGCCTATGCCAGTTCAACCCTGCGGTTGATGGTCGGCCTGTTGCGCCTGGTGATGATCTTCTTCAGCCCGCTGACATTTGCCTTACTGTGGATCAGCCGTTTGCTGGCGCAGCTTTTCGGCAGCAGTGCATTGGTCAATACGGTCACAGAAGAAGAGATTATGTCGCTGGTGAACCAGGGCAATACAGGTGGCACCATCGAAGATAACGAGCGCGAGATGATTTATTCTGTGCTGCAACTTGACCAGACCATGGCGCGGGAAGTCATGGTTCCGCGTATTGACATGGTCGCAGTAGAGGTCAACACTACCCTATCCGATGCGTTGAATCACTTCCTCAGCACAGGCTACTCGCGCCTGCCTGCCTACGAAGAAAATGTCGATAATATCGTCGGCCTGCTCTACGCCAAAGATTTGCTGAACCTGTGGACAAACGGCGGCCTGGAAGGTCATACGGTACGCGAACTGGTGCGTTCTGCCTACTTCGTGCCGGAAACACGCCGTGCTGATGATCTGCTGCGCGACCTGCAAGCACGCAATGTGCATATGGCGATTGTCGTGGATGAATATGGCGGTACATCAGGTTTGGTGACGATTGAGAATATTCTGGAAGAAATCGTGGGCGACATCCGCGATGAGTTTGACCAGAACGAAGAATATGAATACATCGAACACGGCAGCGACGAATACACCATGGATGCCGGGATGGATCTGGATGACATCAATGAGATGCTCAACAGCAATCTCGAAACTGAGCATTCCGACACCCTGGGCGGGTACATCTACCAGAACATCGGGCGTGTACCCATCGTCGGCGAGACTCTTGAAACCGATGAAGTCGTCATGACCGTTCGTTCGCTGGAAGGGCGGCGCATCCGCAAAGTGTTCGTCAAACGTAAGCCGGATGATGATGAGACGGAACAACCGAATAAGCCAATCCGAGAAGATGACGATGACGCAGCGCCAGAAGAATTGGCAGATGCCTCATGAGCAATTCACTTGAATCCATCATCGCTGCTGCCATCGCTGCTGCCGATAATGCTTATGCGCCGTATTCCCACTACCCGGTGGGTGCGGCGTTGGTTGCGGCGGATGGCACAGTATTCACGGGATGCAATGTAGAAAATGCCGCATACCCGGCGACGATCTGCGCGGAACGAACCGCCCTGGTGAAAGCCGTCAGCGAAGGAGTGCGCAACTTCGGCCTGATTGTGGTTGCGACCAACAACGGCGGCTCTCCCTGTGGCATGTGCCGCCAGATGCTCTACGAATTTGCGCCACAGTTGCGTGTGGTCTGTGTGACTTCCGAAGGCGACATCACCATTGATCAACCGTTACATGAACTGCTGCCGCATGGGTTTGGCCCCGCAAGCCTGGAACCCTAGTATCGGCGTTCCAGCCACCAGCGCCGCCCCGCCAGCACCATCCCCGCCGTCGCAAAGATGGCAAAGCTCGGCACAAAATTCAGGTTCCCACGAAAGAACCATTCCTGGATGTAATCCGCCCCGGTGGAATCCCCCAGCGCAATCGCCCAATCCGTGAGCGGGCAGCGGAAGCCATTTCCCGCATAGATACCCGCTTCCAACAGCACGGATACCAGCGCCAGCCGCAGCCAGCGCCGATGCAATCCATTCAGCGCATATTGCCAGATGACGTACAGGCACAGTAAAAAATAAAGTACTGCCAGCGTATGCAATGATTTGATGAGTACGGCAAGCATACGTCCATTCATCACACAAAATGGTCAACTCAGCACCATTATACCCATCTACCCTTCACTTGCCCTTCACTTGCCCTCTTTGAAAACCTGCACTACCATCTGTGCGACGTGAAGCCTGTACACCTGACCATAGGGAGTTGAGCGCACAATATGGCAAATTCCGCCGCGAACACTGCTAAACCGGGCAGCGCTGCTGCTCGCTTCGGGACCTTCTCCGGCGTATTCACGCCCAATGTCCTCACCATCCTGGGTCTGATTCTGTTCCTGCGCATGGAGTTTGTCGTGGGGCAAGCGGGGTTGTGGGGGGCGCTGGTCATCATCCTGATTGCGAACAGCATCTCGCTGCTGACCGGGCTTTCACTCTCCGCGATTGCCACCAATATGACCGTTCGCGCCGGGGGCAATTACTACATCATCTCGCGCTCGCTAGGGCTGGAAATTGGCGGCGCAATCGGGATTCCGCTGTATCTCTCGCAGGCAATCAGCGTAGCGTTCTATGTCATTGGGTTCACGGAAGCCTTGCTCGCTGTCGAGTTTTTCCAGCAGTTTGATCCGCGCATCATCTCGACCCTGGTCGTATTACTCTTTGTGGTGATTGCTTACGTCGGCGCGGATTTTGCCTTGCGCATTCAGTTCTTCATCCTGGCTGTGCTGATCTTCGGCCTGGGGTCATTTTTCTTCGGCGCGGTGATTGACATGGGCAGCGCTAACCCGCCGCCGCTGCAAGCGAACTTCTCCGAAGGTGTGACGTTCTGGGCGGTGTTTGCGATCTTCTTCCCGGCGGTGACGGGCATCGAAGTGGGTACTTCCCTTTCCGGCGATTTAAAAGACCCCAGCCGCAGTATTCCGCTGGGCACTATTAGCTCGATTCTGTTCACGGCAGTGGTTTATATCGCTGTAGCGTTCGCCTTCGCTTCTACGCTGAATTCCCAGCAGCTTCTGGGTGACTCGCTGGCAATGCGCCGGGTGGCAGTCATCCCGGATTTGATCCTGGCGGGGGTGTGGGCGAGTACGCTTTCATCGGCTTTGGGGAGTGTGCTGGCAGCGCCGCGTACTTTGCAGGCCATCGCCAACGATGCGGTTGTCCCGCGTTGGATCGCCTCGCGCCTGGGTAGCAAAACCGAACCCCGCATGGCGGTACTCATCACCGGTACGATTGCACTGGCGGTCATCTGGGCGGGGGATTTGAATGCCGTTGCCCCGGTGATTTCGATGTTCTTCTTGAACACTTACGGCATGGTCAACCTCACCAGCGCCATCGAAAAAGTGGTGGATACGCCTAGCTATCGTCCGCGTTTTCGCATGCCCTGGTGGATTTCGCTGCTGGGTGCGGCAGGGTGTTACGGCGCAATGTTCCTCATCAACCCCCCGGCGACTATCTTCGCCATCGTGGTCAGCTACAGCTTCTACATCTATCTGCAACGTCGCAGTATCGAACACACGTGGGGCGATGTTCGCAGCGGGGTCTGGTTTGCGGTTTCGCGCTGGGCGCTGCTGAACCTGGAAAAGTCGCGCTGGACGGTGAAGAACTGGCGACCGAATTTAATCGTCTTCACCGGGCAGCCGCATAATCGGCAGCAGTTGGTGGAGGTTGCGGTCTGGTTGAGCCTGGGGCGCGGGTTGGTGACGTTCTTCCAATTGTTGATTGGGGATGTGCAGCAGCAGGGGCTGAGTAAACTGCGCGAAAATGCCCGCAGTGCGATTCGCCAGTACATTGCAGAAAATCATATGAGTGCCTTCGCGGAGGCGGATATTGTGCCGGATTTCCGCAGGGGGGCGGTGGTGCTGGCACAGGCGCATGGCATCGGTGGGATTACGGCGAACAGCGTTCTGATGGGCTGGAGCCGCTCTGAAGAAGGTCGTACCATGCAGATGGAACTGCTGCGCGATCTGGTAACGCTGCATAAATCTGTGCTATTCCTGAACTACGCGCCGGAGCGCGGATTCGGGACACGGGAGCGTATGGATGTCTGGTGGCAGGGGCGCGGCGGCAATGAAGACTTGATGCTGCTGCTGGTGTATTTGATCGAGCGGCATCCAAGCTGGCATGATGCACAGGTTCGCATGATCCGCGTGGTGAGCAGCGAAAAAGCCATTGAAGACACAACGAAACACATGGAGCAACTCCTCAAAGAAGTGCGCGTGGATGCTGAACCGTTGGTGATCGTCAACGATGATCCGAACAAATCCTTCGCACAGGTCATTCAGGAGCATAGCATCCACACGGATTTAACCATCCTCGGTATGGCGCTGCCCTCACCGGAAGAAGCCCCGGCCTATGCAGAGCGCCTGCATCAGTTTGTATCGGCGGTGGGGACGGTGCTGCTGGTGCGCAATGCCGAAGAATATGATTTGCTGGATGATGAATGACGCGCCATCGGTTGCCAGCGGGTTTGACATGATCGAACCCGCTACGGCCTTTATAGAGAGCCTCCACTGCAAATGTTCGCAGATGCGAATTACAGCCTGCAAACCTTTGCACCGTGAAACATTACGAACTTTGCGACAATGTAATGGTTTTAATTCTCCGGCACAGCCTTAAGCAAGTCTACAGCCAATCTTGAGCCGAACACCTTTCATTCTGTAACAATCTACGGTAGAGTTTCTGGTGCAGGTTTATTTGGGGAACAGGCTAATGTATACCGACGATACGCACAAACATGCGGGGGTTGTCCTCTGCATTGATCCAGATCGCGGGACTCTACACAGCATGGAACGCAACCTCAGCCACATGGGGTACATTGTGTTCACAGAAACCAGCACGCGGCGCGGCTTGCAAATTGCCGTGCAACAGCAGCCAGATGTCATCCTGATGGATGTGCAGCATGGCGACTTGCCCCAGGCGGACATTCAGGACATCTTCAGCCGCCATCCCCACCTCAGCACCACACCGATGATTGCCCTTGCCAGTGATTGGGAAGCGGAAGAACTACGCCACTGCTGCGCAGGGATTGGCTGCAAAGTCCATTTGCCCAAACCTGTTGGGCGTTCCAGCTTGTTGAAAGCGGTACAGCAGCTAGCCACTGGGCGCGATCAGGCGGGCGTGTAATTCACTAGATGAACCGCAGTAGCCCTTGCAGTCAACCTTTTCAACTTTGATGAGCGTAAGCAATCAGCAGTCAGTTGTCAGCTATACCGTTTTTTCGGTCATCTTGTGCTTCAATCAGCGCATAGCAAAGCTGACGTACTGAAATGCTGAGAAACAAACGACTTACGCTGGGTATGCCATCCTTTTTGGGGGAGCCTATGCGTAAGGTCAGGTATTCAGTACCCACTACGAAGACTTATTGTGATCCATCGTAACCGCTAACAATAATCTATGGCTGGCGCGGTGGCAGATCATTGCAAGCATTCGTCAGCGTGATGAACTCCGCACTGATCCAACCCGTTTCCCCTTCATACAAGCCATACCACCACGTCCGATCCTCATTGGGTGCATAGATCGTAATCGTTGAATCAAACGGAATCGTCAGCAGGACGTTGCTGTCTTCCAGGTCGGGGAAATCGCGCATGTTCACATTGAAATCTGCCGAGGCGATGCAGGGATTCGGCAGCGTGGGCGTGAGTGTTGGCGTGCTGGTGACGAAACGCGGCACGGTTGGCGTGGGCGATAAGGTCGCACGCGGGGTGCGCGTCGGCGTGGGTGTGGGTGTCCGTGAAGGCGTAGAAGTCGGCGTGATCGTCGGCAGATCGGTTGGCTCTTGTTCCAGGAAGGCAATCAGGGCTTCCCGTGTGGCAACCTGATCTTCCAGCGAAACCACTTCACCATCTTCCGGCGCGAACTGCTGGAACGTCTGCAACAGACTGCTGAAGTCATCGTTGATGAATCCGGGGATCTGGCTGCGCAGGAAGGCAATCGCAGCGGTGGCTTCCACCTGGTTCAAGCAGCCGCGCCCTAATAATTCTTCGCGCAATCCGGTTTGTACACCCAGAATGATCTCATCAATCAACCCTTGTGCAGTGCCACCGTTTTCTTCTACCAGAAGCGCAATGCTGATGTCTGGATTTTCTTCTGCCGCGACGAACAATTCTTCCACCGTTAACCCGGTTGCGGTCGCAATCTGCTGAAAAATGCCGATGAACAATTGCTCGAAGGCGACATCGCAGGGGTCGCGCTGGCTCAGGGAATTGACCGGGGTCGGGCGGATATTCTGGTCTACGGTGCTGAGTTGGGCATTCAGCGAGATCAGGTTATAGGATGCATTGGCAATCAACAGCAGCAACGCCACCCCCAGCCCCATCAATCCACGGGAATGCTTCAGGCGCTGTGGACGAAATAGCTCTACGATGGTCAGGCCGATGTGGACGATCACCAGCGGGATCACCACCAGGAAGGTGACTTGTTCCAGGATGTCAAAATCTGCATCATCCAGGTTATTCACTACCAAAGCGGCGGCTGTCAGAAGGACAACAAAGAAAGCCAGCCCGATTTCGCTCAGTTTCAGGGTGCGCTGGCGCAGGGCGGTACGGGCTAGATTGTTGATAATGAAGAGAACTGCGCTAATCGCACCGATCAGAAACAGCGAAAGTTCCACGTTTGCCTCATCCTCGCTGGTTGCTCTTCCCTACGATACTGTGACTTCGGCGCTGTGGGTAGGGCGATTGGCGAAATCAGTAGGCAACCTGTCTAGAATTGGGTGGATTGAACAAGGTCAACCGGATTCCCACACCACTACGCGGCAGGGTTGATCGGCGGTGCTGCCTTCTGTGACCACCAACCGCCCCGCATGATAGAGGCAATCCAGCGGACGATGCAGGCGCACCCCCGCAAATTCCCCCAGGCAGTCTTCCAGCGGTGGGACTTCTGTAGTCTGTGGGTGATAGGCGTGTAGCAAATACAGCGGAAGCGTGTCGTAATCGTAGGGCAAGCCATCGGCATCTTTTGCGATACTGGGAAGTGCATAGGCAATCCGCACGCGGCGGCAGATCACAGCCAGGGTGGGCGTAAGCATTGCCTGGGAAAGCACACGGCTTTCTGCGATACCGAGTATCTGCATCGGGCTAACTGACAGCGCAAGGTGGGAGATCAGCGCCATTTTTTCCAGGATGCTCAAGGGCTGCACCAATGCCTGAATGCGATCTGTCTCACGCAAGCCGCGCAGCCGCGCCCCGCTGAAGTGCAGGGGATGCGCCGCCGGGACAACTTCCGGTGAAATCAACGCCTGTGGTAACGAAGTATCTTCCGGCAGCAGGACGAGATTCCCATCCGGTTCAATGCGGCAAATAGTAGCATTTTCGCGGGCTTCCGAGTATCCTTCCGCGATGACGATTCCGGTGGAAGTCATGCCAAGCAGCACTACGTCGTCCACATCAGGCAGGTTGATTATCGTGAAATGTTTGAGATTTGTCTGGTTTTCTATCATATGCTATCGAGAATCGTTAAAAATTATAACGAACTTGCCAGTCAAGGGTTTGCGAAGCTTACTCCATGTTATACTCTAGTTGTGGATTCAGCACGAACCCAGGCAGAGTAGAGCCGAGATAATATCATGGCCCAAAATTCTGAAACACTTAACACAAAACTGACTTACACAGCAGAAGGTTCCCCGGATGATCGGGAGCGTCGTGAACCAGCATCGTCGCTGCGCACCTCAACCGTACCTGCCGTAACAGAACCTGCGTCCACAATTCCCACCAGTGACACAGGAATTAACATGACTGTGCGCCTGAAAGTAGAAGGCGCAGAACGCAATGAAGCACAGGACTCTTCCCTGACGGAAGAAGAAAAACAAGCAGGGGTGTTGACGGCATCCGCAGAAGAGAAAGCGGTTGAAGCCGCCGAAGAAGACTCTGAAGAAGACTCTGAGGAAGCGGACGACCAACCTGCATCAATCTTGATTGTGGAAGATACCGTGGAATTGGGCGAGGTCATTGAAGCCACGCTCGAAGGATTGGGACTGGCAGCCTACCATGAAACACGCGGGGTCGCCGGGTTGGAGAAGCTCAAGGAAGTGAACCCGGATGTCGTCGTCATGGATATTGGCCTGCCGGATATAACGGGCTGGAAAATGCTCGACCAGATCAAAGAGCATTCCGCCAGCATTGGTAAGGAAATGCCCTGGATCATTGTGATTACCGCCTTCGGTGATCCGGCGAATCGTTTGATTGGCAAATTACAAAATATCCACAGCTACCTGATTAAGCCATTCACACCGGATGAGGTAGAACGGCTGGTGACGATGGCGCTGCGCGGCGAAAAGCCGGAAGAGCCGGATATTGATGGTCAGGAAACAGCCGCCGGATAATGCTGTGACCTCTCATAGACGTTCATGGCGAGCAGTGCTGCTGATTGCGCTGCTCGTTTTCATTCTGGCACTTCTGGCATTACTGGCGCTTGTGGCCTTTGGCCTGCCCGAAACAGGTGTGCTGCTGGCCTCTGATGAAACGCAAGTCAGCTCTGCCACGCCCACTTCCCCATCTTCCAACGTACAGATCACACTCTACGAAATCGAAGCTGAAGCCGCCGCCAATGGCTGGTCTGCCCGGTTGCACCGTGACGCTGCGGATGCATGGCAAAGCCTGGGCGATGCAACCCGCGCCCTCGCACACTGGGAAGCCAGCATCCTCGCAGAGCCGAATGCAACCAGCTTGCGCTCGGCGGCAGAAATTGCCTTGCAGCGTGGGGATTGGGCGACGGCGTTTCGCTACCTGGATATGCTGCATGAGATGCAGCCAGAAAATGGTTGGGCGGCCTATCACGGCGGTGCAATGATCGCAGTCGGAAATCCAGCCCGTGCGATTACCTGGCTGGAACCCCTGACTCGTGAAGAAAACACCTACCAATCAGCGGCGCAAACCCTGCTCGATGTGCTGCTGGATGATTCGTCCCCGGTTCCGGTGGATGCGCGAGTCGGGGCAGTGCTGGCAAATGCTGAAGAATGGGCGCTGGCAGAATACGCCTTTCAGTTTGCGGCAGCAAATCATTATCCCTTTGCTGAAGCAATGGCGTATGTGGCCTTGATGCGCGTGCAGCAAGGCAAGGAAGGCACAGGCTGGATGCAGCAAGCGCTGCGCCTCGCGCCGGATGATGCCCATGTGGTCTTCGTCAGTGGGATTTATTGGCGGGCGCTGGAACAGTACGAGCAGAGCGAACAGGCATTCCTCAGCGCCATCATTCTGGAACCAGAGCAGGCCGTTTTTTATGCGGAACTGGGCAACACGTACCGGGCAATGGGCAGCCTCAGCGATGCGGAAACCTGGCTGCTGACGGCGATTGCACTCTCGGATGGTGATCCCCTGTTTGAAGAAGCCTTGCAGCGCCTCTACGTCGAAGAAGCCTATCTTGTGCCGGAACCGCTGCTGTTATGGGCGCGGCAGGAACGCAGCACGGATCTTGATCCGGTGGCGCTGTCGGCGCAGGGATGGGCGCTGTACCAGACTGGGCGCAGCGAAGAAGGGCTGGCGCAGGTCGAAGCCGCTTACCAACTCGCCCCGCAGAACCCCCGCGTGCGTTTTGATCTGGCGCGTATCTACCTGGATAGCGGACGCACAGCCGAAGCTCGTCCCATCTTCGAATCGTTGGCGCAAGAAGATCACGCCTTTGCGCCGTTAGCTTCGCGCATCCTGGAAACCATTCCTTGAACGTGCAACCCCCGGAACCCGTTTGCGTATAACACTCTAGAGGGGCGATTCGCCAGACAAGAGACAAGGAAAATTTCATGAGTCAGTCTGCTGCTATTCGTCGCTCGGCTTCCACTCCCGCCGATCTCGCTGATCCACGCTGGAAAGACCTGTATCGCGTCGGTGGCTACACCTCCATCGTCCTCTTCATCATCCCGCTGATTGCTGTCACGGCGTACTTCATCTGGCCTTATATCCCTGGTGAAGCACCATTGACGGACATATACGCTTTAGTGCAAGAAAATCCGCTGGGGGCATTCTTCGCGCTGGATACGCCCGTATTGATTGGGGCGTTGTTCACTGTGCCGCTGGTCGTTGCCTTATACGCGGCGCTCAAATCTGTGAATGAATCCTATGCGTTGCTGGCGCTGGTGCTGGGTGTGCTGGCAACAGCCGCCTTGATTCCCATGCGTCCGGTCACGGAGATTGTTGCACTCAGCAATTTGTATACGGCAGCAGAAACAGTCGCGGCGCAAGAGCGCTACCTCGCAGCCGGTGAAGCCCTGATCCAGACATTTCACGGTTCGGCGTGGCTGGTCTATATGGCGCTGACCGCAATTTCCTTCTTAATCAGTACGATGCTCATGCTGCAAAGTGACCTCTTCCCCAGGCCAACAGCCTATGTTGGTATTGTCGCCAATCTGCTCATCGCCGGGATCTTTGTTCCTGCTGTGGGGACGCTGCTGCTCTTTGGTGGTACCCTGGTCGGTATGGTCTGGAGCATCCAGCTTGCGCGAAACTTCTTACGGCTGGCTCGGCAGTGAGAATGTGAAAGCCTGAAAAGCCCCTCACCAACTTGTTACAACCCTGCAAAAATTGGGGCAGCGTCATCCATTCGTCAGGTTGGTGAGGGTTTGATTTGCTATGATTACAGCCAGATTGTGCGAATTCATCAATTGAGGAATCTTATGCGCAGAACATTCTGGCTGGTCATGATTATCGTTGTCTTGTCGGGAATTATTCCCGCTAGCGCTCAACAAAGCAGTATCGAACTCCCTACCGACCCGGTACGCTGGGATGGCGAAACCCGGTTTAATCTCCTGGTGATGGGCATGGATCGCCGTCCGGGTGCGCGTGACAACCTCAATGCCCGCACCGATGTCATGATGATTGTCAGTTATGATCCACTGACGCGGCGCGTCGGTATTCTGGATATTCCCCGTGATTTGCATGTTGCCGTCATTAACTTGCAAGATGAACTCTTGCGCATCAATACGCTGATGGTCGAAGGAGAAGCGATGCAGGAAGGCTATGGCCCCTACTTCGCCATTGATACCTTACAGCTCAATTTTGGCATGTACATTGATGCCTATGTTGCCTTCGATTTTGAAGCATTCATCGGCTTCATTGATGCCATTGGCGGAATCACAATCAATGTCCCGTATGAGATTAACGATCCCACCTACCCGGATATGAATTATGGCTATGATCCCTTCTACATTGGGCGTGGCGTGCAGCAGATTGATGGCGAAACTGCCCTGAAATACGCCCGTACCCGGCACGGAGATAACGATTATGCCCGTGGAGAACGACAGCTTCAGGTCGTCACCGGAGTCTTCGACCAATTGAGCGACCCCATAGCCATGCGCGAGTTGATTGTTTCCGTCCCGGAATTACTGGATGCATTTGATGGTCATGTCTATACCAATATCGCTACCGATGAATTAATCCCCCTGGGTGTGGCGATGATGCGGGTGGATCAGGAAAATGTTGTTGTCGGGTCAATCAACCAGGATTACAGCTTCAATTACACCTATCGTGGGATGACCGTGCGCGTGCCGGATCGGGAGCGGCTGCCGCAGTTGCTCGTCAATGTTTTTGGGGAAGACTACTGGCGCTGAAACCGTATGGGCATGTTCACAATGCATACGCAGCGTGTATCTAAATTCTCGTAGGGGCGTGTCCACGACGCGCCCAATGGCCTGAATGAACCCGGTGGTTTCGCCCTGGCGAAGCATGTGCCTTCCTCGCGTTCCAGCGCTGTGCAGGGGGAAACTCGCTTTCTTCCGACGCACCAGGCGCACCAGGGCAGACGTGTCCCGTCACAAGCAAGTTAGACATACTGCCCAAAAATCCACAAAGGCGCTATACTCATTGCCAAAATGATGACATGAATTCCCCAGGATTGACACCATGGCTGTAACAGAGCAAGCGCCTACTCCGCCACAGACACAGAACTCGATCCCCGTCACCAATCCCATCAGCGGAGAAATCATCGGAAACGTTCCCGTGACCTTGCCCGATGGCGTGCAAGAAGCCGTCGAACGGGCGCGACGTGCGCAGCCTGCCTGGGGAGCGCTGCGCGTGGAAGAACGCGCACGGTTACTGGCTCGCTGGCGAACCCTGCTATGGGATCAACAAGAAGAAGGCATCGAGATTCTGCGGCGCGAAAATGGCAAAACGGAAACGTCTGCCCTGCTGGAATTTGCTATTGTGGACAACATCGCCGGGTATTACATCACACACGGGGCAAAAATCCTGAAGCCAGAGAATCGGCGGGCGCTGTTCCCCATCTTTCAGGCGGCACATGTCTACCACAAACCACATGGAGTGGTGGGCATCATCACCCCCTGGAACTATCCGCTGATGCTGTTGTTTGTGGATGCCTTCGCAGCCTTGATTGCCGGGAATGTCGTCGTTGCCAAGCCCAGTGAGATCACACCGTTCATTGCCGATTGGGGCGTGGAACTCCTGCGCGAAGCCGGGATTCCGCAGGATGTGATGCAGCTTGTGCATGGGGATGGCAGCACAGGAGCAGCACTGGTGGAACAGGTGGATTACCTGCAATTCACAGGCAGCACACGAGTCGGGCGTATGATTGGCAAGCGCTGCGCCGAACGCCTGATTCCCTACAGCCTGGAACTCGGCGGCAAAGATCCGGCAATTGTGCTTTCGGATGTTGATCCCAAACAGGTAGCAATCTCCCTGATGCAAGGCGCATTTGAAAACGCGGGGCAAGCCTGCATCAGCATTGAGCGCGTGTATGTGGAAGAAGCGGTCTATGATCCGCTGGTGGAAGCGCTGCAACAATATGCACCGCAGATGATCTTAGGCACGGGCGAGAATGCCACAATGGGCAGCCTGACCAATGAGAACGAGCTGCGCCGCACAGAAGCACACATCGCAGATGCGCTGGAAAAAGGGGCGACCCTGCTCTACGGCGGTAATCCACGCCCTGACCTGGGATCATTATTCTATGAGCCGACGATTCTGGTGAATGTCGATCACACAATGGATGTGATGCGTGAAGAAACATTTGGCCCTGTGCTGCCGCTGATGAAGGTGCGCGATGAGCGCGAAGCCATCCAGCTAGCGAATGACAGCCAGTATGGGCTATCCGGTACTGTCTTCGGCAAAGATTTAGTTCGTGCGGAAGCCGTCGCGCTCCAGATCGACAGTGGGGACATCAATATCAACCGCCCTGGATTCGCATTCGGTACGCCAGCGCTGCCCATCGGCGGGCAGAAAGAAAGCGGCCTGGGGCGGCGCAATGGTGCGGAAGGTCTGCTGAAATACACCACATCTCAATCCATCATGGTGGACAAGATGTACGTTGCAGAAGAATCGCTGGTGATTGCCAGCCCGTTCGCCATGCAAGCCCACCGCATTGTGCGGCTGCTGCGCAAACTCTTGCCATTTTTGTGAGGCGAATGTTGAAAAAGAGCGTTTCTGTCTCTCGTTTTGTTGGTATTTCGGACGCGGCAATGCCGTGCCCACATGCCTTTTGTAGGAACACAGCAACATCAGGCATAGGAACTTACTGCCCATCCAGTGCCAGGGTGAATTCCCCGCCCAGGAAGAACGTATCTTCGAGCAGCGCTTCGTAGAAGAAAGCATCAGTCGCCAGGATTACATAAACGCCGTCGTCTTCCAATTCCAGTTCGCTGATGGCGGAAGCATCGGCTGCGATGCGTTCCCCGGTGGGTGCAAACAAGTGCAGCAGCGTCGGGAATTCTTCGCTATCCATCATCACGCTGACCGCATCCCCGGCTGCCCCGGCAAAGGCGAAGAACACACCGGGATTGGTTGCGCTACTCTCCGCGCTGAAGGCATCGCCATAGGTCATCGGCAGCGCTTCAATGCTGAGTTCGCTGTCCTCTGGGGCTGTCGCGCCTTCAATACCAATCAAGTATTCTTGCGGCTCCGTCACATCCGGTGATGTGCTTTCAATGTAGAAGAGGCTGGTTGCCAGCACCAGGTAGGTTCCGTCGCTCGGCAGCTCCACGCTGTCAATCAACGCAGATAGGAACACCGAACCGCTGTCATCATCGCTAGCGAGCAGTTCACCATCTGGCGCGAAGAGCAGCAAATATGGGTCGAGTTCCCCTTCTTCATCCACCTGTACCATCGCCACCGAGACCAGATCGCCAGCGCTGCCCTGGAAGGCATATAGTCGGGCAGTTACATCTTCATCGAAGCGATCTTGCGAGACATTGCCGCTTTCCAGCAGGGGTAGGTCTTCCACGGGGATTTGCGCCGTTTGCGCACTGCTCACTGCGGCGATCAGCATGAACACCGCAGCAAGAACACTGAGTCGTCGCAGCATGAATTGCATGGTTTTTTCCTCTGTTTATTGCCGTTGGTTACCCTAATGATAGCAACAAAGCGCACACTTCACCGCAAAAACCCCCATTTCTGCGGGGGCAACAGCAACGATGCGTAGGGCAGCCGCAGGTCGTGCATCAGGTATCGACCGCAAATGTGAAGAAATCCGTTGGTTCTTCAGGCAATTTTTGCAGCGCATCCGCCAGATCAAGATAGAACTTGCGCACCGATGGATAGCGGCGGTCAACAGGTTTTGCCAATGCCTGCCAGAAGACCATCGCCAGATCGCTTGGTAATTCTTTGCGCACGTAATGCGGCGGCGGCGCAAGTTCATCGGTATGAGCCTTCATCAATTTGGAGATCGAATTGTTGTCGAAGGGTGGCCTGCCAGTGAGCAGTTCATACACGATGCACGCGAAGGCGTAAAGATCAGTAGCCGGGGTGGGGCGTTCGCCTTCCCAGAGTTCTGGCGCACTGTAGCGCGTGATGTTGAATGAGTTGGTCATTTCCAGGTTGAAGATCACTTTGAGCAAACGCAGCATCCCCACATCGCCTACAGCGGCATTGCCTTCTGCATCAAATAGGATGCTCGTCGCGCTTAGTTGTGCGTGAATGACCCCCTGCTCGTGCAGCGCATCCAATGCTTCCGCCACCTGGTCAGCCATTTGCAGCACTTCTTGCGAGGCAGGAAGCTGCGGCGGTTCTGTGGCATTCAACCCAAAATGCCGCCGATCCATGCGCTTCCGCAGCGAACCCCCAGGCCAATAATCTGTCGCAATATAGAGGATATTTTCCTCATTGCCATAATCCAGGATGTGCGAGATATTCGGTACATTGATCTGCTGGGTCTCTTGCAATATCTGGAAGCATTCCTGTAAGGAGGCTTCGACATCTTTTGATTGGATGGTCATCAGTCGCAGCGTGACATCCACCCCGGTGATTGCGTGCATGGCGCGGTAGATCACGCTCTGCCCATCGGTAGCAATCGACTGTCGGGTGAGATACGAGCCATATTTTTGCTGCGTCGGAATTGGTAATTGATCAGTCATGGAACACCCTCGCGCTGTCCTGCACTGATTCCATCATATCCCATCCATTCTGTACCCGCAAAGAACTATGGATACACGGGTGCATTTCAGATTGTTGGCAAGCTACACCTGACGTTCAAAACGTCAGGC
>CAYVVZ010000058.1:0-23035 GCA_964455365.1 uncultured Anaerolineaceae bacterium | reverse complement strand
TGGGGATGAGATTTACCTCATCCGCTGCAACACCTCATGGATAGCTGAATAATTAACATGACGCGAATATCAGACAAGCCTTAGAACGTTGAGTAACCATCATCCTTGATGAGTGCTGAGGGGTGCATCACCATCAGCATTGAACATTTCATTGTGCGCCTGTTGTACCCCCGCATCTTGATAAAAATACTCCCAGAGCAACCCCGTTTCTGCGTTCACAATCGACAGGAAAATCCATTCCTGATTGAGCGCACTGAAGCGATCACTGACTCTCCCATAAACCGGAGAATGAACATGCACCATAACACTGTCGCGGAAACCGTACTCATCGTCGTACACCGCCGGAATTTGTTCCGAAAGGGTGATGAGATTTTGCACGGCTACAGCACGGTACGGCGTAATGAGAGCCATGGCACTCGCATGTGGGGTCACGAGACCGGGGATCGTTTCTGGTGAACTTCGCATAGCGGTTGGTCGTGCGCCTTGTTGTACATACCCACTCATGCGCGTGCCAAAACAATCTGATAAACCCCAGAATGGATACCCCTGGTCAGATGCATACAGAATCTGCGCTTGTGTCGCGGGAAGCAGTGTAGTCTGCCCATATTCTGTTTCTAATTCCAGGATAAATAATGCAGGTGAAATATATGTGAAATATGACCCATCCCAGGCTGCTTTGTCAACGATCACAGCCTGTGAGCCTCTCCCACGATTGTAAGACGCAGGCTGTTGGGTCAAGGCATTCAAGCTGCTGTGATATTCAGTCTCTGTGATATGACCCAGCGCACGGGCGACAAAGTTGATAATCCGGTTCTCATTCGAGTAATAATCGGCTGATGTGCCGCCCGCTGGGTTCTGGATACTGCCCCAGGTGAACATGTACGGATTGGGTTGATACCAGAGGCGGAAATCCATTCTACTCAGAATTTCATCAGCCTTCTGCGCCAGAGCACTATGACCATTCTCAAGCCCATATGACCGAATGATGATTAAACTGGCTGCTAGCCAGGCGTTATCAATTGACGGGACAACTTTATCGACATCACCTCCGCCAACTTGTGGTGGATTGTGATTGACCCAGTACCACTGGTAAAAGACACTGTTGTTATACGAATCATCCCCGGCCTGCCATGCCAATAATTGACCCAGGATCGCGTTAATCTCCTCTTCCACTTTCGACCAGGCGGGACTCCAGGAGCGCTGCATTTCATAAGCCCCCAGGTGAGAGAGCATCAGGAAGCCAATTTCTGCTGTATTGGCGTAATCGCCGCCGTCCTCTCCTTCAGCACGCCAGCTCCAGGGTAAATGATTCGCCGTCGCCCAATCTGAACTCAGGTAGTTGTATGTTCGCCGTGCCAGTTCATCAATGAAGTCATCTTCCGGCGTAGCCATTACCTGTATTGGTAAGTTGCCAAGCAGCAACATGAGCAAAAAAATTGAGAAAAGCCGCGTAGGTTTTCGCATAGGTTCCCTCTAGTTATCGAAAAGGGGATAGCGTGCTACCCCCTCATTGTACGGAATTACTGCAAAATGATGTTGTCGATGGTGATTGACCCGGTGCTGCCAACAGTGGCTTGTTCCAGCACAAATACCAGTTCAGACATGTTGGAGAAGTCTGCGATGTTGAAGTCTGTGAGTGGTATCGTGATCGTCTGCATGGAAGGTGATACCGGGAAATAGCGATAAGCAGGAACGTTGTCGCTGCCCTTGAGTTCGACCTTCATCGAGAAGGAGCCTGTTGCAGCAATGTCAAAGGACAATTGTTGATATGGCGTGAAGTCTGCCCCGCCGAGACGCATCCAGAAGCCGCCGAAGCTGTTGGTTGCAAGCGTATAGCTGACGGTGACCTGCCCATTTTCGTAGACCGGAGTCACCTGGTCGCCTGCATCCGTCGGATAAAATGCGCCCATTTCCTGCCCCAGGTTGTTGATATTCGTGCCGTTGTCGAAATCAGCAACGACTAGAGAACCATTGCTGGTTGTGGCTTCTTGCCCTGTAGTAGCAGTTGCGGATGTGACACGGACATTGTCAATCGTGATTGACCCGGCACTGACGACATTGGCTTGTTCCAGCACAAAAACCAGTTCGGACATGTTGGAGAAATCCGCGACGCTAAACTGTGACAGCGGAATGGTTATGGTTTGTGTGGAAGGGGACACGTTGAACGATACAGGCGCAGGAACGTTGTCGCTGCCCTTGAGTTCGACCTTCATCGAGAAGGAATCCGTTGCAGCAATGTCAAAGGACAATTGTTGATACGGCGTGAAGTCTGCCCCGCCGAGACGCATCCAGAAGCCGCCGAAGCTGTTGGTTGCAAGCGTATAGCTGACGGTGACCTGCCCATTTTCGTAGACCGGAGTCACCTGGTCGCCTGCATCCGTCGGATAAAATGCGCCCATTTCCTGCCCCAGGTTGTTGATATTCGTGCCGTTGTCGAAATCGGCAATGACCAGGGTTTCAGGCTCTGGTGATGCGGTTGGGCTTGGTGTTGCGACAGGTGTTTCGGTTATGGCACTGGGAGTAACCGGGTTTACAAACAAACTATGGATATACACGTAGCGCTCTTCATGAACGGCAAGCACCCAGTTACTACTGCCTGCGACCTGTGTACCGGGAACCCTTGCCGCAATGTACAATGTTTCACCTGCTTCCAATTGATCCAGAACGCCGCAATTGGTGTAGGGTTCCAGGCGGGCATTGATGGGTTCATCGATCTCTACTGTGGACGCTTCTTGCAAAAAGCTGATGTTATCCACACAAACAGCGCCACGCCCATGATCTTGATTGAAGCCAAAGCTGATGTTCTCAAGGTGCGCGAGATCAATTCCGGCATTAGCAAAGCGCGACAGCGGCACACGGAAGAATGACCAATTGTCAGCTTCGAGTTGAATCCAATCACTCAGATTGACTTTTTCTTCAAACCCGGTGAAGTCTTTGATGCCGAGTTGGGCATCTGTATCGCTATCGGCACGCATCCAGAATGTGATAAACGATTGAGCCGATGCATCGTAGGAACCAGCATCCGTGAATAGCCACTGAACGCCCCAGCCGCCGAAACCATTTTGAGGCATGTCATAAGTCATCGACAGACCATAATCACCCCAGAAGGCACACTCTGGCGTGAGGCGTGCATCTAATTGACCACCCTCACCTGTGAAATCGAACTTCTGCGCTCCCTCAATCTGGGCAGGATCCAGGAAAAGCTCGCACAGCAGCGAATTGCCACAGAGTTCCAGCGATGATACCGGAACCGCAAGTGGCGGCACCCTCACGGAACACATCGCCGATGCACACACATCGAGATCATAGGCAAATTGCTTGATGGTCAGGCTAGGCCAGCGATCCAGCGCAGCGTTATACCAGAAATTTTGATCGGCGCTCACGTCGTGGAAGGCCAGGTCAGCAGTAGCACAGTCATCAGGCAGTTGTGGATCAGTGCCTTCGACGCGCAGACTTAAGCAGTGTGGCCCCTGGAGCGCATCCAGATTGAGCGCGGCAAATTCAGCGTAGTTGTCGAGGAAGAAGCGTGCATCCACGCCTTCAAAAATGGTAGCGAAATTCAAGCCTCTCAGGGATGCCGTGCCTTCGGGGATATAGATCGTCAATAAATCCTGGTCGATGTGAATGGAGATTTCGACTTCTCCAGGAGGGCAGTCTTGCGCGAAAATCAATGTCGCGCTGAGGAAAAAGAAAGCGAATAAAGCCAGATATCGTTTCATGAACATGTACCTTTCGGTGACAGTCAATCAATTGGAACAGTACACTGCTGTGCATCGGCTGCGCACACAGTTGGCTCCCCATTCTGAAAACTCACCTGTATTTCGTAGGGTCGTTGGTTCCTCACGTCATACCAGAACATGCCCGATGCAGTCGTTGTTGAAACGTAATAATGTCCTGTAGTTTGATCGGGGCAAATGTCCGGGTCGGCTGTTTCCCCGGCATTTTGATATTCCAATCGGAAGCAGACAGGCCCTGTGCGCACGCTTTCGGCAAAGGCGCTGTATCCGCTGAGTGCAACGAGTCCCGTACCCGTGCGTCCCCATGACCACTCAGCAAGGTTGATAGAGCGCCCAGCGGGTACGTAGAGCGTAATCGAATCTTCATCGCGGAAGAGTTGGATGTTTTCAGGTTTGGGAGTTGGTGATGCGAGCCATACCAGAAGCAAGCCAATAATGACCAGACAGCCAACAACCAATACCCACCACTGTCTTCTGGGGGGATCATTGACAATTTCACCTTCAATGACTTCTGAAAGTGCATAGACAGCGGACTGAGGCGAGTTGGTTGTCTCGGTTAACGGGGAGTGTGCATTTGATTCGCGCATAGGCAGTCACAATCTTATTTGTGAAATCTGCGCCTTACTGTGATGACAATGCTACAAAGTGCGAAGATTCAATGGAGTAGAAAAAACAATATGGTGTAATTGTATCGGCATAAGCGCTGGATTGATAGTGACAAGCCTCGCACATTCGCCTGATGTTTGCGGTGTTGCCGTACTATTAACTCACAAATACGGCGCGAAGGTGGGGGAGGTACGCAGCATCTCATAGACCTGTGCCGGGATGTCGTCGCGCTGCTGCCAACGCCGGATGAGTTCGCCGGGTTCGAGCAGATCGCGCTGCCCTGACCAGACCTCATGGCAAACTTCATGCAGCACATCTTCCAGCGGATCGCGTGCCAGCGGAAACACTTCGTCCCAGAGCCAGCGCGTTTCGGATAGAAATTCCGGCGTGACGATGTATTCGCTGAAGTGCGTTGCATTGCCGCTGAAACCCGCTTCCAGATCAAACGGCGGCGAGTAGGGCAGGTTGGGCTGTGCGAGGTTGTAATGCGTGATATTCGGTTCTGCGCCGGATTGCAGCGTCATGCGGGCGACGGTCTGCACCGTTTGCCGCAGCCAGGGATTGCCCGAAGCAATCGCGCCAGGATTGACCAGCAGCACCCCTTCATATGAATACACCATCGGGATATGGGTATGTCCAAAGACGATGATTTTTGCCCCGTGTTCTTTCGCCATCGTTGCGCGGCGCGTCAGCATAGGGCGCAAATCTTCGACACGGCTGTCAAGTTCCGCTGCGCGATCCGGGAAATGGGCATGGGTCAATACGATGCGCTGCCCCGCCAGTGATAGCGTTTGCAGATAGGGCAGCGCGGCTTCTGCTGCGGATGTTTCATCATTGCCATGTACGGCGACCACAGGCGCAATCGGACTCAGTTGATCCAGCACCCACAACTCACCCACATCCCCTGCATGCAGGATCAAATCCACACCCGCGAATACATCAAGCACAGCAGGCGGCAGGGTTTTCCAGCGCTTGGGCATATGTGTATCCGAGATCAAACCAAGCTGAAGTGTGGTCATGGGGCTTTTTCCCTTATCGACACAGCGAACTACAGGGTGAGGAAAACATTGTCACCACACAAACCCGAATCAAAAAGGGTGGATCATCTGACCCACCCTCTATTGTGGCTATGAATGCCAGTTTAGCTCTGTGGAGCCATGCCACCGAAGAGCGCAGCGGGCGGAACCACCTGCGCACCTTCCGGCAGTTCGATTGCGTCGATGCCGTTGATGTTGTTACGGGCAAAGTCGAAGGTGATATTCACGGTCACGGGCATTTCTTCGCCAGTGAAACCTTCGGGATCCAGTTCAGCGAACGGAGCCGGATCAAGTGTGAAGTCCATGTTCATGTCAAAGCTGACCAGGTAACCGCTTTCGCTGTCGTAGCGTTCGGTCACGGTCACAGTCGAACCAGCCGTTGCAGCCGCGAGCGCATCTACAAATACGTTCACATCCATATCGTCGATACCGCCCTGTTGCTCGATGCTGGTGATGACCTGTTCGCGGATCATCGGAACTGCGAAGACACCGGAAATATCAACAGTTGTCTGGAAGACATTGAGGGTCATTCCGTCCGCTTGTTCGTCGTCCAGGCGTTCAACAGTCACGAAGGTCATCAGGTCTTCTTCGGACATCATTGCGCCCATCATGCCCTGCTGGAAACCCTGGTTGAAACTTTCCGTGAAGGCATCCTGACCGCCCATCATACCCATGCCGCCCATACCATCCATACCGCCCATTCCCATATCTTCCGGGATCAGGTCGCCGAGGGTGACATCTTCCAGCAGCACGGTAACGATGTCGAAGACATCCAGGCCGTATACACCTGCGAACGTGGGGTCACCCATCAATGTACCGACGATGGTCAGATCAGCGTAAGCCACACCGTCTACCAGCCAGAGGTCGATAGTCGGGAAGGGTTCGCCGCCCGTCATATCAGTAACGCCAGGAATGCCGTTGATGTCCAGCGACAGTTCGGCATCGAATGCGCTCACGGTACCGTCTGCCAGTTCGATGAAATCACGCGGGCTGACATCCAGCACGCCGACTTCTGCGAAGGCATCCGCAGCGGCGGTGGCAGCAGCGGCATCCAGTACGTATGCGCCGCTCAGACCCACGCTGAATTCCATGCTTTCACCCTCTGCGTCGATTACACCAGCGATGGTTGCATCAAACGCAGTGGATTCCGGCAGACCTGCATACTGATATTCGTAGTAGAGTTCACAGTCTTCTTCACTGAGGCCGAGGCAGGGTTCCATATCGCCCATACCCATGTCCTGCGCGAAGACGCTGCCCACACCAACCAGCAGCAGTGCGACCACCATCAGCGGAAGCAAGAGTTTGCGAGTAAACATTATGTGGCTTCTCCTTGAGTTGTGTTTCGTTAATGCAGCAAATGTTGCTACAGTTAACTATACGGTGGTTTTTTGTGAAAGTTGTGGCATTTACAGGTTTTTTATCAGTAGCTTTATCGACCTTTAATCGAACATGTGGGCAGCATATCGATGGCTTACAATCTGACCTTACGCACAGGCTCCTGCAAATGGGTAGGATATGTAGCGCAGTCGATAAGCGCCTCAGCAAGGTGCATTTCAGATGATTGGCAGGTGATAATACTTCGGCTCGCATTGGCATACGCTGATGCAACAAGACCAGCGGGAAGCACACGAAAAGGCGCTCTGACCCGCCGCACACAGTCCCCTGTGGTGGGCTTGTCGGTTTCTAGCGGGCTGGCTTCAGCCGCCAGCAGCACGAAAAGCAGCGCGATACGAATTTCTTTGTGTCCTTCGTATCTTTGTGTTTTAAATTATTTTGAAGCAATTGGGAGCGCACACGGGCGCTCCCCTACAAAAACACAATGATTCATGGATTCGCCAACAGCATCCGGTTCATCAGTCACAGTTGTATGTTGATCGCCTCAACGAAAGGGGATGGTGCCACTGCGGAGTTCTTCGACGAGTTGCAAGGCTTCTTCCAGCGTATCGGTGTAGTGCTGCAACTTGTGGTAGCGGCGGTTGAGCAACCCAATATTCCGGGTAAGCATGTGGCTGAAGGCACTGGCATTCACATGAATCACCGACTCGACTTGTGGCGGCACACGCAGCGAAAGCGCATGCAATATCGACAATAATTCGCTGCCACCGGAAATCTGCGCACCGTTAAGAATCAACAGCAGATCAATACGAGCCGCAGATGTTTCATCAATCATCGTTGCCATACTATCGACGGTCTGCACCAGTTTTGTAACATCGAAGTATCGAGGGAAATACAACAGCAGAATCGACTGCTGTGCATCATGCCACTTCGCGGTGAATTGCATTTCCGGTTCCATACCACAGACCAAATTCTTTGCGTAACCTGACCATTTCGGCTATACCTTAGGCGATACAGCCTAACAAAGTCCTTACGATATTGCGCCGCATGTGAGAATCTGGCTTGGTTCTCTGGACGTAGGTGCATTCCGCTTCTACACTTACGGCGTACCCTGGTGCAATACCTGGCTTGAAAAAACATGGAGACGAAACATGCGTAAGTTGAAACTCCTTTTACCCTTGCTGCTCCTTTTGCTGGTTGTACCTGCACAGGCACAGGGAGGTTTGATGAGCATCATCAATTCAGATGCTCAGTTCACCCTGTTGTCGCAGGCAATTGAGGCGGCTGATCCGTCAATCGAAGAATTATTGAGCGGTGGGGCAAATGTGACTCTGCTGGCTCCCAATAACACTGCGTTTGAGAATCTAGCTTCTTTCCTGGATCTCGACCTGGATTTGCTATTTGCGCAGCAGAGCATCATCACCGATTTGCTGCTGTATCACATGCTGGAAGGGACAGTGTTCAGCCCACAATTGACCACGCAGTACGACGGTACTGTGCTGCCAACTTACCTGGAAAATGCCTTTGTGAACGTGGATGTGCTGGCTGATGGCACCATCCAATTGAATGATGCAGTAGAAATTACATTTCCTGATCAGGCAGTGGGCGGAAGTGTGCTGCATGTGGTGAATGATGTGCTGCTGAATCGCGTCATCACGCGCCAGCTCGATGACTTCGTGAATGAAGAAGCACAAGGAACTGCCGAACCCACGCAAAGCGCTACGGTGGAAGCCAGCGCAGAGGCGCGGGTGCGGGTACTGAATGCTTCTAGCGCAACCGACTTTGTGACCCTATCCCTGGGCGATACGCTGATTGTGGAAGAACTGCCTTTCGGCGCTGCCAGTGAATTTGTGATGGTGGAGCCGGGTACGCAGGTCGCACAATTCGCAGACGGAGCCGAACAGGAAATTGATGTCCAGGGTTTGCTGACGCTGGTCTTCCTTTTAACAGACGGTGAGCCGCTGTTGCTGCCGATTGACCAGAGCGAAGAAACGCCTACAGAGGAAGCCCGTGTTGTGCTGGTGAATGCGCTGGAAGGCACAGAGCAAGCCACGCTGGAATTCGATGGTGAGCCGGATTCGTTCGACTTCGCGGATGAGGAGAGCTTCACGATAGGTGTGGGTTCACACACCGTGGTTGCCGTGGTAGAAAATGTCGCCGTGAGCGAGATTTCTTTCACAGTCACCAGCGGCGGACGCTACTTGATTGTGCTGCTAGGCACGGTGGAAGCACCGCAACTGCTGCGGTTAGATGCTCCGGCTGCGACGGGTAATGCAGAGGGCGAAGTCGCTGCGGAGAGTGCGCGGCAAACCCTGAAGACCTTGCTGGAAACGGATGAGCGTTTCAGCCTGCTTGCCGAGGCGCTGCAATTGCGTGATGAAGAGTTGCTCATGGCGCTTGATGGTACGGCATCGTATACGGTATTTGCACCGACGGACTCCGCCGTGGAAGCGCTGTTCACCAGTGCCGGAGTCAATTCGCTGGATGACCTGGACTCACGAGTGCTGCGCGATATTGTGCGTTACCATATCGTACCGGGCGAACTGCGCAGCGATTCGCTGGTTGACCTCAATGGGCAAAGTGTCAATACCGTGCTGGATGGTGGCTTGCTGACCTTTGGAGTCGGCAGCGATGACAGCCTGCAAATCAATAACATTGCTACCGTTACGGAAGCGAATATTGTCGCATCGAACGGCGTGCTGCATGTGGTTGACGAAGTGCTGCTGCCGCAATCCGCTCTCGATGCCCTGGGCTTTTGAGGGGATTTTGTATGGGGGGAGGGGACACCGCACGGCGCAGTGGATTGCGTCCCGACTCGACCCTTTCTCCTCATCAAAACCCTGCCTCATCTGAGACATACCAATCACGCTAAAACAGAACGCGAACGATGATTATCTACATTTATGGAACCGGGCATTGTGGTTCTACATTGCTCAACTTTTTGCTGAACGCCCACACAGAGATGCTCGGTCTCAGCGAGATTGATTACATTGACCGCCATCTACAACCTGAGAGCGACTTCGCCTTCAACCCGGTAGAGACTCCATTCTGGCGAGAGGTCGCGCAGCGCTACGAGGACAAGACTGGGCGCAGTTTCGCAGACTTGAATATCTACATTGCAGATTACCGCGAGATCGACGACGCATACCGCGCACGCTGGCAGCAGGACAATCAAGCCGTGTTCGAAGCAATCCGCGAAGTTTCCGGGGTGCAAATTCTGGTCGATGCCTCGAAGCGACCCTGGCGGCTGAAACTGCTGCAAGAAAGCGGCCTGTTCAATATCAAAGTGATCTATCTGCTGCGTGATGGAAGGGCAGTCGTCAATTCGTACTTCAAACTCTATGGTGATTTCCGCGATTCCTTCTGGCGCTGGCTGCGGATTCATCTGTGGTGGGCGCTGCGACTGCGCCGGATGTTCGCGCCAGAGCAAGTTATCCAGGTGAAATACGAAGACCTCGCAAGCGATCCCGAAACGACGCTGCGCCAACTGTGCGATTTCATCGACATCCCCTATGAAGAAGCGATGCTGCGCTACAAAGAGCATGAGTATTATGGAATCGGGGGCAATCAGAAGATGCTCAGTAAACGCGATGACCAATCCATCCGGCTGGATGAACGCTGGCGCGAAAGCCTGCCCCGGCGTTATCAACGACTGTTTGCATTGCTGGGTGGCTGGCTGAACCGGGCGCAGGGCTATTGTTAAATTCTTCACAAAAGTGCTGATGCAAATCACAATTTGTTGTATATACTAGATGAAGCTATTGGCGTGGTTTATCTGAACTACGTCTCACGAAAAACAACCAGGCTTCAAGCCAGGATGGTTCGTAATGCGCACTTTGTTGCAGATGCTGTTGGCGAATCCACGAATCATTGTGTTTTTGTAGGGGAGCGCCCGTGTGCGCTCCCAGGGCGACCACGTGGGGATCGCCCCTACACCGATTCGCCAACAAGGTCTGTTGCATAAAAGTCATCCGCACGAAGGTGAAACAAGCGTATGCCCTCAGAGATTAGTTGGCTGATTGACAATCGGGTTGTACTCATCCGAGACTATGGTGTATATACGGCGGAGGAACTGGTTGCAGGGCTTGATACCCTGAAAAAGTACCTTAATGATGGCACACCCCCGATCTATATCGTGCAAGATTCCACAGAACTCATCAAGTATCCGACCACCATACAATCGCTGCGGGCGCTGATGCAGCCGCATCCTCACGTTGAACATATCATCTTCATCAATCACCCGCAGAAACCCGGCACACGCTTCATTGCGAACCTTCTCACATCGATGTCCGGTAAGGCGTTCAGCAATGTCTCCTCGCTGGAAGAAGCGCTGGAATTGCTCAGGAAGATCGATCCTGCGCTGGATGCGGATCCAGGGTCTGTTTTCTGAGTGCTTTAATTGTACCTGCGCCAACTCTTAATCAAGGCTTAATTGCAGGTTTGTGTGGAATCGCACAAGGAAGGCTATAGTAGACTACGTCGTATCAGACCCTTTCCAGGAGAAAACCAAATGATTCGTCGTGCGCTGTCCCTCGTGATGAGTGTCGTTCTGCTGGCTGTGCTGGCTGTAAACGTCACCGCCCAGGAACCAATCACCCTGCAATTCTACTTCCCCACCGCTGTTGATGGCCCGATTGTGGAAACCATCCAGGGCTACGTGGATGCATTCAATGCGGAATACGAAGGCATCGTTTTTGTTGAGGCTTCCTACACGGGCAGCTACACCCAGACACGCGATACCATCCTCAGCGAAGGGATGGAACCGGTTGTGGATGTCGCTGTGATGCTGGCAACCGATTTGTACAGCTTCATCCAGGAAGAAACCATCGTTCCGGCGCAGATGTTCCTGAACGAACTGAGCGATGCTGAAGAATATCTGAATGACTTTTTCCCGGCAATGCTGGCAAACAGCGTTGACGCAGAAGGCACTGTCTGGTCGATCCCCTTCCAGCGCAGCACCCCGGTACTGTACTACAATGCAGACCTGTTTGAAGCCGAAGGCATCGCAGTTCCGACCAATACCGAAGAATTGATCGCTGCTGCACAGGCACTCCAGACCGAAGACCGCGCTGGCCTGCTGATGCCCGTTGCTGGTGGCTTCCCCATCTGGATGTACCAGACCTTTGCGGCTGGTTTCGGTCAACCGCTCTCTGGTGATGATCCGACTCAGGTCTTCTTCAACAGTGAAGCCAGCTACAATGCTGTCGAATTCCTGACTCTGCTCGGCACATCCACAGAAGATGGCGGTTTTGGCGTTGGTCCCTTCGGCGGCAGTGCATGGGGCGAAACCCCGACTGCATTCGTCGCAGGGCAGGCCGCAATGATCTACCACACCACCGGCAGCCTGACCAACATCCTGGCGAACGCGCCCTTCACCGTCGGCACGGCTTTCACCCCCTCTGGCCCCGAAGGTCCCGCAACGGTGATGGGTGGCGGTAACCTCTACATCTTCGATGATGGCAGCAAGACGGAAGAAGAATTGAACGCTGCCTGGGAATTTGTGACCTACATGGCTTCCCCGGAATTGCAGGCTGAATGGGGTGTCGCAGGTGGGTACGTGGCAGCACGCCGCAGCGCATGGGAACTGGAACCGCTGGCGAGTGTGGTTGCCGAGTTCCCGCAGTACGCCACCGCCCGCGATCAGCTTGACGTGGCTGTGATCGAATTCACCGCCTACGACAGCATCAACATCCAGAACATCATCAACAGCACCCTGTCCGGCATCCTCAGCGGTGAAACCCCGCTGGCAGAAGCCCAGGCTGCCCTGGATACTGCCCAGGAACAGATCGACAGCTTGCTGGAAGCCTATCGCTAAGAAGCGTCACAATCAGATTTCTCGTAGGGGCGTGTCCACAACGCGCCCCTAGAGTGTCCCCTCCCTAAATAGCGTTGTCCGGTATTGAAAACCGAGGTTGCGAGTGGAAGCACCTTGCCTTTGTTTGGGTTTGCGGCGGACACAGCGATGCTGTGTCCCTACATTTGACACCAATTTGGGTAGGGACACGGCACTGCCGTGTCCGAGAATGAGCTGTATCAGTACGATTACCGCTTGGGATGATTACCGGACAAACCTTAAATCCCTCCCCACTGCGTAGGGCGGGACTTAGTTTCCCTTTGCGCAGCGGGGGGACGGAAGGAGGGATTTGCATTGTGGGCGACTCGGCAGGTTTCGCGCATCAAGATAGGAATTCATGTTTCTCATTTTGGCATTTTCGGGCACGACATGTCGTGTCCCTACGGTAGAAACCTGATTTTTTGTAGGGGCTGAATATGTTCAGCCCGTGAAAATTAAGACCTAACTTGATGCATGAGAACCGACAGGCCGCCCCTACCTGGTTTCTACACAATGGATAACACCCCATGACCACACCCACCACACCAAAACGCACCGATACCCCAGGCCGCAACTGGTCATGGATTACGCCCTATGTGCTGGTGCTGCCGACGCTGCTGCTGGTGGGCATGTTCACCATTTACCCCGCGCTGCAAACGATTGGCGCTAGCCTCTACCAGCCGGGACTGTCGCGCAGCGATCCGGCGACGTTTGTCGGGCTGCAAAATTATGTTGATCTGCTTGATCCTGGTCACTTCCTGGGGGGACGGTTTCTACAGATTTTCGGCAATACCTTGATCTTCGCCTCCGGGACGGTGCTGGTGAGCCTGCCGCTGGCGCTCATGATGGCGCTGTTAATCAATCGTCGAATCCGAGGGCGGGCGTTCTGGCGCTTCAGTTTGTTCTATCCAACGGTGCTGCCACTGATTGGGGGCGCGAGCATCTGGGCATTTTTCTTCGCGGATACGGTTGGCCTGATTAACACTGTTCTGCGTTCGTTGGGGCTGGATGGCGTGAACTGGGTCGGTGATCCGAATATTGTTTTGTTCTCCGTGACGCTGGTCAACATCTGGAAGCAGACCGGATTTTACATGATCTTCTACCTGGCGGGATTGCAGGGTATTCCGCGTGATATTTACGAAGCGGCAGACCTCGACGGCGCGGGGTATTTCCAGCAGCTATTCGCCCTGACGCTGCCCCTGCTGCGGCGAACCTCGCTCTTTTTGTTGATTGTTTCCTTCACTTATGCCTTCCAGACCGTGGAACATTTGCAGGTCTTGAACCAGGGGAATCCGGCGGATCGCGGCAATTTGCTGCTGTATTATGTCTTCCAGTTGATCGGTTCCCGGCGCAATGCAGGCTATGTCAATGCAATTACCGTGATGCTGGTGGGTCTGCTGCTGGTCTTCACCATTACCAACTTCGTCTTCTTTGAGAGGGACGGCGACGATGAATGAGCCAGAGCGCAATCGTTGGAGCCTCGCGGCGGACATCCTCACAGCGGCATTATCCATCCTGTGGCTGCTGCCGCTGATCTTCACGATCTTGATGAGCTTCCGCCCGTCCAATATCCCGATCACAGTGGGCAATATCTTCATCGGTTGTGATCCTAATGCCGCCGGGAGCTTTCTCGCTGGATGCAGCATCACCGGGCAAAATTACGCCGAAGCCTGGGCGGTGGCTCCCTGGCCTCAACATTTCCTGACGAGCATTCTGGTTGTCGCAGGGGTGCTGCTGGTGCAGCTTATCACCATGACATTGACCGGGTATGCCTTTGCCAAGCTGAAGTTCCCCGGACGGCGTGTACTGCTTGGTTTAATCTTGCTGCAATTGATGATCCCGACAGGCGTTTTACTGGTGCAAAATCTGCAATTGGTGCGTGATCTGGGCATTTTTGATACGCGCTGGGCGTTGATGGCTCCCTACTGGGGCACGGCCTTCGGTGTGCTGCTGATGCGCCAGACCTTCCGCGAAATCCCCACCGATTTAGAAGAAGCTGCGCGGATTGATGGCGCGAATACGCTGCAAATCCTGCGCCGCGTGTACGTTCCGCTTTCCATCCCGACCTATGTGGCCTTCGCCCTGGTATCCGTCAGCGCACGCTGGAATGAATTTCTCTGGCCTTTCATCGCAACCCGCACGCAGGAAGTTCGCCCGCTGACCGTTGGCCTCAACCAGTTGTATCAAACCACTGAAGTCGGGGCGCAGTATGGCGAACTCATGGCGGGGACGCTGATCGTGATTGCGCCGCTGGTGATTCTGTTCATCCTATTCCAGCGCCAATTCATCGAGAGCTTCGCCACCAGCGGGATTAAGTAGCCACAGTCCTATACCACAAATGCCGTGTGAAGAAATCCCGCGTTATACTGAATGCCAGAATGATTTACTCCGGGGTGCCGCCACTGTAGTTTGGCATGATCGGAACCCTGAAATAGCAACCCCCTCCTAAATAGCGTTGTCCGGTATTGAAACCAACGCAAACATCGGGTTCATAGGCAAGATCGCCGCCTGTAGGGACAACGCCTGCGTTGTCCGCCTGCTTGTTTCGGACGAGGCAGGCCTCGTCCCTACAATGTGATCTGTTAAAAGCCGAGAAAAGCCTCAATGACCACGACAGTAATACCGGACAAGCCTTAAATGAGTTCCCCCCTCGAACTCCCCCCGCTGCGCAAGGGGAGAACAGTTTCCCTCTACGAAGTGGGGGGACGGAAGGGGGGATAGGTGAGGGTATGCCTCACTCGCCCTCATCCAGCAGATTCTGAATGGAGGCGACGGACATGCGGAAGGCGTGAGTCACATCGGTAGTATCCAGCATCCGACCTGCGAAGAGCCGCGCCATCTGATAGATCAATTCCAGGGCGGCATCGCGCGAGGGGCTGACTTCGGCTGCAGAAAGCTGCTGCACCAATGTGCTGTTGGCGTTGAGGTTCAGCGTCCCGGACATGGCATCATCATCAACATTCATGCGCTGCATGTAATCGCCAACCATGCTGGCGAATGGCCCTGGAATCTCTCCGCGATCCAGCGCGTCACGGGTTTCTTTGATGAACTCCGCATCTTTGGGGTAACTGATAATCCCCGGTACATCATCTGGCTTGAAGGAAACTATCCGCGCCCGTACATTCTGCCCGCGATAGTATTCCAGGATTTTGTAGAAGTCCTCTTCAGGGACGGATTGCATCAACTGGCTGCCGTCGCCGTCCATCTTCACCAGCTTCACATTGGGCTTCACATGCGCGTACTTTTGCAGGAAGGTCGGTTCTGCGAACCAGGATGCATCAATCACATTCACGCCATATCCTGCGCCCAACAATTGATCTTGCTGGCTGCCCATCTCGCGGGTGATATAGTAGATGGTACCGCCCGTTTCTTCGGTGTATTCCGGCAGACTTTTCTGCCCGCCTGGGGTGCGGAAGGTGACAATATCCATCACTTCCTTGAAGAAAGTTTCATCCTTCACTGCCCAACCCATAATCACATTCCGGTGTCCGCGAACGATGCGCCTCCAGTTCTGCGGGTCTTCTTCTGCGATGCGCTTCAGTCCCTTGCTCAACTGCTCTTCCAGCGCCTTCTGCACCTTGAAGAACATGTCATCCTGCTGGATGTCTTCGCGGGAGGCCGTTGGCTGCAAATAGGGGCAGTCCACCACGCCGCGCACGAACTTCGCCCACGGGGGCATCAGCTTGGTATGGCGCTCGCAGATGAACATGCGCCGGATGAAGATATTCACATCGCCATATTCTTGAATGGAAGCCACCGTTCCCGCTGGCACGAACAAAAATCCTTCCAGCGGAACCGTAATGGAATCATGCCCAATGCTCACTTCTTGATCTTCCAGCCGGATGATTGCCAGCGGAGCCATCTGCCCGAAAGCCCGGTTGATATACTCGCGCATTGCCAACTCAGGATCAACCGAATCCCAGGGGGCAGTCATGGCATTCACCGCCGAACCACCTTCGACGTGTACCGGGATTTCCAGGAAGTCCGCGTAATCGCGCACCGTATCGACCATCACGCGCTGGTTGAGCAAGAAAGATGCTTCCGGCTTCACGCGCAGGCTGACGCGGGTTCCGGTGGGCATATCCTCATCCACTTCGGAGACGTTGTAATGCACATCACCCGCAGAACGCCAGAGGATCGCAGGGCTGCCTTCTTTGTAGGAACGGGTCAACAGCGTGACATCTTCTGCGATCAAGAACGCGCTGAGGAACCCTAACCCGAACTGCCCGACGTTGCGGCTGGCATCTTCCGGGTTGAAGATGGCGAGGTCTTCCCCAAGCTGGCGGGTGTAGCTGCGCCCGATAGTCGATAAATATTCGGTAACTTCCTCTTCGGTCAGGCCGCTGCCGTTATCCTGAATGATGATGCTGCGCTGGGTGAGGTCGAAGGAAATATCAATGCGGGGGCGGAAGGTGCCTCGCTTATCTTCCACACTACGGCGAACGCAGCTATCGTGTGCGTTCTGGATCAATTCGCGGATGCCAACTTTCTTGCTGGAATACAGGCTCTCCGCCAGCACCTTCAGCAGTCCCGGCAGATGAATCTGGAATTGCTTTTGTGTCTCGCTCACGATGTCCCTTGCTCGCTGTTGTATCTGGTCGATGGGTATGGGTATCATTATACGGCAAAATAGATTGCGTTGGGGAAGTGTTCGTCGGGCAATTGCCGTATATGATGCTGTTGGCGAATCCATGAATCATTGTGTTTTTGTAGGGGAGCGCCCGTGTGCGCTCCCAGGGCGACCACGTGGGGAGCGCCCCTACACCGATTCGCAAACAAGGTCGTATATTGTTTTGAACCACGAAGACACGAAGGACACGGAGAAGGATCACGATGAACAACCCAACGGGGTGTCCACAGCTAGTCCAGATTAAACGCCATGCTGACTCAATGACTCACTCATGTTACGCAGTTATCAGTGAATAGTTCTCAGCGCGTGTTTGTTAAAACGGACATTACGCGAAAGGTCGCCGAGGATTAAAATCCCCGGCTACAAAAGACCCAAACCCACTGAAGGGGTTATAAGGATGTTCTATAGATCGGGGTGGTTACCAAGTGTACAATTTTCTATCTTTGGGATAGAAACGGTTTACGGACATCGTGCCGCAAAAGGGTATGGTGGGGAGTGGCTAAATGTGCCTTATTCTGATCGTAATACTTTTATTTACAAACACGCTCTTAGTTAGCAAAATCGTTTTTGTGGGTGTGAATATGCGCAAAAAACGAACTTTGAGGCTGACAAGCTGAAATGCTGAGACGCTAACCGACTGCTCTGAGCAGCCTATCCGGTTTCATGCGTCTATGCGTAAGATCAGTGACGCACTTTGCACAACGCGCCCATGCCGTATACTACTAACGATCAACCATGAAAAATAACGAGGCAACTCATGCAAGTAACCTGCCCGAACTGCGGCGAAACGGTTCCCGCAGAGCATATCAATATCCAGCAGATGGTCGCCGTTTGCCCGGTGTGCGACAGTGTTTTTTCATTTGATGCACCTGCGGAGAAGACCAAGCGGCGCAAAGTGAAGCAGCCGGAGGGTCTCACGCTCTATGATGGCGACCCGCTGGAGATGGCCTTCCGCACCAACTGGCGTTTGGAGCAAGACGAATCCTTCACCGGGATTGCTGTATTATCCGTCGTGTTCAGCATGATGGCTTTTCTCATGATTGGTGGTGCGATACAAAGCGATGTGCCAGTCTTCATACCTGTGTTCTTCGCCATGTTCGCAGCCGCTGCGGACTATGCGGCAATACTGCGCATCTACAACAAGACCCATATCACGATGGATGCGGATACAATCACAATTTCGCGCAAACCATTGCCGGGACTGCGTGCGCCGCAGGAAGTGAGCCTCTCCGGTGTAGTCGCAATCGAAACCGAAGAAACGGAAATTAGTAAAAAAGAAGCCTACGACACCCCACGCTTCCGGGTGTGGGCAGAGACCGTTGACGGCACGCGCCGCACCATCGTCACGGATCTGGTCGAAGAGTATGCCTATTTTGTTCAGCAGCGCTTACAAGAACGCCTGCAACTGCTGAACGAGGTGGATGTTTCCCGGCTGGATGCAGACATCAACGATGCAGCCGAGGATGAACTTTCGCCTGAAATGCTGGCAGACGAGATGCACAATTCACACCAGGGCTAGACCCTGGTATATCCCAACGCTGCTGAACAATAGAACCTGCTATACTGAAATGTGGTATTGAATACGAACAGGTGAACACAGTCATGAGCCAGGATTCTCCCGTTGCGAAGTTGATGATCCAGAAAATTTACCTCATTAATGAACAGGTGTTGAAGCGCAAAGTCGATCATGAGAAAACGAAGCGTGAATTAGAGAATCACTTGCAAAAAGCAGAACAACTCGGCAGCCTGCGCTACCAGATAGAGACCTTGAATGCGCTGGGTAATCTGGAAAACATCCAGTACAAAGACCCGGTAGACTACTGGGAAAGTGGGTTGGAACGCGCAGAACAGCTTGGCGATGTCGATCTACGATTGAAACTCTACAACAACCTCGGTTCCACCTACACCAGTCGCTGGCAGCTAGACCGGGCAACCAACTTGCTACAAAAGGGCGTTGACCTGGCACAGTCCATGAAACTGAAATCGATTGCCGCGCTCTATCTCCATACCAATTTTCTGGATGCCTTGATTAACATGGGCAGCTTCGCCGCAGGTCGTCCCATCCTGGATTATGCATGGGAAGTCGCCCATGATACTGATATGAAACAGCACACGGCCTTCGTCTATGGGCAAATTATGTTCGGCCTCTATCAGTTCAGCGCGAAGCTGCGCATGATATTCAATGAAGAAGAGAAAGCCCTGCTCAATCTTCGGCTGGCATTAGAAATCGCAGAGCAGCTTGAGCATGATACGTATCTCTTGACGGCCTATCTTGGGCTGACGACCTATTATGTGCTGGTCGAAGATAATCCCCCAAAGGTCACGGAATTAGAAGCCGGGGCAGCGAAGGCCGGGGAAACTGTGCCAGAAGCCTATGATTATCTGCGGGCTGGCTTGTATTTGCTACGCAACAAATGCACAGAAAAAGGGCTGGAATACACCCGGCGAGCGCGAGCTGCTGCTGCCAGCGAAGACAACGCTGCTGTGATTTCGTTGGCAGATCAAGTGCTGGAAAGTACGCCGCTGGAAGACCTGCGCTATCCTGTGTAACCGTTCGTGCCGAGGATGCAGGGCAGGTTAGTCAGCACAGGAGGAATGATCGGCATCGTTCAGTATGGAATAGTCAGCGATGCCCCAATCAATGGTCACATCACGAAAACGCAAGTAGGAAAATGCCTCATCGAGTTCATGCACGGCATAGAGATGCACCTGGAAAAACTGTGCAATCAAACTGCTGAGGAAGATCTGCGGCTTTTCGACGTTCCCCACCTGGATGACCCAGCCAACGTTGCGCGGCATGGGATGCTTCAGCGCCATTTGTGTTGCGTCGCGGATTGTGAGGCGTTCAGTCTGGTGAGTCATATCGACAATCAGGTGAATGTGCTGCGGAGACGGCTGGCATAAATTAATAATCGCCTTGAAGAAACCCTGTTGTTCGGCTGCTTCCAGCGAACCGATCAGCTTGATGTAAAGAACGTGGTTCTCAACAAGCCACCCCATACGATACGGCATACTCTCCCCTTCTACGCTACTACACCGCGCAAATAAAATATCCCGTAAGATAACAACTATTCCCACACGCTGCAATAGATTTAATCTAAATTTAACATCAATGCGCGGAATGGATTTTTGAACACCAATCTATATCTGCATGAGTACAGATTGGTACGCCGCAACAACTTGCGCTGGATTGAAGTTCGCTTCGGCATAGGCGCGGGCTTTCTGGCTGATTTGCTCGTAGTGTCGTGGATCATCCAGCAATTGGCGGATGGCATGAGCAAGCGCAGCAAAGTCTGCAAAAGGAACTGCTACGCCAATTTGTTCCCGTTGCAGCAGTTGGCTCATGAAGCCTTCCAGCGCAATCACAACAGGGGTTCCCGTTGCCAGCGCTTCGTAGAGCTTGGCCTGAAAGCGCAGCTTATCCACCGGGTTATCATGCAATGCCCAGAAATGTACCGCCGTCGCCGCCCAGAACCCAGGTACTTCTTCCGGTTCCAGCCATTCAATCCAGCGGCAGTGTGTGAAGTCGGGTTGGTTCAGCGCCCTTTGCAGCGCTTCCACCTGTGAACCCGTGCCGACAAACAGCACCGTCACCTCGTGTAATTCTTTCGCCGCTTGCAGCATGGTTTCCAGATCAATATGCGGCCCCAATACACCCAGGAAAGACACAATGCGCCCGTCGTCCAGGTCATATTTTTCGCGGAACGCCGCGTCATCGTTTGCCGGGTGAAAGCGCTCCAGGTCAACGGCGTTGTAAATCTGGTGCAGCGGCGGCGGGTGGCTCAGGCGGCTGCGGATACTCTGCTCCAATCCAGGCCAGAGCATGACAATTGTGCTTGCATCTTGCTGCACGCGGGAAGCCAACGCCGCAAATACCTGATAGAGCAGGCTGGTCTTCGAGGTTACCCCGGCGATATACAGGTACTCAGGCCAGTAGTCGGAGACATTCAGCAAATAAGGACGGCGCTTAACCTTGCTGATAAACCAGCCGGACAACCCGGTGAAAATGGGCTGCTGCTCAATGAAGATCACATCCGGGCGCGGCAGGAAAAGCCCACGCAGGGCGCTGGTCAGCATGAAGGAAAGCTGGCTGAGAAGGCGCGGGAAAATGCCCTTGCGCGGCGAAGTCCATAACCAGACCTGCACCACCCGCACGCCCTCGCATTCCTCCACGACCTGGAACCCACCGCGATATTCCGGCGGCACAATCCCACGCGGATAGTGGGGCAGGGTAGTCAAAACAGTAACGGTGTCGCCGCGCTGTGCCAGCAAGGTCGCCAGCCGGGTCAGACGGTTCGCCGCCGCGCCACCATCCGGTGCAAAGTAGTGGGTGATGAAAAGAACATGCATGGGGATTCCCTCACTTCACACGGATAAAGCGCCAGACCGCCAGCAGCGCGATCCCATTCAGCAGCAGCGCCAGCGCCACATTTGCCCATAACCCACCCCGGAACAATAACGGCGCAAACGGGGTGATGACCGCACGCCCCAGTGTGAAGGCCGCGACCATGACCGTCATGTACATGGCACGGGTTTCCGGGCTGAGTTCCGTCGCCAGCGGAATGGTTGCCACCAGTGCCGTCTCAAACGTCAGGTAGAAGAAAAATAATCCGAACAGCGCGAAGGCCAACGAAACCGATGTGAACGGCAGCAAAAAACAGGCGAAGATGTTTCCCACAATGCCCAGGATCACCAGCCGCCGCTTGCCGAAACGATCCGCCAGCCCCAGTACGATGCCTTCGCCCAACAATTCCGAGAGGCCGATTGCCACCGAAGCGGCTGCCAGCGCCCCTAACAGCACCCCAAATGATGCTTCAATCCACGAGCCGAAGACCACGCTCACCAGTTGATTGGCGGCACTGATGCCAAAGCCCAACACCAACCCGGCAACTGCCATTCTGGTATTCACAGAGGCTTGCAGCGCCCGAATCAACGATACTGATTTGCGTCCCGCTTCCGGGCGATCTGACGAGAGCAGCCAGAAATTCACCACCAATGCCGCCGCTCCTAGCATCAGCAGCGCCACAAAGGGAGCCTTCCAATCGAACTGCGCAATCAGCCAGGTCATTGCCGGAACTCCCAGCAAGAACGCCCCCGACCAGCCCAATTCCATCACACCCAGGGCCAGCCCACGCCGCTCATACGGGACGCGGTCTCCAATGTAGGCTTGCACGGCAGGGTCAAAGGCCAGTTTGCCAATTGAGGCCAGAAGCAGTGACGCAGCAAATCCCCAGAAATTCGGCAGCAGAAATACGGGGAACATACCCAGGGTGAACGTCAGGATGCCGAGTAAGATCACAAAACGCCTGCCGCGCTGTTCGGCAACCTGCCCGAAAAGCGGTGCGGTAAGCCCTGCCAATTGCAGCACTGTCAGCAAGTTGGCGATGGTCGCTACATCAACTTGCACGCTGCGAGAAAAGACAGGCAGCAGCGGATACACCATGCGGAACGATGTATTCAGTACGATGCGCGTGAGAGTCAGTGAGGCGATTTGTGGCAGCAAGGAAAAGCTGCGGCGGGCTGGCAGTTGCATCAGGTGTTTCTCGCTGTGCATGACGCGGATGAATGCATGTCAGTATCGCACAGGCGGGGGCTGTATGCTATGGGATGTCGCCGCGGATTAAAATCCCCGGCTACAAAAGACCCAAACCCACTAAAGGGGTTATCAAGAGGTTTTATCGTGTAGGATGGTTGTCTCAGCGTCCCTTTAGTGGACGCTCATCCTGGTGTAGCCTGACGTTTTGAACGTCAGGCGCAGGGCAGCAGGCCAGGCATTTGCGAGAAGCCGAGGATTAAAATCCACGGCTACAAAAGACCCAAACCCACTAAAGGGGTTATAAGGACGTTCTATAAATTA
>CAYVVZ010000057.1:0-24397 GCA_964455365.1 uncultured Anaerolineaceae bacterium | reverse complement strand
CAAGTGGAGAGGGGACTTTCCCAGCCAGCTCTGACAAGTTTTGCTCCCCCTCGCCTGACGCTTCGGGGTTTGGGGGTGGGGTTGCATAGCGGCGGCAGGAATTGGGCATGGAGCCGTTGTAGTGCCGAGGATTAAAATCCCCGGCTACAAAAATCCCAAGTCCACTGAAGGGACTGATGAAAACCCCTTTAGCGGGTTTTGAACCCTGGTAGCCTGATGAACATCAGGCGCAATGGGCAGACAGAAAAACCATGCGGGAACGGGTCAATGTTCGGCGGCGGGAATTGAGCTTGGAGCCGTTGGAATCTCTATTCCTCCCGTGCCAGAATTTGCTGATAGGCCGCGTTGATCTGCTGCATGCGGTGCAGGGCATCGTCTTCGTCGCTCAGGTCAGGATGGTAGAGACGTGCCAGAGTACGGTAGGCTTGCTTGACCCGCGCAATGTCCGCTTCGGGGGTTAATCCCAGGACGGTATAGGCCGCCAGCAGCGGATCGCGGGTGCTGCTGAAAGGGCTTTCTTCGGCGCTCTGCTGCGCCTCAAAACTGCCAACGCGCCAGTGTCCGCGTAAGTTGGGGTTGTCGCTGTAGCGTTCTCCGCCACCGATACGCCCATAATCGACCACATAACCATAACGCACTGTGCGCGTTCTCCCGCTGCCGAGCAAGTGAATCGGGAAGAACCAGGCATCGCGCCCCTGCACTTCATAGCCGTAGACCTTGCCGCCGTGCAATTCCGCCAGCAGTTCCATCCAATCCGGCATTTCGTAGAGGCCGCCATCCGAGGGCAGCAGCATATCGACCCAGGGCAAGAGCAGCGTATCAATTCCGGCAGCGGTGTTGGTGCGGAAATGATATTGCACTTCGCCCAGGTTCAAACCCCGCTCGTACAGGTGGATCATCACGCGCTGCTGGTTGCGCAATGTCAATAAGATGATGTCACCTTCATCCCGCACATGGGTGACCGCATGGGCATACTGCAAGCGCCATACCAGGAATTGGCTGGCGAAAATCGTCTCAAAGCGCATGGCAGAATTCCAACACAGCTAACAATACTGTTTTCACAATAGCCGATTGCTGGCTGGAAGGGTAGCGAGTCTCATGGCGAGTTCATGATTTGTATAGAGATTGGCATAAGAAAGGATATGCATAGCCACACAATTGTTCACCATCTATATTCTTCTGGGGACTTTTCTGATTTTTCCTCACATTTCTTGAACTTTCCTGAAAGCTCTCTTGTATTGTGCTGTTCTAAATACGGCAGCTTTTTTTGCCAGGATGTATGGCGCTGTTTCTTGACGGCGTGCGGTTTTCCTAATAGCATTAGGCTAACTGAACGGTATTCGCAAAGGGGCAAGAAAATGCAGCACAATCACGAAATCCACGTTGTACAGCCGGGGGGTGTGCACCACCTCAACATCCTTGATCTGAACATGAATTTCCTCATTCGCACCAATGACAGCACCAGCAAGCTCGCCGTCATGGAATGGTCACTGCCGCCGAACAGCCTGGGCGCACCGCCGCATGTTCATCTGGCAGATGACGAAGTGTTCTACGTTCTGGAAGGGGAACTGACCGTGTGGGAAGAAGGCGTTGTCACTGCTGCCACGTCGGGGACATCGGTGCTGCTGGAACGTGGTCGCCTGCACACTTTCTGGAATGCCAGTGATAAGCCGATGAAGGCACTGGTAATGCTGGCTCCGGGGCATCTGGAAGGCTTCTTCGTCGCCGCCAGTCCGTTGTTCAACAGCGATCCCATGGCGAATATGGAAGCCATTAACCGGGCAGCCGCTGAACATCAACTGGAATTGCGCATGGATCTTGTGCCGGAAATTATGCAAAAATATGGCCTGGGTAGCAGCCTTCCCGAACCCAACGCACCAACCAGCACAGAAAGCTAAGTTACCAGTGGCAACTTCAGAGACACCCAAACGCAAAATCCAGACCGTTACAGAGCGGCGTAAGAAAGCGCATGAAGATGTCGTGGATGACATCCTCGCCATTGCCCGCGAAATGATGCAGGCTGACGGCGTGGCAGCGTTGAGTTTCAACGGGATTGCCCGCCGCCTCGGGATCAAACCCCCGTCGCTCTACACCTATTTCGATAACAAGCACGCCATTTATGACACGCTTTTCCGCAAAGGTTGGGCGCAGTTCAGCGACGAACTGCGCCAGAAAATTGTGCGAGATGAAGGCATGGAAACATTTTTCCGTACTTCCATCATCGCCTACATGACCTTCAGCCTGGAAAATCCTGACCTATTTGAGTTGATGTTCCAGCGGCCTATCCCTGGCTTTGTGCCATCGGATGAGAGTTTGCAGGTCAGTTTCGGTGCGTTGCACGAATTGCGCCACACCTTAGAAACTGTGCTGACCGAAAACGACACCAGCATCCGCAAACCCATCGAACAAACCAGCGATCTCATTATCTCCCTGATCTACGGCATGATTGCGCTGCAACTTGCTAATGATCCAGCACCTTCGGTGGGAGAAGGACGTTTTGGCGGCCTGATTGAGAACGCGGTACAGCTATTGATGCGAGCTTTGACATAGAACCAACCTATCCGAAGAATGGTTCGCAATGTGACCCGCGTCGTAGGGGTTCGAGCATGTCGAACCTGCTTTCAAGCCAGAGGGCGCATCATGGACACGCCCCTACGCGAATTCTCGGATAGACACCCAGATGAAAATAGGAGAACGAACATGGCAACCGTAGCAATGACCAACACTCACCCCTTCCCCAATGCCGCGAATATCCCAGCGCTGGGGCGCGAAGAAGCCTACTCGCTGGCAATGACCGCTTTCGAGCGCCTGCTGGCAGTCGTGGAGAAACTTTCCGGCGAAGATTGGCAGCAGCCTACCGACTGCTCCGAATGGACCGTCAAGAATATGGTGGCGCACCTCTCCGGCTCATGCGATGGCTACGCCAGTTGGAAGGGTCACCTTCGCCAGACTTTCAAGAATCCTTATCTGTTCAAGATTTCTCCCATGATTGATGCCATCAACGCAATCCAGGTGGATGACCGCGCCAACTATACACCGGAAGAACTGGTCGCAGAGTTCCGTGAATTGGGACCCAAGGCCATTAATACACGCTACAAGATTCCCTGGCTGCTGCGCATCATTCCTCTACCGAACGTGGTGGTTCCGGGAAAAGTCGTTCCGGTGAGCTACTTGCTGGATGTCATCTACAGCCGCGATGAATGGATGCACCGCGCCGACCTTTGCCGTGCAGCGGGGCAGAAGATGCTGCTGACCGAAGATCATGATGCCCGCATGGTGGAATTGGTACTGCGCGATATTGCGACGATGAGCCTGAAAAATCCCGCGTACACTGTTGACCTCGTGCTGACAGGTGACCTGACTCTGGAATATCGCTTCGGGCGCGGTACGCAGCCGGATGCAACCATTCTGGTTGACCTGGTTCAATTCAATCGTCGCGCCTCAGAACGCATTACAGTGGATGAAGCCCTATCCCTGGCAGAAGTGCGGGGCAGTGAAGCCGCCGCACGCTGGTTCTTCGAGAACTGCACAGTGACTTACTGACTGATGATGTACGGTGTACTATCTTTGGGATAGAAAACTGATTGCTCTATCTCATCAATCCGTACAACACCATATACAGAAACAGCCGCGCACGAATAGGTGGCGGCTGCTTGTATATCTATTTTGTTGTCTGCACTGCGCGGCTATGACAGGCTCGTTAGCTGTTCCTCGTCCTCACGGAAGCCAAAGTAATACCCGGCGAATCCGCCGAAGAAGGAAGCAAAACCGACGGCAATCATTGCCCATGTCAGGTTCGTTGTGGGGACGACTATGTCAACCAGGAAGGTTGCAACAACGCCGAAGACAATCGCAACAATCCCTGCGATGACTGAGCGCGTGAATAAGGTCTGCATGGAATTTGCTCCAAAAAACGTTACTTTCATCTCTCACACTAACATCCATATTGCATGTATGCAAGGAGTTTCGTTGTAATATCACTTCTCATTAATTCGGAACTACGCAAATTTCATAGTACACTCATCTTCCATGGTTGTCCCTGCTATAATTCGCTGATGGTCATTTCAGTATCTGAACCGAACGCATCGGGCAGAACATAGGAGCATACAACGATGAAAGTCGCAAACAAAGTGATTGTTGTGACAGGCGGCGGGAACGGCATCGGACGCGCCCTCGTCTTGCATCTACTGGCACGCGGGGCAAGGGTTGCAGCAGTTGATCTGAACGAAGATGCACTGCGAGAAACGGCGGAGTTGGCTGCCCACTATGGCGAGAAACTCAGCACCCACCTCCTCAACATCACGGATCAAGATAGCGTGGCAGCCCTACCCGATGCCGTGATTGCGGCACATGGTGCAGTTGACGGCTTGATTAATAATGCAGGAATCATTCAGCCATTTGTGCGCACCCACGACTTAGAACTCGATGCTATTAACCGGGTGTTGAATGTGAATCTTTACGGCGTGATCTACATGACAAAGGTTTTCCTGTCGCATCTGCTGGAACGTCCGGCTGCGCATATCGTCAATGTTTCCAGCATGGGCGGATTTTTCCCCATTCCCGGACAGACCTTCTATGGTGCATCCAAAGCCGCTGTCAAACTGATGACGGAGGGACTATACGCGGAACTGCTGGAAACCAATGTGCGGGTGACGGTCGTTTTTCCCGGCGCAATTGAGACCAATATCACGCAGAATTCCGGTATCGCAGCGCCGATGAGCGCTGAAGATGGCGCGTCCAGCCCGCTGCCGATGACATCAGCAGAACGCGCTGCGGAGATCATTGTGAATGGGATGGAGCGCGATAAATTCCAGGTTTACGTTGGTACAGATGCCAGCTTCATGAACATCCTCTACCGAATCAGCCCACGTTTTGCAACGCGCTTCATGGCTCGTCAGTTGAAAGCACTGCTGCCGAATTGAGCGACACAAAGCGACACAAAGCGACACAATGGGAGGGAGGCGATTTATCCGTGTACTTCGTGACGAAGCCCCGTCCTCCCTATTTCTAACGCAAATATTATTGGTCTTCGCGGCAGAGGTTGCTATGATGGGAACACGTAGCAGCAAATCAGCGCATACCCCTGGGATGTAACTTCACCCCGGGGAACTTTTCTGGCAAATCGCCGGAACTTTTCTTTCGCCACTATCGAATGAACGTTCAATCAATTAAGCAGAGATGAGGAAATCAGCATGAGCAACTGGACACAGAATAACATCCCCAACCTGACCGGACGCATTGCCATCGTCACCGGAGCCAACAGCGGCCTCGGCTATGAGACGACTCGCCTGCTCGCTGCAAAAGGCGCACATATCGTCATGGCAGTGCGCAACATGAGCAAAGGCGAATCCGCCCGCGATGACATTTTGAAAGAAACCCCGGATGCCTCGCTGGAATTGATGGCGCTTGACCTGGGCAGCCTGGGCAGCGTGCGTGAATTTGCGCAAGCCTACCTCGCCAAATACGATCATCTGCATATGCTCTTCAACAATGCCGGAATCATGGCGATCCCGCGCCGCGAGACAGAAGACGGCTTCGAGATGCAGTTCGGCGTGAATCACCTGGGGCATTTTGCGCTGACGGGGCTGCTGCTCCCGGCAATCCTCAACACACCAGATGCCCGCATCGTGACCACCACCAGCACCGCGCAGCATACTGGGGATGTCAATTTTGATGATCTGATGGGCGAAGAGAGCTATTCACGGTATGGTGCCTACAGCCAGAGCAAGCTGGCGAATGTGCTGTTCGCCTTTGAACTTCAGCGCAGATTCGAGCAAGCCGGGGTGGATGCACAGAGCTTCACGGCACAGCCAGGGCTGGCGAATACAGAATTACAAAAGAACACCGTCGCCAGCTCCGGCAATCCTGTCGAGCGTGTAGTGTACAGCATCGTCATGCCGTTGATGTCACAATCTGCGGAGATGGGCGCACTGGCGCAAATCCGCCCGGCTGTGGAACCAGGAGCTAAAGGCGGCACATATTACACCCCGGCTCGCTTCAATGTGGTGGGCTACCCTGTGGAGCGCAAGGCAGACCCAAAAGGCTATGATCTGGCAAGGGCACGGAAGCTCTGGGAGATAAGCGAACAGCTCACAGGAGTGACCTACGAGGCGCTAGAACGGCAACCTGTGGCGGTCTAGTTATTTTCCGCAGAGAACATCAAATAGCTGAATGATGGACGTGCCTATTTTGCACCGCTACAAATAGAGTATCTGAAGTGTTTTCACAATGAAACACGGAGATTGTAGGGGCGACCCGATGGGTCGCCAGCAGACACGGCAATGCCGGGTTCCTATAATATTTCACACGTAAGCATTGCGCCTCTACCCCCAGATTTCTTCTTGTATTCATTTCCTAAAAGGCATCAAGGCAACCAAAACACATAAACCAAACATGAGAATCCGCTTAATTGGGCGAACGTTATGGATGTGCAAGGTGGTTCATGGTTACCATAGAGTTTCATTCACGCTAGCATTTTGTAACTCGCCGTAAGGGATTCTCATGCCAAAACCAATTGTTCGCCATATTGACTCACTTCCGCAGATTGTTGCGGGTGATCTATGCCACCTCACCGAGATCTTTAATCCGGCGAAGGAAAAACTCCCCCTACACTACAGCATCGCCTATGCATACGTTGAACCGGGTGGAAAAACCTTGAATCATTTCTTGCAGGAAACCGAGGTCTATTACATCATCTCCGGGCAGGGAACGATGTTCCTGGATGATGAACCACATCCTGTCCGCACCGGGAGCAGCTACCTGATCCCACCGCAAACCAACCAATGGCTGCGCAATGATGGCGATTCCCGCATTGAATTTCTGGTGATGGTTGATCCTCCCTGGACACCAGAGGGCGAAACCATCCTGGGAGATGGGGAAGGGTAATTGCACCAGGCAAGCAGTTGTGGACACCTCGTTGGGTGTCCATAGTGGTGCGATTATTGTAGGGACGGGCAACGTGTTACCCGCCGTAGGGTTGTAGGGATTGTGTCCCCCTCCGTCGCTAACGCGACACCTCCCCCAAAGCGTTGGGGGAGGTTTGTCTGCGCGGCAGTGAGCCAGAAAGCCCCCTCTCTAATGCGTTGGGGAGGGGGTTGGGGGTGGGGACGGTTCTTGGAATCAGGCCAATATCCGCAAAACCCTGTGTCGCATTCCAGCAACCTAACCCTATGTCGCATAACACATTGCCATGTCCCTACAACATTTTACACGTAGGGGCACTGCGCCCCTACTCGGTTTTTCTCCGTATTCATTTCTTAAAAAGCACTATCTTCGCACGACCCTGTACGACATTTCCTACACACTTCTAGTTTCCCCCGGCTGCATTCTATTTTAGAATGAACCATACTCTTTGCATGTTAAAAGGATTTTGTTATGACGCAAACGCACGGGTTTACATTGGTAGAAGAACGGGATGTTCCCGAAATTAACACAGTTGCGAAATTGTATCGGCATGATCGCACCGGGGCAGAAGTCCTCTCGTTGATTAATGATGATGATAACAAATCATTCCTGGTAGGTTTCCAGACTCCGCCGCCAGATAGCACGGGTTTGCCGCACATTCTGGAACATTCGGTGCTGTGCGGATCACGCAAATACCCGGTGAAAGACCCCTTTGTGCAACTGCTGAAAACATCGCTGAAGACCTTCCTCAATGCCATCACCTTCTCGGATATGACTATTTACCCGGTGGCTAGCACGAACCTGCGTGACTACTACAATCTGGTAGATGTGTACCTGGATGCGGTCTTCTATCCACTGATTACACCAGAAACGCTTATGCAAGAGGGCTGGCATTACGAGAGCAACGGCGATGACAATTCGCTGATTTACAAAGGTGTGGTTTTCAATGAGATGAAAGCCGCCTATTCCAGCCCGGATCGCGTGATGAATGAGGCTGTAGACCGCGCCTTGATGCCAGATACACCGTATGCCCTCAGTTCCGGTGGTGACCCGGCGGTGATGCCAAACCTGACCTATGAGCAGTTCAAGAAGTTTCATGAGACTCTTTACCATCCGTCCAATGCGCGGATCGTTTTCTATGGGGATGACAACCCGGAAGAACGCCTGCGCCTGATCAACGAATTTTTGGCAGATTTTGAACGCATCGAAGTAGATGCAAGCCTGCCCCTGCAAGCACCCTTTGATTCACCGCGCCGCGTTGTCGAAACCTACGATGGTGGAGATGCCAATGGTGACAGCAACAAGTCGATGGTGGTGGTTCGCTGGCTGCTGCCAGAAATCACAGATCAGCAGTTGACGATGGAATTGTATGTTCTGTCCCACGTCCTCACCGGAACGCAGGCTTCCCCGCTGCGCAAAGCATTGATTGACAGCGGCCTGGGCGAAGATGTGATAGGTGCAGGGTTGGATACCTATCGCCGCCAGATGTCCTACGGCGCAGGAATGAAGAATATCCTCTTCACAGATGCGGATGCGGTAGAGGCGCTGATTCTGGAAACGCTGCAACATCTGGCAGAACATGGCGTTGATAGCGAAACCGTAGAAGCATCGCTGAATACCATCGAATTCAGCTTGCGCGAACGCAACTCAGGCGGCTTCCCGCGTGGCTTGATGACTTCGCTGGGGGCGCTGCCCAATTGGATGCACGGCGGCAATCCGTTGGATGCACTCTCCTTCGAGAAGGAACTGGAATCCATCAAGCAGGGCTATGCAAAAGATGACCACTACTTCGAGAACATGATCCGCAAATATTTGCTGGATAATCCGCATCGCGTAACGGTGGTACTGCGGCCTGATCCCGAAGTGGGAACTGCGCGGAACGAACGCGAGAAAGATCGCCTCGCCAAAGCACGCGAAGCGATGAGCGAAGAAGAATATCAGCAAGTGCTGGAAACGCAGGAAAAACTGCGCATCCTGCAAGAGACACCAGATAAGCCGGAAGACCTGGCGAAAGTCCCCTATCTGACTCTGGATGATATTGACCGCGAAGTAAAAATTGTACCGCGTGATGTGATCGAACAAGATGGGGCGACCATCACCTATCACGAACAGCCAACCAGTGGCATCGTCTACTTTGATCTGGGCTTCAACCTGCGGGCGCTCCCGGCGCAATACCTGCCCTACGTGGAACTGCTCGCGGCTGCCATGACCAAAATGGGCACGGAAGCACAGGATTATGTCGCCCTGACGCAGCGCATCGGCAGTAAGACAGGGGGAGTGGGTGCGACGACTTTCACCGCTTCCATGCGCGATGGCAGCGAAGACTTCCTCGCTAGCTTCATGGTACGTGGTAAGGCCATGCAGGAGCAAACCGGGGAACTGCTGGACATCGTGCGCGACATGCTGCTGACGGTGAACCTGGATGATAAAGATCGCTTCAAGCAAATTTTGCTAGAACGCAAAGCCCGCACCGAACGCGCCATGCCCATGATGGGTCACAGCATCGCAGACAGTCGCGTGCGTGCGCAGCTTTCGCTGCCAGATTGGGCAGATGAGCAAATGGGCGGCGTAGTGGCTTATTTCCATGTGCGCGACCTCGTGGAGAAAATCGACACCGATTGGAACGAGATCAGCAGTGCGCTGAAGTTCGTGCGCGATACCGTGGTCAATCGCAGCACGGCGGTGGTCAACGTCACAGCAGAGGCGGATAGCTGGCAGCAGTTCAAGCCCCAGTTGGATGCCTTCCTGGGAACCCTGCCCACCCGTGAATTCATTCAGCAAACCTGGGAAATCGGCGAACATCCGCGCTATGAAGGGCTGACGCTGCCGCTGCAAGTGAACTTCAACGCCAAAGGCGCGAACCTCTACGAACAAGGGTATGAACTGCACGGCTCACAATCCGTGATTATCAAGCACATGAATATGGATTACATGTGGCAGAAGATCCGCGTACAGGGTGGCGCATACGGCGGACGCGCTGGCATGAGCGCTGGCAGCGGTGTCCTGACCTTCCTCTCCTGGCGTGATCCCAATATCACAGGCACACTCAGGAATTTCGATGAAGCAGCGCGATACCTGCACAGCCTGGAACTGAACGACGAAGAATTGCAAAATGCGATCATCGGCGCAATTGGCAGCCTGGATGCTTACCAACTGCCGGATGCAAAGGGCTTCCAGAGTTTCGTTCGCTACCTGGTGGGCTACACCGATGAACAGCGCCAGCAGTACCGCGATGAAGTGTTGGCAACCAGCCCGGAAGACTTCCAGAAATTCGGGGAAATGCTGACAAAAGTCGCGGAAGTGGGGCGCGTGGCGGTGGTTGGTTCACCGGATGCCATCGCCGCAGCAGATCAGGAACTCGGCAACGTGATGACGGTGACGAAGCTGGATTAGTTGGATCACCTCTATCTTATGGGTGTGTCTATAGCGCATACGCAAAAAGTATTTCGGACACGGCAATGCCGTGTCCCTACGCCATAGGCTGGTCGCCGAGGATTAAAATCCCCCGGCTACAAAAAACCCAAACCCACTAAAGGGGTTATTCAAGCGCTCTATCAATCAGAATGTTGATCTAACGTCGGTTTTGGATAAACTTTTGACAGCATCTAGAGGCGTTTGGGCAGCGAATAGGAGAGTCTGAGACCCTCCCCTACACAGCAAAATTCCTTTTTGTAGGGGCGTGATCTGTGACCCGCCCGCAGTAAACCCATAAACAAAACTCACGTTATCTAAGCGTCCCTTTAGTGGACGCTCAAACTGGTGTAGCCTGATGTTTTGAACATCAGGAGCAGGGCAGCAAGACAGGAATTTTCGAGAAAATTGCTTAACTTGACGTGCATGGGACAATGCCGTGTCCCCTACGGTGGAACATGTCTTTTGTAGGGACACAGCACCGCTGTGTACGCCAGAATGAACGCTAAACCTGATGTGATCTGCCCATGATACACCCATTTTTCTAGTATCAGGTTCGATATGATAGAACCCCTACGACGATCTTGAGACCTATCTTCCCACAAGAGAAATCAGACGAACATGAGTGAACTCGTTCTCACACGGGAACAACCAGTAGAAACAATAGAACCCGACGCGCAGCCGAAAACCGCACAGCCCGAACCTCAACCCGTTCGTGGACGCTGGTTCTTCCTGCGGGTTGCGCTCTTTACCCTGCCCTTCGCGGTGGCTTTCTTCTTCGTGTCAGGTTTCCTCATGTGGGTCGGGGAATCAATGCCGCTGTGGATGGTGGTTGAAATGCAGCAAAGCGATACCCCGGTGCTGTTTCGTCCGGCCTATGGCAACCGGGACGAGCAGTTCAAGCTGCTGTCAGCAAATGTCAATCAGCCGCAGGTGCTGGTGATTGGTTCGTCGCGGGTGCTGCAATTCCGCGAACATTTCCTGACGGAAAACCCGGATGCCTTCTACAACGCGGCGGCTCCGGCGTGGCAGTTAGATGAAATCAGCAGCCTGTTGTTCAACCTGGAAACCATCCCACCGGTGATTTTGCTGGGCGTGGATCCTGTCTGGTTCAATGAGGATTATCCTGGTGATCCCATCGTTGAGCCGCCGATGAGCGATTATGCTCGCATCTGGCGCGTGAACCGCACCTTCATTCAAGAATTGCTGGATGGCGAAACATTTGATGTACCCTTGCTGCTAAGGCGCGAAGAACCCGGCGGCAGCGGTGGCATCGCGCTGGGCTTACGGGCAATCCGCGATGGGCATGGCTTCCGCAATGATGGCAGCGAACAATACGGCGATTTTCTGGTGGCGCAATATCTCTGGCCTCCCAATTTGCGCGGACATCATATGGGTTTGTTCGAGCGCGGCGAAGAGATGTACACAGAAGGCAGCGTCGTATCCGAAACCCGGCTGGCGCAGTTGGATCAGATTTTGCAGTGGGCGCAGGAAAACGATGTGCTGCTGATTGGTTTCAGCCCGCCGTATATGCCTACACTGTGGGATGAACTCGCCGTCAGCGAACGCCATACGTACATTCAACAGCTTCTGCCAATCCTCGAACAACGCTTCACCGCCTACGGATTCCCCTATTATGAATATTCTGACGGCGCAGACCTGGGCGCAACCGATGAAGATTTTTTCGATGGTTGGCACGGCAGCGAACGAGTCGCGGCGCAAATCTATATCAACATTGCACGGGATATTCCTGAACTGGATGCCCTCAGCAATCTAGATGCGTTGCAGGAAATCGTGGACACCGCGTCGGATACCTTCCGCGTGTTCAGCTTCATCGCACCACGCTGACGTAGGGGCATGATCTGATCTACCATGCCAGAAAAATGTGAAGGGGGCGTTCACTGGAGAAAACCACACCCGCATTACTATGTCTTGTTCAACGAGCGACCTACGATGAGCCATTCTGATCGAAAGATCGGTTATTTTATGTGAAACATAGTCTGATGAAACCACGCCAGCGGCTTCTACGGTACAACGTATGTGACCTTATAGCCCCAACGCTTCCAGCACAGGGCGCGGCAGCAGCACCTCATCAATGATGTGAATTACACCGTTACTGGCGCGGATGTCTGTCTGCACGAAGTTCACCAATCCATTGAGCAACAAGCGACCATCAGAAGACTCTGTGATGAAGAAGGCTTCATTCAAAGGCAGCAGCGTCACAATGCTGGTTCCCTGTGCCGCCTGCAAATCATCTTCCAGCACCTGCCCTTGCAACATGTGATACAGCAAAATCTGCCGCAGCAGTTCCGTATCATTGAGCAATTCGGCTGAGGTGCGGTCGATTGTCACCAACAAATCAGCGAAGGCAGCATTGGTTGGCGCGAGGAGCGTGAGGGGTTCGCCGGATGTACCAGCGATGCGCTCCCGCAATGAATCTTCCAGCGCCTGAATCGCTTCCGTGAGGAAACTGAAATCCGGTGTAGCCGTCAGTATTTGTCCGATGCTCGGCGGCGGAACATCGGTATTGGTCATTTGCAGGTCAGCTTCCAGGCTGCGCACTGTCGCCTCTGGTACAGATTGCAGCAGCAACTGCGGTGCATCCGGCATGCCGTATAGGGCAAGGAAGGTATAGTTATCTTCTGGCAGCAGCAGCGGCGGTTCGAGTTGCAGGCTGGTTTCGGGCAGATTGAAGATTGGCGCAAAATCCGCAGCAGGCAAATCAACCAGGACGCTTGCCCCTGGTGCGAAGGTCGCCAACAGCGGCGCACCACCTACAAAGACGGAGATGTCAGCCACTCCCATGAGCGCGTTGACGAACATCACGCGAGTTTCGCCGGGTAGTGTGGCGCTGTAATCTTCGATTACGCTTTGTGTCGTCAGGTTACCGGCCGCATCACGCACGAGTAGTACCGTCTGGAACTGCTCCGCTGCAATCTGGATCGCAAGCTCTGCGACCTGTTCATCTTCTACCGACACCGTCAGCATGGCATTCCCAGCCGGGAGCAGCGCAAAATCTCCTACTGTACTTGCATCCAGCGTCAACTGCACAATTCCTGGCAGGCTGAGGCGCAAGGTCGGCGCATCTGGCAATAGATTCCCGAAACGTACATATCCGACACGCAAAGTTTGATTCACTACCAACGGCGTTGGTGACGGTGCATGGGTCGGGAGTAGTGAAGTCGGATTGGGAGTGATGGCTTCTTCGGCGGCTGGATTGTTCAGCGTCTCCACAATCACGCGATTCAGCAGCACATCATCGACAACATGCAGCACGCCATTGTTCGCAAAAAGATCGGCTTCGACAACGGACACCACATTATTCAGCGTCAGTACATCATCGTCGCGGACTCGCACTGCAACGAAGGCATTGGGCAGCAAGGTGGGCACTACGGAGCCATCCAGATCACGCAGTTGTACCGCGCTGATGCGCCCGCTAAAGATGTGATAGCGCACAATCTGCGAGATAACATCTGGCTTCTGCAATAATTCAGTTAGCGGGACTCCCAACAGCGATGCCAGGTTTGAGAATGCAGAATTACTGGGCGCGAAGACCGTCACCAGTTCATCACCTTCCAGCAACGCCGGAACATCACGGTACGCGGCAGCGACAAAGGTGGCAAATGTGCTTAAATCCGGGCGCTGTTGCACGCGCTGCAAGAGATTCTGTTCTTCGCGGGGTTGGGTGGCGGCCTGTGGGATGAAGACCGTCAACAGGAGTCCAAGCCAGATCAGCCAGCCAGCACGCTGCATGAGAGTATCCTTCGTGTTCCCAATTCGTTCTCTTTCAATTATACGGTCAGCGGACACTTCATGCTACCAGGGTAATCGCAACAAATTTCCTTTGGATTGGCAGAAGCAGAAAACGAACAAGACGACGAACGCAGCAGATGGCAAATACGCCAAATCAAGCAAATACACACGTTCTCTTCTCGGTTATTTCGGGCACGACCTGCCGTGCCCCTACGTTTTTCTTTGTGTCCTTTGTGTCTTCGTGGTGAGCATTGTTTTGAAGCGATTGCCCCGTTCATGCTGCGGGAATGCCCGTTTATCCGTGCTGGGATGTGTTACAATTGCGCTGGTAACGAACAGATGTACGAAAGAAGAGACGATGACGGTACGAATCGCCCTGTTGCGTGGGATTAATGTAGGGGGCAAACGCATGAAAATGGCGCAGCTACGCACGATGTTTGATGACCTCGGATACACACCGAACAAGACATTGCTTGCCTCCGGCAATGTGGTTTTTGCCAGCGGTGAAACCGATACGGTGAGCCTCACAAAAACTATCGAAACAGGGATTCAAGAGACCTTCGGCTTTGAGTCGCGGATTGTGCTGCGCAGCGTGGATGCACTGCTGGCAACTGTGAATCGTGTGCCGTTCTCAGAAACTCGCCTGGAAGAAGCACCTACTCAGGTCACTGTTATGTTCTTACAGGAAGTACCCTCTGCCGAAAACGCAGCGGCGCTGATGACCTATGAGGGCGTAGAAGAAATTCAGGTGAATGAGCGTGAAGTCTATATTGATTACCGAGAGGGTCAGGCACGAAGCAAGCTCACGACGAATTATCTCGAAAAGCAACTTGGCGTGATGGGCACCGTTCGGAATTGGCGCACAACGCGCAAGCTGCTAGAACTGGCACAGGAATTTTCCGAGGCATGACCTTGTGCTGCTTCAGAAACATCGTAGTATGCTGCTGCGCCGCCGCCAATCAACAAAACGCACGCGCCCTACCCTAATTTCGGTTTCTCTTTCGGCAACAAGCCAATGAGCAGCATGGCAGCCACAGGAAACAGAATCGCCAGCATCCACACCCGGTCATAGCCGCCCCATAGTGTATACAGCAAACTGACACCGACAGGAGCCGTTGTTGTGAAGGCGACCCGGAACAAACTCATCAGGCTGCTGATGCGCCCATAAAACGCCGTGTCATAGGTTTCAGCGAGGAGCGTCGCACCGGATAAGGTCATCGCGCCTACGGACGCACCGAACAGCACCACGAACAAGAGAATGCCCGGCTCACCAATCGGGAGCAGCAGCACGATGAAGGCCAGGACTTGCAACGCGAAAATCCCCGCCGTGATAAGGCGCACGTTGAAGCGACTTTCCAGCGGTGCAAACAGAATGCGCCCAACAACCTGCATCGCACCGATTAAGCCGCTGACGAAGGCCGCATACGCCGGGGTGAAATCTCGTTCGATCAAATACGCGACGAAATGCACCCGCAGCCCGGACGCGGCAATGCCCATTGCGCCAAATGAGATGGTCAGAATCCAGAAGGCACGCTGGTGCAGCAGCTTCTTCACAGAGAAATGTTTTGCCTTGGGACGCTCCGGCGGCAATTGATCCGGGCTGGTTTCTCCGTCCGGGTGTTCGCCTACGTCCGAAGGATGGCGACGCAAAACCAGGGCATGCAGCGGAAACACGATAACGCCCATCAAGACTGCCAACGCTGCCACTGCGCCACGCCAGCCGAGCAGTTCATTCAAGGTATTGCTCAGGGGTAGGAAAATCGTACTGGCAAACCCTGCCGCAAAGGTCACAAAAGCCAGCGCCCGCCCCCGCCGCCGCGTGAACCAAGTCGCAATCACTGTGAAGCTAGGGCCATAATCCAGCGCTGATAGGGCAAGGCCAATCCCCACCCAGATCGCGTAATACATGAAGATGTTTTGCACCGAAGCCCATGCCAGCAGCAGCAGAGTCGCAGCAATTGCAGCAACGCTCATCAACAACCGCGCACCATAGCGATCTACCCACCAGCCAACAAAAACACCGAAGATGCCCACAACCAGCATCGCCAGCGAAAACGCCCCGGTGAGCGTTGCACGATCCCAACCCAATTCTGCTTCCATTGGGGTAATGAATACAGAAAATGCATAGTACAACACACCGTATGCGATGGTTTCTGTGATGGCGAATTCTGCGACGATCCACCATCCATGAAAGATTCTACGTGAAGAGGATGCCGCCAGGTGCTGTTCAGACATGTTATATTGATCTTCTTCGATGCGATTGGACAAAGAAAAAGCAGCCACTTTCTGCTGCATAAGGTTTATTCTATTGATGAATGTCGATGAGTCAAGCGGTTACCTTCAGCAGGGCCAAACAAAAAGGGACACAAGATTGCCTGCGTCCCTCCATATGCTGTTTACCCTGTTCCGGTTAAAGCATTCCGTTTTCGATGTACCATTGCAGGGTCTGCTGCACACCTTCTGCAAAGCTGGTCGTTGCTACCATGCCAATCAGCGCAGCAGTTTTGGCCTGGTTGAAATAGAACGTCTTGCGGAAAAAATCCATGCGGCGTGTGGTCAGCGGTGGCTTGATACCGAACCGTGTCAGCGTATTTTCCATGATACGGCCTGCCAGCATGAAAGGCCACATCGGTGCGCGGAATGGCAGCATCTTCGCGCCCATTGCGTCCCGGATGGTATCAATCATTTCATCGGTGGTGATGGGCTTATCGCCTGCAATCACGAAGGATTCGCCAATGGCATCTTCTTCAAAGGCAGCCCGCACGAAACCTTCTACCAGATCATCCACAAAAATCAGGTGATGCAGATTATCACCCTTCCCGATCTTGAAGAAGTACCCCTTCTTAATCCCTTTGAACATCTTCAGCAAACGCGAATCACCGGGGCCATAGGTTTCGGAAATTCGGATCACTGTCAGGTGCAGTCTATCGCGGTAAGAAAGCGCCAGCGCTTCCCCTTCCCGTTTGGTGATGCCGTAGATATTATCCGGGTTGAGTGGGGTATCCGGGGTGATTTCGCCGCTGGCTGCCGAGCCATAAACGCCGATGGTGCTGCCATGAATGAAGCGCTGCACGTCCGCGTTGACACTTGCTTCGAGCATGTAGCGTGTTCCTGTAACGTTGATATCCCAGAAGTATTGATCTGGCACATTGCTCTCATGCTGTGCCGCAGCCAGGTGAAAGACAATATCCACGCCATCCAGCGCTGCATCAAGTGACTCTGGATCTGTCACCGAACCCAGGACAACTTCAATTCCCTGATCTTCCAATGTAGCGAGATTGCGTTCTTCCCAGGGGGTGTTCTTGCGACCCAGCACCCGAACATCGTGTCCGTCAGCCAGGCAGCGAAGCGCCAACCGAGAACCAATAAAACCTGTACCACCTGTAACCAATATTTTCATAACGATCTCCCTCCGATAAGCGAGACCTTTTTGGAGTTTTCATTACAATACATTAAGATACCTTGCGCATTCCTATCGCATTGTTGCTCTTTTGTTAGATGTAAACACGATCATCGTCGGTTTTTTTTGGGGTGGTTGTTCCTCTTATCGCGCACTAATCAGCGGCAAATCTGCAAGCTTTACGCAAGGCGTAATGTCTTACGCTTTGTTTCAACTTCGACGCGACACCTCATCGTGCCACATCAAAGCAAAAAATCTTCTACTACACATTTTGCAGGAGCGCACCTATGTGTGGAATATGTGGTCAGGTCAATCATAAAGGTTTGACGGAAACAACGTTTGCCCCCATGGTGGATATATTGGAACATCGGGGGCCGGATGATCGCGGGATGTACGTTTCGCCCGATGTGGCGTTGGGGCAGCGCCGCCTCTCCATCATCGACCTTGCCAACGGACACCAGCCGATGAGCAATGAAGATGATACTGTGTGGATCGTCTTCAACGGGGAAATCTATAATTACCAGGATTTACGCCCTGCCCTGGATGCCAACCATACCTTCAAGACAGGCAGCGATACAGAAGTGATCCTGCATTTGTACGAAGAACACGGGACAGACTGCGTGAAGTTCCTGCGCGGGATGTTTGCTTTTGCGATCTGGGATCAGAAGAAGCAGGCGATCTTCCTGGCGCGTGACCACATGGGGCAAAAGCCCATGTTCTACGCGCAAACAGGCCAGAAGCTGCTCTTCTCTTCGGAAATCAAAGCCATTCTGGAAGCGGATTCATCCCTGCGGCAGATGGATGTGGAAGCCTTGCACCAATACCTGACGCTGCGCATCATTGCGCCACCGCGCACGATGTACAAAGGAATCCGCAAATTACCGCCGGGGCATTTCCTCTGGTATCAGGATGGTGAAATTACCATCGAACGGTACTGGAATCCGCATTATCAACCCAAGCATCCGTACAACGAAGAAGATATGCTGGATGCGCTGGATGCAAAAGTGCGCGAGACGGTACAGTATCATATGGTCAGTGATGTACCTGTGGGGGCATTCCTCAGCGGCGGGCTGGATAGCAGCATTATCGTGAGCATCATGGCACAGCTCACCGACCAACCCATCAAGACCTTCTCTGTGGGTGTACCGTATAAGGAAACCAGCGAACTCCCGGCAGCGCTCATCACCGCGCAACGTGCCGGAACGGAACATTACGCCGAGACGATTTACCCCTCCCTGGTGCGCATCCTGCCGGATCTGGTCTGGCATCTGGATGAACCCTCCGACCCGCTTTCCTCAACCATGTATTACATCTCCGAGATGGCGGCGCGGCATGTGAAAGTCGTCGTCGGGGGTGACGGTGGTGATGAATTATTCGGCGGCTATGATCGTTATTACGGCAATCATTATGTAGATTATTATGCCATGATTCCGCAGCCCGTGCGCAAACATGTCATCGGGCGCGTGCTGAACCAGATGCCAGATGGTTTCTGGTACAAGAGTATGAGCCACAAACTGAAATGGGTGAATCAGATGTCCTTCTCCGATGGGGGGCATCGCTACGCCAAGAGCCTGAGCTATTTCTACTTCAATGATGCGCTGCGCCAGAAAGTCTACACCGAGAAGATGTGGCAGCAGATCAACGGCTATGATCCAGAAGAAGCCATTTACAGCTACTTCGATACGGACAATGCGGATGAACTGCTGGATAAGATGCTCTTTGCGGATAGTATGGTGCGCCTGCCGGATCATTCTGTGATGATCGCTGACCGTACCACGATGGCACACGGACTCGAATCCCGCGCTCCCTTCATGGATCATGAACTGATGGAATTCGCCGCGAAGATCCCCACCAATCTCAAGGTGAAAGGCAGCACCCTGCGCTATATTCAGCGCCGCTTAGGGGAACGCTACCTCGCGCCGGAAGTGCTGGAACGCAAGAAGCAGGGCTTTGCATCCGGCCTGCCCTATTTGCTGGCGGACGAATTTTCGTATTTGTTTGATGCCTTCCTGCATGACTCGCATCTGGTGCGCGATGGCTACCTGAGGGGTGAAGCCATCGAAGAAATGCTTGGCGAACATATTAACAAGAAAACCGATCACGGCAATCGTCTCTGGCTGGTGTGCAATGCGGAAATCTGGTATCGCATGGGCATTGAAGGCGCAACCCGCGACGAGTTGAAAGACAAGCTATCGGAATACAGCGCGGCTGCAAACGCCTAACTGATGTTACGCGCTAGCCCTTGCGGTCATCCTTTTTAGCTTTGGTTAGCATAAGCGATCAGCAATTAGAGCGTGTTTGTTAAAACGGACATTACGCGAAAGCCGAGGATTAAAATCCCCGGCTACAAAAGACCCAAACCCACTGAAGGGGTTATAAGGGTGTTCTATAGATTAGGGTGGTTACCAAGCGTCCCTTTAGCGGACGCTCACCCTGGTGTAGCCTGACGTTTTGAACGTCAGGCGCAGGGCAGCAAGCCATGCATTTTCGAGAAGAATGCTACACTTGACAGCTATAGGGAGACTTTTAGCCCCTTCCTTGAGAATCGGGGTGGGGAGTGGCTAAATATGCCTGGTTCTGATCGTAACACTTTTATTTACAAACACGCTCTTAGTTATCAGCTGATGTTACGCGCTAGCCCTTGCGGTCATCCTTTTTAGCTTTGGTTAGCGTAAGCGATCAGCAATCAGTTATCAGTAGAACTATTTTTGAGGGTGTGATGTGCTCAAAATACCAACTTTGAGGCTGACGAGCTGAAATGCTGAGAAGCTAACGAATTGCTCTGAATACTAGAACGGTCTTCGGAAGCCTATGCGTAAGGCCAGTGCCTAATTCTCACCTGGACGGTGGGCAGGTTGACGTTCTTTGAGGTGAATTTCTGCCCCACCAATCAAAACGATGCAGTATGGAATTGCAGGCATCACCACATCCAGGCATTCGCGGATCGCTTTGGGGTTTCCTGGTAAATTGACGATTAATGTCTCGCCACGAATGCCAGCCGTCTGCCGCGAGAGGATTGCTGTCGGCACTTTCAGCAGCGAGACAGCCCGCATCGCTTCCCCAAAACCGGGCATCATTTTCTGGCATACCGCAGCCGTCGCTTCTGGTGTGACATCACGGGGTGCGGGGCCTGTGCCTCCAGTGGTGATAATGAGGCTGCAATGCAGCACATCCGCCAATTCCATCAAGGTGGATTCGATCAATGGCTGCTCATCCGGGATGATACGCGGAACAGCTTCCCACCCATCTTGCAGGCGTTCGTTCAGGTATTCGCGCACTGTGGGGCCGCCGAGATCAGTGTATTCGCCCCGTGATGCGCGGTCAGATACCGTCACAATACCGATGCGTGAGGGGCGAGAAATGCTATGCATGGGGTTCTCCTGGCTCGGCAGGTTAGTAAGCTGCCAGTATGTCTCTAATATTCCATCTCACAATCATAACAAAGACTGCCAGCGATTTCCCCTGAATCGGTGAAGTTTAGAATACTGTTAATCTGACGATAACGAATGCAGAATATCCTTGCTTCGCCCTCGTGCTTGCCCGCTGCAATGATGTGTTAGAATTAAGGACAACTTGTTTGTGATCTTACCATCCAAAATATCCTCGATCACCACAACAAAAAAGGAAACCACCATGCAGCCAACTATTCGCCCGGAGACCCCAGACGACATCGATGTAATTGACCGTTTGCAGACCTCTGGTTTCGGACGACCTGACGAAGCGCAACTGGTGACAGAAATCCGCGCCGCAGGTGACATCACATTTTCGTTGGTGGCAGAAGTTGATGGCAAAGTTGCCGGGCATGTGCTGGTCAGCCCGGTGACGATTACTGCGAACGGTAACACCTACAGTGGGCAGGGACTGGGGCCTATCGCTGTTGCTCAATCCATGCAAAAGCTCGGCATCGGCAAAGCCCTGATGAATGCTGCGATTGAGCGTTGCAAGCAGGCCGGAGTCGAGTTGCTATTCGTATTGGGTTCACCGGACTATTACCCGCAGTTCGGATTCCAACCTGCAATTCCGTTGGGGTTTGACAGTAGTTACACCCAGGGAGAGGGCGACCACCCCTATTTCATGGTGCTGGTGCTGCGCCCCGGTGCGGAAAAACGCGGCGGTTTCGTGCGCTATCATCAGGCGTTCGAAGGCGTGTGATCTTGCAATCTGCATTACAATGATTGAAATAGAAGTACACCATCCGCGAGAGGATTGCTTATGTGTTTACGAGTGCTGTTGCTCTTTGTCATGCCGTTGTTGGTGGCTCCATCGTTTGCCATGTCCCGTCCCGTTCAGCAGGAGGAGGAATCCATGGCTGCCCTAGCCGAAGCCAATACTGCGTTCGCGTTTGATCTGTACCAGCAAATTCGCGGGGAAGAGGGCAATCTCTTCTATTCGCCCTATAGCATTTCGCAAGCTGTGGCACTGATTTATGCCGGAGCCAATGGCGAGACTGCGGCGCAAATTGCCGAAGCGATGAATTATGCCCTACCATCGGAGCAACTCGCCAGTGCGTTTGGAGAAATCAACACCACGCTGCAAGAACAGGTGGAAGCGCAGCCGGAAGAATACCGGGATGCCGCCTTCCAACTCACCATCGCCAATTCACTATGGGGGCAGCGAGGCTATCCATTTGCGGATGCCTACCTGAATACCCTGAGCGAATTGTTCGGCAGTGAACTGCGCTTTGTCGATTACCGCGAAGCTGCGGAAGCGGCTCGCCAGGAGATCAATGCCTGGGTTGCAGAGAACACCAACAACAAGATCCCCAGCGTGGTGCCGGAAGGTGTACTCACCGAGCGTACTCGGCTTGTGCTGGCGAATGCAATCTACTTCAATGCCCGTTGGCGCAATGAATTCCCAGCATTTTCCACCCAGGAAGCGGATTTCACCACGCTTGCTGGGGACACGGTGCAGGTTCCCATGATGACGCAAGAAGGCAATTTCCTCTTCGTGGATGAAGATACATACGACGCGATTTCACTGCCTTACGTGGGTGGCACTACCTCTATGGTCTTGATTCTGCCGGACGATTTCAGCGCGTTTGAAGAATCGTTAGATGCTGCAACCTTCCAGGAGATTGTTGGTTCGCTGCAAGCAGGCCGCGCCATCGTGGAGATTCCGCGCTTCGAGATCAATGCCGATTTGCCCCTGTCCCGCACGCTGCGGCAGATGGGGATGGAAGATGCATTCAATGGCAGCGCGGCTGATTTCTCTGGCATGGTACGCGATGGCGAATTCCCGGATGGCAACCTCGCCCTGGATGAAGCGCTGCACCGTGCGACGGTGACAGTGGATGAAGAAGGCACGGAAGCCGCCGCTGTGACCATCCTGTTCATGGGGGCAACCAGTGCGCCGCCGCCAGTGACGTTCACATTCAGTGCTGATAAGCCCTTCATCTTCGCCATTTACGACAACCAGACAGAAACCGTTCTGTTCCTGGGTCGCCTGGTTGACCCGTCCTGAAATTTTTGGGGGCATGCCACAGAGTACGCCCCCTACTACTCCTGCGCCACTGCCGAACACACGGCATCCGCGATCATTTCCAGCGTGGCTTCATCCAGGGACAAACCGCCTGAAATCTTGCGCTTCGCCAGCGAAATCGCCACACCAAGCGTCAAATCGTAGAAGGCACCATAAGGTAATTTCTTCACCAACCCCTGCGCAACGGCACGTTGCAACAGATTCACGAGTTCCGCAAAATTGCCAAGTGACAGTAAATATTCGGGGTCATCATTGCCCTGGAAATACGGCGAATTTTCGTACTGTTCCAGGAAGCGCGTCTCCATCGGATGCGTGGCATAGTAATGGTAGGCATTCAACCAGATGCGCTTGAGGTAGCCGGGCCAGGGAAGCAAATGTGGATCACCCTGCATGAGTACCGTTGCCAGCTTCTGCTTGATCTCTTGGTAGAGAGCGCGGATAAGATCATCTTTGTCATCGAAATAATGATAGATAATCCCGGCGCTGACGCTGGAACGTTTGGCGATTTTTGAAACAGGCGTGTTGTGGAAACCATTTTCTGCGACGAGTTCCAATGTGGCCTGTAAGATGGCGCTGCGTTTATCCTGCACGGAAATCCTATGTTTGATTGCATTGAATGAACATTCAAGTTTATCATAGGTGCGTTTCTACCTGCGTCAACCGATGCGTGGCAAAACTCTTGCACTTTGTTTATGCAGCAAAACAAATTGTTGCTTGCGTCTGCTGCATAAAATCGCCATACTTACTTCTTGAATCATCGTGTTACAAGGATCATCATGAAGATGAATCAACCTCGCCCCCCATATCAACCGCTGCGCATTGTCGATCATCCACAAACCTCACGCTGGACATCGCGTGCGTATGAGGTGCAATTCGGGCAGATCGAAACATTGAAGACGGGCGAAGAAGAGATGAGCGCGTTCTCCCTGAGCGCCTGGGGTTTATCACGGGATTTGCGTGCGCTGTTGAGCGACTATTCCGATGTGCAAATCCACGATGCTGCCAAGTGGGTGACGATGCAGCAAAATAACCTCGTCGCAGATATTCTGGAACAGATGTCTTACGAGACACAACTCGGTACCGCGAATTTGCCTCCTCTGGAGCAGCTTTTCATCACGGTGGAAGCCGAGCTGTTTTTACCGCATGGGCTGCGGCTGCCTGTCACCTGCGTGACCAATATCGTCCCGCATGATCCCACAGAAGACAGCCTGGAGAAATTCGTCGCTGTGCTGGACCCAGGTGAAGTTCGCCCCTATATCCAGGAGCGGCGCGAAAACAACCCCTTCGAGCCGCAGATTCTACACTGAACCAACATGGGAGGGAGCCTGGTATGCTCCTCTCCTGCCATGTACGACTATTTTTCAGGTGGTTGTTGCTCCTCTGTGTTCTCCAATCTATACATTTTAGTGACATCGACCGTGAAATGTGTCGTAGACATCGTGCCGCAAAAAA
>CAYVVZ010000056.1:0-24865 GCA_964455365.1 uncultured Anaerolineaceae bacterium | reverse complement strand
GGCGGCTGAAGCCAGCCAGCTAGAAACCGACAAGTCCACCAAAGGGGACTGTGTGTGGCGGGTCAGAGCGCCTTTTCGTGTGCTTTCTGCTGCTCTTATCGCATCAGCGTGTGGCAATGTAGGCCGAAGGGTTCCGCCAATAATCTGAAATGCACCCCGACAAATCTGCGAAGTTGTCATTTCTGATGCGTAGACGTACCATGAAGGGGAATCGGTACTGAGGAAGTGGAAGCAATGGCGCAAGCAGATTTGACGGGAAAAACAATCAAGGGGTATCAACTGCTGGAGAAGGTCGGCGCAGGTGGCTTTGGCGAAGTCTACCGGGCGCAGCAACCTTTGTTGAAGCGTGAAGTGGCAGTGAAAGTAATCTTGCCCAAATACGCCAATGACCCGGATTTTATCCGGCGTTTTGAAGCGGAAGCACAGATCATCGCCCATCTAGAGAGTTTGCATATTGTGCCGTTGTATGATTACTGGCGCGACCCGAACGGTGCATTTCTGGTCATGCGCTGGATGCGTGGCGGCAGTTTGCAAGCTGTACTCAAACGCGGACATTGGCCTATTGCAGATGTTACCCGCCTGGTGGATCAAATTGCTTTGGCACTGGCAACAGCCCACCGCGCCAACGTGGTACACCGCGATGTGAAACCCGCGAATATTTTGCTTGATGAAGAACACAATGCTTACCTGGCAGATTTCGGCATCGCCAAGGAACTCGGCAAAATTACCGATCATGCCACCAGCATTGGGCAGCAGGAAGAAGCCAGCGAAGGCTTCATCGGTTCGCCGGATTACATCTCCCCGGAACAGATTCGCCAGCAAGACATCACCCCTGCCAGCGATGTCTACAATTTTGGCATTGTGATCTATGAGATGTTGACCGGGAAACAACCCTATGCCGGACTGCCCATTTCAACGCTCATCAGCCGCCATTTGATGGAACCGCTGCCGAATGTCCGGGATGTGCGCCCGGATTTACCCGAAGCGCTGCACCACGTCATCCAGAAAGCAACATCGAAAAATGCAGAAGATCGCTACCAGGATGTGCTGGAATTGGCGAAAGCACTGCGCGTAGCAATGGCAGAAACCAAGCGCGAAGCCCTGGATGAGTTGGACTTGAGCGATGTCGAAGCCTTCACCCTGGAACAACTGGGCATCACGGAAGAATTTCTCTCGGCAGATTTCCAACCCATGAATCCATACAAGGGTCTGCGAGCCTTCCAGGAAGCCGACGCGGAAGACTTCTTCGGGCGTGATGATCTGGTGGCTTCGCTGCTGGATCGCTTCCGGCAGGGCGGCACGACGAGTCATTTTCTGGCGGTGGTGGGGCCGAGTGGTTCCGGGAAATCCAGTGTCGTGAAAGCGGGCTTGCTGCCCCGGCTGCGGCGCGGGGATGTGCCCGGCAGTGAAAATTGGTTCATGGTGGAGATGATTCCCGGCACGCGCCCCCTGGAAGAGTTGGAAGCGGCCTTGCTGCGGGTGGCGATCAATCCGCCGGACAGCTTGCTTGGACAATTGAAAGAAGATGAGCGCGGCCTCGTGCGGGCAGCCAAGCGCATTCTACCCCAGAGTGAGGATAGCAGCCTCTTGCTGGTGATTGACCAGTTTGAAGAGGTCTTCACGCTGGTAGAAAACGAAGCCGAACGCGCCCATTTCCTGAATATTCTGGCAGAAGCCGCAAATGATGCTGATTGCCCGCTGCGGCTGGTGGTCACATTACGCGCAGATTTTTATGATCGTCCGCTGCAATATGCCGAAATCGGGCAGTTGTTCAGCGAACAAAGCGTGGTCGTGCTGCCCCTCAGCCGCGACGAACTGCGCAGCGCCATCGTAGAACCTGCCGAGCGCGTGGGCATGGTGCTGGAAGAAGGACTTGTTGCCAACATCATCGCAGAGGTTGGCGAGCAGCCCGGCACACTTCCGCTGCTGCAATATGCCCTGACGGAACTCTACGAGCGCCGCGAAAAACAATTCCTGACCAATGATGCTTACGCCGAGATTGGCGGTGTCACCGGGGCGTTGGCACGCCGCGCTGATGAAACTTACGCCGAATTAGACTCTGCCCATCAGCAAGCGGCGCGCCAGTTATTCCTGCGATTGGTGACATTGGGCGAAGGTGTGGAAGATACGCGGCGGCGCACCCTGCTATCCGAACTGCTCTCCCTGGGTGTGGATGCAGACATCATGCAGGAGACGATTGATACCTTCGGCAAGTACCGCCTGTTGACCTTTGACCGCGATCCCAGCACACGCACGCCCACCGTCGAAGTTGCTCATGAAGCCCTGATCCGGCAGTGGGGATTGCTGCGCAATTGGTTAGATGAAAGCCGTGACGAACTGCGCACACAGCGCCGGGTGGCGGCAGCCTCGGCGGAATGGCTGGCTTCTGGCAATGATTCTAGCTACCTCGCCACCGGGAGCCGTTTGCAGCAGTTTGAAGAGTGGCTGAACAATTCACAGCTTGCCAAATCCGAAGAAGAAACCGAATACATCCGCGCCAGTACGCAGGAGCATGAACGCCAGGAAGAACTCAAACGCGCACGCAAAGCCCGCGAAGAAGCCCTGGAACAGCGCAACCGCAATGTGTTGATGGCGCTGGTAGGCGTGCTGGCAATTGCCACTGTCGGCGCATTGTTGCTCAGTGGATTTGCCTTCAATCAGCAGCAAGCCGCCGTGGAAAATGCAGGTACGGCGACTGTTGCGCAGGGGCAGGCATTGGCAGAGGGTGCGAATGCCGCCACCCAGAGCGCTGTCTCGCGTGATCTGGCGCTGGTTTCGGAAGCGCAGCTAGCCCTGGCAAATGGCGAAACGGATCGGGCGATTTCGCTGGCGCTGCTGGCAAACGAAGGCGCAACAACCATTATCTCGCGGCGCACATTGGCGGATGTGGTCTATCAACCTGGTACGCGGCTGGTGATGAAACAGCACACGGATCGTGTGGAAGATGTGGCTTTCAGCCCGGATGGACGTTTTGCCCTCTCCGGTGGGCGTGATCTGGTTTTGCTGCTGACCGATTTGCAAACAGGCGAAGTTGTGCGGCGCATGGAAGGCCACCAGGATTGGATCTGGGATGTGGGCTTTTTGCCAGATGGAGAACGCGCCCTGACCGCTTCATCCGATCAAACCTTGATTCTGTGGGATACTACGACGGGCGAAGCCATCCGCACATTGGCAGGCCACGAGTACCAGATACGTGCCATGGACATCAGCGACGATGGGACGCAAGCCATCTCCGCCAGCTTCGAGCAGCAAGACGGCATCAACGGCAGATTGATCCGCTGGAATTTAGAGACGGGCGAAATTCTGGCACGCAGCGAACCCGTTGCCAGCCCCATCCTCAGCGTGGATTTGAGTCCCAGCGGATTCACGGCGCTGAGTGGTCATGTGGATGGCAGCGTGATTCTATGGAACGCGCAGGAATGGACTCCCCTGCTGACCTTTGATGCCAGCGTTGGCGGGCATACGGAGCAAACCTGGACAGTGCAGTACACGCCAGATGAACGCGGCTTCATCAGCGGCGCAGAAGATGGCGTGCTGCTGCTGTGGACATTTGAAGCAGGCGTGCCGATTTTGCGCTTCCAGGGGCATAACGCCCGCGTGACCAGCGCAGACTTCAGCCCGGATGGGACAGAGATCATCACAAGCAGCGAAGACAATTCGCTGATTCGCTGGGATGCTCGCACCGGGGCGATCTTGCAGCGCTTCATTGGTCACGATTTCCTGGTCTACAGCGTGGAATTTTCACCCGGTGGCGAGCGTATTTTATCCGGCTCCTGGGATAGCACCGTGCGCCTGTGGGATGTCTACGCCGGGAATCAAGTTGCGCAGGCCAAAAGCACAGAGGGGCATTTTTCCGGCGCGGTGGATGCCGTTGCCGTGAGTCCTGATGGCACATTGAGCGCCAGCGCTTCCACCGATGGGACGGTGGTGCTGTGGGATGTTGCGGCCTGGGAAGCGGTGCATGTCTTGCAAGCCCACGCAGGCGAAGTGAATGCCGTCGCATTCAGCCCGGATGGTTCCATGCTGGCGACAGGCGGCGATGATAACCTGGTTGCGCTCTGGGATGTGGTAACCGGGGAGCAAATTCGCACCTTTGCCGGACACAGCAATGCAGTCTGGGCGCTGGATTTCGATAATGACGGCAATCGTCTGGTTTCTGGCTCCCGCGATAATACGATTATTCTATGGGATGTGGAGACAGGCGAGCAAATCACGCGGCTCTTCGGGCATACCTTCCGCGTTTCTGACGTGGCCTTCAGCCCCGATGGTCGGCAGTTGGCTTCGTCTGGTTTCGATAATCTGGTGCTGCTCTGGGATTTGAATACCAACGAAATCGAACACACGATGGAAGGTCACGGCGATTGGGTGATGAGCGTGGCTTTCAGCCCGGATGGAAACACCGTGCTATCGGCTTCAGCGGATAATACCATGATCCTCTGGGATTCCAGCAATGGCGCACGGCTGCGGCAGTATGAAGGTCACAGCGCACTGGTGCAGGATGCGGTTTTCAGCCCGGATGGGAATTTACTGCTCTCCGCCTCGGCAGATCGGGATGTGCTGCTCTGGGATTTGGAAAGTGGGCAGATTGTGCAGCGTTTCAGCGGGCATACCGACGCTGTGACCAGCGCAGCCTTCGCGCCGGATGGTAAAGGATTCTTCTCCGGTTCGGCGGATGGCTCAATGCGTTCCTGGCAGGTGCTGCTGACCGTGCCGGAACTGGCACAGTGGGCGCAGGAAAATCGCTACATTGGCGAACTCTCCTGCGCAGACCGGGAACAGTTCGATGTCCCGCCTCTCTGCCCCACTCCCACACCTGTGATTTTGCCAGGACGCGGGGCATGATGTTGTGACGTATAGGCACGGAGACGCAAAGACGCTCTCAATGGCTCGTAGGGGCGCAGCGCGCTGCGCCCCTACATGATGTTTGAACTTTAGAAACACGCTAAAATCTCTTCTAAACCGATCATAAATTTTGATGCATCCCGGCATGACCTGCGCAATTTGCAGGCACAGCGAGACAAACCAGATTGCATAATTTAGTACCCTCCTGGCACTACGCGCAAAACTGCCGCTTGTGATGTTTTTCTTTGGGGATGACAATACGGCCTTTGTGTGAAACATCCCAGGAAAGACCATCCCACCTATGAACGGTTTGCGCATCCAACGGCGGCAAGTCATCAATGTATTATCGGTGCTGCTGAGTATCGCCTGTATTGTCATCATCTTCGCCGGGGTTGACCTGGAATCTGTGCAGGATGCCATGGCACAGATTACCCTCAGCGCCTTTATGTGGTCGCTGCTGCTGACCATCGGCATCCAATTTTTGTCCGGGGCGCGAAGCTGGTTCCTGCTGGAAAAATCCGCCAGCCTGAAGACCAGTACCACCAGCCTGTTCATCGGTAATCTGGTGAATGCTGTGGTGCCGCTGCGCCTGGGCGAAGTGCTGCGGATGGGTATCCTCAAGCGTAATGCCGATATTCCACTGGCGACGGGCTTATCCATGGTTGTTCTGAGTCAGGTATTGGATGTGGCGGGGTTGTTGTGGTTGGCGCTGCTGCTGCTGATTCTTGCCCCGCCGCCGCAGGAAATTCTGCTGGCAACTGGGATTGTAGGCGTGCTGGTACTGGTGGCGCTGGTCGTATTGCTGATCGCAGCACGAACAGCAGGCTGGCAAAAACTAATCCGCAGCGAACGCCTACAGGGGATCATCAACAACGGGTTGCGCGGATTGGGTACGCTGCGCGATTTGCGCCGCCTGATTATCCCACTACTGCTGACCATGCTCTTCTGGATCGGAGTCGCGGGTTCAACCTGGCTGCTGCTGCCGGATTTGGTCGAAACACCTTCGTTTGCGGCGGCGGTTGCGGTAGCCTTCGCCAGCGGGATTGGTCGGGCGCTGCCTGCCCTACCCGGCAGCCTGGGAACGCTTGATTTTGCCGTGATGCTCAGTTTGCAGGCTTACGGCGTGAACCGCGAAGTCGCTGTTGCCCTGGTGGTGCTGATTCGCATCCGCTATATTCTGATGACGGTTCTCACTGGCCTGGGTGCTGTGCTGGCGGAGAACCTCTCCTTGCAGCAGATGAGCGCTCTGGCAAGACGCAACCGAGCAACCATCACGGAGCCGGATGCGCCCACGCCGGAATAGGCCGACCCAACCAGGCTTCGAGGGCTGCATTGCTTTCTGCGAAATAGTCGCGCAAATAGGCTTTCAGTTCCGGGGAAAATTTCGGCAATTCGACCTTCTCACTGCTATTTGCTGCGACCTCTAGGCGTTCGGGAACAAAATCTGTATCCACGCCCAACGCCTCATATAATGCCTGTATCTGCGGCTGCGATCCCACAAATTCTTCAAAGATGTTGATGATAATCTGCTCGCGGGGGAAATGTACTTCCCACTGGCGCAGATAGTTAATGTAGCGTCCACGCAGCAAGTAGGCATACGGAGAAGCGGAAATTTTCGTCTTATCGTACAGGTCACGGCGTTCTTCTTCCTGGAAGAACGCCTGTTCAATCGGCAGCGTTTCCAGGCCATTATTGGAACTGAAGTGATAATTGGATACGGCACGGGCAATGGGTTCGCGCAGCATCACCAGGATTTTCGCATCCGGGAACCATTCACGGATCAAACGCGGGGCGGTATCTGATTCAATGTACGTCGTGGATTTTTCGCCGCGCAGCATGCCCGCTGGCACATCTGCGAAATACGCCTGCTCGTAATCCTGCAACGTCAGCGAGGCGATGTCATTGCGCAGGAAGAACTTCGGCTCCGGGCGGATCGGCTGCGCCATCGCAATCTGCGGATGTTCATTCAGGATATGGTAGAAGTATGTCGTGCCGGAGCGCTGCGCCCCAATGACGAAAAGATGTTCACTCATCATGCTGTACTTTCTCGCGGATATGATAGATGTTTTGGTCGCTGCTCTGCTGTACCAGCCGCTGCACATATTCGCCCAACATGCTGACGATCACGATGTTGATGCCACCGAAAAACGACAGCAGTACAATGGTCGAAGCCCAGCCCGGAACACTTGTGCCGATGAAGACGGCTCGCAGCAAAAAATAGAGTCCGACGATGAAGGCTACAATGGTTGCAATGAAACCCAGGGTGCTGACGAAACGCAGCGGGAAGGTGGAATAGCTGAAGAGCAAGCGCAGTACCAGCGCCAGAATGCGATAAATGTTGTAATTGCTTTTGCCCACACTGCGCGGATGATGTTCGACCATTACGCTGGCACGTTTGCGCGAGAACATCAACGACATGCCCGTAATATAAGGAAACGGCGTGCGATAATTACAGATGCGCTCCACCACATCCCGGTGCATAATGCGGAAGTTGGTGACGATGAGATCCTTCGGCTGGTGAAAAATACGCTCGTTCATGGTTTGCACCAGGCGACTCCCCAGGCGGCGCACGAAAGAATGTTTCTTCTGCCGGAACTGCCCGTAGACGACATCATAGCCTTCGAGGATTTTATCGACTACATGCACAATTTCTTCCGGCGGATTCTGCAAATCATCGTCGATGGTGATGATATAATCGCCGCTGGTTGCATGAAACCCGGCATAGATGGCAGTATGCTGCCCATAATTCCGCAGCAGATCAATGGCGATGATATGCGGATTTGCAGCAGCCGCATGTTCCAGGATTTGCCAGCTATCATCACTGCTTCCATCATTCACGAAGATGATTTCATAGCGCCAGCCCTGCTGCTCGAAAAAATTCACCGTGCGTTCGATGGTTTTTTCGAGGATAGCTTCGCTGTTGAAGACCGGAATCACGACGCTGTACAGGTAATCGCTTGCTTGTTTCGGCACGTTTGCTTCCCTCCAAGAATGCTGTTCATTCTCATGGGAAGCGTGCTGATGGTCAAGCATAGAAAAAGCGCTGCAATCAGCAGCATCCCAACCGAAAAAGGAGCGCCAGTTGGCACTCCCTTTGTCATCTAGATTGAGGCGATTCCCTCGGGGTTATGGTGCGTCGATGACGAAGTTATCGGGCGAACTCCATGCACCCCAACGTCCATCAGGACGGCGAGCGCGGACGCGCCAATTATAGACCCCGTTCGGCAGTGTACTGCTGACGGTGTGTTCCAACGTCGGGGCGGTGATGGTAGCCGTGTATTCCAGGCTGCGGAAGTTCGCTGCATCATCAATCTGCAATTCATATTCCGTCGCCCAACTGACGCGGTTCCACGTCAGAGTCGGCGTATTGTCGGTGTAGCGATTGCGCACCGGAACCGCATTTGCGGGCGAGTCGAAGTAGACCGACCAGGTTTCGCTCCAGGCGGAGACGTTCCCTGCGGCATCGACTGCACGCGCACGCCAGTAGTACGTCGTGCCAACCAGCAAGCCACTCGGCGGCAGATAGACATTGCGCCCATTATCCAGCACTGTGGTCACAGGCGGATTTTCGACATCCAACTGCATGTCATAGGCAACTGCACCCGGAACTGTGAACCAGAGGAAGCGCGGGCGGTTGTTGGTCGTGGAAGTGCCATCGGCAGGCGCACGCAGGATCGGTGCATAAGGCGGTGTCGTATCCACGATGAAGCGCCATGCACCACTCCATGCGCCGACTGCATCCAACTCGCTGATTGCACGAACACGCCAGTAGTACATGCCTTCCGACAGCGTACTGGTGCTATCGCTCAGACCTATGACGGTATCCGTGTAGACAACGTTGTTGAAGCGCGAGTCCGTAGCGACTTCCACTTCATATTCGTAGCCCAGCGCGGCTTCGCGCCATTCCAGCAGCGGAGTCGTATCGTTGGTATAGGTGTTGTTGCGCGGTGACAACAGCGCAACCCGTGCCGGAGTGCGTGGCGGGCTATAGCTTGTGGTCAAGTACAGGCGACCAAACGAGTCGGCGAAGTAACCCGCAACTTCAATGTAGTAGGTTACGCCTTCTTCGACAACAACATCGCGGATGAGTGACTGCGTACCGGAGCCACCATCATCGTTGCAAGCCACATTGGTCAGGTTGGTTTGTGTACCTGTCCAGACACCAAGCACCGTATCGAAGTTGCTGCCGTTGGTGTGCAGGGTCAGATAACCCGTGCGCGTCGGTGTGTATTTATACCATACACTGTGATATTTCTGCCCAACGACGCAGGTAAATTCAGGATCACTTGAATCCGTCTCTGCGCCTTCAGTGATCTGCGTGTAACGAGTCATGCGGGTGATTTCATAGGCATCGCTGAAGAAGTCGTTGAACGGGTCAAAGTCCAGTTGGAAGTCTAGCGTACCCGTATCACCCGGATTGAATCCCGCGACCTCGATGTAATAGGTCACACCACGCTGTACTTGAAGGATCAGGATGGATTGTGGCCCTTGACCATCGTCATCGCAACCGATGCTCGTCAAACTGCCACGTCGTCCGGTGAAGACACCGAGTACGGTGTCATAGTCGCTGTCAACCGTGGCGACCAGGAGTTCGCCATCTTCTGGCGCGGTATAGCGATACCAAACCGAGTGGGCGTGCTTGTCATTTATGTAGCAGCCCATGTAAGGATCATCAGCAGCCGTAGTTGCATTTTCGGTACTCTGCGTGTTGTTGTATTCCGGCGTTCCAATGACGATTGCGTTATTGAAGTCATCATTCGGCGGCGGGTTGCCAGTGCCATCATCGCCATCACGGAAGTTCGCAACCGTCAGGGCGCTCTCATCCAGGCGACGCTGGTTGTCTGCTGCGTCAGCCAGGCCAACTGTAACACCCATCGGATCCCCGTTATAACTCACTTCCGGGTTGGACCAGTAGCGCAAGCGCGTGCAGTTGAAGCCCAAATCCGCACAGTTATTGTTATAGGCCATAATCGTGCGCCAGCGATCCGGCGTATTGACATAGCCATAGTAGTAGGTGTTGGCTGGCGTGGGTGAAACCACGTAGCGATCATGGTGAGCGCCCATGATATGCCCCAACTCGTGTGCGAAGGAGTGGTTCGATACGCTACAGAAGCCTTGCTGCACCACACCGAAGGCATAGGCTTCAAAACTAGCACTGATGGTGGATTGGAAGTACGCAATACCACAGGCATCAAAGTTAGAGACCAGCAGCATCACGATGTCGGCTTTGTGGGTATCGCGCAGTGCATGTACCTGATCCATGTAGCCATCACTCGAACCGCGCAAACGGCTCAGGTCGGTACTGGCATCGCCCGTTTCTGCATACGCCACTTCAGCGGTATGCACCACACGAATACGCTGCGCAATGCCACTGTTGGCATAGCCCTGGTTGGTATCTTGCTCTGCCAGCACGATCTCATTTTCGATGGCAGCGGTGCCACCTGCGGCAGCACGAGCATCATCGGAATAGACAACCATTACATCAATGGTGTCTGCCGTATCAGCGCTAGCGCCAACTTCCGGCGAACGACCATCTGTGCCAAGCGGCGCAACGTGAACATCCGCTTCGTTCGGCAGTTCGCCCTGTTCGATCTGGCGGATGACGTGAACCGCACTCTGACCGGAGTAGCGAATTTCATAAACTTCATTCAAGGTGAAGACATTACCAATCACCAGGCCGTTGTTGACGACCAGATCGACTTCGCCGTATTCCAGTCCATCCAGCGTACCGGACCAGACATATCCGCCGGACTCAAGGGTGGACACATTGCGCTGAGTAGCGGTGAAGACAACATCATCAAAGAGGTTCAAGACCAACGAATTGTTCTGAGCGCCCTGCACCCCGGTCGTCCCCAGAAGGTTGAAGTTCACAGTGACGAAGCGTTCTTGCAGCACAACTGGAATATCCAGCGGTTGCAGATTGAGGTCAGTTGCGGTCTGTGCCGGAACAGCGACAAAGAGCGGATCGCCTGCGGGCGGTTCCGAGGGTGGTTCGTTCGTCGGCGGTTGACTGGTTTCTTCCGGCGGAACTTCTACAACCACATCCCCGTTGAAGGCCACCACGCCACCCGTCAGTTGCAGGCTGCCGCCTGTCCCTAATTCGAGGGCAGCGATACCTGCCACCTGGGGCGCAGCGAAGGAAGTTCCGGTCATGGTGGTGAAGCCGCCCGTCACACCGATAGTGTAGATGTCACGCCCAGGAGCGAGCAAGGCCACTTCTTCGCCGAAGCTGCTGAAGCTGCTGCGTTCCAGGTTGGCATCCACCGATGCAACGGCGATGGCTGTATCATACGCTGCCGGGAAGAGGACGCTGCCGCCCGTATTCCCTGCTGCGGCGATGGTCAACACGCCCTGTGCAGCCGCATAGTTCAGCGCATCTTCCAGCATGCTGGACGGATACGCACCACCGAGGCTCAGGTTGATGATCTGAGCGCCGTTATCCGCAGCATACACAATCGCGGCGGCAACATCAGAGTAGGAACCGAGGCCATTTTCATCGAGTACACGCAGCGGCATGATCTGTGCATTGGGTGCAACACCAGCGATGCCGATGCCATTCTCACCATTCGCGGCGATGATGCCTGCTACGCCGCAGCCATGCCCGTAGACATCTTGCGGGTCAGCATCATCTTCTACGAAGTCGTAGCCAGCGACGACGCGCCCTTCGAGATCCGGGTGCGAAGCGCAGATACCGCTGTCAATCACGGCGACGACGACCGTATTCGCCGTAACGCCCCAGCCAGCTTCCGCATTGATCACCGGAATTGCCCATTGTTCAGGATAGAGCGGGTCATTGCTGAGTGCCGTCACCTGATAGTCCGGTTCAGTCACTGCAACCGCATCGGACTTCGGCAGGGATGTTTCTGCGATGGTCGCGGGAACCTGCACGACAACGGTATCCAGGCTCATGATCGAACCCTGTACCGTGCCGCCCAGTTCTGCAATGTAGGCTTCGCGTTCCACTTCCGAAGCAGATGGATCAAAGCGGATCACGATTTGATTCTCTACAGGTTCTTGCGGCACTTCGATGACCGCAGGAGCCGGAGCTTGCGGTTCTTCGATGACTGCGACGGCCTGCGCTTCTTCCACTGCCGGGAGGTCAGCCGCGACCTCAACAGGCAGTTCGACCATTTCTTCTTCTGTGGTGATGGATTCTTCAGCCACCACTTCTTCTGCATCCAACTGCGTTTCCACAGCCACTTCTTCTTCAAACTGTGGGTCTACCGCAGCAGAATCAGCCGATTCGAGTACGGGTTCTTGTACCACATCCGGTACAATCGTCGGCAGCACAGCCCGCGTTGGCAGGACTTGCGGCTGCCCGGTGAGGGCATCCAGGCTAGCGAATGCCCCCAGCATCACCCCCACCAGCAGCACAAGGCCAGTGAGGATCAGAACACGGTTCTTCTGTGTTTTCATGGGTGTCATTACTCGCTTTCCACAGTGAACGTACCCGCAGATGTCCACCTGCCGGGTCTGCCTGTGTCATCGACTGCGCGAACCCGCCAATACCAGGTACCATCTGGCAAAGTGGTGGGGATGGTTTGCGACAAACCTGCAATCAGGCCGCTGCTGTATTCCGGGCTGCGGAAGTTGGCAGCATTGTCAATCTGGATTTCATACCCGGCTGCCCAGGTGATTGACGACCACGTCAGAGTCGGGCTGCCTGTTGTGTAGCGGTTCAATACCGGGCGATCATTCGCAGGCGAGACGATTTCAACCGTGAACACACTCGACCAGGCCGAGACGTTGCCAGCGGCATCAATCGCACGAACGCGCCAGTAGTAATCCGTAAACAACAGCGGGCTGGTCGGGCGGTAGCTGCGACCTGCGCCGATTTGCACGGTGTCTGACGGCGGGTTGCTCGTGCCAAGCTGCACTTCGTAGCGCACTGCACCCGGTACGGCGAACCATGTGAATGGTGTCCGTGTGTTGGCGACTTGCGCCCCATCAGCGGGCGAGCGCAACGTCGGCGCATCCGGCGCAGAGGTATCAATGGTGAACCGCCAGCGAGCGCTCCAGCGACTTCCGACTCCCAGGTAGTTCAGGGTACGGACACGCCAGTAGTAAACACCATCCGGCAGCGAATCCGTCACATCCGTTGTGCTGCTGGTGATGTTGCTGTATTCGATGATGCGGAAGTTGGAGTAACGGCTGACCTCTACTTCATAGGCAACCGGATTCGCGCCATCATCTACTTCCTGCCATTCCAGCGGAACTTCATCAAACGGAGTCAATGTGTTGTTGGCTGGCGATACGAGACGCGGTGCAGGCAGCGGACGCGGCGTGACGGTAACTTCCCAGTAGATCGGGGAGATTTCCATGCCAGAACCGAAGTCCACATTCACGCGCCAGTAGTACACATCATAATCCAGCAGCGGTGCAACGAAGGCGGCGCTTCTGGAGCCGAATGTTTGATCCACAACCAGATTGCTGAAGCTGGTATTGGTCGAAACCTGCAATTCATAGCCTACAGCACCCCGCGACGTATACCAGCGGAAGGTCGGCGTGGTATCCGTAGTGTAGCTTCCGTTGGCGGGTGAGCGCATCAGCGTGATGTCGAATGACCATTCTTCGCTCCATGCACCCCAGTTCCCCGCAGCATCCCGCGCAGCAACACGCCAGTAGTAGCGCCCCTGGCTGAGGTCACTGCTCATGCGGTGGCTGGTGCGGTTGGTTTGTTCATCCACGATCACACTGCTGAACGCGCTATCCGTAGCAACCTGAAGGCGATACAGATTTGCCGTGCGTGTACCCAACCAGGAGAAAGTGGGTCGTGTATTGCGCGTACCTGATTCGTCCCGTGGCGCACGCAAGATAGTCTGATCTGGCGGTGTGGTATCCACCGTGAATGACTGGGCGCGTGTCCACGAACCTTGCAAGCCGCCGGAGTTCACCGCACGCACACGCCAGAAATAACGACCATCTGCGAAGGTCGCAGGCGTAATGCTGGTTGTGTCGATGCCTGTCAGGTTCAGCAGCAAATTATTGAAACGGCTGTCCGCCGCAACTTGCAACTCGTAGGTATCGGCATAATCAACCGAGGTCCAGGAGAACGTCGGGGTATTGTCATTTGTGTCTCTTGGTGGCGACAGCGGAGTCGGTGTCAGCAACCGTGGTGACGCACCAAGCCACAAACGCCCCATACCGTAAATGTAGTCATAGCCCCGTGCGCCCATATCGCGGGCATTGGTTTCCAGGTAGGAGATGACCTGCACAGGGGAGAAGCTCGGATAGGCCGAGAAGACCAGGGCTGCCGCGCCAGCAACATGCGGCGTAGCTGCGGAGGTACCATTGAACAAAACGCCGTAGTCATTGTACGACCATGTGTCCACATTGGCATAACCTGCGATACGTGGCTGATTCAAGCCAGCAGAGAGCGAACCACCGGGGCCTAGTGTGGGGCCACGTGAGCTGTAGCTCTCCAGGCGATAACTCCGCGCATCAATTGCCGCGACACCCACGGCTTCCGCAGGCGTTGCCGGATCAACCAGACTGCGATCCGTCAGGTTGTACTGGAAGTCTGGCGCATTATGCCCCATCAGATCCAGAACATAGTTGTTGTTGGGTTCAGACGAATGCACCACAATACCGTAGTACCCCGTCACCGGGATCGTGTAGTAAATCTGCTCGACAGGAGGCTGCGAACCCGATTGCACGGTTGTTGAACCAGCAACAGCTTCCCAGGTTGAACCGTTCCACCAGTAGAGGTAGAGGTTGTAATCCTGCCCCGTCGAAGGCCAGTCATTCCAACGCAAGAACAGCAGAATAGGCCAACCAGCCGGAACCTGTCCGCCACGGTTGAGCATATTCACTTCAACACCGTTGCTCGTGAATTCATGGAACCCGTCGCTATCGGTGTCGCGGTAGTTGCCTTGCCAGTTGTAGGTTGCCTGGTTGCCCGCGGCCTGAACGTACACTGCGCCATAGCTGCGGGCGGTTTCAATTGCATCATCAATTGGCCCCGTGCCATCGCCAGATTCGGCATTGTAGAAGCCCATCGAAGACGAAATGACCTTGTTTCCGGCTAGTGCCAGCGCTTCGATATACGAAGCCATCTGTACGACATTGCTCGGTGAGGCAAATGTCAGATCAGCACCCGGTGCCATGTCGAAGATGATTTCTGCAACAGCCGTACCATGGCGGCTACTGAGATTGAGCGTGCCGTAGGTGGTGATGTTGGGAGGCAGTTCACCCCGTGACTGTGCTACGGTGTAATCTGCGAAGCTGTCCAGGATGGCGACTTTCACGCCAGAGCCGAGGAAGCCCTGCTGATGCCATGTATTCGCACCAGAGGCCACCACACCGCGAGTCACATAGCCGTTGGCGCAGTAGAGATAGGCATCTGTGGGAATGTCATAGGGGTCTTCAATCGCCAGAGTCGTACCCGTTGAGGAACGAATCAGGATGCCGTAGCCTGCTGCACCCTGCCCTACCGGTTCTGTGATGGTATAGCGCTGCACAATGCGCTGGTTACGGCGTGCGTTGTATGCACGTTCATAAATCTTCGCGCCATCATCCCAGATCTGGAAGTAGTACAGGCCAGGGTCACCAACGGTGAAAACAGTCGTCAGCACACAACGATCACGGGTGATGCTATCAATGGTGGCGGATTGTGCTGTTGCGGTCACACCCGTATCTGCCGGAGCGTTGCTGCTCATCGTGCCAGCCGTTGCCAGCGCGACAGGCGGCAGCGAGGACTGCGCAGTCGTATCCCCAAGCGGGGTTGTTTCCGGGATCGGATACACTTGTACGGGGGAACGAATGATGCTCACATTGGGAATTGCAGCCGCTTGTTCCAATGCGGAGATCGGCAGCCAGGCATCGATCCATTGTCGGTAGCGCACAATCACCACACCACCCAGGGAGGCGATATTTGCTTCCGCAGCTTGTGCCGAGGCATCGTCCAGCATCACAACCATGACACGCACCTGATTGCCCTGGAATTCCAGCCCCTGTACCTGCCCCTGTGCCGTTGCCTGTGAAGGAGCAACAGACCAGGTTGTGTACAAACCGCTCAAATCCGAACTCAGGCCGACAATGCCGGGAGCGCTTTCTTCGGGCAGCGCAAGGTCAGTGGTTTCGGTTCCTTCGGTCGGAATTTCCGTCTCCACTTCCGTAATTTCTTCGGTGGGTTCAATGACCCCTTCTGTAACTTCCACCGGGGGTTCCGTTACCACTTCCGTGCTTTCCACGGGCGGTTCCGTCACCACCTCCGTCGCTTCAAGCGGCGGTTCCGTAATCACTTCCGGCGGTTCGACCACAACAGGCGGTTCTGTTGGGGCTTCCGTTGGTACCTCAGTCGGAACATCCGTCGGAACAAGAGTTGGGGCTTCAGTTACCGGAGGTTGTGTTACTTCCTCCGTCACTGAAACTGGCGGGGTTTCCTCTTGCGCAGCAGGATAACTCCCTGAAAGCGCAAAAATGAGGAAAACAGCTAGCAGTGCGGAGTAAAACCCAGCACGCCAACGAGCAGTTCGTTTGACCATGTGCTTATCCCCATCATGAATAAGAGCGTCGCATTCATTTTACACTAATTTGCATTAAATATTACAGAACTTTTCATTAGGTTTTGTTAATGTCTCAATCCTTTTCCCAAGAAGGCATGACATTTAACACGATTAATACCTTTGTAGTAAACCATCGCCAACCTTGCATTAATCTAAATTGATGTGAATACGCTTTCGCATTCACTTTTTCCTATAACCAAATGGTTATGGTTGATAACATGCACATTCAGGTATTCAGATATGTGAAGTCATTAGCGTGGTTTCATCAGACCACGTCTCACGCAAAATAACCGATCTTTAGCTCAGAACGGCTCATAGTGTGCATCCCACCACCTATGCCCTGCCGGATGGTCGCCTCATCAGCGGCGTATATTTCATCTGGCGTGTGTAGTGGCTAGCCAACTTTCACCACCACATTGCCTACTTTGTGACCATCCTCGACGTAGGCATGCGCTTGTGGGATCTCTTCCATTGTAATCACTCGATCAATCACGGACTTCATATGTCCCGCTTCGATGATCTCGCGCAGGGAATCCAGGTCGCTCATTTGTAACGTTGCATCACCCTGAACCGAAGCATATTTTCCAGCAGGCTTCAGCAGCGGATTGGCCTTGCTTTTCGGCAGATAGCCCACTGCATCAAAGAGGATGTCGTAGCGCTGGCTGATGTGGCTGACATTTTCATTTGTATAGTCGATAACGTGATCCGCACCCAGGGATTTGACTAGTTGCAGGTTTTTGGTGCTGCAAACGCCTGTGACCGTTGCGCCTTTGTACTTCGCATATTGCACGGCAAACGTCCCGACGGAGCCAGAAGCGCCATAAATCAGCACATCCTGCCCGGCCTGAATATTCATATCACGCAAGAATGCCTGGGCGGTCAATGCCCCGGTGGGAACCGCCGCCGCTTCCTCAAAAGTCATATTGGTGGGCTTCCTGGCGATCAAGCCTTTATCCGGCTTTGCGCCCTGTTCCGGCAGAACTTTGTACTCTGCATAACCACCAAAGGTGAAGCCATTCCAGGCGAAAACTTCATCCCCCGACCGATAGCGCGTTACGCCTGCGCCAACCGCTTCGACTACGCCGGCAACTTCAAAGCCAAGGATGTTGACCTTCTTCGGACGCAGCAGCCCATTGAACAAGCGTGCCAGAAACGGACTCGGCCTGCGCAAACGCCAATCACCAGCGGTGACCGTTGTCGCGTGAACCTTGATCAAAACTTCGCCCGCTTTCGGCGTTGGCTTCGGAACATCCGATATATGCAGCACATCCGGCGCACCGTATTTTTCGTAGGTAACGGCTTTCATGTTTCCCCCAGGAGTAAGATTAAACATACTTGCCTGTACGTGCAGCCACCCTCTCTGTTGCACAATTACAAAAAACCTTGTACGTCAAGCTACATGGATAACAACGTTACCCTTCTTATGTCCTGCATCCACATAGCGATGAGCTTCGACGATTTGTTCAAGTGAATAGCGTCGATCAATGGCGATGTGAAACTGGGTTGTTTCCATAATCTGATTGAGGCGTTTCAGGTCTTCAGCACGGAGTTGTGGTGAACCATCATCGACAGATACATATTTGCCTGTAGGGGTAAGCGCACTGCGGCAATGCGCTTTCAATGGTGAGTTTTTCTTCTTGCCCACGGCATCCAGCACAAAATCATAGCGCTCACCTGTGGGCAGTGAATCCTGTGTTCTGTAATCAAGCACCGCATCAGCCCCCAACGATTTCACCAGTTCCAGATTGCTCGTGCCGCAAACACCTGTAACTTCTGCGCCGAAGTGCCGGGCAAGCTGTAGCGCGAAGGTGCCGATAGAACCAGACGCGCCATAGATCAATACTTTCTGATTGGGCTGGATATTTCCTTTTTGGATGTAGTGCTGCGCTAACAGCCCTCCATAGGCAACCCCAACAGCTTCTTCGTATGCCAGAGCAGCAGGTTTGATCGCTATGCAGCTCTCTTCAGGCCGGCAGATAAATTCGGCATAGGCTGCGAAGTCAGTCCCCGTGAAACCATAAACTGCGTCCCCTTCCTGAAAGCCCTGTACATCTTTACCACAAGCCTCGACATTACCCGCGAATACCATCCCCAGGATTGGCTGTCTTGGCTTCGTGATGCCGATGACCAGGCGCATGGCAATTAATGTCGGGATGGGCAATTTGGAACTACGGACGAGGATATCGCTCGCAGTGACAGCTGTAGCAACAATCTGTATCAGCACTTCACCGGGCTTTGGAGACGGTTTTTCGATCTCTCTGAGTTGAAGAACATCGGGCGATCCGTAACTCGTACAAGCAACAGCTTTCATAATAGCCCCAAGAGCAAAATAGAAGATAATCGCTTCTACGCAGTCACAGGGAAGAAGTTGCTTATTTCGCCATCGAGACACGGAGAACACAGAGGATTTTCTCTGCGTTCTCTGTGCTACCAGTTCCGTTTTATACCAACAGCATGATGCCCATTGCAATTTCGAAGAGCAGCAAGGCAATATAGATCGGTTCCAGGGGTGGACGATCCAGAATGAAGGAGATGATCCGTCCCACAGCCGCGCCGAGCCAGCCAATCCCCAGAGCCGCATACACCAGCGGCTGATTCACCAGCAGCGCGAATCCCGCCAGTCCGATGAAGTAGCCACCATTCACAACACGAAATTCGGCGACACCACGCGACGTATTCAATTCCTGTGCAATCAACTTCGCCATGCGGTGTGGCATCAGCAAACTGCCAATGCCATACCCAAGCAAGGAAATCGCCCCGATGATATTCAGAATTTCTGGAATGGTCATGGCAAAAATCTCCCTATTCCGCTGTCTTTATTTCGGAAGCTGCTTACCTTCGGGAACCCAGGCTTCCACCAGGCTGACCCCGGTCATTTCTTCCGGCTGCTCCACATCCAGCAAATCCAGCACGGTTGGCGCGACATCTGCCAACTTGCCGCGTGTGCGGGGCAGGTAGTAGCCTTCGCCAATGATGAACAGCGAAACCGGGTTCAGCGTGTGGTAGGTGTGGGCTTCCCCGGTGCTGAGTTCAATCATGCGCTCACAGTTGCCGTGATCCGCTGTGACGATGGCGACACCACCTTTTGCGACCACTGCATCCACTAATTTGCCAACGCATTCGTCCACGGTTTCAACAGCTTTGATGGCAGCATCCAGCGAACCCGTATGCCCCACCATATCCGGGTTGGCGTAGTTGATCAGGATGAAGTCATCGTCGTGTTCGGCAATGCGCTTGAGCGTCGTCTCGGTCAGTTCGTAGGCGCTCATCTCTGGTTTTTCGTCGTAGGTTGCCACATCTTTGGGACTCTGGATGATCTGGCGTTCTTCACCGGCGAAGGGATTCTCGCGCCCACCGTTGAAGAAGAAGGTCACATGCGGATACTTCTCTGTTTCCGCGCTGTGATACTGCTTCAATCCGGCTTTGCTAATGGTCTCGCCCAATGTATTGATGAGGTTATCTTTCTCGAAGATGACCTTCACCGGAAGTTCGGACATGTAGCTGGTCATGGTCACAATTTCCAGGTCGGGGATGGTTTCGTATTCCACATCGGAAATATCTTCGGGGCGGGTGAACATCTGCACCATTTGCCGCATCCGATCTGCGCGGAAGTTGAAGAAGACCAGCGCGTCACCGGGTTCGACGGTCACGCCCTCGGCATCACCAATCACTGCCGGGAGGATGAATTCATCCGTCACGTCTTGATCGTAGCTGTTCCGGATCGCTTCGACAGCCGTCGCTGCGGATTTGTCCGCTGTATGATTCACAATCGCCTGATACGCCATATTGGTACGGGGCCAGCGCTTATCCCGATCCATCGCATAATAGCGCCCGCTGACGGTGGCAATTTTTCCACTGCCGAGTTCGTCGATGGTATCCTGCACATCCTGCACAAAACCGATACCGCTTTCGGTGGGGGTATCGCGTCCATCGGTGATGACATGCACCACAGGATTCACGCCTTCATCCGCCATGATTTTCAGCAGCGCCTTCAGGTGGTCAATCTGGCTATGAACGCCGCCATCACTCACCAGCCCGATCAAGTGCAGCTTGCCGCCATTCTTCACTTTCGCAATCGCATCCTGCAAGGGCTGCATCTCTCGCAGGCTCTCTTCTTCAATGGCATTATAAATGCGGGTGATGTCCTGATAGACAACACGCCCCGCCCCCAGGTTCAAATGTCCGACTTCCGAATTACCCATCTGTCCGCGCACGAGGCCAACATGTTCTTCCGACGCATCGACCACAGCACGTTCTAACGTTGTCATCCAGCGATCCACATTGGGGGTATTCGCCAGCAGCGGCGCATTACCATCTTCCATCTCACGAATGCCCCAGCCATCCATGATGACCAGCATGACAGGCTTCTTTGCCATTGGTGTCTTCCTTTTGTCAGTTACGTTGATTTCCACATGCGCTGGTTGTACCACAGGTGTGTTAATTTTGGATTGTTCGTTTGGGTTTTGGGGTCATTGGTTATGCGTTTTCTGTTGACACTCATCAGTTTTGCTCACGTCATGTTGCGTCACGCCCCTTAATGCGAAACCTCAGATCAATGGCCTCTTATGGGTGAATTAAGAGTCGCTAAGTTTAAAAGATCAGGATCAGAAAAATACCGTACAATACCGTCACTATTCAATTTTATGTGTACGAGTGATCCATGACCACGATTGCGACAAAGACAGAAACAAAGGGCCAGCTCAAGAAAGAAATGGGGTTGCTCGATGTGTATGCCATTTGTACAGGGGCGATGTTCAGCTCTGGGTTTTTCTTGCTGCCGGGGCTGGCTGCCGCGCAAACGGGGCCATCCGTCGCGCTGGCCTATCTGATCGCGGGGATTTTCATGCTACCGGCGATGTTCAGCATGGCGGAACTCAGTACCGCAATGCCGCGTGCAGGGGGTGATTACTATTTTCTGGATCGGGCGATGGGGCCGCTGGTGGGTACCGTCGGCGGCACGGGAACTTACCTCGCTCTCACGCTGAAGAGCGCCTTCGCTTTGATCGGCATGGGTGCGTATCTGGCGATTTTTGTGAATGTCAATATTCAGGTGCTGGCGGTTGCGCTGACGCTGGCCTTCATGTTGCTGAACATCTTCGGCGCGAAAGAAACCACACGCCTGCAACGCGCCCTGGTGATTGTGCTGGTTTCGGTGATGGCGGTCTTTATCGCTGGTGGTCTTGCCAATTTGTTCGGTATTGAGACGCGCCAAACACTCGGCGGGCAGTTCTCGCCCTTCTTCACTGGCGGAATCGCAGGTCTGCTGGGGACGGTAGGGTTCGTCTTTGTGTCCTACGCAGGGTTGACCAAAATCGCCAGCGTCGCGGAGGAGATCAAAAATCCGGGGCGCAATATTCCACTGGGGATGATGCTGTCCATTCTTTCGACGACCTTGATTTACGTAATCGGCATTGTTGTGATGATTGGTGTCTTGCCCACCGAAGACTTCCAGAACAGCCTGACTCCCGTCGCAGATGCCGCAGCCGTTGCGCTGGGCTGGCTCCCTGGCGAAATTGGCATCTTGCTGGTGGTTGTCTCGGCAGTAGCAGCCTTCGCATCTACCGGAAATGCTGGAATCCTGGCAGCCTCGCGCTATCCGCTGGCAATGGGGCGCGACAATCTGCTGCCGAGCGCCTTCTCTCGCCTGCATTCGCGCACGCGCACCCCAGTTTTCTCCATCGTCGTCACCGCTACTTTGATGATCTTCGCAATTGTCGCGCTGGATGAAGCCTCAATCGCAAAAGTGGCGAGTACCTTCCAACTCATCATCTTCATGCTAGTGAATTTCGCCGTCATCGTCATGCGCGAGAGCAAAATCGAATTTTATGACCCGGTGTACCGGACACCGTTGTATCCCTACATGCAAATTGCCGGGATCGCTGCCTCCGTCTTCTTGCTCTCGTATATCGGTGCGGATGCCCTGGTACTAACTCTGGTGGTGATAGGTCTCTCGCTGCTGTGGTTCTACTACTACGCATATCGCCGTGTGGAGCGCTACGGCGCGATTTTTCACTGGTTCGCGCAGCTTGGCGAGAAACGCTATACAGAGCTTGAGCGCGAACTGCACACTATTCTGCGCGAAAAAGGCGTTCGGGAAGAAGACCCCTTCATCGAAGTGGTCACGCGGGCAACAGTGATTGATCTCCCGCAAGAGACAACGTTGATGCAGGTCATCATGGAGGCATCCAACCACTTCACACACAAGTACCCCATGCTGGATGCTGACCAGATGGCTTCGGATTTTATCAAGAGCATCAACAGCAATTACGTGATTTTGCCGCAGGGGGCGGCAATGCCCAATCTGCGACTGCACAACATCAATCATACTGAGATTGTCATCGTGCGCAGCCATCCCGGGGTTTTCGTCAATCATGATAACAACACCATCACCGAAAAAGTCCCGATTCACGCCTTTTTCTTCGTCGTCAGCCCGGAAAATAGCAGCGGACAACATTTGCGCATTATCGCGGAACTCATCAACCACATTGAAACGGATGATTTCTCACACGCCTGGGAAACGGCGCAGGACGAACACGAGATGAAAGAAATCCTGCTGCATAGCGACCGCTTGCTGACGTTGTGGATTGATGCAGACACGCGCACCAGTGACTTCATCGGCAAATCGATGCGTGATTTGAATCTGCCGGAAGGGGTGCTGGTTGCACTCGTGACTCGCGAAAAAGACGTGCTAATTCCGCGTGGCGGTACGACGCTGCAAGAAGGAGATCGAATCACCATCATCGGTGAGCCTGAAGGCATTCAATGGCTCTTTGAAGAATATGTTACCGACCACGAAACGCCAGCAACCACAGATACGTGAGCGGTTCCGTCAAATCGGAAGCAGGTCATCCAGGAGCAATTGGGTGGCCTGCACCGCCGCATGGGAGGTGGGGTAGATGGTTCCTTCCCCGATGCGTTCGATGAATCGCACGCGCTTCAACTTCCTCTGAGACATCCTCGCATTGGGAGAACCAAGGCTCTCATCCAGCCGCACAACCAACATGGACACCTGATAACGATATGCAGCAGTTCACTGACCCGAATCATCCTGAGTTCTGGTCGCCAAAATAATGTCCCCCCTCTAGCTCCCCCCATTGCGATAGGAGAACAGTTGTCGTGTGCCAAGTCATGGAAAGTCCCGCCCTAATGCATTGGGGAGGTTTATAGTCGTCAGTTTCTGGTCTTCAGTTTTCAATTACTGGTAGATGCTCACAGCGCTATACTATTGTTATACAAAAATGTGACTTACGAGGCTCGATCAATGACAGAAAACGAACCTACAAAGACCTTTACACAAATCGCCAATGAACGCTGGCAGCAAATCTGTAAAATCTGGGGAAGCAGTCAGATTGGGTATGCTGTTCTGCTGGTGATAATCGGCGTTCTGATCGGGCGCTTTGTCTTGTTTCCCGCCGATGAAGGCTATAACACCAACATCTATACCGAAGTTCTCAGCGTGGCGCTTACTATTTTTGTGCTGGATCGTCTTGCCGAACGCCGCGAACGCGAGAGCTACAAACGCCGCCTTTTGCGCGAAGTCCGTAGCAAAACTTCTGCTGTTGCCGTTGCTGCGTTAGAGGCATTAGATGACGAGGGTTGGTGGGATGATTTGCGAGCTTCACTTTTAGAAAAGCCGCTAACTCGTGCACAATGGGAAAAAGCATATTTGAAAGGTAAAGATTTATCTGGACTGGTATTGATCGAAGTAAATTTAAAATACGCAGAGTTGAGTTCAGTTGATTTACATGATGCAAACCTAAGCTTAGGCGATCTTCAATATACAAATCTATATTATGCGAACTTGCATGGTACAGAATTGACAACAACGAAGTTGGTGGGGGCACAACTTCAATCTGCCAATTTGCAATACGCTAAATTGCAATTTGCTTATTTTGAAGGACATAATCAACCTGACCCCAAAATAGTAAGACTTCCAGACCAATCGCATTGGACACCCGAAACGGACATGCAGCGATTCACTGACCCGGAGCATCCTGAGTTCTGGTCGCCGGAATAATATAGCAGCGGGCGCGACTTTTGGGGCAGATGCCTCTGCTTTTTGTCGGCTATGCCGGGATGCTTGTGTTCTGGTATGCCAGAACGATTTGTCCTTTGGGAACATGTCGCGCTAAGAGCGCATCGACCAGCGGTTTATTGTTGTGATCTAACTCAATGACGACTTTGTTTTCTTGTAGACGTGCAACAAGAACGGTTCCGACGATGCGTTTTCCGCGCACATTCGCAATATCAACGATGGTATAGAGCTTTTCCGCTTCGTTTTCTGTGAAGTAACTGTAAGCGTTCAATCCTTCGCCTGCATATTTGCGCATCTCTTCAACGAGAATTTGCTTTAGAGTTCCGGTATCCATTGGATAATCTCCTCCCTTACAGGATCAAATACAATCAGCGGCACGCTGTAGCGGATCATCATCTCTTGCCCCAGCACATGTTGAAGGATGTCTTGATAAGCAACCTGAGGTATTGCGATGTACAGCGGAATCGCGATGGTTAAGTAA
>CAYVVZ010000055.1:0-26078 GCA_964455365.1 uncultured Anaerolineaceae bacterium | reverse complement strand
TATCGACAGCGCTGCATATCCTACCCATTTGCAGGAGCCTGTGCGTAAGGTCAGTAATTAACGCAAAAGTTGGAGGGCAAACCATGACCTATGAAGAAGTTCTTGAGCAGGCACAGCAGTTATCACCAATAGACAAGGCACGGTTGATGGAAGTCCTGGGCGCATCCTTGTATCGTGACCTTGCACAGCCCGCAGCCGATCCACAGCCAAACCGTTCATTGCTAGGTATTTGGGAGGATGTGAATATCTCGGCAGAAGATATTGCTGAAGCTCGTCGTGAAGTGTGGGGGAACTTTCCCCGTGAGGATATTTGATGATCATTGCTGTTGCAGATACACATGCAGTCGTCTGGTATTTGGCGAATGATCCACGCCTGGGTGACGAGGCAAAAAAATTTTCACCACAAAGCTACCCTACACCGGACGTTCAAAACGTCCGGCTACACAAGGTTGTGCGTCCACTAAAGGGACGCTTGAAAACCGTTCTGATGATTAGAATATCTTTATAACCCCTTCAGTGGGTTTGGGTCTTCTGTAGCCGGGGATTTTAATCCTCGGCTACCAGCAACGAACAAATGCCGTCAATATCTTACGTTGACAGCTATGGGATCCGACCTGTCGTGCCCCTACGATAGAAACCAGGTTGTTGTAGGGGCTGAACATGTTCAGCCCGTGCCAATAAACACGTAACCAGATGCGCATCGCTGAATTCCCTCTCGTGAAAAATTGCACAATCCCGCGCTGGTTGTCTGATCCCAATTCCGCTATGCTTTCTGCGTTTGACGATGTAACGGTACACCGATTGAGAGGCGGAGCGATGCGCGTGCGGATTGGATTATTGTTGACCCTGATGGCAATGCTGTTGGCAGCCTGTGATACAGCGGAAGTACAGCCAACGCCGAACATTCAGGCCATTGTGGATGGAACAGTGACAGCGCGGGAAGCGGCCTTCTATCAACCCACGCTGCAAGAGCCAGCAGATAACGCCAGCTTTGCAAACCCAGCGGATGTGGTGCTAACCTGGGATTGGGTGCGTGATCTGGGCGAGAATGAATATTTTGATGTGCGCGTCTGGCAAGAAGGAGAGCCAGGATACGGCATCACCTGGACGCAGGAAAAACACTTCGCGCTGGATGGTTGGTTGAGCAGCCGTGACGCAGGTGAATATTTCTGGACGGTTGCGGTGATCGAAGGCGTGGATGGCGAAGTGACGGCTAACCTGGGTGGAGCTGCACCAGAGCGCAGTTTCACAATAGAGAGCAACCAGATTCCGACTTCAACCCCAACGCCGCAGCCAACACAAATCCCGCCGGGAGATATTGTCCGTTTGCCAGACGGTTTCACATCAGAGATTTACTATTACCTCCAAGAAGCGCCAACCGCTATCGCGCAGATCATGTTTGATGAAGATGATTCAATGGTGATACTCACCGTTGACGGGCGTATCTACCGACTGCGGGATACCGATGGCGACAACATAGCAGATGAAAAGCAGCAGCTTTTATTCAATACGGAAGATAGCATCGTCCAGATGGAATGGGCTGTGGGGCTGGCGAAGTACCAGGATCGCTACTATGTTTCGGATTCGGGGCGCATTGGCTACCTGGAAGACCTGGATGGCGATGGCGTATTTGATGCGTACACGAACATAGTTGATGGACTGCCAAGTCGCCAATATCCGCTGCATTCTAATAATGGCATTGCCTTTGATGATGAGGGCAGGCTCTATGTTTCAGTAGGGTCAACGACGGATCACGGCCCTATTCGCGTAGAGTATGAATCCTCCATTTTGCGCATGGAGCCAGATGGCAGCAATATCGAAGTGTTTGCGACTGGATTCCGCAATGCATATGATCTGACATTTTCGCCCAATGGAGACCTGTTTACGACGGATAACGGCCCTGATGGGGTGGGGCAGGAGATGAGTTTCTATCCCCCGGAAGAATTGAACCATGTGCGTGAAGGGCGGGATTATGGTTTCCCGGATGTATATGGGCAGGGTTTGACGTTGCGCGACGTTGACCGTGAGACCGAATACCCGGTGACCGATTTGGTGACATCAACGGTGAATGTGGGGCTGGTGTATTACGCGGCGGATCAATTCCCGGACTATTACCAGGATGGTATCTTCGCAGCACAGTTCGGCGGCTTCAATGGGGAAGGGCGAGACGTAGTTTTCGTTCCGCTGGAACCCACTGACGATGGAACATTTACAGGGATTTGGGAAGATTTCGTGACGTTCCGCCGGGGCTTCAATCCCATTGATGTGACCGTTGGTTCCGACGGTGCGCTCTACATTGCGGAATACACCTATGGCTATCTCCTGCGCGTGACGTATGACGGATGATGCTTTGTCCCTACAGAAAACATGTTTCACGGTAGGGAGACCTAACGTGTCATGCGACATAGGGTTAGGTTGCTGGAATGCGACACAGGGTTTTGCGGATATTGGCCTGATTCCAAGAACCGTCCCCACCCCCAACCCCCTCCCCAACGCATTAGAGAGGGGGCTTTCTGGCTCACTGCCGCGCAGACAAACCTCCCCCAACGCTTTGGGGGAGGTGTCGCGTTAGCGACGGAGGGGGACACAATCCCTACAACCCTACGGCGGGTAACAAACAAGGTGCCTACTATACCTTGTGCGGCATGTTTATGCCCCTGTATCTCCTTGCCGCACTTTTCCCCACGACATCCATTCTCATGAAAAACCAAGACTTGCGCGGAAGACATCCTGCGCGATAATGATGCGTCGATGTGGAAATTTTCCGCAATGCTATACTTTCGCATGACAATTGCCCGCAGCCAGCGATAAACCATCTGCTGCGAGAACAGGACTCCCCATGACTTCCGAGTCAATGTCAACCAATCCACCAGCCAAACCGGGCACACGCATCAGCCGAAAATGGCTGTGGCGCATTGCCAGTCTGTTGATTGCCTTGCTGCTGGTGGTGTACATGCTCAGTCGAATTCAGTGGAGCGATTTTGCCGCAGTGGTGGCGCGTCTCTCTCCCTTGAGCATTACCGCAGGCTTCATTGTTTATTTGATGCTGAATCTCTTCCGCAGTTTTCGCTACATTTCCTTGCTGGATAATCCCGAACTCCCGGTGGCGAAGGTCTACCCGATTTCGCTGTATCACAATTTCTTCGTGCGCTTGCTGCCGTTCAAGCTAGGGGAAGTGGTCTACATCATCCTGATGCGCAATCGGCTGCAAGTGCGCACCCGCGAAGGCATCAGCAGCCTGTTCGGGTCACGCTTGCTGGAACTGCTGGTGATTGTGCTGGTGGCGGCGGTCAGTTTGCTGCTATCGGGCAATCTCTTCGAGAGCAGTACCGTTGTTCTTACGGGGCTGGTTGTGGTTTGCATCGTCGGGGGATTGGCGGGTTTCTATTATTCTGGCAGCATCATTCGCTTTAGCATGCGTATCGTGCGCGGCCTCATCAATCATCCAGTTGTGCATAAACTGGCGGATAAATTCGATGGGCTGGCACTGGAACTGGATAAGCTGCATGAGCCGCGTATCTTCCTCAAAGGCTTGTTCTGGAGTTTGTTCACATATAGTTGCAGCTTTGGTGTGAATGCGATTCTGCTCTATTCCGTGGGCGTAATCGTTGACCCCTTCACGCTGGTGATGATCGTCAGTCTGGGGATGTTTGCGACGGCATTTCCCTTCAGCATCAGCGGCTTCGGCGCAGTGGAATTGAGTTTTGCGTTTGGGCTGACGGTCTTCCTGGCATACAGCGAAAGTCAGGCAACATCCATCGGCCTGATGATTAATGGTCTGACGCTGATCTATGCTGGCTTGTCAGGTTTTGTGGGGTTCCTGGCGGTGCAGTGGCAGGAGCCGGAGCGCGACCCCGATGCAGAGATGATTCCCTGGTGGCAGGAGATCATCGCAGCGGGCAAGGCCAAACTGAAGGGGTAGTCCCCATGCGACTCACCACACACCCGGTATCAGTCGATGCCGGTTTTTTTTGTGTGTCTTCGGCATAGCCTGCTAGCTCGTGCTGCAACTGGCAAAATGCCGCCGCTGAACGGGTCGCAGAGCAGATGGAAGAATCGTAATGTGCATTGTAATTGACAAATTCCCATAACGTTGGTTTAATCCACTTAACAACCTCTTAAATAAGTGTGCGGAAAGAGGTTGATATGGGAGATACTCCACCGTATCACACGAAGGGCTAGTGGCTGCATGTTGCAGGTGTGCCGCTAGCCCTTTGCGTTTCGCACACAGTTTTCCCCAAAGTCATAAGCCAACGTGTGCTACTCGTCTAGCTCAGGCTCCCCAACAGCGAAACCAGTAACCAGAGTGCCACTAAACCCAGGACTGCGAATCCGGCAACGGGGCCAATCATTTCCCCAGGTGTGAAATTCACGCCTGCACGCTGCTGGAAGATTGTCGCCAGTGTAATATACGGCATCAGCAGAATGATGATCGCCAGCAGCGCAACAGAGATGACATAGCCGAACGGATCGCCCTGCAAGAGCAGTACACCCGCGATGAATGTTGATGGTGTGATGATCGCCAGATCGAGTGCATAGGTCACAGGTGTTGTGTAACTATCCACGCGATCCGGTAGGGTGTTGCTGCGCAGTGCCGCAAGCAGTGGCAATCCCCAGACGACGAGCGTCACCAATCCGCTGACGATCATGAAAATGGCGATCCCGTTGCGCGGCGCATTTTCGCCCAGGCTGGCGGCGAAGACTTCGGCATCATACGAAGCGAACATCAGAATCAGTGCGAACAAACTCGTGCTGAAAAGAGCCGTATAGAGCAGGAAAAAGCGGTTGTAGGCCGCACCCAGCGCCATTGACGCATAAGCATAAAGGATATAGGCGAGCAGTCCCGTCAGGAGTAGGTGACCTGCCAGTGATCCGCTCCAACTCCAGAAGACTCCGATGAGCAGCAACGGCGTAGCGAAGAATAGCGTGGCAATATCTTGCCCACGATACCCCGCCGCGACGAAGACGGTATCATCACGGTAGAGACCGCGACCGTGAATCTGTACCTCTTGCCCCCGATGGGTGGTGAATGTGTAGGCATCACCCCGTCCCCGCAAGAATAATCCCACACTCGCCGCGATAGCCGCTAGCCCAGCGACGAATAGCGACAGCCAATAGACCAGTTCTGAAGGATTCATCGCATTTCCCCTCCACAAATTCACTCATTGCAGTATACGCGCATGAGGAGGAGGGGATTGCTTTCGGCGGCAAAATTGGCTCATTGGTCACACTTGAACAATGATATTCGGTTTCAGCCCTTGATTTGCGCAAATTGCCGCAGCGCCGCCAGATGCTGATCCAGGGAGGTATAGCCTGCGCCCATTGTATTCAGGCTGATGTGTGTTGCGCCGATCTCACGCCAGCTTGCGATTTCCTGCTGCCATGTTTCCGGCGGCTGAACGGCAATGCTCAGACGAACATCCACGCCGAAATTTTCTGCGCTGCGGCCTTCTTCTGCCAGATACTGCCGGATGGTTGCCAGCGTGTCGCGTGCTTTGTCGGCAGATAGACGATTCGGCATCCAGCCCGCGCCGTACTTCGCCATGCGCCGCAGCACCACATCTGCCGAACCCCCGAACCACAGCGGAATCGGGCGCTGCACAGGCATGGGATTCAAGCCCACATCATCCAGCTTGTGGAATTTGCCCTCAAATTTCACGAGGTTCTGCGTCCATAACTGCTGCAAGACCTGGATTTGTTCTTCGCTGCGCCTGCCCCTGGTGCGAAAATCAAAGCCGAGCGCTTCCATCTCGACCTGGTTCCAGCCCACGCCAACCCCAATGCGCAGCCGTCCGCCGCTGAGTAAATCAATTTCGGCGGCTTGCTTGGCGACGAGTGCCGTCTCGCGCTGTGGCAGAATCAAAATTCCGCTGGTGAATTCCAGGCGTTGGGTGATGGCAGCAGCATAGGCGAACAGTACAAAAATTTCGTGGAAGGGTGTCTGGTCGGTGTAAGGGCCATGCCATCCGCCGGGACGATCCGGGTTTGCGCCGACGACATGATCATAGGCCAGCAGGTACTCCAGCCCCATCGCTTCCACTTCCTGGATATATTCGCGGATTTTGCCGACATCGCTGCCGATTTCAGTTTGCGGGAATACGGCTCCAAATTTCATAGGTTGATTTCTCCTTGCGATCTGATTTACCTCCATCCTACTAGACCTTTGGGCAGGGGAACACGACACAATTCATTTTTGGCGTATTGTGATGTAGAACTTGTTATGCAAATGCGAATTACCAAGGAGGGGGAGACCGTGATTGAACCGATCAAGCTGCTGATTGCCAATGTGTTTCTGGTACGGGGTGAGAAAAATATTGTCATTGATACCGGGAAGCCGGGGGATGAAGATGCCATTCTACGGGCGCTGGCGAAGAAGGGGATTCAGCCAGGGGATGTTGATCTGATTCTACTGACGCATGGGCATGGCGATCATGCAGGCAGTGCGAAAGAACTGCGCGACAAAACAGGGGCAGCCATCGCGGTGCATACGGGCGATGCAGCGATGGTGCGGACGGGTGATGTAGGGGACTTTGTTTCGATCAATATGGAAGGGGCAATGGTAAAGCGCTTCGTGCAATTCCGCTTCACACCCTTCGAGCCGGATATTGTGCTGCAATCCGATAGCGATCTGCGGCAGTTGGGTCTGGATGCTGACTTGCTGCACACGCCAGGGCATTCGGATGGTTCGATTTCAATGCTATTCTCCAACGGCGAGGCCATCATCGGTGATGTGCTGCGGGGTGGCATGATGGGCGGAAATTTGTTTTCGGGTATGCCGCAGTATCCCTACTTTTTGCCGTCACACGAACACAAGGCACAATTGAATGAGAGCATCCGTTTGTTGCTGGATAGCGGAGCGCATACCTTTTATGTGGGACATGGTGGCAAATTATCCGCGCAGGATGTCCGCCGCTGGTTCGGCGGGAAGGGATAGATTTACGCCTGAGCATACAGGCATTTCAGGTAGCTGCCTTCCGGGAATGCCTCAATCATCGGATGATCGAGGGCGTGCCGTGTGCGCTCAATTTCTTGCAGGGGGCGACCTTCGCGCCGCGCTGCCTGATTCACCGTATCGAAGAAATCTTCGGCGGAGACGCGGCTGCTGCATGATGCGGATACCAGAATGCCGCCGGGTTTCAGGCGTTTCAGCGCTAGATGTGTCAGCTTCGCATAGGCCGCCAGCGCACCGTCCACCTCCGCCTGACTTTTTGCAAATGACGGCGGATCGACAATGACCAGTTCAAAGCGCTCCTGCATCTCATCCAGTGCGTCAAAGGCATCTGCTGCCAACACACGATGCTCACAGGCGGCGACGTTTTTGTTATCCAGATTCAGGCGCATATTGGCCTGGGCGCTCTCTAGCGCGGGTTGGCTCACATCCAGGCTGAGAACATGCTTAGCGCCACCCGCCGCTGCGTATACCGAAAATCCACCATTGTATGAGAAGACATCCAGCACCGTTTTTCCCGCCGCATGTTCCCGCACCCGCGCCCGGTTCTCACGTTGATCGAAGAAAAAGCCTGTTTTGTGTCCGTGAACCACATCGGCGGAGAAGGTCAGGCCGTTCTCGCTAAAGATGATTTCCGTGTCCGGCAGATTACCGCGCAAAATTTGCCCATCGCGCAGGCCGAAGGTTTCGCCATCCTGCATAGTACGGCTCAGTCGCAGCCCCCAATTTTCCGCTGGCTGAACGGCTTCCAATGCAGGCAGCATCTCATGCAAATGCGGCAGCCACGCCGCCGAATACAACTTAATCACCAGCGTCTCGGCGTAACGATCCACTACCAGACCGGGCAAGCCGTCGTTTTCGCCATGCACCAGCCGATAGCCATTCGTGTCCTGCGCCTGCAATGGCTCCCGTAGTGTTGCCGCCGCTTGCAGCTTATCGTGATAAAAATCCTGGTTGATTGTGGCGGATTGCTGGTGCTGCAAAATTTTCACGCGAATGGGCGACTCCGGGTCATAGAGGCCAATCGCCAGGAAGCGCCGCTTGCGATCAAAGATCACAGCGAGATCACCGGGGCTTCCTGCGTGGCTCTGCTTCTGGATGCCGTTTTCAAACAACCAGGGATGCCCATTTTTCAGGGCGCGTTCCGCAGCGGGTGTCACATGCAGCGCGATATTCCGTTCGCCGGGGTGGGGGAGGTGGTCAAGAAATGTCATTGTGGCTGGGTGCTTTCTCGGTGTTGTTTTGCTGGGGATAAAATTCTACAGAAATTCGTCTTGCAACCCCACCCCCAAACCCCCTCAGCCGAAGCATCACTGAGGGGGCTTATTTGCCTTCTGTACCTGTTGGTCTACAGAGGGAAAAAAACCTCCCCTGAATTCGGGGGAGGTGGCGCGAAGCGTCGGAGGGGGTTGCTATACCAATGGCTCTAAGCCTAATTCTGCCCGATTTTGGTTTCACCAGCGAGGCACGCATCCAAACGGTTTGAACCACAAAGTCACCAAGAACACAAAGAAAAGCAACATTCCCAATGCATCAGGGAGGGAACTTCACTGCCGTTTTCGGGAGCGTTGTTTCCTCCTCCATTGCGATGGGGGAGGTGGCGCGAATCGTCGGAGGGGGACTGGTGAACTAAAACTGAAAATAGATGAATTGCTGCGCTCCGGCTCCATAGAGGCCGCCGAAGAGCACCATCGCTGCTGTGCCATAATAGGCCGCCCAACGTGTGACCAGCGGCATCTTCGCCAGCGTGAAAGAAAGCGTCCAGCGGGAGTCGAAGGTATCGACCACTAGCAAGAAGCCAATCAAGCCCAGGCTGAGCCAGAACTCACGCACTGTTCCGAGCAATGCCCCGGCGAAGGGCAGGTACAAATCCGCCGCTGGATCAAAGACGAAGAGATGCTGCACCACATACACCGCATCTGCCCAGGAATTGGCGCGGAAGAAAATCCAGGCGAATGTGACAAAGGCGAAGGTCAGCGCCATACGAACCCCGCGCATCGGCAGATTTTTCCCCGGCAGCAAATTGATATTGTAATGGCGCAGCAGGGCAATCCCCGCAACGGCGACCCCGTGCAGCGCACCCCAGACGACGAACGTCCAGCCCGCACCGTGCCACAATCCGCTGACCAGGAAGACAACGAATAAATTCAGCACATTGCGCCCGACGGACACGCGGTTGCCACCCAGGGGAATATAGAGGTAGTCGCGGAACCAGGTAGAGAGCGAGATGTGCCAACGCGCCCAGAACTCGCGTACGGATTGCGAGAAGTACGGCTGGCGGAAGTTCTCCATCAGATCAAAGCCCATGATTCGCGCTGTGCCGATGGCGATGTCGCTGTAGCCGGAAAAATCGCAATAAATCTGGAAGGCGAAGAAGACTGTCGCAATCAGCAGGGTTAGCCCAGTGTGGCTCTCCACATCGTTATAGACCGCATTCACATAGATGGCGATGCGATCCGCAATCACCACTTTTTTGAAAAATCCCCAGAGCATCTGCTGCAAGCCGGATACCGCCCGGTCTACATCGAATTTCTGCTTTTCGCGGAACTGGGGCAGCAGGTTGGTTGCGCGTTCGATTGGCCCCGCCACCAACTGCGGGAAGAATGCGACATAGGTTGCCATGATGCCGAAATGTTTTTCCGGTTCCAGTTTGCGCCGGAAGACATCAATGGTGTAGCTCATGGATTGGAAGGTATAGAAGGAAATACCAATCGGCAGCACGTAGCTGTGCGTGATGGGTTCGTATCCGAAGACTGCCGCGCCGGATTGATTGAAGAAGTTGAAGTATTTGAAGAAGAACAACACCCCCAGGTTGACCAGAATACTGGATGCTAACCAGAGACGGCGTTGGGTTTCGGCTTCGCTGCGGTGGATCATCCGCGCCGCAATGTAATCGACTACGGTGCTGAAAGCGATCAGCGGCAAATATTGGATATTGCCATAGGCGTAGAAAAAATAGCTGACCAGCAGCAGTAGCAACCAGCGCCAGCGCTGCGCCGTCAGGAAGAACAACGGCAGCACGGTGCAGAAGAGGATTACATATTCCGGCGAAATGAACGACATACAGCCACGCTTTCAGCAATTCGGGTTTTCTCAGCGCGGGATATTGTAGGAGGATGTGCAGCGAAACGCCATAGAGCGATTTGATTCGCCAGGCCGAATCCGTAGGGGCATGATCCATCATGCCCGGTTTTTTCATTGCACCATGAGCAAAAACAAACCCACCCCCAAACCCCTTCCCCGAAGCGTCAAGTAGGGGGCTTTTTCTTCTCTCAGCACGCGCCGTTTATTTGAACCACAAAGGCACAAAGCACACAAAGAAAATCGTAGGGGCATGATCCATCATGCCCGGTTTTTTCATTGCACCACGAGCAAAAACAACCCCACCCCCAAACCCCCTCCCCGAAGCGTCAAGGAGGGGGCTTTTTCTTCTCTCAGCACGCGCCGTTTATTTGAACCACAAAGGCACAAAGCACACAAAGAAAATCGTAGGGTACTGATCCATCATGCCCGGTTTTTTCATTGCACCATGAGCAAAAACAACCCCACCCCCAAACCCTTTTCACTCGTCCATCCGCTGCGGAAAAAGTCCTCCCCTAATGCCTTGGGGGAGGTGGCGCGAAGCGTCGGAGGGGGTGGCTATGCCAGCGGCTCCAAGCTCAATTCTGCCTGGTTCTCGGTTTCACCAATCATCCGCTATTCTTCCTCCGGTGTGACCCAATACTTGCTGCCACCGCGTTCCCGCCGCAGATAGCCAAAGGAAATCAGGTCACGGCGCAGCCCCGCGTAATCGCCATGATAGCGCGTGATGATCTCGTTGACCTCACGCTCGGTATATTCGCGGCCTTCCTCAAATTGCAACGCCAGCCAGTTCAGGATCGCCAGCAACTTCTTCTCTTTTTTTGGAAGCTGCTTCAGCCGTCCCGCGTAGGTGTAATCACGGATGACCTTTTTCTCCCAATCTTCCAGCGGCAGGGCATCAATCCAGGTGTTATCCGGCGCTTCTGGCAAAATGGGCTTAGTTGTGACTTCCAGCGTTTGCACCATCTGCTTGAAGCGATCCAGGCTTTTTACATTCAGGCTGTAGAAATGCTGCTTGCCTTCCATCCGCAGCCGCAGGAACCCCACAGCCCGCAATTTGGTGATGTGGTGCGAGAGGGTGGGAGCGCGGATAGCGAGCGCCGCCGCCAAATCCTTTGAACTGTATTCACGCTCTGCCAGCAGCCGCACCAGGTTCATGCGCGTGTCATCTGCCAGCGTCTTGAAGCAATACTGCAAATAGGTTTCGTCGTCAATCATCGTCCTTTCCTTTCTGTTCGATGAACATCGAATACAATATGCATCGAATGATGTTGGTTTGTCAAGTAGCAAAGGGTCAGATTGGGTCAGGAGGCTAGTTTTTCATTTCCCTACAGAGTCACGGAGAACACAGAGAAACGCATCCAAACGATTTGAACCACAAAGGCGAGAAGGACACAAAACAACCTCACCCCGAAGCACGCAGCATCCCCTCCCTAAATCCCTCCCCGCTGCGCAAGGAGGGACTTGTTTTCCCTGTTTTGTTTCACCACAGAGGCACGGAGGGCACAGAGAAATCCGTAGGGGCGATCCGCTGGGTCGCCCGACTGACCCATGCCGGACATGGCTCCTGCGCAACAGATCGGAGGGGGCTGCTTTTCTCTTTGCACACGTCCATCCACCACGAGAAAAATCCTCCCCTAATGCCTTGGGGCAGGTGGCGCGTAGGGATTCGATCACGTCGAACCCGCAACACGTAACGGGCGCGTCGTGGACACGCCCCTACTGCAACGCCTCCAAGCCCAATTCTCGCCGCCGCGCATTGACCCGATCATACATGGCGTTCAGTTCCAGGCGTTCGCCACCGGGCAGGGGGCAAAGATGCCTGGGGGTATCCAATCGGTACAGAATATCGAAAAGCAGCTTTCCTTGCTGCAACCGTAGTGCATTGATTTTTGCTAGCGTTGCCTCATACTGCGAATGATCTGCATTGGTGAACCGTGCCAAATCCATTTCTTCCGTCCATTCGCTTCCATCTGCGAGCGTGCATGTCCCTAAATATTTTTTCTCTCCATCCTTTTCGAAGATAGCGCCCCAGAACAGCGCATCGTCCAGATTGGCATCCAGCAAATATGCGCCGACCAGATTCGCGCCGCCCAGGGACGCGCCAGCTAGATTGGCCTTCTCAAAATTGCCGCCGGATAGGTTGGCTTCCTCTACGCTCGCGTGGGTGAGATTGGCTTGCTCCATTTCCGCATCTGCGAGATTGGCATACATCAGGTTCGCCTCTGCCAGATTGGCTTCCCACAGGTCTGCACCTGCCAGATTCGCCGCCCTCAGATTGACCTTTTCCAGGTTCGCATCGTGCAACACAGCGCCCTTGAGCAAGCCATCCTCGCCCGTGAGCCAGCCCCTTGCTCGAATCTCGTCAATGGCTCCGGATGCGACAGCGTTATTGCGGCTTTTCGCACGCGCCAGCAGACTTTCTTTCAGTTCTTTCTCGCTGCGGCGATCCGCCAGGCGATCCAGCACGAGGATGGTCAGGATCACGCTGAGCGCTTCCGTGTAGAGGTTTGTATTGTACCCGGCATCTTGCGGGAACAAGAGAAAGCGCCCCAGCAGCGCGCCGATCAGTATCAACAGCAGGCCGTAGCCAATCTCGCCGGAACTGATGGCGCTGCGAATGTGGGTCCAGCGTCGTTTCGCGGTGTCGGCGAAAGAATCGGTGGCTTGTGTTTGGATCATGCGATTGGCCTCCTGCTGATGACTGTCGCTTGCAAAGCGCGGTAGGGGAGACGGTAGCGGCTTCATGCTCAATTCCCCTCATTTCCTACAGCATAGCGCGAATGCGAAAAACGAGCATCCCCCTAGATGTTGGGGGTACATGCGCCCGTAATGGGGCGTAAGGTTGAACCAGAGCGCAGCCCACACCGTACCCTATGATGACCATCGCACGATGCAAGGAGCAAAAACTGACAACTTAAAACAAATGTGCTAAAATCCCGCAATACCGGGTAAATAGCAAGAATTGCTTGTTGACAGGCTACGCGTTCTGTGTAACCATACTGAACCCTAGTGGTGTCTAGATGGTCGTTACGGGAACCTATCACTACGGCGGGATTGCCCATGAAACAGGGTAATCGGCGGAACTTCTTCGTGTATTCAATCCAGTGTGGAGGCATAACGAATGCCATTACACAATGACATAGCAACAACCGAAACGAATTTCAATGTGAAAGCCAACGTTGCGCCGAGCCGTGTGGTGGGGGTGTGGCGTTTGCTGAAAGGCTACCGAACCCGCTACATCGGCGCGATTGGGGCGCTGGGCATTGCGGCAGTTGGCAACACGCTCAGTTTGCTCTTGCTGCGTTACATTGTCGATGATTTGCTGATACCGGATACGATGCCAGAGAATTTTATGGCATTGCTGATTGGTACGGCGGTCTTGTTCATGGCGCTGTCGTCGGTACGCGGCATTTTCTCGTTTTTCAGTGGAGCCTGGGCAGCGGAAGTGGCGGAAGGAATCGCCCTGCGACTGCGAGATTTCATGTTCGACCATCTGCAACACTTGCCGTTTACCTACCACGACAAGATGCAGACTGGCGAATTGATCCAGCGCAGTACGTCCGACATCTTCGCAATCCGGCAGTTCTTTGCGGAACAAGCGGTAGGCATCGGGCGTATTTTGATTCTGTTCACGGTGAATTTCATCGCGCTGCTGACGCTGCATGTGCCGCTGGCGCTGTTCTCCGTCGTCGTGATCCCGATTGTGATTGCCTTGAGCATGTTCTTCTTCAAGCGTGTGGGGACGGCTTACGAGCGTTTCCAGGAGCAAGACGAGCGTGTATCGACGGCGCTGCAAGAGAACCTCAGCGGGGTGCGTGTGGTGAAAGCCTTCGCACGCCAGGAATATGAAATTGACCGCTTCGAGGTGGAGAACAAAGAGAAGTATCAGCGTGGGCTGGCCTTCATGCGCCTGCACAGCATCTACTGGCCTGTGACCGACCTCATCACAGGTTTCCAGATGACGGCGGGTTTCCTGGTGGGGGCGCTGCTGGTGATGGCAGGAGAAGGGGAGCCAGTGGTTTTGGGTCCCATCACCCTGTACGGAATGTCCCTGGGAGCCTTTGTCAGTTACATGGCGATGATCGGCTGGATCATCAACCCCATGCGTAACCTGGGTCGCTTGATTGTGCAGATGACGACGGGCATGGTCTCGTATGATCGTGTAGTGGAAGTCTTCGGGGAAGATTGGGAAGTGCTGGGCAAAGATGAAAACGCGCCTGTAGAAGAGTTGCAGGGCGCAGTTGCCTTCAAGAACTTGAACTTCGCCTATGGTGATGGCCCGCAAGTGCTGCGCGACATCAGCTTTGAAGCGAAACCGGGGCAGACCATCGCCTTGCTCGGCAGCACAGGCAGCGGCAAAACGTCGTTGATGTCCTTGCTGACGCGCTTTTATGACTATGAAGATGGCAGCATCAGCATCGACGGCGTGGAACTGACCGAGTATCCGAAGTATTTCCTGCGCAAGCATATCGGCGTGGTGCAGCAAGAGCCGTTCTTGTTCAGCACCAACATTCGCAACAATATCACGTATGGCGTGCATCGTGACGTGAGCGACGAAGAAGTATTCGCCGCCGCCCGTGCTGCTGCCGTCCATGAGGTGATACAGGAATTCCCGGAAGGCTACGATACGGTTGTTGGTGAACGTGGTGTGACGCTCTCCGGTGGGCAGAAACAGCGCGTGGCACTCGCCCGAACCCTGCTGAAGAATCCCAAGATTTTGATCCTGGATGATGCCACCAGCAGTGTGGATACCGAAACGGAAAGCGAAATTCGGGACGCGCTCAACAATATGATGAAGCAGCGTACCAGCTTCGTGATCGCCCACCGTATTCAGTCGGTGATGAACGCTGACTTGATCCTGGTGTTGGATAAGGGGCGCATTGTGCAGCGCGGCACACATGAGGAACTGATGCAGGTCGATGGCATCTATCGCCAGACATACGACATGCAGGCACGGATCGAAGATGAACTAGAAAGGGAAATCGCCAGTGTCGGAGCATAGCTTCCACGAAGAAGAATTCGATACTTCCTTTAATGGTCGGACGCTCATCCGCATCCTGGGATTGACGCGCCCGCATTGGAAGATGGTGGTCGGCTTCCTGATCTCGATTGGGCTGGTGGCCTTCCTTGAAGCCTACATGAATTTCTTGAACGCGCAGTTGATCGACGAGGCGATTATCCCCGGTGATACGCAGCGCCTGACGGAAATCATGACGATTTACGCTGGCTTGTGGTTCGGCTTTGCGGTGCTGGTCTTCGGCTTCATCTATCTGGCGGCGAAACTCAGCCAGCAGGTGCAGTATGACTTGCGCAAGCATCTGTTCAACCACTTGCAGAACCTATCGCTGAATTACTACACCAAGACCCCTGTGGGCTGGATCATGTCCCGCGTCACGTCGGATAGTGAACGCATTGCGGAACTGGTTTCCTGGGGCTTGATTGATACGACCTGGGCGGTGATGAACGTCATCGCGGCAATTTCGTTCATGTTGGCGATCAACTGGCAGCTTACGCTGGTGGTGATTCCGCTGATCCCGATTTTGCTGGCGGTGAGCATCTGGTTCAAGGGCTTGATTCTGCGGCACTTCCGCAACTCGCGCAGCTACAACAGCCGCATCACCGGGGCTTACAATGAGATGATTACCGGGGTGCGCGTCATCAAGGCGCTGAACCGCGAAGAGAAGAGCCTGCAAGAATTTGGCGAACTCACACGCGGTATGTACGACGCTTCCTTTAAAGCGGCCTGGTACTCGGCGCTCTTCCTGCCGACGATTCAGATTCTTTCGTCGTTGGTGGTGGGTGGAATCATCTTCTTCGGTGGTCTGCAAATCCAGAACGAACTCGGCCTGGGGTTGACCATCGGCGGCTTGAATGCCTTCCTGGGATACATCACCTTCATGATGTGGCCTATCCAGGATTTGGCGCGAGTGTATGCCAGTATGCAGCACGCCATCGCCAGCGCAGAACGTACCTTCAGTCTGGCGGATGCCAGGCCGGACATCGTAGACAAGCAGAATGCGATTGATCCCGGCACGATTCAGGGTGACATCGTTTTCGAGAATGTCGATTTCTGGTATGTGAAAGATGATCCCATCCTGGAAGGCTTCAACCTGACGATTAAGGCGGGGGAGACGGTTGCACTGGTGGGGCATACGGGCAGCGGTAAGAGTACGCTGGTGAATCTGGTGTGCCGCTTCTATGAACCGACAGGCGGGCAAATCCACTACGGTGACTACGACTACATGGATATGACGCAGCACGCGCTGCAATCACGCATCGGGATGGTGCTGCAAACGCCGCATCTGTTCAGCGGAACCATCCGCGACAACATCCGCTACGGACGCTTAGAAGCAACAGATGCCGAGGTGGAAGATGCCGCGAAACTGGCAGGCGCAGACGAATTCATCAGTGAACTGGATAAGGGCTACGAAGAACAGGTCGGTGAAGGCGGTGTGCTGCTCTCTACCGGGCAGAAGCAGTTGATCTCACTGGCGCGGGCAGTGCTGGCAAAGCCGGAACTGTTCATCATGGATGAGGCGACCAGTTCGGTGGATACGCTGACGGAAGCGCTGATCCAGCAGGGTATGGATCATCTGATGCAGGGGCGCACAAGCATCATCATCGCGCACCGCCTCAGCACGATTAAGAATGCGGATCGCATCATCGTGCTGGATCACGGCAAGATCATCGAGATGGGCAGCCACCGCGAACTGATCTTGCAGCGCGGGCATTACTACAAACTCTATACCAAGCAGTTCCGCCAGGAAGCCGAAGCGAAATACCTGGATGACGGCACAGTGGACGAACCGCAGCCGCAGACGGCGTGATAAAACCCATCACCCTGAGTTGCACGGCGCGTGCTGAGAGAAGAAGCCCCCTCCTTGATGCTTCGGGGAGGGGGTTTGGGGGTGGGGTTGTTGTTGCTGGTGGTGAAATGAAAAACCGGGCATGATAGATCATGCCCCTACGATTTTCTTTGTGTGCTTTGTGCCTTTGTGGTTCAAATAAACAGGGCGTGCTGAGAAGAGAAGAAGCCCCCTCCTAGACGCTTCGGGGAGGGGGTTTGGGGGTGGGGTTGTTGTTGCTGGTGGTGAAATGAAACCGGGCATGATGGATCATGCCCCTACGATTCGCTGTGGGGTCTAATCCGCTGCTGCGGCAACAGTCGTGGCACCCGGCTTCGGTATGTAGCGCAAGGTCACGAATAGAGCCAGGACCCCCATCACCAACGCAACAGCAAACAGTGGCAGATAACCGAAATTCTGGGCGATGGTTCCCGCGATGAAGGGCGCTGTCAACGAAGCTGCCGCCACAAACGTATTGAACAACCCGGTGTAAATCGGGCGTTCATCGGGTGTGACGTAGGTCACCAGCCAATTCAGGTAGGCGAAGAACAAATTGCTCAACGTGAGGCCGGAAATCAAGAACCCGAAGTAAAGCGGCAGCGGCCCCAATACAGTTGCAGAGAAGGCACTCAAGGGAAGCAGCAGAGCAAGCAGAAGCCCCGTGCGGATATAGAACAGATTTTTCTTCGCACCAAGCCAGGTATACGCCAATGCACCGATGATGCTGCCGAGCGTTTGCATGGCGAGCAAGATGGGTACGGCTGTCTCGTTGGATACCTGCAACTGTTCGGTGGCGAAACCAATGTAAAACGGAGTCGCCATCGCAAACATAGTTGTCAACAATCTTGCGCCGACCATGGCACGGAAGGGGCCATCTTCGCGCAGCACGCGCCCCAACTGTGGGATGTATTCACCAAAGGACGGAACCTTATCCGCTGCTCTGCCACCGGGTAGTTCGTGAATGAACATCCCTGGCAAAATGGAAAGCACCCACAGAACCCCCGCCATCGCAAACAATACCGCGTAGTTGTTGGGGAAGGCGGGACCCGCGTCGCTGAGGATGACCCCAATGAGCGGCGAGAGCGCAATCATGATGATGCCTGCAATCGCGGCCTGTGCGCCAAACATCCGCGCCCGCCAGCGCCCATCCAGGCTGCTCCCCGTCAAATCCACCCAGGGAACGCCCACCAGCCCATCACCGAGCGCAGTAATGCCATAGGCGATGAAGAAGCCTACCAGGATTGCGCCGGGGCGACCTTCACCAAGCAGCACAATGATTCCGGCAAAGATCAACATCACGAAGCGCACCGGGATATTCGGCCCTACGAACCACCATTTTTTGGACGCAAATCGCACAATATAGCGTGCAATCAGCAGCTGCGGCAGCGTGAAGCCCACCTCAAACAGCGTACTGCTGAGACCAATCAGCACTTCAGAGTCGGTGAGTTGGCGCACAAAATCGGGGATGACTGTCGTCGGCCCCAGGATGTTCATGGCTACCATGAAGAGGATTCCATCGGTGAGGAAGAAGCCGAAATTGCGACGATAGATGCGTTCTTTCTCGGCAGGTGCAAGCGCTTGCAAGCTTGGTGCGGTCATAAAATCCCTGTGCCTTAGATGTATCGTGCGCTGCGTCAATCTGCGCAGCCGCAGCACAATCCAAATAATGAAGACGATGATTGTACATCGTGGCGAGACAACTGGCAATGAGCCGTTGTGAGCTTTTTTGCTTGCCTGGGGTATGTCTTCGTGTTATGCTGCGGCGCATATTTTTCGGGCATGAAATTTCATGCCCCTACGATTTTCTTTGTGTGCTTTGTGCCTTTGTGGTGAAAAATAAACGGCGCGTGCTGAGAGAAGAAGCCCCCTCCTTGACGCTTCGGGGAGGGGGTTTGGGGGTGGGGTTGCTTTTGCTGGTGGTGAAATGAAAACCGGGCAGGATAGATCATGCCCCTACGATTTTCTTTGTGTGCTTTGTGCCTTTGTGGTGAAAAATAAACGGCGCGTGCTGAGAGAAGAAGCCCCCTCCTTGACGCTTCGGGGAGGGGGTTTGGGGGTGGGGTTGTTTTTGCTGGTGGTGAAATGAAAAACCGGGCAGGATGGATCATGCCCCTACGATTCTCTGTGGTGAAACCGGAAACATACAACCTGAAGGACTTCTATTGATAACAGCCAGGTCTATGCAAATTTCGCAGGTTCGCACGTTCTTTTCGTATTACAAACCGTATCGGCGGCTGCTCTTGCTGGATTTGTTGGCTGCCTTCGTCGTCTCGGCGGTGGCGTTGATTCTGCCGCTGTGCGTGCGCTTCATCACAAACAACATCCTGGGGCAAAATGCGCCCGATGCCATGCAGCAAATCTTGCTGACGGGGGCGTTCATGCTGCTGCTAATCGCCATTCACACGGTGAGCAACCAATTTGTCGATCATCGCGGGCATAAGATGGGCGCAATGATGGAAAGCGACATGCGCCAGGATTTGTTCGATCATTATCAGAAAATGTCCTTTGGCTTCTACGATGAACAGCGAACCGGGCAGTTGATGTCCCGGCTGACCAATGATTTGCTGACGATCTCGGAATTGTATCATCATGGCCCCGAAGACCTGGCGATTGCCATACTCAAATTCAGCGGCGCGTTCTTCATCCTGATGAGCATCAATGTTCCGCTGACGCTGCTGATTTTCGCCTTCGTTCCCTTCATGGCAGTCTTTGCAATCTACTTCAATCGCCGGATGCGTGCTGCTATCAGCCACAGTCGCAGCCGTATCGCCGATGTGAATGCCCAGGTGGAAGATACGCTCTCCGGGATTCGCGTGGTGCAATCCTTCGCCAATGAAGACATCGAGCGTGAGAAATTCGCCCAGGCCAATCAACGCTTCCTCGAAAGCCGCGACGAAAGCTACCGCAGCGAAGCGTATTTCTCCAATGGGATGATGGCCTTCACGCAGTTGTTCACGGTTGCCGTCACCATCTTCGGAGCTATTAGCATCTTGAATGGTGTGCTGGATCTGGCGGATTTGATTACTTTCTTGCTCTACGTCGGCAGCCTCACGGAGCCGATCCAACGGGCGGTGAATTTTGCGCGGCTGTATCAAGAAGGCATCACGGGTTTCAATCGCTTCATGGAGATGATGGAGCAGCCGCCGGAAATTGTGGACGCGCCGGATGGATTTTCGCCGGAATGCATTCGCGGTACAGTCACATTCGAGGATGTGAGTTTTACATATCGCAGCGGTCATCCCTATGTGCTGAAAAATCTCTCGCTGACGATTAGCGCCGGGGAATATGTAGCGCTGGTCGGGGCATCCGGCGTAGGGAAAACCACGCTCTGCGCACTGATCCCTCGTTTTTATGATGTGAGCGAAGGGGCAATTTGTGTGGATGGGGTAGACATCCGGCAGATGAATTTGCGAACCCTGCGCCGTAACATCGGCATTGTGCAGCAAGATGTCTATCTTTTTGCCGGAACCGTCGCGGAGAATATCCGCTATGGGGAACGCGCTGCCAGCCGCGAAGCGATCATCGAGGCCGCGAAGCAAGCCAACGCCCACGACTTCATCATGGCGCTGCCGGATGGTTATGATACGGATATTGGTCAGCGTGGCGTAAAACTTTCCGGCGGACAGAAACAGCGCCTGAGCATCGCCCGCGTCTTCCTGAAAAATCCGCCCATCATCATCTTCGATGAAGCGACCAGTTCATTAGATAACGAAAGCGAACATGCCGTGCAAGAATCGATGGAGAAACTCATGGCAAACCGCACCATGATTGTCATCGCGCATCGGCTGTCTACGGTACGTAATGCGCAGCGGATTGTGGTGATGGATGAGAAGGGGATAGCCGAGCAGGGCACGCATGAGGATTTGCTGGCTTATGGCGGAACCTACGCTTATTTGTATAATATGCAAGCAAGAATCTGATCTGCCTTGTGCGAAGTACACAAAGTTGTGACCTTCTGCGCAGGAAATATGGACAAAATGCCATAGCGAAAAGGGGGACTATCGGAGTATGGTAAATATGAACGGTGTGTCGTTTATTGCTGCTGCCACCAATGTAGTTGCAAAATGAAACTCGGATACTGTAGGGAGGCGATCACATCACGCCCGCTGGGAGGATCTTAGACCCTTCCCATAGCTGTCAAGTTGAGAGTTCCTCTCGAAAATGGATGGCTTGCTGCCCTGCGCCCGACGTTCAAAACGTCCGGCTACACTTTTCGTATCTTAACTGAGCATGGTGTAGGGACGAGGCCTGCCTCGTCCGAAACAAGCAGGCGGACAACACAGGTGTTGTCCCTACTGGTGGAAAGCTAGCTGTTCTAGAGAGCGCCTTGATAACCCCTTTAGTGGGTTTGGGTCTTTTGTAGCCGGGGATTTTAACCCTCGGCGACCAGCTTAGACTTCTTGTATTCATTCCCTGAAACCCATCATTGGAGGATGGCACAAACCGCACACAATCACATTGTTCGCTTGAATCAGAACTTATGCTAATTTTCGGAAAAGGATTTTTAGAATGACAACATCCAATATTGTGAACGTCCCCAGTGATTTAGAAATCGCCCAGGCAGCGAACTTAGTCCCCATCGAAGAAATTGCAGAGAAGCTCGGCCTTGATCCTGACCATGATATGGAGCGTTACGGGCGCTACATGGCGAAGATCAATCTGAGCGTGCTGGAAAAATTCGCGGATCGCCCTCAGGGCAAATACATTGACGTGACCGCGATCACACCGACACCGCTTGGCGAAGGCAAGACCACGGTCACGGTTGGGCTAGGGCAGGCCATGCAGCACATCGGCAAACGCGGTATGGTCACGGTGCGCCAGCCTTCGCAAGGCCCCACGTTTGGGATCAAGGGCGGGGCAGCCGGCGGCGGGTACAGCCAGATTGTGCCGATGGAGAAATTCAATCTGCATCTGACGGGCGATATTCACGCCATCAGCGCCGCCCATAATCTGATTGCTGCCATGCTGGATGCGCACATTTATCACGGCAACGAACTGAATATTGATGTGAATAACATCTCCTGGCGGCGCGTGGTCGATCTGAACGACCGTGCATTGCGCAATGTGGTGATCGGCCTGGGTGGACGCGGTGATGGTATCCCCCGTGAAACCGGGTTTGATATTACGGTTGCTTCGGAATTGATGGCGATTCTGGCGCTGACAACTTCGCTGCAAGATTTGCGCCAGCGCATCGGGCGCGTGATCGTGGCCTATGATCGCAAGGGAACACCCATCACCGCCGAAGACATCGGCGCGGCGGGTGCGGCAACGGTCTTGATGCGTGATACCTTGCAGCCCACGCTGATGCAGACGCTGGAAAATTCCCCGGCACTGGTTCATGCTGGCCCCTTCGCCAATATCGCGCACGGCAATTCTTCGGTGCTGGCGGATATGATCGGCCTCAAGCTGGCGGATTATGTCATCACAGAATCGGGCTTCGGCGCAGACATCGGCGCAGAAAAATTCTTCGACATCAAATGCCGCGCCTCCGGGCTGGCTCCTGATGCCGCTGTGCTGGTGGTCACGATCCGCGCTCTGAAAGCCCACACAGGTAAGTACCGCATCATCCCCGGTAAGCCGCTGCCGCCAGAACTCACGCAGGAAAATGTGGCGGATGTGGAAGCGGGCGCGGTCAATATGGTGCAGCACCTGGAAAATCTGGCGAAATTCGGCGTAACTCCGGTTGTGGCGATCAATGCCTTCACGCATGATACCCCGGCGGAGATCGAAGCCGTGAAGCGCATCGCAGAAGAATCGGGAGCGTATGGCGTGGCAGTTGCGCGGCATTGGGCAGAAGGCGGCAAGGGCGCAGCAGAATTGGCTGAAATGGTTGTTTCCGCAGCGGATGCCGAGAGCCACTTCAACTACCTATACGATGTTGATCAGCCCATCAAGGCCAAGATTGAAACCATTGCCCGCGAAATTTACCGTGCTGACGGGGTGACTTATTCGCCTAATGCTGAGAAGCAGATCAAGCGTTACGAAGACAAGGGCTACGGCGATTTGCCAATCTGCATGGCGAAGACGCACCTCAGCTTCAGCGATGATCCGAAAAAACTCGGTGCGCCGCGTGGTTTCACCTTCCCGATTGAAGAAGTTCGCCTCAGTGCTGGCGCGGGCTTCATCTATCCGCTGGCGGGCAGCATCCGCACGATGCCGGGGCTGGGCAAGAAACCCGCCGCCATGAGCGTTGATATTGACGAGGACGGCAACATCGTCGGGCTGTTCTAAAAAACAACCACCCCCAAACCCCCTCCCCGAAGCGTCAGGGAGGGGGCTTATTCTGCCCGTTTTTTATTCACCACAAAGGCGCGGAGAACACAAAGAATGCGTAGGGGCGATCCGCCGGGTCGCCGCGGATTAAAATCCCCGGCGACTTCGTTGTCCCGACGCTGGTAGGAGCTGTGTAATATCTGTTGCCTACCAGCGCGGTCGGTGGTCAGCCTGTAGTCCCCAGGCCATTCGCAATGGCGTTGACTGTCAGCAACAATTCGGACAGCGTTTCATCACTGGATGTATCACGCCAGGCACGCAGCAGTTCGATCTGCTGGTGGTGCAATTGCTGCAAAGGTGCCTGCCGCATGCCGATCACCTCCGCGACATTGGGGCGCTGCTCGATCAACGATCCCTGATAGAACTGCTCCAGAGCATCACGGGTTCGCTCCAGTTCTTGCAGAATTTGCCCCATCATCCGCTTACGCAGGTCGTCATCCGCGACCAGCGACGCGTATTCCTGCATGATGGTCTGTTCTGCAAGCATGACGTTGGTCGCAGTGCTGCTGATAATCTGATGGAAGTGAGGCCAGTCGAACGTCGCCTCGCGCAGTTGCTGGAAGGCTGCCGGGTCGTCTGCTCTTAACGTTTGCAAGGCTGTTCCGACCCCATACCAGCCAGACAGGAAGAAACGCGCCTGACTCCAACTGAATACCCAGGGAATCGCACGCAGGTCAGCGAGCGTATGCTGACCTGTGCGCCGCGCTGGACGCGATCCGATACGGCTGGCTTCGATGACATCAATAGGCGTAGCTTGCCGATAGAAGGCGATGAAGTCCTCTTCTTCGAGCAGAGCGCGGTATTTCTGGCGGCTGATCGTCACCAGGGGCGGAATCAAGTTTTCGAGCGGATGCGCTTCGGTCTCCTGGTAGCGGCTGCGTACCGAGGCACGCAGCGTGTTGGATAGCAGAAGTTCCAGGTTGTGTACGGCAGTCTGCTTATTGGCGTATTTGCGGGCGATCACCTCTCCCTGTTCCGTCAGGCGAAGGCCACCATCGAGCGCTTCCGGCGGCAAGGCACGCAGGAAACGGTGGGTTGGGCCACCACCCCGGCTGATCGAACCACCACGTCCATGAAAGAAGCGGATGCGCACGCCATGCTCTGCCCCAACCGCCGTCAGGGTGCGCTGTGCCTCGTATAAGCTCCACTTGCTCGCCAGAATGCCGCCGTCTTTGTTGCTGTCGCTGTAGCCGATCATCACCTGCTGCACGGGCATATCTGTGTTGGCTCGCGCCTGCTGTGCTTTCAGGCTGCGCTGCGTCAGCGGATGCGCGAGGAATGTCGAGAGGATGCCTGGACTGCGCTCCAGATCTTCGATGGTCTCAAAAAGCGGCACAACCGGAAGCTGGCAGACCATTCCCTCCTTTGTATTGACCATCAAGCCACCTTCGCGTGCCAGAACATAGACCGTTAGCAGGTCAGAAACGTCGCGTGTCATACTAACGATCAACGCTCCCAGGCCGTCACCGCCATGTTGTTCGATGGTTTCTGCCGCCACCCGGTAGCAATCCAGGATGGCACGCGCTTCTGTTCCCAGTTCAGAATTGGGCAATGTGAAGGGGCGCGGCATGGTCAACTCTTCTTCCAGCAGTTGCAACCGCTGTTGTTCTTCCCAGGTAGGGAAATCTGTTTCCTCATGATGCCCGGATGCCGCCAGAAGCTGAACCAGCGCTCGATCATGGAACGCGCTGTTCTGGCGAATATCCAGCGTTGCCAGGTGGAACCCGAAGGTTTGCACCATTCGCATCATGGGCAGAACGTCGGCAGATGCCAACCGTTCCGCGTTGATCTCTTGCAGGCTGCGATAGAGGTCTTCCAGGTCAGCATGGAGTTCGCTGGCGCTGTCGTATGGCAGCGGTGTCTCTGTATCGGGCAGGCGTGCCATCATCAGGTTGACAAACTGCCGCCAGGGTTCCTCCGGGTTGCGCTTCAGGGCATCCTCACCCATTGCCCCCAATTCGCCAGCAATGCGTTCAATCTTCTGTTGGAGTCGTTCCGGCACAGGCTGCGAGAAACGGGATAGGCTCAGTTTCTGCGCAAGCTGAGTCAGGTGTTCACGCTGCAAATCGAGCGCACGCAACCGTAATTCGTGCAGGGTGCTGGCAGTCGTCTCCGCAGTGACCAGGGGATGTCCATCGCGGTCACCACCGACCCAGGTGCCGAAGCGAATATGAGGCCACTGCCCCGGCTCATCAAGCCAACTGGCATCATATCCGGCGGCTACCCAGCTTTGCAGCAGTCGCTGATCCAGCAAATTGAGTACCTGCGGGAAGATGTGCCGTAAGTAATAGACGACGTTGCGCACTTCCGAAGCGACATCGGGCTTATCCAGGTAGATTTCTCCGGTACGCCAGAGGCGGTCAAGCGCGGTCTTGATTTGCTCCCGAATGGCCTCGTGTTCCTGCGGTGTCCACATTTGATTCTCGCGCTCGACCATCAGACGATACAGGTGGCGATGCTGCTCCAGGACGGTATAGCGCTTGGCCTCGGTCGGATGGGCTGTCAGCACAGGTTCTACGCGGACACGAGATAGTTCCTGGGCAATTTGTTCATTGCTGAGTCCCTGCTTTTTAAAAGTGTGTAGGTTCTGGCTCCACAAGCCGGAAAAGCGTTCCCCGGCGGCCTGTTTTTCCAGCAAGCGACGGTACTGCACGACGGCATTTTCTTCGGCGATATTCAATAGTTGGAAGGCGATGGAATATGCCTGAGTCAACGGTACTGCATCATCCGATGTGGGGGACGTTTCCGAGAGGGACGGGTTGATCCAGGGTAGCGCCTGGGCAAGCGCGTCCTCACCATTTTCCTCAAGGACTTCTCGAAAGCACTGCATCAGGAATTGAATATCCTGATCCACTTTTGCGAAATCGCTGGTCTTGGAACTGGAAAGTAGCAAAAGCAATTCCTCGTCTACAATGATGGCTTCACAA
>CAYVVZ010000054.1:0-26660 GCA_964455365.1 uncultured Anaerolineaceae bacterium | reverse complement strand
TTCACCAGCATCCACGACGGATTTAGCAGCGCCCAATCGGTTCATTGGGGGCGGGGATGACAGCTCGCAGCAGCGCGATCAGCTAGAGGAGGCTATCGGGGCACATCGGCTCCGGGACTTACAACGCTCCCTTTCGGGTCACGAGGCCTGGTTAACGGCACTCCGTCTGATCGATATTCCGAGATGCGTTTGGTAAGGTGCAGCTTTTACGCAGGGGCTTTTTTGCACGCCGGGGTGGCGTGCGATCCTGCGGACGAAAAGCTGCACCCAAACCGCAGCGTTGGATGGATCAGATGAGATGTTCAGGATGCTTCGGGAAATTAGGGAGCATACCAGAGTCACGGTCGGAGAAAGCAACGGGGACTCGCTGACGATACGATTGCCGCAATCAACCCCGCATGGGAACGAATTTCGAGGAATTCCCCATATATCTATTCTTACATTTCAATAGAAGTTCTGCATTTTGAGCGATAGTCGTCATTGGAAGACCTTTTTGGTATGCTTGTTTTTTGATAACTCAGCTTTTACCAGATTGGTCTTCTTTTTTTCAAAAACAGCCAAACTCCAGGGGGCATATTCTATGAATATGCCCCAATCCTGTCCTGGCAAGCAGCGCTACCAACTCAAGGTTCCGCATACTCAAAACATAGTGAGTCATGGGTTAGCAGAAAACTGGGGTTTACGATGATGAACGAGGGTGTCTATTGTTAGGGCAAGCGCTGCTGTACGAACCGCACTTTCGACAGCATCAACTAACACTGTCATCGCATCGTACACGGTGGCAGCAGCACCCATGACAAGCTCCCCATTGGCATCTAGCATATACGGAACACAACCATTATGCTGCATGACACTTCCTGATGAAAAACCACTATTTTCAAGAATGTTTTTTGTCGGTGCTTCTAGTGCCAGTCGAAGGATGCGATATGCCGCCTCTTGTTCGTCACACTGATAGTGATTTCCTCGCAAAATATGCTTCGCCGCTAGCAGGGCAGATCCACCGCCGGGAACAACACCATGCTCTAATGCGCCTCGTATGACAGCGATGTTGTGCTTCACCTCATCCTTACGATCTCGTATCTGTTGATCGTTGATTCCACTGACATAGAGGGTCGCAGAAGCTCCTGCTAAACGTCCGATGCGTGCGCGGATACTTGTTTTCTGTTCGATTTCGGCGCGGCGGTACTGCTCCTGAAGCTGGAGCAGCTTCGTTTCTCGGCGCTGGTCGTTCGCTTCTTCCGTCTCTTCAATACAGAAGTAATCGCGATTTGCCCAAATGCGGCGTACTCTACCTACATTCATCATTGTGAGAGAATTGGGCGTATCGCCAACGGTTTCCCGCAAAACTTGTCCGCCTGTGATCAATTCGAGATCTTCTAACATCTGGTGCTGCTGTGTCGGATCTCCAGGCAACTTAATCAGGATGAGTTGGAACGGCTTAGGCTGTTGATTGACGTAATTCACGAGACCGATGACATTTTCGGACACTTCGCGCGCGGTGATGACCAGTGCACTGTAGTGTTGCGCAACGAGGTCGATGATTGGTACCAGATCATTAGGGTTAGTGAAAGCAAAATCCGTAGCAACAATCGCTGCGAAGTTGAGCGTAGAGCGCTGCTCAATCGGGTTGAGTAGCATGCTGCTGTCGAATACCCCGCTTTCCCAGAGAATGCCACGCAGGTACTCTCTGGAATACGCATCCGCTGCACCAACGCGCAGATTGATTTCGCCGAACGTGCCCAATGTGTCGAAGATCTCAGCAAGGATTCCGGATAACTGCGGGTCTTTCGTGAGCGAGCACGCGAATTGTTGGATTTGATCACGGTCTTCAAGCATTCTGGCCTGGTGGCGGATTTCGTTCGTTACTCGGCTGACACCATCCACAAGGTACTCTCGTAAGCGTTGTGCGTTGCCTCCCGCAGTGAGATAGCGCAAACCCTCATTGAAGATCGTCTGGAAAATCACGGCGGCTGTTGCCGTCCCATCACCGCTGCGTTCACGAAGCTGCCAAAGCATCTGTCGTATTAGCATTGCCCCCATATCAGCATCGGCATCCTGTATTTCGATAATCCGTCGAGCGATCAAGGCTGCGTTATCCAGCACTTCTGGGAACTTTCCGCGATTTGGCTCCTGTACCACGACTGTACGCGGGTTCGGCCCCAATGTTGGCTTGATCGCATCGACAATCATATTGATGCCGTGTTGCAACGCCACTTGTGTTCGCGGTGCGAAGACCACGCCTGGCGTATGATCCCGCACAAAGCGTTTGGTTGCGTCGTTCTGCATCTGTCTTATCCTTTCAGCCCAGTCAGCGTGATTCCCTGAATGATCTGTCGCTGTAGAACGATGAAGACAATGATAGTCGGCAGAATTGCAATGGTCGTACCCGCAAACGCGAACCCTAGATTGTTGTAATACTGCCCCTGAAAGAAGGATAAACCGAGAGGGATCGTATACATATTTACGTCATCTAACGCGATTAGGGGCCAGAAGAACTCATCGTAAGCGAACATAAATTGGAAAATCGCCAGTGCGGAGAGGGACGGTAAGATATTTGGGAGCACTATGCGATGGTAAATGCCGATTTCGCTAGCACCATCAATCCGTGCTGCATCCAGGATTTCCTCAGGAATTGTGTGCATATTCTGTTTGAGCAAGAAGATGCCGAAAGCACTGTAAAGGAATGGCAGGATCAGCGCAGGGTAGGTGTTCAGCAAACCCAGGTCATTGAATGCGGACCACAACACAATTCGTGTGATCTGGTTCGGCATAAACATCGTTGCAATGATGAAAAAGAAGATCATATTGCGCCCTGGAAAACGAATGCGCTCCAGGACATAACCAACAATTCCGCTGGTATACGTTACGGACAGCGTGATTACCGTTGTGACGAACAGACTATTGAAGAACAATCTAGGAAAATCCAGCAATGTGAAGACATCCTGGAAATTCTCCAGTGTGGGATTTTCCGGAAAAAACGTGGGAGGAAGTCGTTCGATCTCACCCGTCGATTTGAAGGCCGAGAGAATCATCCAGAGGAATGGCAGAAAAGCCAGGAACGCACCAAGCGCCAGAATTAGATGACTGAGTAACTGATCCCATTTGATCGTGAATCTGTTGCTTCCTGCTGTTAACATACGCATAAGTTCATTGATCCTCAGTAATCCCACCTGCGGCGACCAAGCCAAAGTTGAAGCAGGCTCAGGGCAGAAACGATCACAAAAATGACAACTGCAATAGCCGAAGCATAGCCAAAGTTGAAGTTGCGGAAGGCTTGCTGGAAGAATTCTGGCACCAGCGTTAGAGCAGCTTTGGCCGGGCCACCATAGCCACCGCTGGAGGTATTGCTACCCTGGAAGATCACAAAAATCTCTGTGAAAACCTGCACTGCACCAGCAATGCTCGTCACCAACGCGAAAAGGATCACAGGTTGCAAGAGCGGTAACGTAATGTGTCGGAAGCGCTGCCAACTCCCCGCGCCATCGATCTCCGCTGCTTCATAATAAGCCTTGGGGATGCCGCTTAACCCCGCCATCAAAATCACAATCTGGAATCCCAGCGACCGCCAGATATCCATCACGCCGACGCTAATGAGCGCTGTATTGGGATCTAGCAGGTAGCGGGGTAGGGGAAAGGCCATTCCGAAGAAATCGCGAATTCCCCCGAGAATGACATTAAACAATCCCAGACGAGGCAAATACAAAATGCGCCAGATGATACCAACGGCGACTACCGACGTGACAAGTGGCAAAAAGTAAATGAAGCGGTAGAAATTTTTACCAAACGATAAATTGTGAATCATAACTGCCAGCGGTAGCGCAATAATTAAACGGACGATCACGACGAATAGGGCGTAGAAGATCGAATTTCTGACGGCCAATCCCATATCGGGGTTTTCGATCATGCGCTGGTAATTTTCCAACCCCACCCAATCAGTACCGCGCAGCGACATCGGACTCCAATCCGTGAAGCTCATCAGGAAACCATAGCCAATGGGGATGAACCACGTCAGCGTGAAGAACAACAGCGCGGGCACAATGGCATACCAAATCAAGAGCCGTTTGCCGCTCAAGAGGCGCTGGACGAGTGTGTCTTCGCTCTCGTTTTTTTCAGCAGGCTGATTGGGAAGCTCGCCAGTTATTTTTGTTGCGGTGTCCAATCGCGAAAACCTTTCTGACTTAACAAGTTGGGGTGGCGTAAACCACCCCACCATAACTTAGCTGAGAAATTCTGGGTCGGTCAATTCATCTGCATGAGCATAAGCGCGTTCGGATGCGCCCCAGGTGACGAATTCAGTGGCGTTGAGTGTTGCATCGACAGCTTCCTGTGCACGCTGCAATGCTTCGTCGATCTCTGTCGAGCGCGTGATATGCACAAGATCGGTGATGAGCTTGATGTCGTCTTCCCACTGTGGCAACGGCGCTCCTGTGTACAGGGTACGATTGAGCGTGGCTAGCTGGACTGCCACTGCCGGATCAGCCAATACATCTGCATCATTCTGGATACTGGTGAGTACCGGTGCAACGCCCAGCGATGCACGGAATTTCATATTCTCCGCATCCGTGCCAATCCACTGGATGAAGTCGAAGCCAATCTCTTTCATTTCGTCAGAAGTTTGCGGGTTCACACCCGGAAGAAGTTCTGGCGAGCCGCGATCGTAGACTGGTGGGGGAGTGCCTTCTTCCATCCCTGGGAGTGCGAAAGTGCCCCATTCAAAGTCTGGGTGATTGTCCATGAACCAGCGGGCGACCCAGGCATAAGAGAAACCCATCACAGCCAGCCCGTTCACCAATGCTTCATGCGGACTGGGTGTCAGATCGGTGGAACCAACGCGATCCTCGAATTCCCAATCCCGGATCATCTGAGCAGCAGCACGACCTCCTTCCGTGTTGAAGTAGGCGCGACGGAAGTCCGGTGTGAACAGGAATTCTCCCATCTGATACTTCAGCATCAGCCATGTCCAGCGTAGGTCGTTCGTGCCCCATTCAAAACCGGAGCGCGTCACTTCGCCTGCGCTGTTGGTTTCTGTCAGTCCCTTTGCCAATTCAATGAGCTGCTCCCAGGTGGTTGGGATGTCATCATCCGTCAGGCCAGCCGCTTCCCATGCCGTCTTATCGTAGAAGATGGCGCTGGTTTGAATGCCTTCAGGATAGTAATAAAGTTTGCCGTCGAACAGATAGCTATCCAGAGCAGCAATCTGCCCCCGCAGGGCTTCCACACGCTCTTCAGGCCATGCTTCGATCAGGCCACCACCAACGAAGGGGTTGGTCTGGAAAAAGTGCATGTAGAAGATGTCCGGGCCACGCCCACCGGCAATCGCCAGTGGCGTGCGCTGCCAGTAATCACCCCAGGGGGGGCCAGCAGTCTCAAACTGGATGCTCGGATTCACTTCGGCATAGCGCTCAGTGTAACGCTGCCATTGTGACCAGCATTGAGTATCACAATCCGGTGCCCAGAACACTACCGTTGTGCCATCGGACTGGGCAGCGGCGGCGATTGGTAGACCAGCCAGTGATGCGGCTGCAACCCCACTTGCCGTCAGTTTCAAGAAATCACGACGGCTGAGACCGTGCTTTTCATTACTTGCCATAAAGCCCTCCAAAAAACATAGGAAATCTTGGGGCTTCGCGCTCAAAATGTGCGCGACTAACCCAACTTCACTTTAGCAAGTGTCAACAAGGGGGAGCAATGACACATTGATGACATTTTGAGACATGACTTTTACAATCGTTGCAGTGTTGTTATAGGATTGATGATCATGATCGAGATCGAATTGTTTCGCAAAGAGGTTCTCACTGCCTACGAGAATCTTTACAACATCCCATATTTGCAGAGTAGCCCAGTGCTGCCGTACCTGGTCAGACATTCAGAAGACAAACAGCAGGCTGCTCGCCAGCTCAAGAGAACGTTGCTGACCACTATTGAAAATTTGTATCCGGGTGACAATGCACCTGTGACTTCGCGCGAGTGGCGGCTACACCGACTGCTGACTCTGCGTTATGTTGAAGGACTCAGTCCTCAGCAAATAGCCGACCAACTTGCAATTAGCCTGCGTCACTATTATCGAGAACAAAAAGAGGCTCTCGAGCAACTGGTGAATTTGCTCTGGCAGCGTGCGCAATCCGCCAAACCTGCCGAACATGTCGCACGCGGTGACCTATTGCGCACAGAAGTCGAACGGATCAGCCGGGACACACGCGGGGGGCAGCTTACTGATGTGTTGGATGGCGTGCTCGTGCTGATGCAACCGATGCTGGTAGAACGTGATATTGAACTGATGCTGGAATTACCCGAGGTGTCTGTACATTTAGGTGTTTCTAGCACGCTCATGCGCCAGCTTCTCATTGAAAGTCTGACACGGCTTTTGAGTTTCAGCGAACCGAATGCCACATTACATATTGAGTGTAAGGTCAGTGGAGATTTTTTGCTGCTGTACATAGGTTCCAGTCGGCTGTCAGCCGCCCTGATGCCAAAAGATATGCAAACCGCGCTGCAACTAGCAGCGTTCAGCAATGTGGCTTTCGAAATTGAGAAAAGGGCGGGGCGGTCATCCCTGCAATTGCGAATACCCATCCAAAAACCCAAGACAATATTGCTCGTTGATGACAATGACGACGTGATTCAATTGCTTTTGCGTTACCTTAACAACAATGGTTACCGCATCGTCATTGCCCAAACAGGACAGCAGGCCATCGAACTGGCTCTGGAATTGAAGCCATTCGCCATCGCATTGGATGTGATGATTCCTGAGCCAGACGGATGGACAGTCTTACAGACTCTGCGAAACAACATTGAGACGCATCAGATTCCGATTATCCTGATGACTGTGTTGAGTGCGTCGGATCTTGCGGAGGCGCTGGGAGCCTATGCTTTTCTTGAAAAACCTATTGCTGAAGCCGATCTAATCCGTGTGTTGGATAGCATCGAATCAGCACAGGTGACTTAGTCGCCAAGGACGGAATGAACCCAGCGAATGAACTCGTGCATGGGGATGCCGCTGTGTCGGGTGACGGTGAACTGTCCGTGTATAGGCTGCACATCCACGCCACGCTCGTACCCTGTGATGACGGCAATGGGTATGTCGCGTGTCTGCGGTCGAGAACGTACCCGGTCAATGAATTCTTCTCCGCCGATGTCGCCCATTTCCAGATCGAGCAGGATCAGGTCGGGTTTGCTCATCTGTAGTAGTTGCAGCCCTTCTTGTCCTCCATAAGCCCGGATCACTTGGTAACGCCGTGCCGGATGATCCAGTGTGCGTGCCACATATTGCACGAAGTCGCGATTGTCATCAACGACCAAAACCGTATCAATACTTGTGCCGAACTCACGCATCAACTGTCGAATTTGTTCTGGCGTGACAGGCTTCATCAGGTATGCGTTGACAGTCAATTCGTGCTTGCGCTGGGCTTCACCCGCCAGTGGCGTGTGCATGATGGGAATATCTTGCCACTCTTGCCATAATGGATGATCATCTGGCACAAATTTCGTGGAATTCATATCAAACAGGATGGCGTTGGGGGTGTACAGGCGAGCAGCCTGTTCCAGATGGGCACTATCCCCAATCGTGATGACTGTATGTGTGGATATATAGCGTGCCAGAAGATTAGCAGCAGACTGACTTTCCGTCAGAATAAACAGAGTCTTCCGGGCAATTCCCGCATGGGGTGCAGCATGCGTGTCTGTCGTGATCAGATGTGGCAGGGTGTCTGCTTGCGAAAATGGTAGAGAGAAGCAAAAGTGGCTGCCTTGCCCGGGTGTGCTCTCTACCCACATGCGCCCCCCATGCATTTCGACGAAGCGCTTGCTGATCGTCAGCCCCAACCCTGTGCCGCCCTGACGAGTATCTTCGGCCTGTTGGAATTCTTTAAAGATGCTTTGCTGCTGCTCCAGCGGAATCCCGCTGCCGGTATCAGACACCCGGCAAAGAATGCCATCCGTCGTACGGGTGCATCCAACAGTGATTCCACCCTTTTCTGTGAAGCGAACCGCGTTATTGATGAGATTGAATAGAACTTGTTTGATCCGTGTCTGGTCAATCTCCACCTTGGACAGTGAGTCAACGCAATGGACTTTCAAGAACAATCCTTTCGATTCAACCAGCCCGCGTATCGTCTCGCCTGCGTCGTACAGTACTTCCGAGAAATCGACAGGGGCGGGGTTGAGAGACATCTGTGCGGCTTCAATGCGCGACATATCAAGTATGTCGTCTATTAACCTTTGCAAGTGCCGGGCGTTATTGTAGACAATATCAAGGTCGCGTAAGTAAGGGTACGGAAGTTCCTCTCCATAGTGTAAAGACGAGCGGCTCATCAATTCCACGAAACCTACAATGAGGTTGAGCGGTGTGCGCAGTTCGTGGGTGATGTTCTGTGCAAATTGCTGCTTCATCCGTCGAGACTCACGTGCTTCGGCGATGGCTACCTCCAGATTTTGATTGAGCTGGTAGAAGCGATGGTTGCTCTCATCCAGTTGCTTGACCATCTGCCGCAGTTCACTGCCACGTTCACGAGCAACGTCAACGATGTGATCCAGCTCGGCATTGCGGTTCCAGACGACGCGCATCACCTCATGTAGATAGCGAGTGGATAACCCAACGACCACAATCGTGAAAGCGATGAAACTGCCCAGGAATAGACTATCTCCGATGAAAGTTTGTGTTTGCCAGGCGGTGAAAAACAACGAAGCATAGGTGCTCAACACAATCATGGAAATGACACGAGCACTCAGGAGGCTCATCGCTAGCACCAACGGCGCAATAAGAAAAAGCAAAATATTGACGTTGGCATAGACGATGCCTGCCGTTGCGATGCAGAAAAATAGACCCCAGACCAGAATCAACATCGCCAGTGGGGTCGATATCTGGCGTAAACGGTGAACCAAGACCAACGTTGCGACCAAGATCCCGATGGGAACCCAGACCAACTCCGGCGGTTTACCGAAGGGACGCAACGTCCATAGCAACCAGACGTAGAGCAGAGCCAGCAGCACGCCGAATAGATTTCCCAGGATGTCTTGTAGGTAGTACGCGAATTCATCGTGCAAGCTTGTTCGTTGACGGAATACAACCATACGAATCCTCTTTGTCACAACTTGTCATGAATCTGTCAGCCATGAGAGTTTGTTTGCCAGTAGTATAGGAGCCAGATGAGGTTTTTTCGCGGGAAGGTTTCTCGATGCAATTCGACGTGGTCTTTGATCTGCAGAAGTTCAAGCAATCGATTGGGTTTGATCCCTCCCCGAGGCCAGCATTCCCGATTGACTTCACAAACCCGGATGACAATGAACGAGTTGTCGTTGAAAGATTGCAGCAGCAAATTCCGGGAGTTCTGAAGCCCGCACATGCTGAATTTCAGTATCCGTATCTGGTTCCGGGTGCCATCTACGATCAATTATGGGATTGGGATGCTTACTTCATGGGCTTTGGCCTGTTCAATAGTCATCCTGAACACTACCAGGGCTGCATCCAGAATTTTCTGGATCGCATTCGCCCTGATGGTCAGCCCGCTAAACTAGTACATCCGAGCGGGCGCGTCAACTACGATGATTTGCCATATCCTATACAGGCGCAGTGGTGCGTCGCCGCGAGCGCAGCCATAGGCGATTTTACATGGGTAAATGAGTGGTGGTCGCGCCTGGTGGCGTGTCGCGCATGGTATGAGAGGAAGTGTCAGCGTAGACGTGGACTATTCAGACAGCCTGTGAGCCGAGGTGCGGGGCTGGATAACGACCCGGTAATATACGGACGCCGTCATGAGACCGTCGCGATGGTCGATATGAACTGCTTTCACTACCGCGAATACCAGGCGCTGGCAAGTCTTGCAAATCAGCTTGGCAAGGTGGAAGAGTATGTAGCATACACCCAGAAAGCAGAAGATTTGAAACAGGCTGTCAATGATTATATGTGGGATCCCATCGACGGCATGTTCTATCATCTCGATCTGAGCGATCATGTCGATGTGACGCGACAGGAAATTACCTGGGAAGTACCCTACAAGGTGCGCAGCGCGGCAACGCTGTTCGTCCTCTGGGCTGGAGTAGCTGATACAGACAAAGCGCAGCGTCTAATTGAGGAACATGTGTTAAACCCGAAGGAATTCCTTTCGACCTATGGTATCCGTTCACTTGCTGCCAATGAACGGATTTACAACAATGTAGCAATGGGTGATCCATCAAATTGGCAGGGGCCGATCTGGGGATTGGTGAATGCGCTGGTCGCTTATGGGCTGGCACGCTATGGCTATAAAGATGAGGCATTGGATGTCGCACAGCGGCTCATTGCTGTCTTTGCAGGAGATCTTCGTGCCAACCAAACGCTACATGAGTACTACGATGCAGAGATTGGGATACCAATTTTCAACCCGGGGTTCTTGAGTTGGAACCTCATGGCAATGCGACTCTTGCGTGATTTGCGCAACAATCAAGATCCGACTGTGATACCGACCTAAGCACGAGGAAAAACGCTTATGAAGTGGGAGCAAGACATCACTGTCGCCGGCGTGGAGTTTCATGTTCTTGTTGAGATGAGTGGCAATCCTGTCGTAGCGGCCTCTCTGGTGTCCGAGACATACGAAGGTGCATACTTGATCCGTTTGCGCCTGGATGCGGAGAATGATCAGCCCTTCGTCATCGAGAATATCGTTTTCTCCTGGGCAATTCCCGCTGTAGACATGCATGGAATGTATTTCGGCGGCGATCCGCGTGATGAATTAGGCTATTTGCCATTCTGGTCAATTCAAAAGGATGTGGCGGCGCACAGCGGCTTTCCATTCTTAGCACTGGTTCATCGTAATGGAGAAAACCGAGCTGCCTTCGGCTTGTTAGATCAATTGACCGAGACCGGCCTGCATGCCGAGCTATCGGAGATCACACGCTGCTACCATATAAAGATGCAAAAACCAGCCAACAAAGACAGCAATCATCAGACACTCACAGTTGAGAACTACCGGGAAGAAGCGCTCTTCTTCTCAGTAGGGCGGCGACCCTGGCACGAGATTCTTAGAGCTTACACTGAGCAGGTAACTTCGGCGATGGGGCAGTCATTGATGCCCGTGCCGGAGAGTGCGTATGATCCTGTCTTCTGTAGCTGGACAGCGATTCATCACGATGTTCGTCACGATTGGATTATGAAGAATGCGCCGATTGCGGCTGATCTCGGATTTCGTACATGGCTGACTGACGATGGCTGGTTCCTGGAACGAGGACAATTCGGCAATTACGAGCAGATTGGAGCATGGCAACCCTACGAAGGCAAGTTCCCGGATTTTGCTGCCCATGTTCAAGCTGTGAAGGCGCTGGGGTTTCGATATGTCTTATGGGTGGCACCATTCATGATCGGCATGGATAGCCCAGAAGCACAAAAATATGGACACTTACTAGCAGGAGGGCGGGAACGTGAGCGGTTTTACAACCTCTCTCCCTGGCATGAAGAAACTACTGCTATCGTTCGTGATCTGTTGATTCGTCTGGTCGAGGATTATGATTTGGATGGCCTCAAGATTGACTTCATCGATTCGCTGGATGTACACAGCCTTCGGAAAGAGGGGGCTAGCGACAAATCACTGGGCGAGTGTGTCTATAATATCCTGCAATCAGTAGTTGGCACGCTGCGAGAGAAGAGGCCAGATTTGCTGATCGAGTTCCGCAACCGTTACACGAATCTGGCTTCGCGAAGTTACGCCAATCTCTACCGAAGTTCTGATGTGCCCATCAATTTCAGACTGAATCGCTGGCAGGCTGTGATGCTTCGCCTGCTCGCGCCGAATCGCGCAGTACACATGGATCCGATGCTGTGGCATCCAGATGACACAGATGAGAACGTCGCCGTCCATCTGATAAATGGTATCGCCAGTGTGCCGATGATTTCAATTGAACTCAGTGAGTATCCTCAGAATCATCTGGATCTCATTCGCTACTGGGTCGGGTTCTACAATCAGCATCGCAATACCATCATTCATGGGGAATTTAAACCTGTGCTGCGTCCCACCCACATTCCGCGAATAGACTTCATTGGTCAGCAGGAGATGATAACAGGTCTGTATGATGATATTTCAGTGAATGTCGCACATGATAAGGCTGTACACTGGATCCTAAACGCATCAAATTCTTCAACAATTACCTTCAACGGAACAAGAGCAGCGCCATGCCATATCGTTGGGCGGGATAAGTTTGGCGATGTCATCTTCCAGGCGGACGTTCATGCACTGCCACTGCACTTAGAGATCGAAATTGGAGGTTGCATTGAACTGCGTTTCACAAAATAGAATCAACGGCAAAGTTCACCCTCCCAGAAAGACTTCTAACTCTTCGCGGCAAATGGGTAAGCTGCGACTGGAGATGAAGTCCCCGATTCCGGCGTAGGTCACGAAGGAGTGGATTTGCCAACCTGTGTGGAACAGCCTATGATGGATGTTGGAATAAGCACAGTTCAGGAGGATGCAATGCAACGGCATCTATTGGTTCTGGTTTCTGTCATGCTGATCGCTTTATTAGCTGCCTGTGGTGACGGTGCAGCATCATCATCCGGGGGCAATGGGACGTTTTCTATTGCAGTGAGTGGGGCTGCGGAACTGAGTCTCTCGCCGGATAATGCGCGTGCGCTCGCCGGAGATGCGTCCGAAGAGGATATGACCGCATTCAACCTGTGGTTTGGTGGTGAGAATGTTGGTGTGGTATCGGTCTTTTTTTATGGCACGGCGGCGCCGGAATCGAACACCTATGCGATTCAACCGCTTGATTTTACGGCAGATGGTGACCTGACTGGACAGGTTACGGCGGTGGTGCTGGTAGAATCCGGTGAAGAGCGCATGAATTTTGTCAACGCGGAAGGCAGCATCACGCTGGAAAATACCGACGGCGTTTACAGCGGATCATTTGAATTTAGCGTCAGTGATCCGATGAATGCAGAAATCAGCGCAGATGTCAGCGGCACGTTCAGCGAGGTTGCTGCTAACTAGACAGGGCATTTATAGCCCGTAAAACGAAGTCGTTAACAACAACACTTGCATTTCTCCTGGCAAAAGCAAAAGGGAAAGATAAAAGCGAAGATCGCCATGCTGCGGCATATGACCATCTCTCGAAGTGGATTCTCGGCAGATTAGCAGGGTCTGATGACGTAGGGGAGCGCCCGTGTGCGCTCCCAGGGCGACCACGTAGGGATCGCCCCTACACCGATTCGCCAACAAGGTCTTTAACAAAGTGCCCGTTACGAACCATCCTACAGTGGCTTCTCAGCACTTCAGCTTGTCAGCTTCAAAGTTTGTTTTTTGGGGCACATCACACCCATAAAAACGTTTTTGCTGATCGCTTGCGCTCGTCGAAGCGGAAAAGGCTGACAGCAAGGGCTACTGCATAACATCAGTTAAATAAAACAGAGATTGTTAGTAGTCCAATGCGTCTAGCAAGTCATTCACCGAATAACATGTTGTTTTGTGATCTCCTTTGATGAGATGCCAGCAATTTGTTTCTTCTTTCACCAATTGGACGAGCGGCAGTCCTGGGTGATGCGTGTTGGCGACATTGTAACCTTCGCGTTCTAGTGCGCGTCTTGTCCAGATGTAGGGAATGCCTTCGCCTTTCAGCGCGATAGACTTTTTCCTGTCACTGTAGGCACGAAAAGCACCTGTCTCCATATCAAACTGAACCCCGGCGCTGCGGAAGGCATCCTCAAAAGTACCATTCAGAACCAGATCTTCCGGTAAGCCAGTATTCATCTGTCCGTTATAAGGCAGTAGCCAGATATAGTCGGCACTGCGTAGTGCCAGATCAAGATCATGAATAGAGAGGAGGATTGTGCAGCCTGACTTATGGGCGAGACTACGCAGCAAATTCATGCACTCCACCCGCCGGGGCAAGTCCAGGAATGCGGTAGGCTCATCCAGAACCAGCAGTTCCGGTTCCTGGGCAAGCGCCCTTGCAATCATGATTTTCTGGCGCTGACCATCGCTCATCGTGTTGAATAATTGTTCCGCGAGATCTTCCGCCCCCACCATCTCAAGTGAGCGGCAGATGATCCGGTGATCGTATTCGGAGAGCTGCCCTGTCCAGGTTGTATAAGGATGGCGACCCATCGCTACTAACCCGTAGCCTGTGAACAGCCCTGCATCCATCCTCTGCGTAAGAACGACGCTCAATCGTCTGGCTCGTTCAGATGCAACCATCTCATGAATGCTCTCTCCATTCAGCAGCACGCGACCACTCAAAGGTTTTTGCATTCCTGCAATCGTTCGGAGTAAGGTGGATTTCCCTGCACCATTGGGTCCAATCAGGCAGACTAGCTTGCCAGAGGAGAGCGTTTCCGTAAATGGCTTGACAATCTCACGCGGTATCTGCCTACGCTGTGGGTAGCCAGCGCTGAGGTTTTCCAGGTGAAGGAGTGGTTGTGTCATGATGCGAAGGTATCCTTAATATTCTGACGGCTGATAATGACCCAGATGACGGTTGGTGCGCCAATTAAGGAAGTGACAGCATTCAGTGGCAGCACAATCGAGCTGCCCGGCATACTCGCAATGAAAGATGCAGCAAGCGCCACAATCGCACCAACAAGGATGGTTAGGGGAACCAGCAAGCGATGGTCGGACGTGTTGAACAGACTACGGCAGAGATGAGGAACTGCAATGCCAATAAAGCCAATCGGCCCACAAAAAGCGGTGATTGTCCCGGCAAGTACGGCGGTTGTGATGATAATCGTGAAACGCGCCTGCATCAGGTTCAGCCCCATGCTGTAGGCATAGGCTTCTCCCAGCAGCAGCGCATTCAAAGTCTTGCTCATCAGAAATGCAACAGTCAGCCCAATGAGAACCGCCGGAGCCATTACTGCCAATTGCGTCCATGTGACCCCGCTGAAGCTGCCAAACGTCCAATTGATATAAGCTTGAATGCGCTCAGGAATGCTAAAATAGAGTAGCAAACTGACGGCTGCACTTGTGAGATAGCCAAACAACAACCCCAGGATGAGCAGCATCATCCCACTGGAAACGCGCCGAGCTGTCCATAACACAATTACCATGACCACTGTAGAACCTGCGCTGGCGGCGACTGCCAATGCGAGATCACCCATCAAACCCAGGCCAGCCAGGAAGCTGGTCGCCACTGTGCCAACGGTGAGGACAACCAGCGCCACCCCCAGGCTGGCACCGGAACTCACGCCGAGAATAAATGGATCAGCCAGCGGATTGCGAAAGAAGGTTTGCATCAACAAGCCGCTGATGCCCAGTGCTGCCCCGGCTAACATGGCTGTTAAGGCTTGCGGCAGCCGGAAATTGAGGATGATACTTGTCCAGGTACTTTTACTGGCTTCTTGCCCCAGCAGAATTTTGACGACATCTTCCAGCGGAATTGAGACAGAGCCAATTGCCAGGCTGAAGAGAAACAGCCCTATCAGCAAGCTAACAATCCCCAGCACCAACAACGGCTTCAGGCCGGGTAGTGCGAAGGATGTACGCTTGAGAGATCGTGTAACGGTATCTAGTGTCATTTGTTGTGCCATATACCTACCCTGTAAGAATAATTCTCTTCAATGATCGCTGAAATCTCTGAACAATTGGCTCGTGGTATATCGGGCAAGCGATTACGATCCTCGCCTGCCCGCCCCATAAAATTACTCGGCATTTACCAGTGGTTGATAGTACACAAATTCGTGATCCGGCAGCAAATCAGGATGGAAAATCTTGATGAGATCAGCCAAAACGACATCAGGGTTAGCAGCGCCGCTTTCAAAGTAATCGCTGCCACCGCTTGGGGTCATGCGACGATTATTGTTCCAGATATTTCCTTCCTCATAAGCGCGGAAATCTGCGAAACGCGGGTCATCTGCCAGCATATCTTCTGTTGTTTGCCAGAATTGGTTGACATTCACCCAATATTCGGCATCGGCGGCACGGTCAAAGACAACTTCAAAATCCAGGGGTACGCTCGTGCCCGGTTCCTCTGCCCAGAGGAAATCCGCGCCCGCATCCACCAGCAGCTTTGCGATGGTGCTATCTGCACCCGGCATATACCATGTACCACTGAATGGGCTGGCAGCAACAACGGTTGGGCGATCTTCCACATCGGCGGTCAGTGCCGCGAGTTCCTCATAGCGCTCTGCAACACCTGCGAATGTCGCGTTCGCAGCCGCTTCTGTATTGAAGAACAACGAGACGAATTTTCCCCACTCCGCCTGACCCAGGGGAGAAGTATCCGCATAATCCGCGTTCAACACAGCAGGCACGCCATTTTCATTTAGTTGGCTCAAGGTTGTTCCGCCTGCGAAGAATTCCTGCGCCATGACAAGATCCGGCTCAATGCTGAGTAAGAGTTCAAAGTTGATTTCGCCACCAGTGCCACCCCCGCCAATCTCGACAATTTCGCCGGATTCCACCAATTCCAGGACAGTCTCATTGCTGGTGAACAATGCGGTATCAATGCCGATCAGATGATCCAGCAATCCCTGGTCATCCAAGTACGGCAGAATGCTGGTGGACATGGATACGAAACGTTCGACTGGCACCTCAAATGTCGGGATACCCTCGAAGCCTTCGGGAGTAGGGGTTCCGCACTGCACCAATACATACTGTAGGGCAGACTCAGCGCCAGGCCATGGGAGCATTGTCACGATTTTATAGTGACTGTAGTACTCGACATCGAAGTTTTCTGCAAATTCAACAACGACTTGATCCGGGAAGTAACTCATTTCAGGGTCATAGTTTTCCACGCAGCCTTCGGTGAAATTGCTTTCAACAACTTCTCCCTGAGCCTGTGTGGTTACGACGATTGCCAATAGTAACGATAGAACTGCAAGTAGCTGGTAGGTCGATTTCATTGGTTTCTCCTGTTCAACTTTCTATGTATACCTCAACAAAAAAACCCGCCTGAGAGCGGGTAAGCATAACGAAATAACGAATGCTTTTACCCTTTCTCCACGAAGGACATTTGCAAGCCAACATCTCTGTGAGTCATCGGGCTTCGGTTTGGGAACCGTTACCGTTGCGGGACAGCGCCGGATTCGCACCGGACTTCCCTCAGCAAAGATGAGTGGGTTGTTATGGTTGTGTTGCTTACATCGTCGTCTTCAATCCTTTTCCTGGTTGGCTCATCTACAAAAAATGTGATTCTTGAGGTTTTCTGCAAACAGCGCAGCACACTGCGCCCCTACAAATCACACTTTTTGGGCATGAACTTCCTGGATAAGTCATCGCAATGAGAATGACTCAGTTGCGTGAATACTGCCTTGTTTTGTGATGACCAGGGCTTCTACTCCGGGCAAGCGTTCAATCAGCCCCAACCCCGCTTGCGTCCCCATGACCATGACCGCTGTCGATAGTGCATCCGCATCACAGGCTGTACTGGCAATCACACTTACGCTGGCAAGTTCGGTCGGCGACACGCCGTTACCTGGATTAATGATGTGATGCAGGCGACGATCTGGCGTGAAGGTTGATTGGTAGTCCCCGGATGTCGCCATTGCCTTGCCGCGTAGTTGTGCGACGAGGGGTGTTTCGCCGCCGTCCGGTTGCTGAATCAACACCTGCCAGGGACGACCATCTGCTGTACCACTCGTTTGTAAATCACCACCCAGTTCGACCACAATCTGGTCAAAACCATGCTCACGTAACACATCTGTGCCTGCATCAATGATGAACCCCTTTGCGATGCCGTCCAGCGTCACCGCCATCCCCGGTTCACTTAGGCGTACCTGGGTATCGGTCATGATAATTTTGCGATAATCAACGAGTTGCCGGGCTGCGCTGACTGGCTCATCCGCTGGTAATTCGCCAGTACGAACCGCCTCCCGATACAAGCGCAAGACGGGTTCAACCGTTACATCGAACGCGCCATGTGTCAGTTGTCCATAGTGGAGGGCATAGCCAAGAACTGTTTTCATTGCTGGATGCGGGTTTTCCAGAATGCCAGTTGTATTGAGCTGACTCAATTGGCTGGTTTCTCGAAAGCGGCTGAAGACTTCTTCAAGCATCGACATCTCTTGCAACGCCGCTTGGATGGCCTTTCTTGCACGTTCAGGTTCTGTGGTGATGATGGTCAAATTGGCGATGCTGCCAAGCAAGAGCTGCGTCTCTTCTACGCGAACAGCCTGCACAACACCATATGCCAGGCCACCCGCAGCCAGAATGCCAGCCGAAGCCGTGATGCGAATGAATTGTCGTCTGGTAATGCCGGATGATCGCTTCATAATGAATTCGCTTTTTCTCGTTACGCAATTTATGAATCAGGTGTTGGTTCTGGCTCAAGCACTGCATCTGGTGTGGCTGTATGCCTCACTTCGGTCTGTTCAGGCGATACTTCCTCTTCTTCATCAATTTCATCAATCGGTTGATACCCCTCGGCCTGTAACGTTTGTACAGCCGGCGACAATGTACTGGTTGCCTGTTCCGTAGGTTCGGCAGCCGCGACACCCATGTCGGAGAGCGACAAACCTAATGTAACGATCACCATCAGAACACAAAGCCCAATATAGAGGACTAAGAAGCCGTTCTTGATGTTGAAATTGCGGGTTTTAGTCTCTTTTGCCATAGGTTTCTTACCATTCGACGAATCTCACCGATATAGTCCACAACAGGATCAAGTGGGCAGATGTAGTTACAGAATGGGCGGTAAATAACCAGGGAACCAAACAGGATCAGGAACAGGAGTACCCACTGCGACCAGCTTCCTTGTAGGCCGAACAATGCCCCAAACGGCTCATAACTGATGGCTCCGGGCTGCCGCAGTGCCAGCCCCAGTGCAATCGCAGTGAAAGATAACGATCGCTGTACCCAACGTAATCTGTTATAGAGCTTACGAGGTTGGTATGGCTTGGCTCCGCTGATGGAACCCAATAATTCCTGTGCTGCGCCGAATGGACAAAACCAGGAACAATAAGGATTTTTGCCCTGGATTGACGTAATCAATATGATGCCACCCACCAGAATGAACCAGTATAAATTGGTATGCCAATCAGGCCAGACACCTGACAACAGCGTAACGACATTGGATAAGGTAAACGGCTTGTTGAAAATAAATCCCAGTACGATCAAACCAGTCAACAACACCGCGAGACGACCATATTTTTTGATAGCAGGTTGATGCCGGAGACGATGGAGGAAAAAACTAACAACGAAAAGCCCAATGAGAGCGATTTCGGGCGCACCAAAATTCACCGGACGCAAATCCGGTGGGACTTCTACACCAACAAGCGCACTTCCCGCGATGCCTCTCACAGCTTGCCGGATGCTGGAAGCAACGGCTTCAGCCGAGAGTGTCGCGCCACTGACCCCGTCAATTTCGCTCCCTAAATTGAATGAATTGCCGTAGTTCGTCTCTATAAACTGATCGTAGTATTCATTGCGCTCAAGCTGGCGGAAGAAATTCGGGGTCTCCCCGTGTTCAAGGACTGTCACAGCGGTCACGGTGCCTGCGGGGTCTGTAGCCACCAGCATAGTCACAAGGCCACCGTAGCCCGTCGCGCTGCCTGTCATCGCGTAACCAGTGACCTGTTCCTCTCCGTCTACAGTTGCATAAGCGGTAATCAGGCCATTGTTACTGTATTCGAAACGCTCTGCTTGTGGTAGCACCTCTGCGACGATTTCATTTTTCAGTTCGGTTTCCTGGCGACTCTGGACGAAGCCGACCAACCAGCATGTAACCAGAATCAAGAATGCCGCAGCGCTGACGATAGCTTTTCGGCGGCGCTCTTTTGCTCGTGCCTGTTGTATGGTGTTTGCTGCGCGTGTCATCCGATGTTCCATCCCGAAAAACGAAAAATGTCATTGGCGAGGGCAACTGTTGCCCTCGCCAGATGCTTGAACGAGATTATGCGGCGGCTTCCGTCGTTGTTTCAGCCGAGGGCGAAGCGGGGAAACTACGCCAGACTCGAACTGCGACAATTGCCGTCAGAATCAGACCCGGTATTCCAAACGAGACCAGCAGGAAGTTGGCAGCACGCGGTTCCAGTTCTGCCATTGAGCCATTGAAGTTCACAATTGCCAGGATATAGAAGGCAAGCGCGAAGACGATCATTAGCCAGTCATACCATGCCAGTTTGATGTTAGGGTGTTGGTAGAGAAAAATCGCAGCAACCCCCAGGAGAAAACCAGCAATTAACCAGAGCAACATTGTTCATATCCTTTCGTAGCTATCGGCATGCTATGAATTAGCGTGTCCCCGTGTGGTGTCGATGCCGTATTCGCTGTTATCCAGCGTCCACCATTCTTCAGGGTCTTTCTGTGGCTCATCAATCGGGCCAGGTGCGTAAACGCGGCGGCTCATATCTGCCAGCGCACTGTTGAAGATGGTTGTCGTTCCCACAGTGCCCTTGACCATGTTGTGAATAAACGCACGATCTTTCACAGAGAAGGGGCAAACAGCGAAGCAAATCCCGCAGTTAGTTCCCACTTCTGCCCAGTAGTTACGGCAGGTAATGGAATTTTCATACCAGGTCTTCACACCGCCACGGCTCCAGGCACCCTGCGTTTCATAGGACGGTTCACGGTTGGTACTCAGGGAGTTCGATGGGCAGTAGGTGGCGCAGGTCATGCAATCGCGGCAGAAGTTCATGATTCCAGCGTCGATTGGTTTCGTTGGTGCCACCGGCAAATTGGTGACCATCTTGAAGACGCGCACCATCGGGCCATACTCAGGCGTAATCAGGCGGTTCAGGCGAGAAAGCTCACCCAGACCCGCTAACACGCCGAAGGCAGGCGCAATACCCAGTGCATTTGTCTGGGCTTCGCCCAGGCCATAGTAGCCAATACCGCGCAGGAAGCCCTGCAAGCGGCTCTGGATGGCACGGTTCACCGCGTAAGACCAAGATGTCGTCGCCGCACCCAGCGGGGTTGGGCAGCGAGTCATACCTTCTTGGGACATCTGCACCGTCCAGGTGATGACCCAGCGTGCCGCTTTGGGGATGATGCGCTGGGTTTCAGTTTCTTCCGGCACATCTTGCTCTTCGCTGATGACAATTTCTTTGCCATCGGGATCAATTGCGTAAATCAATTTTTCCGTGTTTTCGTCGAGTTCCACAAAGCCAACTGTTGCTGCGCCAAACGAGCGCAGAGCCGCACGGATCATCTCGGAGTTTTCTTCTGGAGTTCCTTCCCAGCGCGGAATGCCAGCTTCGTCAGGGGTCATCACGCTCTCGCCGCCGATGAAGGATTGGTCTGCACCGATGCCAGATGAGCGATAAAGCGCAATATCGCGTACTGAATATCCTGCACGGCCTTCTCTGGAATGATCATACATCACCGTACTACGTTGTGCGTTGAGGCGGTCAAATTCTTCCTGGTCGAGATATTTGCTCCAGCCACGACGAACAGTATTACGCTCATCAAAACGATAGATCGCCTCCCAGTCCACCTCGACTGTCGGCGTATCCACTTCACTTACCCAGAACGGGCGCGGGCCAATTCCGGCCTTGTCGCTCCAGCTTTCTCCCATCGCTGCGACAGGCCCCAGCATTCCAGCACCAGCCGTCGCCGCCCCCAGTAAACCTAGATCCCGCAAGAACTCTCTTCGATTCAGGTTATAAGGCATGTCTTGTACTCCTTCTTTTAAATCTCTCAAGAACGTCTGTGCAAAACTGACTAACGGGGTTTACAGCTTGTACAACCCGTTGCGGCGAGACCGCAGGAAGAACACGACGGCGCTCCGGCAATGGCTCGCCGCTTGCCATCTGCTCCAGATGTGAAGATCGCTACAGTGCTAATCAACCGCCGGGTTTTCAATGAATCACAATCCGGGCACACTGTCGGCGTATCTAGATCCGATATACTCTTGCGCACCGCGAAGGCTGTATCACAGTCGCTACAGTGGTAGTCATATGTGGGCATCGTATTCTCCTCCTCTACGGCTTTTGCGACCAAAAACAAAAAAGTCGGTGATGCATTACCATCAACCGACTCCCTAAGTCACGTAGGTCTGGTCGTTCTTTGGGTACCCTGGCTTCATGGGGAAATGTGTCCCCATGTTACAGTTGCGGCTCAGCATCGGACTTTCACCGATTTTCCCCTAACTTTTGAGCTAATTATCTTGTATTTCATCGCGTCTGTCTGTCAGGAGGATTGATACGTTTTTGTAGGAAAAGGGCTGACATATATGTCCTGTGCTTGTAGGGAAATCCCCTACAAATGTGCGCTGCCAGCCTGATTGGGTACGGGGTGCTGGCGTGCAGCGCCGCAGTGGTTTATCAGGAGCTTGTTGTGGTGAATTGGTGTGCGTTCTCAGTCTTTACGGGTATCAATACCGTATTCCGGCAAGTCAAGATGCCACCACTGCTCCGGGTTTTGCTGAATGCCGTAACCGAAAGCGTCGTCCATGTTACGAGTCATGCTATCAAGTTCCGGAAACATGGCGACCTGCATACGAATCAGGTCATGCATGAAGCTCTGGTTTTTCTTGGAAAATGGACAAACGGAGAAGCAAATCCCACAATTTGTACCCAGTTCTTCGTACCAATAGCGCTTGCATCGCACAGAATCTTCAAACCATGCCTGATGGCCTGCATTGTTCCATGCGCCTACTGGCTGCCAACCGGGTTCTGTATCGAAGCTCAGTGCGCTGGGGGGGCATGCCTCCGCACATTTTTTGCAAGCACGGCAGTAGCGTGCGATACCAGCATCAATGGGCTTATCTGGCATCAGGGGTAAGTCAGTTATCAGCTTGAAGATGCGCACCATCGGGCCAAATTCCGGGGTGATGACGCGATTCAAGCGCGAAAGCTCCCCTATCCCCCCCATTACTGCCAGTGCGGGTGCAATCCCCAGTCCGTTGAGATGAGCTTCCCCTAACCCCTGATAGCCCAGGCCGCGCAAAAATTCCTGTACATTATTCTGAATTGTGAGACCTCGTTGGTAAGCCTCACGAGTTGTCATCTGCGCGATCTTCGTCGGCGCACGTTTCATCGCAGTATCCGACATTTGCACCGTATACACGATGACCCAGCGAGCAGAGAGTGGAATTACACGTTTTTCGTCATCTTCATAGCCTTGCAGGGCATCATCAAAGACAAGTTCTTTGCCGTCGTTGTCCACACTGTAGATCAGTTTTCGTGTGCGTTGGTTCAGTTCAACGATGCCAATGGTCGCAGCCCCCATTTGCTGCATCGCAACCTTCAAGATGCGCGTATTTTCTTCGAGGGAGCCTTGCCAGCGTTCGACCCCCAATTCAGCAGGGGTCGGAGCCTGCTGCGGCCCCAGGAAGCTGCGCGGCATCACATCCCGCGTACTACGAAGAGCATTTGCCAGAGCAAAATCTTTGAGCGTGAAGCCAGCCTGATTCTGTTGTAGTCGGTTGGATTGATTCTCATCCCACATGCGCAATAAGGCTGCGTTTTCTTGCGGAGTCGCATAGCGCCCTAAACCCTCTCTCGCCAGGGTACTTTCCGCTGCATTCACACGCTGCATGACATCCCAATTGATTCCAGTAGTTGGCTCATCAACCTGCCTGATCCACCATGGTCGCCGATAAATACCGCCCGACATCGGCTGACCCAGCGTTGTCCCTGCCGCAGTCAGCGCAGTTGCACCCGAAACCCCCAACAAAGCGCTGGATAGCCCCAAATCTTTCAGGAAATTTCGCCGACTGAGCTTGTGTGTGCGAATGATTTCTGGGGGCGTTTCTTCAGATTCCACACCAGTTGCAAGAGGTTGTCGATGTTCATGACGGGCTTCGACACCCCGCATAATCTGTACAATAATGCCCGCTCCTAACAGACCGACAAACAAGGCGCTGCCGAGGACTGCGGCTTGCGGCGCACTCTCCTGAACACTGATAACAGCAAATTCTAACAAAATACCCAGGAGGAGCATCCAGATGAGAATGGCGATCCATTCGCTTCGGTTTCGTCGTCGCAGACGGAGTGTGAAATGATTTCCAGCAAGAGCGTGTTCCTGTTGTTGTTCACCGTTGTGATCATTCATTTTGGTTCCAGCAGTCCATTTTTCAAAGCGTATTGTACGAGTTCGGCACGGCTCTGAAGATTTAACTTTTCCATCAGTCGCTGGCGATACGTATCCACCGATTTTGGGCTAATGAAGAGCAGTTCGCCGATTTCGCGGCTGCTGTAGCCCAATGCAGTCATCACAAGAACTTCCCGTTCTCTTTCGCTCAACAAGTTCAAGCCGGATTCACTCTGTGTTTTGTCGCTGCCCTCATCTTGTTCGCGGTAATCTCGCACCAGAATCTCGGTCGCTTCCGGTGTCAAATACGAATTTCCCGCCGCAATCTCGCGGATTGCCTCGATCAATTCAGTATCTGCGCTGCTCTTCAAGACATAACCGGAACCACCCGCTTTCATCACATGGCGAATGTATTGTGTATCTGTATGCATCGTCAAAACCAGAATGCGAGTTTGTGGGTAGTCTCGGACGATTTTCTCAATGATGTCCAACCCTTTAACGTTCGGCATCATCAGGTCTAGCACGGCAACATCAGGCTGAAGGCTAGCAATAGCATCCAGCGCTTCTTGTCCATCACCAGCTTCCCCCACAACAGTGATGTCTGCTTCGTTATTCAGCAAAACCCGCAATCCAGCGCGAAGCACTGCATGGTCATCGGTGAGAAGTACACGGATCGGTTCATCAGACACGGTATGTACACTTTCAACTATCATCTGGAACAGTTAACTCAACGTCAATACGAGTACCTTGCCCAACTTCTGAACTCAGAGCAAAATGTCCTCCTAGAAGCTCAATACGCTCTTGCATCCCCAACAAGCCCAGGCCGCGATCTTTCGCAGCCAGGATTTGTTCCGCATCAAAACCACATCCATCGTCTACAATTGTCACTTCAATCTTCTGATTGACACGCACAATAGAAATCTGTACAAGGCTGGCTTGTGCATGGCGCACGATATTCGTCAGCGATTCTTGAATCACTCGGTATACAACGATTTCCATATCTCGTGGTAAGCGAATATCCTCCAGATTCTGGGGTACAAAATCCACCCGCAGGCCGGATTTGTTGATGAAGTCGTAGATATAGCCTTCCAATGCGGAAATTAGCCCCAGGTCATCCAGGGCAGCAGGGCGTAGATCTGCCGCTAGACGACGCACCTCCTGCAAGGTTTGTAAGACCACGCGACGGATACCCTCAATATACGCCCTCACCTCTTCGGGGGTATTACACCTTTCCAGGATTTTGAGCTGTACCAATAAGGATGTTAAAGATTGCCCTGTCTCATCATGTAATTCGCGGCTAATACGCTGACGTTCATCTTCCTGAGCGGAAACCACCTTACTAAGTAGCTGTGTCCGTGATTGCTCTTTCCGACGAAGCTCATTCCAAAGCTGCGCGTTCTGTATCGCAGTGCTGAGTTGATTGCAGATGCCGCTGATAAGCTGGTGATGTTGCTGGGATATTCTCTCTGGCTCGTTACCTAATATGAAAATCAAACCGAGAATTTTGTTTTTCGCCCATATCGGTGCAACCAGAATGCTGGGATAGTGTAACTTCTGCACTTCGGCAAGGATGGTGGATGGCAGCACACCCGAATGATCTGCACTATCGAGTAGAATAGTCTGGTTATCCTGATCAAATTGTACGCAAGTGAAGTCAAATTCTTGCAAGCAGGAAACTACAGTATTCAGGAATGCCTCGGGCAAATTAGTGCTGGAACTGAGGATGGGGCCACGTTCATTGCGCAGCACGATCAGACCAGCGGAAGCTCCCGCATTGTCCAACGCTTGCTGAAGACCATGCGCACTGATCTGCTGCATGGTGAATGATTTGCTAGCCATATTCGCTAGTTGATAAAGGACACCCAATTCCTGGTTACGTTGCTTCAACTGTATGTTAGAGTGCTCAAGTTCCTTGTAGGAAATATCAAGCGTGGCAATCATGTCATTAAAAGCTATGCCTAGTTCGCCAATCTCATCGTTGGCCCAGACGGGGGCGCGTACTGACAAATCACCTTCTTTGGCATGACGGGCGACATAGGCCATTTCCAGGAGAGGGCGAGTGAGGAGCCATGTGAGGAATGAGCCAATCAGCAAACCGGCAAGCGCTGCGAACAGCGTAATGATGAAAACACTTCGCATACCGACCGCCATTGCTTGCGCAACACGCTCTTCACTGAGCAGGTATGACAGCCAGCCACCGAGTTGATTGCTCACCCACCATGCAATTGTAAAACCAAGGATCAGCAGCGGCGCAACAATAATCCCCATAATCTTGTAACGCAAAGGCACCCTACCCGCCAATGACCAGAAGGTGTTCCAGATCATCTGCTTTTTCACGATAGTTACTCACCCAGAACTCGACTCAAGATTAACTCTATCATCCTGGTGTCGGTTTCCTAGTGACTTTTGTGATGGATGTGGTATGCCTGAAGTCAGGGTTTACTAACTGACTTTACGCACAGGCTCCTGAAGGTGCATAGCAATACGCAGAACAATCAGTGGCTCCTCAGCATTTCAGCTTGTCAGCCTCAATGTTCGTTTTTGGCTCATCTACAGAAACTGTGATTCTTGACATTTTCTGTAAACGGCGCAGCACGCTGCGCCCCTACAAATCACACTTTTTACACATAAACCTCTTTTTTTTGAGCATATCACCCCCACAAAAACGGTTTTGCTGATGGCTGATCGCTGATTGCTTACGGTACATTTCAGTGCCATCGACCGTGAAAAATGTCGCGGACATCGTGCCGATTTTTTGTAAGGCTGTTCTATTCGTGTTCGAAAATTTCATCG
>CAYVVZ010000053.1:0-26879 GCA_964455365.1 uncultured Anaerolineaceae bacterium | reverse complement strand
ACGACAGTAATACCGGACAAGCCTTAAATCCCTCCCCACTTCGTAGGGCGGGACTGAGTTTCCCCTTGCGCAGCGGGGGGACGGAAGGGGGGATTAATCTCCGTGTTTAATTGTAAAACTGCATCATTGCGCCCCAATGACTAACAAAAACGCCTTCTACGGAAATACTCCGATAGAAAGCTAGTTCGTGCACCACTCCGCATCACAGAAAGTTTCCAGGGCTGCTTCGGCTTCGTCCGGCAGTGCTTCAAAATCACTTGCTGCCATCGTCGTATCTTGCCAATCGATAAAGACGCGGAAATCATCCCCCTCAACCAAGGTCATGTTGGAGAACTGCGTATAGCTGCGTGCAACCGGGGTGATACTTTCCCCGAAGGGGATTGTCCCCACGCGCACGGAAGCACCGCGATTGGCAAATCCAACAGCGAACTCTGTGTCGATGGTGACAGCGCCAGCACGAATAACCGCAGGTGCGCCGCTGACAGCCGGGCTGTTCGGTTGTGCAAGAACATTTTCAGCGTAGCGTGATGCTTCGACTTCCACCTCCGCGCAATAGTTCACGGAAGCTTCATCCACGCCAGATACAAAGCCGCTGTTTTCCAGGATATTCACCAGGGATTGGGTGCTGCGGCTGCAACGATACAGCGGATTATCTCCCAACCAGCTTGAAGGCCGCGCTACATTGCTGCCAAAGACCGCATCCGCCAACAATTCCAGGTCATGGCGAATATCCCGCGCCATGGCGAGCGGCGTGCTGGGAACCGCGCCGAACCAATTTTCAGGGCGAGATTCTGCACTGAAAATTGTTCCTGCCAATACTTCCAGATCAAGGCGGATCAGCAGCGCCAACTGCGGATCGTTGACATCCAGGCTGCCACTCCACCCTGCGGGACGCTGGACTCCTAGAGTCTCGGTTGCCAGTAATTCGAGATCAGTACGCGCATTAATCAGGATGGGCAGCACGCCCGCATCAAAGCTCGCGGCAGCGGCAGTGGGTTCCGGTGCGGGTTCTTCGGTAGCGGCTATCGGCGGGGGTGTTTCGGTTTCTTCGGTGGCTGGCGGTGGCGTTTCGGTCTCTTCCGTTGGTGGCGGGGCGCTGCCAATGGCTTCAAACCAATTTGCAGCGGCGGCATCGCGTGCGCTCTGTGGAACGCCGTAGAGGTCAGTTGCCTGGATTTCCAGCGGCGCAACCGTCATATAGTAATTGACGAAATCTGCGATATGCGGCTGCGTCTGGATCACAGATGTTGCGGTGAACAAAAACAAGGGACGTGCCAGCGGATAGACCAATTCGGTGATGTTCTGTGTGGATGGCAGCACGCCGCCGATGGGGATGAGCTTCAGCATGGCAGCGTTGCGATCTGCGAAATCAGCGTCAAAGAAACCAATCGCGGTGGGCGATGCCTGCACGGATTGCAGCGCCAGGTTGACATCCTCGCTGTATTGTGCGCCCAGGGCTGTCGTCAGCGCACGGGTATCCCCGCCAAAGACCAACGCCGCAAACAAGGCGAAATCCCCCGATGTGGTTGCGGGGCCGAATCGCCCGATGGGGTCTCCAGGCCAGTCAGGTCGCACGCTCGACCAACTCAGCGCGTTGCCGAAGACCTGCTGCAATTCGGCTGTCGTCAGGCTATCCAGGAAGGTGTTATCTTGCGACGCTGCCACCGTGACCGCATCGGTTGCCACGCGGAAGCTGAGGATACTCAACCCGGCTGCTTCACAGTTATCCATTTCTACCGGAGATGGCTGCTGCGCGGAAAGGACAATATCCAGCTCCCCGGCACAGAACCGGGCAAAAGCGCTGTTCGGGTCTTCCACGCCTACAGACACATTGCCATCGAAGCCATCTTGTTGGTAGCTGGTGACAACCATATTGGTCAGTGGGACGAGTGGCGAAATCCCTGCAATGCGGATCTCGCCTGTATTGCCCCCAGGATTCGCCGGGGGTAACCCCTGCGCCTGGGTCAGCAGCGGTACGATAAGAAGGATCATGATCCAGATGAACAGGTTTCGACGCACAGGAATTTTCCCCTCATGATTATCAGGCAGTGTGGACTCTATGGGCAATTATACTGTCTCTCGGACAAGCCTCGGCTTAAGATCAACATGAACGGGATAGAATAGGGCAAAAGTCCTAGACTCGTGCAGGACATCCAGGTGCAAGCGCATCCGTTTCCATGCTACCTGTCACATAGCAGTATGCACTGCAATAAGGCACAATACTGCCGATTGATGTTACAGGAAAGCTGAGACGTTATGGATATTCTGCTAGTTTTAATTCTCATTGGTTCCGTTGCTGGTGTGCTGAGTGGGATGTTTGGCATCGGCGGCGGTGCAATTATTGTTCCTTCCTTGATGTTATTCCTGGGTTTTGAGCAGACAACTGCAAATGGTACCTCCCTTGCGGCGCTGCTGCTTCCCGTAGGGATTTTTGGGGTGATCGAGTATTACCGCAAGGGAAAATTGAACATTGCTCCGGCGCTGTCACTGGCGATTGGGCTGGCGCTGGCGAGTTGGTTTGGGGCTTCGCTGGCAATCGCACTGCCCAAAGCCACCCTCAAGGGGGTTTATGGCGTATTCCTGCTCTATTATGCGTGGCGTTACCTGGCACCGCGCAAATGGCTGGCGGAACTCCGTGGGCAAGCGGTGGAAGTCATCCAAGAGAAAGAGATTGATGCGAATTCCCCGCGTGTGCTGGCGATTGCTTTTGCGATTGGTCTGGTTGCTGGGGTCGCTTCCGGCTTGTTCGGCATCGGTGGCGGGGTGGTGATTGTACCCTTCTTGATGACCTTCATCGGATTTGATCAAAAGTTGGCGACGGGGACTTCATTGGGTGCGCTGCTGCTGCCAGTTGGGTTGCCAGGGGTGATCCGCTATGCTGATGTTGCCGATGCGACGGTGGTTGCTGCGCCAGAATTCCTGACGAATCTGCTGCCGCAAATCGGGGACGTGGCGTTGTGGGCTGCCGCTCCGCTGGCGCTGCTGCTGCTTGGCGGGGCATTCTTCGGCGCACGCATTACCCTGAGCTTGCCGACGAAAACAGTACGCCGCCTCTATGGAGCGTTCTTGTTATTCGTCGGGCTACGCTTCTTGTTTGAATTAGCAACTTCCGTATAAACAGTTGGCTCATCTACAGAAACTGTGATTCTTGACATTTTTTGTAAACGGCGCAGCACGCTGCCGCCCCTACAAATCACACTTTTTACACATGAGCCAAACGGTTTTCCTGGGCGCGGCTCGTTCGCGCCCATCAGCGATGATTTTCTCACCCCTCGCACGGATTGGCGGATGCACCGCAGTGCGGGCAGGGGTCTTGCCCATCCGGGATGGATTCATTACAGGCGTGGCACAACCGCGCTTGTCCCGGAGTCAGTGCATGATCGACAGCAATGCGCTGGTCAAAGACGAAACATTCGCCTTCCCACAAAGACTCATCCTCTGGCATCAATTCCAGGTAACGCAGGATGCCGCCCTTCAGGTGATACACTTCCTCGAAACCCTGTTCCAGCATGTAGGCGGTAGCCTTCTCGCAGCGGATACCCCCTGTGCAGAACATAGCAACTTTCTTGTGCTTTGCCGGGTTCAGGTTCTCCGCAACATATTGCGGTAGTTCGTGAAAGTATTTTGTCTGTGGATTGATGGCATTGCGAAATGTACCAATCTGTACTTCGTAATCGTTGCGCGTATCAATCACCACCACATCCGGGTCGCTGATGACTTTGTTCCATTCTTCTGGTTCAAGGTAAGTTCCGACCATCTTGTTAGGGTCAACGCCAGGGACTTTCAGCCGGACGATTTCTTTCTTCAGTCGCACCTTCATACGCTCAAACGGTAGATAATCCGCATACGATTCTTTGGTGACAAGATCAGCAAATCGCGGATCATCCTGCAAGGATTCCAGCACGAAGCGGAGTCCGGCATCTGGCCCGGCAATGGTCGCATTGATGCCTTCTTCCGCTAATAGGATTGTCCCACGAACGCCATGCGCGGTACATAGTTCCAGCAGTGGCTGCTGCAAGGCTCTGTAATCTGGCAAGGAGACGAACTTATAGAATGTGGTGATGGTGAATTGGGTCATGATTTCTGGTGACTTTTCGTGATTTTCGGCACATTATACAATAAAGAACTGGACGCAGAACGGAAAAACAGGTGCGTTTGGACGGATTTTGCATTACTATGCAAGATGTATAGAGCATGATGGGAGAGAGCATCTATGTTTCGTCGCAAATCCAAAACCCGGTTGGAGCAAGCCCGCGAAGACCTCGAACGCATTGGGGAAGAACTGCAAGAACAAGCGGGTACAGCAGGCGAAGAATTATCTAATCGCTTGAAGCATGCTAGCGAACAACTCCGTGAAGAAATCGAACACCTGGAAGATGAAGCTCGTGAGCGTGGCAAGGCCATCATGGAAAGCCTGGAAGACCTCGGAGCGGCTGTTCGTGGCGAACAGAAAAAGAAACAGCAGGGGGTTCCGTGGGGTGTTGTATTGGTTGCCTTCGGCATCGGTCTGGTGATCGGGATCATCCTGAATAACCGCAAGTGATCTGTCCGGCTGACCCATTCATACAATCTATTCTTAATGATTTCGCACCCGTGGTATGGGTGCGTTTTGTTTTTTTAGCAGGGTGCGCGGATGCGGCTTCTGACGAGGGACAGGTGGTGAATCTGGTAGAGCGGTCATTTTGAAATATATCCCAAATTCGTCCCCAGAATCGGGTTTCTCCGGGAAACTATCCCAAGTACTTCGTTAAAACCCCGGAAGATAGCCACAAGTGACCGTAATATACTCTACGAAGAAGGTGGGATTGTGGGAAAAAATCAGGCCGTTTCTCCGGTACGAAATTTTGGTTATCCCACAATCGCCTACGAAAATCTGAGGCAGAATCGTAATGTTAATTTGCGCCGAAGTTTAAGAAAATGTGATGCACTTATCCCAACCTTAAAATTTTCCGATTCGGCAGTGAATCCCGTTGAGACCCCGCCCCACTTTCGCTATACTGTAAGCACCTGCACAAACAATACAACACCTCATTTGCTACACCCGTAGCAAACCCCAGCACACGGGGAAGGAGGGCTGTAGTCTACCTGCACCCCGGTAGATGACGGCAGACAGAAATCACAACCCAGACATGCTGAGATGGGTCTATACAGGGGACAGAGTTTTGTCCGCCTGCATGGATATTTTTGTCTCTAGTCAGGTCGTGCTGCTCCATGGGCGCAGCCGATGAAGATCCAAACAGTCGTAGAAAGATCGTGAAGCAGTGACACCGAAAGAACTCTGGGACGCTACTTACAACCAGCTAGAACTCCAGCTTGACCGTGCTAGTTTTGATACCTGGCTGCGGCCTGCGGTTTTTCTTGGCGTGGATGATGACGGGGTGTTCCACATCGGCGTACAGAACAGCTACGCGGTGGATATGTTGCAGTACCGGATGTACCGCAATATCCAGCGGGTCCTCAGCGACATCTGCGGCAAACCGACTGAAGTGATCTTCGAGGTACACAAAAAGCAGGATACGCGGCAAGTGGATATATTCCCGCCGCAGGATGAGCCGCCGCTGTTTCGGTTCCTGGCACAGCAGGAACGCCTGCCAGACTTACCGGAGTCTTCGCAGCCGCTGCATACCTATATTGAACGTCCGCGCTTCAGTGATCTGCCGGATAGCGAACTGAATCCGCGTTTCACCTTCAACCGCTTCGTCGTCAACAAGAGCAATCAGATGGTGTACGAAGCAGCCCTGGCTGTGGCTGAGTTCCCGGCAACCGCCTACAATCCTTTTTTTATTTATGGTGGTGTTGGTTTAGGGAAGACCCATCTGCTGCAATCCATCGGGCATATTTGCCAGCAGCGCGGCCTGCGTACCATTTACGTGCCGTCGGAAGCCTTCACCAACGATCTGGTACATGCGATCCGCAACCGCAGCACAGCCATGTTCCGTGAAAAATATCGTTCTGTGGATGTGTTGTTGATGGATGATATTCAATTCATCAGCGGCAAAGAGAGTACGCAAGAAGAATTTTTCCACACCTTCAATGCACTGGCGAACTTCAATAAGCAGATTGTCATGACTTCGGATCGGCATCCGAGCGAATTGAAGACGCTGGAAGATCGGCTGCGGAGTCGCTTCCAGGGTGGGCTGGTGGCGGATATTCAGCCGCCGGAATTGGAAACCCGCGAAGCCATCTTGCAGATGTGGGCGCATGAGCGCGAGATTTACTTGCCGGAAGATGTCATCCGCGTGGTAGCAGAACGCGCCCCGAACAACGTCCGTGAGTTGGAAGGTGTGTTCAATCAATTGGTGGCGCAGGCGCAGTATAGCAAGAACCCGGTTTCGCTCCCGGCTGCCGAACACACGCTGGATATGTACGAACGCCCACGCGAACGAGTCTCGCTGGATCACATCATCCGCGTGACAGCGAACAACCTGGGTTTCGAGCCGCAGGATTTGATGGGCAAGCGTCGTACAGCACGCATCAACAAAGCGCGTCAGATTGCGATGTATCTGGCGCGGGAGATGACCGAATATTCGCTGCCACAAATTGGCGAAGCTTTTGGCGGACGCAGCCATACGACAGTGCTGCACGGCGCGAACAAAATCGCAGAAGAACTGGAATCTGACCGCGTGCTAGAGAGCAAGATCGAGAAGTTGCGTACCGATATTGCCCGGCGGCGCAGGTAAGCCAGCGCTTGCAAGGGAAGTGTTCCCGGCTACAATGGCGAAACATCAATGAAATTCGGTAGGGGAATGATAAAGTCCTTTGAGATATTGATGTGGAGAAAAAACGTGTAGGAGCGCAATGATGCTTTTCAAGAAATTAATACGGAGAAAAAATCTGGTGTAGGGGAGCGCCTGTGTGCGCTCCCGGCGGGCGACCACGTGGGGTCGCCCCTACAATATGAACTCCGCGTTTAATTGTGTAATCACATCATTTGCGCCCTTATGTGTGGAATATTGTAGCGACACGGCAATGCCGTATGCGCCCGCATCTGATTGTGAAACTGCACTATCAATCCCCTACGATTATATTCACAAGGAACAACATGGACGCATTGAAGCAGCGTATCCTTGCAGAAGGGCGCAACCTGGGGAATGGTATCCTCAAGATTGACAGCTTGCTAAATCACCAGCTTGATCCCAAATTGATGCAGGGGATGGGGCAGGAATTGGCGAGTGTCTTCCGTGAATATCAACCAGAGCGCATCCTCACGGCGGAAATTTCCGGTATTGCTCCGGCGCTGATGACGGGAATTGAGCTGGATGTTCCGGTGGTTTACGCTCGCAAGAAGCGCCCGATCACCATGAGCGGTCCCATTTACATCGAAACAGCACCGAGCCATACCAAGGGCGGGGTGGTCGAATTGATGGTCAGCGGGGAATTCCTGAAAGCCGGGGAACGGGTGCTGATTATTGATGACTTCCTCGCATCGGGTGAGACGCTCAAGGCAATGGCGCGGCTGGTGCAGGATGCAAACGCAACGCTGATCGGCGTGGGTGTCGTGGTGGAAAAATCGTTCGAGAATGGTCGTTCCGCGATGATGGCAGCCGGCTTCGATGTACCGATTCACGCGCTGGCAACCATCACAAGTATGGAAGGCAATGCCATTACCCTGGCATAAAGCCGCATGACCCAACCCACACCACAACCGCCGCCTTCTCTATTTTCGGTGCAGGCATTTCGCCTGGCGCTGGAAACCCCCTGGAAAGCGCGTAACGAAATCGAGCGCTTGTTGCTGATTCCGGTGGCGTGGCTGGGCTTGAAATTGGCAGGGGTAGAGATTGCGCCGGGATGGAAGTTCTACGGCCTGCCCATCATTCAGAAGCAGCGCAGCAGCACCATGAAAATCGGACGCAACCTGAATTTGCGGTCTTCGGTGCGCAGCAATCCCCTGGGGCCAAACCATGCCTGCATCTTGAGTACGCGCCGCCCTGGTACAGAATTGGTGATTGGCGACGATTTCGGCATGACCGGGGGCAGCATCATCTGTGAGGAGCGCATCACCATCGGGGATCGCGTGACCGTTGGCGCAAATACCGTAATTGCGGATACGGACTTTCACCCACTGGTTCCGCAGCACCGTTACGAAGCCCCATTAGATGGTGCAACTCGCCCCATAGTGATCGAAGACGATGTTTTCATCGGGATGCAGTGCCTCATTCTCAAAGGGGTCACCATCGGGCGCGGCAGTGTAATTGGCGCTGGCAGCGTCGTCACCAGAGATATTCCCCCCAACAGCATCGCAGCAGGCAATCCGGCGCGTGTGCTAAAATTGGTTTCTGATGGGCAGAAGTCTTCATAGATTTCTCCGTGTCCTCTGTGGTGAATAATCATTGGCTTTGTTTGCCTTGTTACCATCCCACACAAATTCTCTCAGGAGCAAATCCATGCGCGTCGTCGTCGCAATACTCTTGCTTGCCAGCCTTGCCGCCTGTGCCGGGGAACCCCTTGTGCCAATAACCCCCACAGAGCCGGAACCTATTGTACAGAATGATCCACCGACGGAACCACCACAACCAGAGCCAACCAGCCGTCGCCCAACTGTCGCCCCGGAACGCCGGACAGAGCTGCCTACGCTGCGGGAATTGGCAACTATCCCGACCTTTACGCCGACCTTCACGCCAACAATCACGTTGACACCCACAGCAACCTTCACGCCATCGCCTACATTCACCCCTACGCCATTGCAACCAGAGGAATATTGCGAAGTCCTCAGTGCTTCTACGCAGTTCGCGCCGGATCGCGTCTACCGTGAAAGTCCTATCATCTTCCAGATGTATATGCCTGCAACAGATGTCACACTGCGCTTTGTTATCGTCCACGAAGAGACGGACGAAACGGTGGGTCTGGCTGATCTTCCTGGCGGACAGAGTATCATGGGGACTTTCCAACCGACAGACTTCCAGTATTCCGGGCGCTACAACTGGAGCGTGACGGTGTTCAATCTGGCTGGCGAAGAACAATGCGCCGTGAACAGCTACTTCATCGTTGAACTACCAGAGGTCACCGCCGAAGCGACTGCCGAACGCACCCCGGAGATGACCGCCGAAGCCACCACAGAATCAACGCCAGAAATCACGGAAGAGTCGCCAGAACAACCATGAGATTGGCGGGGGAGCTTATCACGTCACCAGGGGCACAAACTCCCCTACAACCAGAGGCTACGAGTCATGAAACGGTGAGAATAGTAGCAGCTATGCGGTGCGTAATTTGACATAGGGTAGCATAATGAAACCGAGGCGTGAGTGCTTGCGCCGTATTGTGCCTGATAATTTCTCTATGGTTGATCGTCATCTGTGGTGATAAGTGTTAGGCAAAAGCTGTCATGCGTGGTTCTCGCCTACGCTGTTGTGTGGGAATTGCCGCGCCCTACACAGCCCATGTGAACTGCGTTATGCTTGCCGCGCAAAAAATAAGGAGAATGCGTCCCCTATGGAATTGATGCTCGTATGGCGTTTTTTGCGCAAACGCTGGTGGATTATCCTGCTCCCGGTGGTGGTAGTCGCTTTTGTTGCTGTGCCGCAGTTGCTGCGCAATGAAGCTGTGGGCGGCGGTGGGTTCACAACTTCGTTTCGCTACAGCGCCGCGCAGGAACAGAGCAACCTCCCCAACCGCGATGGAGATTACCAGGATGTCTGGCTGGCTTCCGAATTTGTGGTGAATGCCTTCACCGATTGGGTCAGCAGCAGCACCTTCCGCGATGAAATTACCGCCATGCTGGATGACGAGAGCATCAACCTGGGCTTGCTGGAAATTGCTGCTGATAACAGCCGCAGCATTGGCATTGTGTATCTGGCGTACCCTGATGGCGAGGCACTGCAAGACATTGCGTCTGCTGCAATGGATGTGCTGCAAACGCGCAACCAGGCATACTTCCCACACCTGGGGGACGAACCAGCCGAAGTGACCATCATTGATGCACCCGTGATCCAGGCCAGACCTGCTTCGCTGCCGAACCGCTTCGCGCCGATTTTGCAATTAGGCGTGGCGTTGTTCGCTGGTTTGATGCTGGCGCTGCTGGTGGAATACCTTGATCCGACACTGCGCACAGCGGAAGAACTGGAAGCCCAGGGCATTCCCATTCTCGCAACCGTTCCACGCCACCGAGGGGGCGGACGATGAAATTTCGCTGGTTGATTGGCTTGCTGCTGCTGCTGGTGCTGCCTGCATCTGCGCAGACCAGCTTCACAGAATACGAATGGACAGGCACAGAATTTTCGCTGGTAATCCCCACTGAATGGGATGCTCCCCTCCCCGGCACGAGTGAAGATGGTTTCCGGCAGACCTTGCTGCTGGCACAGAATTTCGCCACAAATCCTGCTGCACGTCCACCCGCAACCCCCATCATCGAAATTACGGCGCTGCCGATCCTTCCTGAAGAACTGGATTTATCGGCTGAATTACGCCGACTCCTGCAAGCGCTGGACATCCGCACCAGTGGCACCTTACCGGGGCAATTTCTGGGGCAGCAAGATGCCTTGTTTGCGGCAGGGAGCAGCACAGATGAAGTGCTTTTTGGGTTGGGACATGCCGTACAACTGCCGGATGGCGGGGCGGTTTTCCTCATCGGTAGGGCGGCAACCGCACAGCGTGAGAGTTTCACCGCGATCTTCAATACGGTTGCGAACAGTTTAGTTCAGGGCAGCATCCAGGATGTGCCGCTGCCACAATACGGCATCCAGTGGCGCACCGAACGCACATTGGCAGATAGCGAATTGGCCTTCCTGGATATTGGCGCGATAACGCTGGCGAATGACGGTATGCTCTATCTGGCGGATGCTGTCGCTGGATTGGTGCAGCTCGATCCCACAAGCGGAACCGTTCTCTCCGTGCAGCCATTTGCGGATCAAGCCGAACCCACTGACATTGCCATCAGCCCGGATGGGATTATATATATTGCCGATGTGCTGTGTGGCTGTGTGCGAGTATTCCAGAACGGCACGGAAGTACAGCCGATCACGGGCTTCGGGCAGGATGCCCCGCGCAGCATTGCCCTCTCTGCCGATGGCACGCTCTACGCCACCGATTCCAGCGAAGAAGAGGCCATCATCCGCACATTTACAGATGGAGAAGAAATCGCTGCCTATTCCTTTGCAGATGCCCTCTTCGATCAGCCCTTGCTGGCGAGTGATCAGAGTGGGCGTGTCTTTGCGCTGAGTGTGGATTTTGCCCTGTATGGTTTGCAGGAAGACACTTACGCGCCCTTCTTCGTGCTGGAAAGTGGCGTGGATGCGACGGACTTCACCTTTGATGCCAACAATAATGTGCTGGTGACGACGCTGCGCGAAGGCTTGCTGCTCTTTGATAATACGGGTTTGCTGCTGACATCGATTGCGCTGGATGTTTTTGGGGAACTGCGCGGCGTGACGGCTGGGCAGGATGGCACGCTCTATATTGCAGATGGTGATGGGAGCTATGGCGCGGTCAGTGCGCTGCGCTTAGGCATTGCCGAGAATCGCATCGGCGCGGCTGATTTGCTCACAGGGCGGGAAGTCAGTGGCAGCTTCAGCGAGGACGACTCTCGGCAGGTCTGGTATTACGAAGCGCAAGGTAACGAGCGTGTGACCATCACCACCATTGCAGCGGATGAGTCCTTTGATCTGGACGTTGCGCTGCGCGTGCTGGCTCCCAATGGCGCAGAAATCGCGTTCATCGCAGACGATGAAGAGGGCTTCTTGTTCAATCCGCTGGATGCGCAACTGCGTGATTTGCTGCTGCAACAGCCGGGATTATATGCCATCGTTGTGGAGAAGCAGTCAGGTTCTGGCGCATATCACCTGGGGATCAGCGCTCCGCAGATGATTGAAGTAGCGGAAGGAACAATCACGATCAACGGTGTACTCCGCGAAACAATCCCTGCACAGCGCTACACGTTTTCCGCATCCGGTGGGCAAACCCTCACCATCACCCTGAGCGCAACCAGCGGCACGCTTGATCCGCTGCTGCGTCTGCTCGATTCCAATGGGAATATTCTCGCAGAAAATGACGACGCAGAAGAAATCAACATTGGAACCAACGCGCAGATTTACCAGTTCGATATTCCATTCAGCAGCACCTATACCATTGAGGCCGGACGTTTCGATGGCACAGGCGAATACACGCTGGAAATCACCGTGAATCCGTGAGGGGTATGGACGGAGAAACGATGGGTAGGGGCATCATACTTGGTCATTGAAGAAATAAACGCTCAACCCAAAAAGGAATCGTGTAGGGGCGATTCATGAACCGCCCCATAGCTGTCAAGTGAAGCGTTCTTCTCGCAAATGCATGGCTTGCTGCCTTGCGCCTGACGTTTTGAACGTCAGGCTACACCAGGGTGAGCGTCCGCTAAAGGGACGCTGTGTACATTTTTCTATCTTTGGGACGGAATTTGTTCATTAACATCGTGCCGCCAAAAAGGTGTAGGGGTTCGATCATGTCGAACCCGCTTTTAGGCCAGCGGGCGCGTCGTGGACACGCCCCTACGAGAAACAATATTGCAACGGCACGATGTCTACGACACATTTCACGGTCGATGTCACTAAAATGTACAGTAGGGACAACACCTGTGTTGTCCGCCTATGGTTGTTTCGGACGAGGCAGGCCTCGTCCCTACAACAGGCTCAGTCAAGATACGAAAAGACCTATAATGAACCTGATAATATTCCCGGACAAGCCTTTTAATCCTCGGCGAACAGCTTCTTATGCGCCAGCAGCACCCGCGAACGTGCCAGCTCAATCCAGGTGCGCAGGGTGTTGATCTCCATAATGTAACCTTCCATCAGCAATTGCGAATGCAGGGAATAGCTGGCTGCATCTTCTTCCATGAACTGCTGAATCGGTTCGGAATAGACATGCACAACGCTGCTGGCGTAATGCACAGCATCCAGGTAATCATTCAACCAGCGCAGAATATCATTTGCGGGTAAGCGCCGTTCCATGAATTGGAAGCGCAACTGCGCCACCTCACGCTGTTCGTAGAAGGGACGCATCTTCGGCACTTCTCGCAGCCATTCATCCAGCAGCACGCCGCCTTTTTCAGTGATGGTATACATCTTGCGCGGGCGTGTCTCGTACTGCATTTCTAGCTCACCTGTAATCACACTCTGTTTTTCCAGCCGCTTCAGCATGGGATAAATAGAACCAGGGCTAGCGCTCCAACTATACGTGCTGCTATCAAAAAAGGTGCTGATGCTGTAGCCGGATTGTGGCTGCAAGCTCACCAAACCCAATACGATATACTCCAGGGTCGTCAGTTCTCGCTGTGTCACGATTCGCTGCCTTTCATGCGCTTCGTAATAGCTCGGAAGCGAATACACTTCCATCTGTATCATAGTCTGAAACGCGCAAAAATCCAATGAATTTACCAATCCACTGATTGACGAATGGTGCAAAAGCGCTGTATAGTAATTACGAAACGTACTATTTCGAATCGAAGCAAGGTGCTGGTATGGGGAGAGGTGTTCGACATGGAAGCGACGATATTGGTCATCAGCAATAACAGCGTTAGCAGCATGGGGTACAGCGCCGGGTTATTCGGCTATGGCTACCAGGTAGAGACGATGCGCACCTTTGAAGCCGCGCAGGTAATCATGCACAGCGGATTAATGCCAGCAACGATCATCATTGATGTGAAGTATACCCCGGCAGAAATCAACCAGTTCATCACGATTGTTCGGCGGGATTTTGCGTACATTGGAATGATCCTTGTAGTAGGACAGTTAGGGGATCATGGTTACATCATGGGGGCAAATGGCTATCTACCCCGCCCGACTAATATCGAAACCATTGTAGCCAACTTGCAAGCGCAGTGAGTACGGAAAAACCGATTTTTCACTACAAAATTACCCAACCCTATGCGGACGCGCCGTTGTACGTTCCTACAAATATCGTACCTGTAGGGATGCCTGACGGGGGTGTCCGCAATGAGCCAGACGGTTGACATCGTTTTCCAGGCACATGACAATCGGAAAAATGAACTTGCTGATGGCTTTTTGGCTTGCGACCATCGAAAATGAAAAAGCCGACTGCAAGTGCTGCTGCGTCAAATCAGTGACTACCAGCGGAGAACGCGCCATGCCAGAAGAGAAACCATTGGGCGAACAGAATTACGAGCAGTTCGCCCGACGCTATGCTGAAATTGCCGCAACCAAACCACATAACGCCTATTATGATCGTCCCAATACCCTATCGCTGCTGCCGGATGTGAATGGCCTGCGTGTGCTGGATGCCGGATGCGGTCCCGGATTTTATACAGAAGCCTTGCTTGAAGGCGGCGCGGAGGTAGTTGCCTTCGATGTCACGCCAGAATTTGTGCAGATCACCCGCGAACGAGTTGGAGATCGTGCGACAGTGTTGCAAGCGGATTTGTCGCAACCGCTGCACTTCGCCGCAGATGCCAGCTTTGATGTGGTGCTGTGTCCGCTGGTGCTGGATTACCTGGAAGATTGGGGAGCGGTCTTCCGTGAATTTCGCCGTGTGCTGAAATCCGGCGGCGTACTGATTTTCTCCGCAGGGCATCCGATGGGGGATTGGCAGTGGTTGAAGCGCAAACAACCAGAAGTCGCGCTGAGTTACTTCCGCACGCATCAATTCACCATGACCTGGGGCGGATTTGGTGAACCTGCCCCGCGCATCACGTCCTATCGGCGGCCTCTGGCGGCGATGCTCAATCCACTGCTGGAATCCGGGCTGCTGCTGGATCATGTGTTGGAGCCATTACCTACGTCTGACTATCAGCAGCACGACCCGGAAGGCTACGAAACTTTGATGCGCGAACCCGGATTTATCTGCATCCGCGCCCGCAAACCGTGAAGCTCAGGCCAGCACAGGTTGCATCTTGGGTAATGACTTCTTGAAGTAGCCATGATCCAGGAACCATTGCACCTCTGCGCGTAAGGTATCTTCCAGCGGACGGGGAGACAGTCCCAATTCGCGGATGGCTTTATCTGCGACGACATCGCGGCGCGTAGTCAGGGTGCGGATTGCTGATACTGTTGCCTGCGGTTCGGTGTTGCTGATCTTGCCCCAGGTTTCGGATACCCAGGCGTAGACATAGGCCATCGGTACGGGCAGCGGTAGACGCGGCGTTGCTTGCCCGGTCACATCGGATAAAATGCGGAAAATTTCCCCGATGCTGGCGTAGCGGTTGGTGATGATATAGCGCTCTCCGCTGCGGCCTTTTTCGACGGCAGCAATCATGGCATCCGCGACATCGCGCACATCAATCACCATGAAACCGCCAGGAGGCACAGCCGGTAAATCTCCCTGCAAAGCATCAATGATGATTTGTCCAGAGGCTGTGGGAGCCGCATCCCCAGGGCCAAAAATCCCACCCGGCAGGATCAAGACAACAGGCAGGGACGACGTTTGCAAGAATTCTGCGATGCGTTCCTCTCCAACTACCTTGCTCTTGAAATACAGATTCTTCATGATCTCCGCATCGGGCGGGGTGGACTCGTCGCCTGGTGTACCGTCGGCTGTTTTGCCAATCACACCGCCGGAACTGACGTAAATCACCTTGTTCACGCCCCGTGCTTCGGATTCACGCAGCAGTTCGATGGTAGCATCGACATTGATGCGCAGCAATTTCTTCCAGTGTTCATCCGCCTCACCGCTGCCGTAGTATTCGCGGAAGTAGGCCGCTGTGTGGAAAACTACATCGCAATCATCCAGGTGCTGCGCGAAACCTGCGACATTTTCCATATCCCCGGTGATGATCTCCACATCCAGATTGCCGAGCAGCTTCCGCGCCTTCGCTGCTGACCGTGCCAGCGCCTTCACTTGCCAACCCTGCGCCACCAATTCCCGCACCAGATTATTCCCGACAAGTCCGGTGCTGCCCGTCACAAATGCCTTCATTGCTGAAACCTCCCTGCACAACATTGCGCTTGTGCTATACTCGCTGTAGAATGTTTGCATAAACATGAGCAAATGCTCGTAAAATCATAATACGAGCAAATACTCACTTTTTGTAGCAAGTCTCAGCGAATGCTCATACCATGACAGAAAACAAGAAAATGCCGCGCCGGATGCCCCAACAGGAACGCAGTCGCCGCCGCTACCAACATATCCTGGATACCGCTGCCAAGCTCTTTGACGAAGAGGGCATCGCATCCGTGACCACCAATCACATTGCGGCTGCGGCAGATGTGTCGATTGGATCGCTGTACCAGTTTTTCCCGAACAAAGAGGCTTTGCTGGAAGCCCTTACCGAACGCTACATCGAGCAAATGGTGGCAGTCTTCCCGCAGGAGGTAGATACTGCTACTCCAGTAGAAACCTTCACGGAAGAGATCATCAGGCGCTTTGTGCATTTTGAAGGGCAAAAGGCGGGGTTTCGGGTGATTCTGCTGCACATGGAAAGCAGCGCAGCAACGGTAGCGGCTGCCTCACTGCATGCTACGTTGGTTGCGCAGATTGATCGTGTGCTGGCAGCCTATTACCCGATGCTCGCTGCGGACAAACGGCAGCTATGCGCGGCGGTATCGCTCTCGCTGACGAAGGGCATCATGGGCTTGCGTGAAGCTTATTCCCAGGCCGAGATTGTCGAGCAGATTCATATGGCACTGGTGGCGTATCAGCGCAGCTTCTTGCAGCAAGAAGGTGTGTTGTAGGTGGTTACCTCACTTCGCTGCAAATACCCAGCGAGTCGCAGTGTTGGGGAAGTCACTCTCTTTCCAGGCCATCACAACCTGCGGCGCAACCCCGTAAGCAATTGTTGAATCCGACTGCAATTCTTCTGGCGTTGGCTGGTATGAAACGTACTTCTTGCCGTATTCTGTTGCCATGCGCTGTAATATCGCGGCATCCGTCAGCGCGAATACCTTGCCTTCGATAATCACACAGTCGTCGGCGCTTTCCAGATGTACCACCACACGCGGATCACGCGCCAGGTTACGACCCTTCACCGAAGTTTTACTACTGCCAAAGTACAGCACATCATCCAGCACCACACCCCAGACCGGAGCTGCGTGCGGACGACCATCAACACGAGTGGTGCAAACCCAGTAATTGCGCGATTTGTGCATCTGCGCACTGACCCATGCCCAGTCCAGCATCCCATCATCAGATGTGCTGATCCCGTAATTTTGCATCTTCGGGCGCTGTGGCTGTGGAATGACCAATTTCATGATGGTTTCTCCTCATCATCCGAGCAGACCAATGGCAAGCTGTAACCGGAATAATCAATCAGTGATAGTAAAGACCGTATGCGTCAGATAGGTGTCATTGATTGTGACAACCAGTTCATATTCGCCAGGTAACAAATTCCTACTGTCTAGAGTTCTTACATCTGATGCTAGCTGCGCCACATTGTTTGGCTCAGTCCAGTCAACGGATCGTTGCCAGTAGACTTCTGTCGATGCCAACAATGAACCGTTATGATACCAGATGAACTGAACGTGATCGCCATTCTCAATGTAGCGTATTAATAGTAAGCCACTCAGGCGGTTGCTCTGGCTGAAGTGTGTTGCCTCACCTCGCAAATAAATCTCACCGAGCGAGGTCTGACCATGACTCTCCCCGATAATCAGATCAACGACTTCTATTGAGCCATCATATGTTCTGCTGCTGAAGTCAGTTGACAGATTCTCTGCCAAATCGATATCTGTATCAGTCGAATTATTACTTGAAACAGCCAATCCCAGGGCAAAAACTATTCCAACCATCAGAACACTGTAACTCAAAATACCCCAACTAATCCCTTTCTGCGGTGACCAAACCCTGGGTGGTACACGTACATCGAACGGCTCACCGAAGTTGATGTTTGTCCACGCCAGAAGGATGGTGACAAGGGGTGGGATGGCAATCAGAGAACCCATCACAAGAATCATTGCCAGTGTAATTACAATATTTGAGTCGGAAACAAACATCAGAGGGACTAATGGTAGCATCATCAACGTATTGACAAGGGCAAAAGTCGATAGTGAATACTTCCGCTTCATGCCATTTCTTATCATCTGAAAGGGAATGACATCAATAAGCAACGCCATCACACTGAGAAGGATAAATGAGGGGAGTACGTCATCCGGTTGAATGAAGATGCTTTCTGTTGGTAGAAGCCAGATTAAAAGCGTAAGTAGTGGAATCAGCAATGATATGAATAGGAGGACCGCAGAGGGTGCAAACAGAATAGCCAATGAGTTTGGAATCTGAATCTTGCTCCGATCTTCAATTTCTCCAGTGACGTTATTTTGTCGCTTCCCTTCCAGGATTTCAACAATCCCACGCGCAGCTTGAAGATAGTCGCTGCGCCCATCAATATATTGTAACCTGCCGATATTTTCCCGCATCTTTGTTTTCTGCATCAGCACAGGGATACAACGTACATGAGGATTCTTCTCGATGAATGCTTCCGCCGCATCAATAGAATACGGAGTCACGATAATGATATACGTACCTCCATTGTCTACGCTTGTATTCATCTCCGATGATAGGTGTACTGACCGGGTAGCAGAACGTAGCCTTTCTGCTAAAAAAGTCGCTAACGGCAAATCCTGGTCAACATATAAAATGGTAAGCTTATCGGACTTTTCTGTTACCAAACCGGAGACATTTTTATTGTAATAATGTCCGGTACGCGGCTGAAATTGAACCCGGAAGTTACGCTCAATTGGGTAGGCGGGTAGCCAGCCCGCTAACTTTGAGTGATACATACTTCTGAGCGAGAAAAACCGCAGGACGTAATCTGAGACTGTTGCTTCAGTTTCTTCTTTTGTTAGTCGCTTTTTTATATCTTTACTGCTATAGGGATAAAATTCGAGCACACCTCGAAAACTTTGTTTATAAATCAGGTAGATGAAACCAAGTGCCAGGCCGAATGAGATGAGGGATAGAAGAGAATCCCAGGATAGAACCGCGGTCTGCCCACCAATTTCAGGGATCGCCCCCCCAAATATTCCTGATAGAAAAAATGTGACTGTAACGACACGTAGTATTCCCTGACCGACAACGAACATTAAACTTACGTCTTGTAATTTACGTAAAGCCATGCGTCCTTGAAGCAACAATGTAGCTGATAGATCGAAGATCCATACGAAGGCCAGTATAAAAGTCAGGTTCGATGCACGACCGCCGGGGAGTAGTTGCGTGAGGCCGAGGAATACGACATTTAAGACAAAAAAGAGGCTGTTCAACCGATTCAATCGTGAAACGAAGTTGCGGACGTAGGACGGGAGCACAACGTCTTTTAGTCCCGTTGCCACCTGTTCAAAACAATTATCACGAATCGCGTTGAGCAATTGATCCCAGCGTTTTTCATCGAAAGGATCAGACCTTAAATCTATAATCGGGCAATCACCGAGGTCAGGGTCAATTGGGGTATCATCAATTAATATCACATAGATTGGCTTGCCTGTGTGTAAAAAGTAATCTACCTCTTGCTTCACATTCCAGGAAGAGAACGAATACCGCGAAGCGATGAGCAACAGGGATGTTGAGCTTTCAAGTCCTTGAAGGATTTGTAGATCCCAGTCTTTCGATTCAATAATATCTTGTTTGTCGTACCATACCTTGAGATGACGTATCCGCTGAGAAATAAGGAAAAAGACTTCGTGGGCTATATTGGCATCTCGTCGAGCGTAACTTAGAAAAATCTTAGTATTATTTTGTATAAACATGAAATTTACTAATCCCAAGGTGTGGACACAAAAGTACTTGAGTTTATTTTGGCATCATTCTGGATGACGAGTCAACCAATCCTCAATGGTTTCAGAAAGACCATAGAATTGAACGAACCAACTTCCTCCTTTTTATTCTGTCGTATCGGACTCTCTGGATGACTGCTACTGCTTACGATGGCAGGTTTGCTATAATGCTAGAGGTTTTTTCAAGTAGAATACGCTTGATACTGTTTGTTTCAAAAAACACTTTGCCTTAATTTTGCGACTGATGAATCATATGGAGTAAGCACATCTGTGAAAAATCGCTGGCAAGAGATCCGTAATATCTGGTCAGATAACCAATGGCCTTTGCTGCTGCTCACCGGGTGGATGCTGGGGTTGCTGACGATTCCTGCTATTCGCATTGTCAATTCAGATGTAGCTGGGTTCGTTGAGAACCTGGTACCAGAAGCGGTGGGGATTGCCTTCACGGTGCTGATTCTGGATCGACTGAATGAGAACCGCGCACGGGAGCAGTTACAAGATCGGCTGCTGCGTGAAGCCTCCGGGCAGGCCAATGAAACCGCCAAGGCTGCGATTGACTGGATGCGTTCGGAAGAATGGCATACGGAACCAGTAAGCCTCATGAAGGGGTATAACTTCACCCGTGCGAAGCTGACGGGTGCGGCACTGTGGCGTGCGGATTTAGAGGGTTCCAATTTTTACAAGGCTGAACTGATCGGCGCGAACATCTACCGGGCAGATTTACGCAACACAAATCTGGCATTTGCGGATCTCTCCGGAGCCGATTTAATCTGTGCGGATTTGCGAGGCGCAAATTTGCAAGGCGCTGTACTTGAACATATCAAGTGGTACCATTCCAACCAGGGCAGCGCGATTTTGCCCGATGGCAGCGAATGGACACCACAAACGGACATCAGCCGCTTCACGAATCCGGATCATCCGCAGTTCTGGCGCAGCACTGACCCGAAATCGCCTGCGTACCCAGGCCGCCCCATCCAGGGATAAGCTGGGCATTCAGGGACTATGTACCTTGATGTACAATCGCACCGAACTACAGGGATACAGCTTAGGGTAAAACAATATGCCAATTCGCGTTGGTTGGGGTAATGAGAGCCAGACGTATATTTACGTGCAATTCATCGGACAGTGGACGTGGGAAGATTATTATCACGGGTATGAAACCTGGCTTCAATTGGTGAACACCGTGACACACACTGTTGCAACGCTGGCGAACTTCTCCGACAGTCGCGGTATCCCCCAGGGGGCATTGACGCATTTCCACAAGACCTTCACTGTGCTGGGTTCAAAAGGCGGTGAATTTATTGTGGTCGGTGCGGATACGATGATCATCACCTTTGGTCATATGCTCAAGAAAATGAATCCGCAGCTACGCCCCTTGCTGCGCACAATGGAAACCATCGAAGACGCGAAGGAATATCTTGAGGGCAGCGAATAACTGCCTGAATATTGGGTGAAAATCCCCGTGTTGCAAAGTAAGACGAGCGTCCGTTTTGGTGTCTGATGAGTGAATGAAGCAATCGGTTGACAGCATCGCTATTGCACCGTACACTCACGGCGATGCGAAATCGTAGGAGAATACACCGCATGGTTCGCGCATTTTGTTGTTGTCTGAAGAGCAGGAAACGCTAACACTTCAGACGACGGCATCAACAGAAAAAGAACAAAAAAGCCAACGGCACAAGAAGTGTGAAGCGGCTCCTGTACATAGGAACCCGACTTCGCATCCTTGAACGCAGTTGGCTTTTTTTGTTGGGTCATGCGCAATCGATATGCGAAGTCGCTGGCGTGGATATGACAGACCATGCCTCACACGAAAAAAGCAGGGTTTCGCCGGGTGAGTTTCAAAAGTGAGACCTTGTTGAGCAGCACCGTGCCACGATCCGTACTGTAGTTGAACATCCCAGAAAGGAAGTACCATGAGCGCTCTATTGAAGAACGCATTGCCCTTCGTTGTAGGTGCAGCGCCTCATGCGGTGCGCCTCGAAACGCAAATCGGCAATACAGACTTACTCTCGTTCCGCCGCGTGACCGCACACCTTCCCGCTGATGTGCAGGTCTACGCCAAAGCAGAATGGCAGAATCCTGGTGGTAGTGTGAAAGACCGCGCCGCTTATGAAATCGTTCAGCAGGCATTTTTGCAGGGTAAGCTGGGCGATGGTCAGGTTTTGATGGATAGCACCAGCGGCAACACGGGCATCGCCTATGCTATGTTGGGAGCCGCGCTGAATTTCCGTGTGAAACTCTTTTTGCCCGCGAATGCCAGCCAGGAACGCATGGCAATCTTACGGGCATATGGCGTTGAACTTGTGCTGACGGATCCACTGGAAGGCAGTGATGGAGCCATTGAAGCAGTACGTGAATTGGCAGCTTCTGAGCCGGAACGCTATTTCTACGCCAACCAGTACAACAATCCGGCGAACTGGCAGGCGCATTATAAGACTACTGCGCCCGAAATCTGGCGGCAGACCGAAGGCCGCGTGACGCATTTCGTCGCTGGCCTGGGGACGAGTGGGACGCTGATCGGAACAGGCAAACGTCTGAAGGAATGCAATCCCGGCATTCAGGTGATTTCCGCGCAGCCAGATACGGCCTTCCACGGCATCGAAGGTTGGAAGCATATGCCCACATCCATCAAGCCTGGAATCTATAACGAAACGTTCGCGGATCACAATATGGGTATTGAGACAGATGCATCCTATGAGATGGCACGCCGTCTCGCCCGTGAAGAAGGCTACCTTGTGGGGCCAAGCGGTGCGGCAGCCCTGGTCGCGGCATTGCATGTGGCGGAAGAAATCGCCAACCGTGGCGAATCCGGCACCGTTGTAACCCTGTTCCCGGATAACGCCTATAAGTACCTGAGCGAGTCTTTCTGGCAGGGGTAAGCGCCACGCACGGGTGCATCCCCTCGGCAGAGGTTGATCCCACCAAATCCCCGGCCTCAGCATCAAAAGCCTCATCTATTTTTGTGAGGGGCGTGCAACGGCACGTCTCCCACACCTGCACATAGGGCAACAATTTTGCATCAAGTTTTTACTCATTTTGGCGTTTTGCTTCGTATAGTAGAACTCGTATCAAAAACAAATCTACTTTTCCCCAAACCTTTTCATAACGCAATTTGTGTCATATATCCCAAAGTTATCCAGAATATCCCAAATTTCTTGGGATACCTGGGATATCTCCTCATCTTTATGCTTCGTTTTGTCTTGCAGCGGGTTATGGAGTGAGTGTCATCACCTTGTAATCTGGCGGCATCCTCTGGATAATCCGGCGCATGAACGTTCCAATGATGCATTGAGAGAGAAACTCTATATGAAATTCGCCATCCAGGAAAATTTACTGCCGGGACGTACCTTCCGTGAGCGTTGCCAGCGTGCCAAATCGCTTGGATTTACTGGCCTGGAAGTACAGGCAGAGGGCTTGGAAGATCGCTTGTATGAAATTGCGGAAGCGTTGGATGCTACCGGGCTACGGATCGCGTCTGTTCATCTGGGTACGCTGGATGGCTATCTCTCGCCAGAACTGGAAAAGCGTGAGGCTGCTATTGCAAATATGCGTCAGGCGATGGCAACGGCGGTAGATTTGCTGGCGGAGCATGTGGTTTTTGTGCCGCAGTGGGGCGCATTGACCACACCAAATCTCAAGCCTTATCGCAGTGCGGAAGAGATGGCGAGCGAACTCATGATCTGGCTGCTGCGCACAGTGTCTGATCTGGCGTATGCCCTGGGGGTTACGCTGGATATGCAGCCGCGTCACCGTTACCACACCGCGTTCATGAACACCATGGCGCAGGCTGTTCGTTTCAGCAATGAAATTAAGAATCATCCCCACATTCGGATTGCCCCGGTACTCTTTGATCTGGCATTGGAAGAAGAAGATGTTGCAGCAGCACTGCGAGAGTATGGTGACCGAGTGGGCTATCTGTATTTGAGTGATAGCAACGGGCGGCTTCCGGGGCAGGGATTGTTGAACTTCAGCGAAATCGCGGCGGCACTGAAGGCGCACCATTATGACGGTTGGTTATGCATCACTGCCGAAAACAGCCCTGCGCAGCATGATCCCTATGCGTTGTATGATGCGCTTCCCGCCAGCCTGGAGCATCTCAAAAGCGCGGGATTAGGCTGAGGTTGTTTGCTGGCAGGTGAACGGAGGGCGCAAACCTGTTGCGCCCGCTGTGTCGTTTAAGACTCTTCTGTCTCTTCAGCACCGAGAGGACAGCCGCCATTTTCGGGCAGCCCGACTTGCGCAGGGCAGTCATCTTCTGAGTCGATGATACCGTCGCCATCACTATCTGTTTCCTCGCTGCCGCTGTCAACTTCTGGGCAGCCATTGTTTTCGGCAGTGCCAACTTCACTGGGGCAGGCATCTTCACTATCCGGCACGCCGTCCCCATCGCTGTCAACTTCTGGGCAGCCATTGTTTTCGATGGTGCCGAATTCACTGGGGCAGGCATCTTCACTATCCGGCACGCCATCGCCATCACTATCAACCTCTTCTGGGCAGCCGTTGTTTTCCGCGATGCCGAATTCACCGGGGCAGGCATCTTCACTATCCGGCACGCCATCCCCATCGCTATCGAGCGGTTCAGGGCAGCCATTCAACAGTGGAATACCAAATTCATTGGGGCAGGCATCTTCATCATCGGGGATACCATCGCCATCGCTATCGACCGCTTCTGGGCAGCCGTTGTTTTCCGCAGGGCCAGGTTCTTGCGGGCAATCATCCTGCCCGTTGGGGATACCATCTCCGTCACTATCCGGGTTCGGCAGCGGGCAACCGCTGTTATTCGGAGGACCAGCTTCCGCAGGGCAGTGATCCTCATGATCCGGGATGCCGTCCCCATCGCTATCCACGTTAGGTGTTAAGGTAGGCGCAGGGGTATCGGTTGGGATGACGGCTGTCGGCAGCGGTGTAATTGTCGCCGGGACTCGCGTCGGTGGCACAAATTGAACCGGAGTTGGCACCAGGGGATTAATTTGTGTGGCAGTGGCGTTTGTCGTCGGCGTGAGCGTCGGTGTCTCCGTCTGGGTCAAATCTGCCCCCAGCGGAGTCAGCGTCACGGTGGGTTCATCCGTGAGGGTGGTTTCTGCCTCGCCGCGTGATGACCCCAACACAATGAAGCCTAAGAGATAAAAAGGCAGCGTCCCCATGATGATGAAAAACAACATGGAACGCAAAATTGTCCGACGTGTTCCGCCATCTTGATCTGCAAACATTGCAACCGTACTCCCAACTGTGCCCAAGCCATCGCCTGAGCGAATTATACTTACTCTACAGGATATAACACATTCTCAACCTGATTTGTTCCATCTGTGTAAAATCTGCGCCAGCAGCGTACATGGCAGGCGATCTTGTAGCAGTTATATTTCATTGTTTGAGCCGAGACTGACAATTGTTACCTTATAAAACGTATAGGGTGAATTTCGCATAATTCACAGCGTAATCTCTGCATCTAAGATACAATTAGCAATTGTATGCTCGTCAGAATAAGTTTCGCACCGGAGACTACTCATGAGCCAGAGCCAAGCTGCCAAGTTGGATGCTGCCGCAAAACGCCTGGAGACCATGCTAGCGCAGGGGCAGGATGATAAATTCAAGGCGTACATCCAGAAATTGCTGAAAGAAGACAAAGTTGAACTTGCTCGTCAGCTTCTGCTGCGGATGAAGCATCCGACTGCGAAACGTTTCCTGGATGCCATCAACGCCAAATACCCGCCGCCGCAGAAACGACAGGTTTCCCGAAACTACGCGATGTTGGGCGCAATTGCCGTCGCCGCGATTGTCCTGGTGATTTTGGGTGCGCTCCTTGTACCCAGGTTGTTGGATTCATCGCAGCCTACTCTCAATACTGAACGAGATTTTGATGGCGTGATAATGGTATTTGTACCTGCTGGTTGCTTCACAATGGGTTCTACCGAAGACCAGGTGGAAATCTCCTCTAGATTATGCCAAGAAGGACCAAATCAAACCTTTTGTGAACTTGAGTGGTTTGAGGAAGAACAACCAGCTCATGAGGTTTGCTTTGATGAAGGTTTCTGGATTGATAAGTATGAAGTTACTCAGGAGCAATTTTATCTTTTTGGTGGCGAAAAAACTAATGATGTACAGTTTGAAGGGATCAACTACCCCGTGGTTGGGGTGAGTTGGTTTGAAGCCAGGGATTTCTGTGAACTACGTGGTGCCCGCCTTCCTACCGAAGCTGAATGGGAATATGCTGCACGGGGACCTGAATCATTACTATATCCTTGGGGGAATGAATGGAATACAGAAAATACTAATTGGTATGCTCAACTCCCGAGGCGTGTATTCGAAGTTGGGAGTATTCCATCAGGAGCCTCTTGGGTTGGCGCTATGGATATGAGCGGTAATGTTTCCGAATGGACCAGTTCTGCAAATGTTCCATATCCTTACAATCCTCTAGATGGTCGAGAAACACAAATTGACGTTTTGTCTCGGATTATCCGAGGTGGAAACTACGATACCAGCCGAATAAGTGATTTGCGGGGTAGTTATCGTGGAGCTGGTTCACCAGATATTAATGGTGTTACATGGGGAATTCGCTGTGTTCTTTCAGATCAATCACCTGAAGCCTCGGAATCAATCCGGGTTCCATCAGTGAGTGAAACTGCAACAGCGGTCTACCAGGCACTATTTGATTACTCGCAGTACACAGGCCCCATTCCCGAAGGCCAGGATTTTCTCGGTATTCCAAGTAGACAAGGCAAAGATGGTGCATTCATTCTCGGTAATCCTGACGCACGAGTGACAGTCGTCGCTTTCATGGATTTCTTGTGTAGTCACTGCCGAGATTACCAAACAACGATAAAGGATTTCTTGAGTGAGTTTGTTGTGACAGGTCAAGCACAGTATGAGTTCCGCATGTTGGCCATTAGTCAGCATTCTCAGGATCTTTTCGCAGTTGCAGAGTGTGCAGGAATAAGTTCCACGCATTTGTTTTGGCCTGCACATGACTATCTCTTCGCACAAGCTATACTAGGGCAGATTAATATAAACACATATGTTCTGGATTCTGCTAATGCCTTAGGCTTAAATTACGATGAATTGCTTGACTGTACGACATCAGCAGATCAGTATGTGGTTGATGCTCAAGTTGCAAATGAATTGGGTGTAACCGGTATACCAACACTTGGATGGAGATTGGATGGGGGCTATCTGCGACTAGATGGGTTATCTCAACAGCCAACACTAGATGAATTGAGATCCTTAATCGCAAACTACGAATAGCCTAGTAGCCGTCAT
>CAYVVZ010000052.1:0-27352 GCA_964455365.1 uncultured Anaerolineaceae bacterium | reverse complement strand
GCGAAAAAAAGGTTTTTGGCATTTCCGGGCACGACATGTGTCATGCCCCTACGGTTTTTTCTCTGTGGTTCAAATCGTTTTGAAGCGATTACCCTGTCCCAGAGATGAGGAGACCGAAAAACTGATGTTACGCAGTAGCCTTTGCAGACAACTTTTCCAGCTTCAATGAGCGCAAGCTGTACAAGTGCTATTCGTATGCACTCTGTCAGAAAGCGCCTCAATCTGCCTCTGCGAAGACAATGCCATCATCCTCTTCTTCTTCATTCTTGGGTTTCTCAGACGAATCGTCGCCCAACACATCTTTGACGTAGATTTCTTCTACAAGCACGACAGTGATGGCGATCAGGGGAACTGCCAGCATCAATCCCAAAAAACCAAAGAAAATGCCGAAGACAATCTGACCAAGCAGAATCAGCACCGGGGCAAGATTCATGCTCTCGTTGGTGAGGATAGGGCCAACGATTTGCGCCTGGATAAAAGAAATAATCAGAATGAACAGGATCACCAACAGAACAGAATCCGGCGCTTGAATGGCTGCAACCGCAATCGACGGAATGATTGCGCCAAGGGTGCCGAAGTTGGGGATGAAAGACAAAACCCCACTGAGAACGCCCAGCGCCAACCACTGCTCAATCCCCAGGAAGGCCAATACCAACCCGGTACCAGTACCCACAATGACCATTGAAACGCCCGTGACCAGCAGCCACGCCCGCACCGTCATGCTGATCCGCGTGAGAATGTGCCGCATCCGGTCTCGATACCAGAGTGGGGTGAGAGCGATGATTCCACTTACGTAGCGCGAGGGTTCTGCAATCAGATAGATGCAGAGGAAGAAAATAATCACTGCGCTGAGGACACCGCTCGCAACGCCACCCAGCAGGGGGATGACCGAACCGCCTACGGTACTCAGTGCTGTTGCCACTTGATTCAATGCTTGCGAGATTAAATCGCTGTCGATTTCTGGTACGGCTGTCGCCAGGAAAGATTCCAGGAAGGGAATGCGCTCATAGAGTTCCCCGCTGTTCCAGAGTTCAATCAGTTGATTGATACCACGCGGTATTGTCTCGGTGAACAGCACACTGAACTGCGCGAACAACGTCGGAAAAATCAGAATAATCAGCAAGATCAGGAACAAAATACCCAGCGACATCGACAGCAGAATCGCCAGTGCCCGGTTCATATTCCAGCGATTAGTGAAGAATCCTACAGGAATTTCTGCAAGGCTGGTGAGGATAAAGCCAGCAAAAGCCAGCATCAAAATATCGCGGATTTGCCAGAAGATCAGCATCAGCACAATGGTGATGATGCCTACCAGCACCGGGTTGAAGCGCCGAATGTAGCCGGAATCGTCTTGAATCATGAAGCAATCTTCCCCTTGCGAATTCCCCTCATGTGAGTGGCTATCATCCCGTATAACGCACAACCATCATCGTCAGATCATCAAAGGGCGACTGACCCGCGCAGAAAACTTCCACATCATGCAGAATCGCATCACGGATTTCTGCGGCGGAATACTGCCCGATTTGCTGCAATAAATAGGCCAAACGTTCTTCCCCGTAGGCTTCCCCCTGGGGGTTTTCCGCTTCGGTCAGTCCATCGGTGTAAAAGACCAATACATCCCCCGGCTCAAGCTGAATAGGAATTTCGCTCAGGGGATTGTTGGGGAACCAGCCGAGCGCTCGTCCACCTGTTGGTAGATATTCAACCTGCTGTGTCTGACGACGGTAGAGCGCTGGCGGATTATGCCCGCCGTTCACATGTTCGCTGTTTCCATCTACGTAAAAGCGGCTGAAGTAGAGCGTGACGAACATCCCACTTTGTTCTGCATCCAGCATCAGCAAATCATTAGCACGGCTGACGGCATCGATAGAAGACATTCCCGCGCTGGCATGGCTGCGAATTAACGTCCTTGCCACCGCCATGAACAGCGCCGCCGGAGCGCCTTTATCCGAAACATCAGCCATCACCGTACATAATGTGTTGTCATCCAACACAAAAGCGTCGTAGAAATCCCCCGCCACTTCGCGGGCGGCTTCCCAGTGTGGTGCGAGTTCATAGCCGGGGAGATGCGGCATTTCCTGCGGCAGCAAATTGCGTTGGATTTCCTGCGCCATCATCAATTCATGTTCGAGGCGGCCTTTTTCCCGCGCAACTGCGTAGAGACGGGCATTCTCAATCGCACGCGCCGCCAACCCGGAGACCGCCTGCATCAAAGAAGCATCTTCTGGGCGGAAGGTTCCGGCCTTCATGGAAGTATCGACATAGACCACGCCAATCAACCGATCCTGTACCATCATCGGCGCAGAAAGAATCGCACGCAAGCCGCGCATGATGATGCTTTGCCCGGCGCTGAAGCGCGTATCAAACTGGGCATTATTGGTCAGAAGAGGTTCACCCGTCTTGACAACTTCATTGACGATGGTCGTGCTGTAGCCTTCGTTCTCGATTTCTTCCCCGTTGATTCCGCGTGCCACCAGCACTTCGAGTTCGTTGGTATCATTGTTGAGGATCATCAGGAAACCGCGCTGGGCTTTGGTCACCTGCATGATGGCATCCATTGCGTTATCCAGCGCCTGGTCGAAATCCAGCGTTGAGTTAATCCAGCCAGAGACCCGGTACAGTGCGCGGAGGTGTTCTGGATTCAATGTTTCGGCGGGGACTTGTTCGACCATTGGATTACCTTTGTTGAAGTTTCTGCGACGGGTGCATTATACCATCTGCCGGAACAAGGCGCGAATAGAACTTCAGAAAGTACTGTAAAACAATTTGAACCACGAAGACATTCGTAGGGGCGAAACAGGTTTCACCCGTTCTTGTCTCCTCTGCCCAATTCAGGTTCCTTCGCAGCGCAGGAGGGATCTTTAGGGCAGGGCAATCGCATCAAACGATTTTCACCACAAAGACACAAAGGACACGAAGAAAAGCGTAGGGGTGATCCGCCGGGTCGTCCGAAATTCCAATTCTATTCACAGAAACTTTTCTGGAATTACTGAGGAAGTCAGAAATATCCCGGTAAACATCGTCTTTCCTATCTTCGCAGCAATGCCGCAATCTTCATCACTGGGTGTGACAATGTCGTGAGCGTTCTTCTACCTATCATATTCTACAGCGCGAGAACCACTGAAACAGGCTGTTCGGGGTATGCAAGGGCGTGACGTAGCTGTGGGGCAATGGCAGGTAGCAGGGCAACCGTTTCCAAGTCTGCCAGCGGAACCCAGCGAATCCCGGTTTGATGCACATCCGGCATCGGCGGGAAATGCGGTTCATAATCCGGGGCAAGCATACAATGGAAAACCAGTGAAACCTTGTGCTGTGTGCCGTATTGTTCGGCTTGCTGCTGTGGCACATATTCCCAGGCCAGCAGCAGCCGCCCGATTTCAGCAAGTTCGGCATGGGTTTCTTCACGGACTTCGCGGCGCAGTGCCTGATGCAGCGTCTCGCCCTCTTCAACACCGCCCCCCGGCAGGTTGTAATGTAACCCGGTTTCATCATCAAATTCGACCAGCAGCAGCGCGTCATGGCGCACAATGACAGCAGCGACATTCAAACGAATAGACATGGATTCTTGTCTCCTCAAGGTTCAATACGATTATCCCACTGATTCCAGCGCAAATGGAGGCAATTTGCTACAATGAGATTGCATCCGTGCTTATGGAACGAGGAAGAGGATTACAGTGAGACGAACGCTGTTGAAAGCTTTTGTAGTGCTGCTGCTGGCTTCTGGCGTGGTGCTGGCGCAGGATGACCTGGGTTGGCTGGAAAATCTGCTGCCGGATGAAAGCACGCGACAAATCGGAAAAGTGCTGCGCCAGGGAGAAGCCCCGGTTCAGGTTGGGGACTTGCTGCTGAATGAAACCTTCAGCGCGTTGAATGCCTGGGAAACCTACACCAGCCGTACCGGATCGCTGCGCATCACGGATGGGCGTTATGAGATTCGCTTCCGGGAGCAGGATTTGCTGCTGTGGGGGCAAAATAGCGATGTCCATGAAAATGTCGCTATTGAAGTTGAAACGCGCATGCTCTCCAGCGAGAACAACAACGGCTACGGAATCATGTGCCGCGCTGATCCAGCGAATACCATTGATGGCTATTACTTCCTCATCAGCGGCGAAGGACGCTTCACGATCTACCTGTTTGAAGGGGGTACGCGCCGCGATCTCGTCCCCTGGACAGCATCAGAAGCCATCAACCAGGGCTTTGCGGATAATACCCTGATTGCCGTCTGCCAGGAAGATTACCTCGCCTTCTACGCCAACGACCAATTACTCGCAGAAACCCGCGATACCACCTTCACATCTGGTAACGCGGGCATGGCTGCGACGATCTTCGTCCCGGATGAAGATGTGTACGTTGTTTTTGACAATCTCAAACTCTGGCAGCTTTCCGGTGCTGCGCCGAATGACAGCTTTGCCGTTCGGTCTCGCCTGGAAGCTGCCGAAACTGAGGTGTTGTTGGGTGAGCTGGTTGTGGTGGATGACTTCCGCGACGGATCGAATTGGGACGGCTACGACCGTGACGGAACCTTGCTCACTGTCGAGGATGGGGTACTGCTCACACGAACCATTCCCGAAGATGGGCAGGTTTATACCGCCTGGTACGATCTCCCCTATGATGATGTGGTGATTCAGGTGGATGCTGAACTTCCTCAACCCAATACCAATGGCTATGGCATTGTGTGTCAGGCTAGTTCAGAAGATAGCAACGGTTATTACTTTACCCTGAGTGGCGATGGCTTCTATACCTTCTTCATTGACCAGGGTTCGGAATTTGACCAGTTGGTGGACTGGGTAGAATTGGATGCCATCAGCCCGGAACGCAATCAGATGACGGCGGTTTGTGTGGAAGATTATTTCGCCTTCTACCTGGGGGATCGCCTGCTGTTCGAGATTGAAGACGACCAGCTAGACGGCGAACGAATCGGCTTGATGACCATTTCTTTCGACAATGGCGGAGATGTCTTGTTCGATAATTTGCGCGTGTGGGAAGCGGATTTGCGGTAGCTAGTTGTTGGGTGTCCCTCCTGCTAAACAGCTCTTTTGTAGGGACACAGCACCGCTGTGTCCGCCAAAATGAAGAACGAACGCCTAAATTGACGTTATTTGTCACGAGATTACAAACATGATTCCCTCAAAAATGCGCAACTGGTTTTTCCTGGTTCTGGTGGTTCTGGGGCTGCTGCCAGTAGCAGCGGCACAGGATACAGATACGCCACTGCTCGCATTCCTCAATTCATCAGGGCAGTTGGTCGTTGCCAGCGCAGACGGCGTAACTCGCTGGATTGTCAGCAATCCCGGTGAGACCATTCACCCGGCGCTGGGATTCTCCTGGTCAGCGGATGGTGATCTGCTTTTCTACGCCGTACAAGAGGATGAAGACCGCGTGAGCTTGCGCATTGGCGATGCTGCCACACAATCCAGTGCGGAAGTCGGCAGCGCCGTTGAACCTGTTTCCGGTGGGGAATGGGTGGGAAATTTTGTGCGTGTGGCGGATGCGACGACGGATGCCCTCTACAGCCTGCAAGGAATTTCGCAGCAAAGGGAAGCCAACGCTGAATTATTGTCGCCCTATGCCCTGGGGGATGCTCATTTAGCGGGTGTTTCTTCTTTCTCAGAAGCAAGCAATGCGATCTTTGCATGGCAGAATGGCGGCTATGGGCTGCTGGTGGATGGCAATTTTCGCGGCCTGGGAATCTTCAATAATCGGCGTTCTGTACGCAGCGGATTGTGGGCAACGTCTGAGCCGCTGGTTGCTTACTGGGGCACAGTATCCGAGACAGGCGCTTCAACGCTGGCAGTTACCAACGCCGAAACGGGCGAAGTCGCCCTCCTCAGCGGGAACAGCAGCACTCCCTTGCAGCCGATTCTGTGGCTGGCAGATAACACAGTATTGATTTTCCGCGATGCCAGCAGCCAGCTTCGTGCTGCTGATCTGGCTTGCCTGTTGTCCTCCTGCGCCTTGAATCCACTGGAAGCAAGTGTGGCATTTCTGCCACCTTCCGCCAATGATGTGCAGCAAATTGCGGATGGGCGCGTGATCTTCCATGAAGGCGAAAACCTGCTGGCGATAGATCCGGCTTGTATTGCAGAGGATACCTGCCTGGAAAATACAATTGTGCTGGCGCAGCAAGTCGCGCCGAGAACATTCGTTGATGCAGTCGAGTCGCGGATTGCCTTCACTGCATATCAAAACAGCGCCACCGATCCCACAGACCGCCGCGCCGTTGTGCTGGATGTGGATTGCCCGCCGGAAGATAATTGTGTGCCGTTCTCCGTACCCAATGCACGCGCCGGATTCTTGTCTACAGATGAGCGCTACCTCGTTGCTGACGTGCTGGATGATGGCCTGTATATCGTCTCTATTGAGGATGGCAGCCGCGTCTACCTGACGGGCAGCAGCCAGGATGATGATCTGCTGCAAACCACTCGCTGGAATGGCTAACGCTATGCGTTTGAATTTGCCTTTTTTGCACCTGCTGGAAAACAGCCAGCATATTCTGATTGCCGGGGCTGGCGGCGGCTTTGATATTTACGCCGGACTGCCAATCTATTTTGAACTCAAGGCCGCCGGGAAACAGGTTTCGCTGGCAAATTACAGCTTCACCGATTTTCCGCTGGCGAAGGCGATCAGCAACCCTGTTGAAGAAATCGAAACGCTGCTGCTCGGTGCGCGGGGAAAACTGCGCATTGATACACCTTATTTCCCGGAAGGACATCTGGCGCAGTGGTTCTTAGAAACAAGCGGAGAAGAAGTCATCGTCTGGATGTTCGATGACCGGGGCGTGCTTCCGCTGCAAAATGCCTATGAACACCTGATTCAGAAGCTCGGCATTGATGCGCTGATTCTGGTGGATGGTGGGGTTGATGCGCTGATGTGCGGGGATGAATCCGCGCCGGGAACGCTGCTCGAAGATTCAATTACGCTGGGAGCCGTGGCAAAGCTGAATCTCCCGGTGAAAATCCTGGCTTCGCTGGGCTTCGGCACGGAAGTCGAAGAAGGCGTGAGTCACTATCTGGCGCTGGAGAATATGGCTGTGTTGACAAAAGCGGGTGCATTCCTGGGAAGTTGTGCTTTAGCGCCGCAGATGCCTGCTTTTCAGCAGTATGAAGCCGCCTGCCGCTATGCCTGGGAAAGCAGCACTGTCGAGCGCCACCGCAGCCATATCAGCACGCGAATCATTCCGGCAGTACATGGCGAGTTTGGCAATTACCACATGTATGCAGATAAGCAGCAGTATCACACGCTCTCGCCCTTGATGGGACTGTACTGGTTTTTCCAGGCCGATACGGTCATTGAGCATAGTCTGGTGATTCCCATGATTGCGGAGACGTACACCAAGCAAGATGCGTTTGAGATTTATGCCAAGTGGGCGATGTCCAAATGGCGGCATTTGCGCCCAAAACGCAGGTTGCCGTATTAACACGTCCGCCGCACCGCGCCAGAATGATTTCACCATAGCGACCAGAGGACACAGATAAACCGAACCCATGACTGAAATCCTCTTATTCACCGACCTGGACGGCACCTTGCTGGATGCGAAGACCTATTCGCCAGAAGGTTCGCGGGCGGCGCTGGAACGGCTGCAAGCGCGGGGTATCCCGGTAATCTTCTGCTCGGCGAAGACCCACGCGGAACAGCAGCCGATTCGGGCAGCATTAAATGTGGAGCATCCCTACATTGTGGAAAATGGCAGCGCGGTGATCTTCCCGGATGGGGAGCGCCACTTGCTAGGATTACCTGCCGCGCAGCTTCACGAGTCGCTGGAAGCGATTCAGCAAGCAAGCGAACTGGAGTTCCAGGGCTTCCGGGATATATCTGTCGAAGAAGTGGCAGAAGTAACCGGATTATCACTGCAAGCGGCAGCACTGGCACGAACCCGTGATTACAGTGAAACCATTTTCACGCAATTTGATGCGCCGACGCTGGCACGCTTCCAGGCATTGTGCGCCGAACGCGGGTTGAAATGCCCATCCGGCGGGAAATTCTACACCGTCACCGGAGCCAATGCGGATAAAGGTCGTGCGGTGCGCTGGTTGATCCAGCACTACCGAGAGCGCTACCGGGGCAATCTGGTCACGGTGGGCATTGGCGATAGTCCCAACGATGCGCCCATGCTGGCAGCAGTCGATCAAGCGTATCTGGTGCAGCGTCCTGAAGGCATCTGGCGCGAACTGAATGTTCCCGGCCTGGTGCGCATTCCCGCCATTGGCCCTGCTGGCTTCAGCGCAATGGTTGAACAACTGCTGGCATAAGTGGGCAAACGTTTATAACCTGGTTTCGCAAAAAATCGTATGATGGGGTGTATTCTCATCATGCCATGCGAAGGAAAACCCATGCTCATCACCGAACTGCGCCAAGTGACTCCCAAATTGCTGACCGCCATCTTCCGCGCAAACGGCTTCCTTTCGGAGCGTGAAGTCGTCACAAAAGTGCAAATCGAAGACAGCACCGAGTCCGGCGTGGCACAGCATCACCGTGCATCCCTGCGCTATGCGGATTTTCAGACGCAGCGGCACGCTCCGGAACGCATCTTCATCAAGCTGAACAAGAGCAGCCAGCAGATGCCGCTGGCAGAGCGCGAAGTGACCTTCTATAACGAGGTGATGCCGCCGATGTTAAAGCGGCACACACTGGAAGCCCTGCGCCTGCCGCGCTGCTATGATGCCTACTATGACGACATCGCAGGGGGTTCGCATATCCTCCTGCAAGACCTGGGCAAAGAGTTCCGTCCACACAGCAAACCGCAGCCACCCACGCAGCGCCATCAGGAACAAATCATGGATTCGCTGGCCTTGTTTCATGCCTTCTGGTGGGAGCATGACAAACTGGGCGAACTGGGTACACTGCCAACAGAAGAGAGCCTCGCAGAAAATCAGGCACGGTATCAAGAACGCTTCGAAGCATTTTATGCTTTCGCCGGGGAAAAACTGAATCCGGTGCTGATGGATGCCTTGCAGCAAGTGGTGAGCAAAACGCCAGATAAACGCCGTGAGCGGCTGCTAGCAGGCCAGGGCTTGACGCTGGTACATCGTGATTTGCATCCGGGGAATTTTCTCTATTCGCATAAGGATACGCGCATCATGGATTGGCAAAGCTGGCGCGTCGATACAGCAACAGATGATCTGGCTTATATGATGGCCTTCTACTGGCCTGAACCGCTGCGCCGTTTCCATGAACAGAATTTACTACGACGCTATCATGATGCTCTGCTGCGCAATGGGGTGCAAAATTATTCCTGGGATGATCTGCAATATGATTACCGCGCTTCGATTGCACGGGCGCTGAGTTTCTTGCTGGTGGCCTGGAAACCGGAACGCCATCAACACGACTGGAAGCGCATCGAAACCGGGCTGAACGCCTTCCTCAAGCTGGATGGCAGGGAAATTTATTCTTGATCGTCGCTAAAAGGCAGTGCCTTAAAGGGGCAGTGCCTTTTCATAGCGAACTATTGGATCACTGGACATCCGTTTGCGTTGATTGAGGAAGCCGGCAGCCCTGGATCAAATGGGCATACATCGTCTTCATCCAGAATTCCGTCCCCGTCTGTATCCTGCCCTGGTTCTAGCGGAACATCTGTCGGTGGGATGATGATGGTTGGATCGTACCAATCATGAGTATAAAACTGGATGCGGTCAAAGTCAGCCATGACCAGCGGGCTGGGGCCGCTGCTGAAATACCAGAAGATGCTGCACTGCATATATCCCAGGTAGGATACATTCGTGTCACAGCGCCCTTCAAACGTACATGTATAGGTTTGCACTTCAATATCTAGATTGTAATTTTGTCCGACAGGTACCGCACCAGCGTAACGAAAGATCGCTGTGTTTCCGTTGATTTCTACATCGGGATACTGTGTGCTTACCGGATCATAGTAGAACAAGGCGGGAATTGAATCGGGATACCGATCCTGGGGATTGGGGTAGAGGGTGCATTGGATCTCAATGTCATAATCGGTCACAGCACCACCTGTCCAGGGCTGTGCTCCCCATTGGATGACAAGACGTTCTGACCCGGCATACATAGGGACCGTGGCAATTGCGTCTTGTCCCGGAATAGGCCGAATCCCATTGTTGATTTGAATATACAGGTTGGGATCAGCGTATACGGAACTGACAAACGTGAAGGTAATGAAGACCACGACGAAAAGTACAAATAACTTTCTCACTGGCTTCTCCTCGTAATAGATTCTGTTATGTTCCAGTATAGGATTGCAGCACACACGGCAATAGTGAGCTTGCTCCTCAACATTCGTTACTTTGCTGTCCTGTCGCGTGGTTCAGAATTTTGCTATGATACGGGCGCATCGCAAAATAGAGGGGAACCCCACATGACCATCACCATTGTCGGCCTCGGCCCCGGCTCTATCGACGATCTTTCGCTGCGGGCATGGCGCACCCTGGAAAACGCGCAAACGGTTTATCTGCGTACAAAGCAGCATTCCTGCGTGCCGCACCTGCCCCAGAACGCCACCTATCACAGCTTTGATAATATCTACGAAGAAACAGAAGCCTTCGCAGAAGTCTACCGGAAGATCACAGAACAATTGCTGGAAGCCGCACAATCCGCTGATGTGGTGTACGCCGTCCCCGGTGATCCATTTGTGGGCGAAAGTACCACGCAGCATTTGCTGGAAGCGGCAAAATCTGGCGATGTGACCGTAGAAATTGTCAGCGGCATCAGCTTCATTGAGCCAATTTTGCGCGAATTGGGCGTGGATGCGCTGGATGGTTTGCAAGTGCTGGATGGCCTGACCGTCGCAGCCATGCATCATCCCCCATTGAACCCGGAATATCCGGCGCTGCTGGGGCAAGTGTACAGCCGCGAGGTCGCCAGTAACATCAAGCTCACGCTGATGAACCAGTACCCGGATGATTTTGAAGTGGTACTGCTGCATGGTTCTGGCACAGACGATGCAATCAAAGAAACGCTGCCCCTCTATGAAATTGATCGCAGCAAATACATCCAGCATTTGACCTCACTTTACGTTCCGGCACGCGGTGACTACACCAGCTTTGAATCCTTCCAGGAAATCATCGCACATTTGCGTGCGCCGGAAGGCTGCCCCTGGGATCGCAAACAGACTCATCAGTCGCTGCGTCCCTATCTGGTGGAAGAAGCGTATGAGGTACTGGAAACTATTGATGCAGAAGATTGGGAGTCGCTGGCGGGGGAGCTTGGGGATTTGCTGCTGCAAATTGTGCTGCATACCCAGATTGCTACCGAGTACGGGGAATTCTATATGTCCGATGTGCTGGAACACGTCAACCGCAAGATGATCCGGCGGCATCCGCATGTATGGGGTACGGTGGATGTGAATGGCGATGCGGGGAAGGTGCTGGCAAATTGGGACGAAATCAAGAAGCAGGAGAAAGCCTCCAACGGGGAAGCGCCACCCAGGTCTCTGCTGGATGGCGTGCCGAAGGGCGCACCGGCCTTGATGGTGGCCTACAAGTACACCGAGAAGGCCGCGAAGGTCGGCTTTGATTGGCCTGATGTCAGCGGCGTTGAAGATAAAATCCGCGAAGAATTAGCAGAAATCCTTGCCGAGAGTGAAGCCCCTGCCAAGATCAGTGAGATTGCAGACCTGATGTTTGTACTGGTGAACTGGCTGCGCTGGTTGGGCGTGGATGATCCTGAAAGTTTGATGCGCGGCGTGAATGCCAAGTTTTATCGGCGTTTTGCCTACATCGAACAACATGCCCTGAAACCCCTCACCGAGATGACACTGGAAGAAATGGACGCGCTCTGGGATCAAGCAAAGGCGGAGGGGTTATAATTCGCTGCAATCCCACATGAAGCCACAGCGGGGGCAGCGGACTTTGCAGGCGAGCTTGTAGGTGTCTTCCCCGCAGGCCGGGCAAACTGTCGAGAGGGTGTAATTCGGCAGCGGCTTCGGTGCGCGGTCATAGACGAGGTTCATCTTCTCGCGGGGATTTTCGAGGTCTTTTTTGGGATGGTTTGGCATAGGTTTTCTCTTTTTCGGTCATTTCTGGCACGACATGTCGTGCCCTTACGGTAGCTTTCTTTTTGTGAGCCTCCTCACCGACTTCGGCGCATACTGCGCACTGCCAGCAGCAACAAGAAGGCCGTCAGCCCTACGTAAACAATCGTCGTCAGCACCCAGGGAGCCAGCACCGGGATACGGCTGTTATCTGAGAGAACCACTTCCATCAGCGCCACCTGCTGGCGATCAATCAACATTTGCTGTGAATAGAAGGCGGAAGCCACGGGGTTGAGGCTGCTGACCACCATATCACCATAGATCAGGAAGGCTTCACTGGATGGGCTATCCGCCGGAACTGCAACGCCTAGAATAGCACTGCTCATTGCGCCCCGGAAAATCAGGAAGGAGACGAGCGGAACTACGAAGACCAGCACCGCCGCCACCGAATAGACGCGGATTGTCGCAATCAGGGTGCGGTCTGTCGTCGCAGAAAAATACATCCCCAGCGCACCGAGTCCCAGGGCGGTTGCTGCCAGCAATACAAATGAGATAATCACTTCTGTGCTGCTGATGCCCCCGAACAGAAAGGCGATACTTTGCAGCGGAATCGCACTCAGCAGCAGCAGCAAGATATAGCCCAATGCCGATTCCATTTTTCCAACGATGAAGGATGGTGCAGCGAGCAAGGTCGTTTGCAGCAGATCATAAGTGCGGCGTTCGCGTTCGCCTGTGATCGCGCCAGCGGTCAAAGCCGGGACAATGAAAACGATCAGCAGCAGTTCAATGCCGACGACACCCACGAAGAGCAAGCGCCCCAATTCCCCGGTGATGATGGTTTCATTGGCTTCCAGCAAGGGTAGCTGGAAGAGATATAGCAAAATGGTGAAGCTGCCCATCAGCAGCAAGAATACGGAGATAATCGCAAAGGAACGCACGCCGCGCATGCGTCCGCGCAGTTCTTTGACCATGACGGCGTTGGCATGATACGCGCCCAGGTCTTGCACTGCCAACACAATGGCAATCCCCAGCGGGATCAGCGCCAGGACTGCCGGGAAAAATCCGAATGCGAAAAGCGCTGCCCCATTCACCAGCACTGCCAGAATCGTCAGGATCATCGCCCAGAATTCTTGCGCCCCGGTTCCAGCCGCCAGCAACAGCAGCAGGCTGGCATTCGCGCCGATGCCTGCTAACCCAAGCAGCACGCGAGCTTCAGCAGTGGCTTGCAGGCTGGCGAGCAGGACGCTGCTCAACCCTGCCGCCTGGACAGCATCCAGTGCCAGGATCAAACCAAGCACTATCAGCAGCACCAGATTCAGCAAGCCACCCCATTGCAAGATTGTGGCAATTCGTCTCACGCGGACTTCACGCGGGGTCAGGGCTGCATCGTTATCCACCCAGGATTCTTCGCCGCTGCGCCCTGCGAAGACGCTGCGAATGGTTTGGAATATGGTGTCTGTGAATTGGGTCATGATTCAGTTCTCAGTTCTCAGTTCTCAGTTGTAAGTTTTCTCGTTCTAACGTTTTTGGTGGAATTCACCTCACCCCTACTCGCTTTGCTCGTTTTCCCCTCTCCAAAATTTGGAGAGGGGAGGGAAGACCGGAGGTCTGGAAGGGGTGAGGTAGAGTCATCAAAGACAACTTAGCGTGAAAAATGTGATTTGTAGGGGCGCAGCGTGCTGCGCCGTTTGCATAAGATGTCAAGAAGTACACTTTCTGTAGATGAGCCTTTATGATTTACGCACGCTGCGAATGAATCCCGCAAGCATCCGTTTGATCCCTACAATTTGCTCGATCAAGTCATCCCGCTGTACATCATTCAGATAATGCAACCCATGCGCGAGCATGATCTGGTAGTCAGAGCAATCGCACCAAACGATTTTTTCACCACGAAGGCACAAAGGACACAAAGAAATTCAGCTAAATCTTATCATCACAATGTATCTTCCAATCCTTATTTAACAAAGTGCCCGTTACGAACCATCCTGGTCTGAAGCTTGGTTGTTTTGCGTGAGACGTGGTTCAGGCAAACCACGCCAGTGGCTTGTAGCCATCCTGCAATCTTCATCCTTAGGGGATTTGCCCGTTCGTTTATTCAATCCAACAACTGATGACTAAAAACTGATCACTGAAACCATCAGCTTTGCGAAATGAGTTGGCGGTAATGCGGCTTGATCCCACGCAGCATTCCTTCTATATCCAACCCTTCGTCCAAATCAGGCCACTCGACGCTGAAGCCATACAGATTGACATTCCGCTGCTGCTCTGGTGTCGCGTCCCGGAGCCAGGGAAACCATTCAAGCGGGTTGCCGATGGTTGTGTCATCATCGAGAGTGACGATCACCAGCGAATCGGTAATAGCCACGGACTTTGGACTTCTATTTTTCTGATATTCATCCAGTTTCATCGCTATCAATTCCGTGATATAAGACATAGGCTTATCTACAGAAAGTGTAATTTCTTAGACTTTCTGCAAACAGCACAGCACACGATAACTCAATCCACAACTGAAAACTGAATACTAACGACTGAAAACTACGTCACCAGCCCCTTGGTCACCCGCATGAACATATGCTCCAGATCGCGTTCTTGTTCCTGGAAGCCCAGGATTGCGACCCCTTCATCATGCAGGCGGCGGTTCAGCGCCACAATCCCATCTTCATCGCCAGCAAAATCGACACGCACGCGGGAACGTCCTGCACGCGGCGTGAGAATTTCTACCTGAGCCACATCGGGGATGCTCTCTACCAGGGATTTCACGGTTTCTGCTGTCTCATGATCTGGCACACTGATAATTAGCTCGCGGGTTTCCATCAACTGCTGCTTGAGTTCGTCAATGCTGCCTTCCATGATGATCTCACCTGCTTCAATGATGCCGATGTGCGAGCAAATATCTTCCACATCCGCCAGGATATGCGATGAGAAGAAGATGGTCTTGCCCATGTTCGCCAGTTCACCGAGCAGTTCACGGATTTCCACACGCGCACGCGGATCAAGGCCGCTGGCGGGTTCGTCTAAGATTAATACCTGGGGATCATGCGCCAGGGTACGCGCCAGGGAAAGGCGCTGCTTCATCCCCCGACTGAGTTTGTCCACCATATCTTCCCGGCGATGCGCCAGATCCACCAGTTCCAGCAGATCACCCACCAGTCGCTTGCGGTCATTCTCCGGGATGTCATAGCAGGCTGCGAAAAAATCCAGGTATTCCCAGACGCGCAAATCTTCATACACGCCGAATTCATCCGGCATATACCCAATGGCACGCCGTACCGCACGCCGATCACTCAGCACAGAATGCCCCGCAATCCAGGCTTCGCCGCTGGTAGGGCGCGTGAGGGTGGTCAACATGCGCATGGTGGTGGTCTTGCCCGCGCCGTTTGGCCCCACAAACCCATAGATGGAACCAGCCGGAACGGTCAGTGTGACCCCGCGCACCGCCTCGAAGTTACCAAAACGCTTATGTAGATTCCTGGTCTCAATGATGTTACCGTTTTCCACGTTTTCCACGCTGATGCTCCGGTTTATAGTTGTCAGTTTATGGATTTCAGTTTCTTCCGGGGTGCAACATGCTGCACCAGGTCTGAAAACAAATCCAAATGATGAAACCCTTTACCGCCGAAATAGGAAATTCATGTAGACAGAAAATCAGGTCAATGGGTTCTCAGATTCTTAACAAAAAGACACTAACTAAAAACTGAAAACCGAGAACTGAGAACTGACGACCATCTAAAAATTCCCCGTCTGCGTGATGCGCAGATCACGGATGCGTGCCGTTGGCGATGTGCCAATGAAGGGCGTTTCCAATTCCAGCAGCATCTGCACCATGTTATTCGTCCCCAGGAACCGCGCCGGATTTTCCGGGGTATAGATTTCACTGGCGCGTTCTTCCTGGAACACCCATTCCTGCGCGTCCCAATCCCACAAAGATAAGCCGACATCCCGCCCGTAGCTGCTGGAACGATCCAACGTGATGGTCATGCTCTGGACTTCCGCCAGCACCGACAGCGGCATCACACGGACAACGGCAGTCGCAGGAGAGACCAAGGTGAAGTCATTCAGGCCACCTTCTGCGCTGATAAGCTCGCGTTCTACAAATGACCAGGTGAACTGATCGCCATCCAGCGTCACGGTCTGGCTTGATGCTGGATGCTCCACGGTGGTATCCAGACGCACGATATACAGTCCGGTATCCACGGATTGATACGCTACATCTGTGATTTCCAAATCAGAGGACAGGCTTTCGTCTGCCCATCCAACCAGGTAAACATCCTGCCCGATGGCGGGAACGCCGAATTGGTCGCGCATGAAGCTGCATAAAAAGGCACTGCGACGCGCCACAAATTGCGAGTCATCGCGTTCGTCCAGGCCGCGAATGTCGCAGGCGTGGTCAAGCGTTTCGTTCAGCACCGCACGCGCCGAACCCAGGCTGACGAACAGCGGCGCACGAGTTGCCGCACCGCGCCCCAGGTCTAAGAACGGAGCCGACTCAAAGGGGGATGCAATCGGGATCTGGTCTACCGGGCTGCTGATTACGCGCTCGAAATCGCCGGTGGAAAAATCCAGTATATCGCCAGGGGCGAATGTTTCCGGCACAGTGTAGTAACGGTTCTGCGCCAGGATGACCACATCTTGCAGCGTGATTTCGCTGTCATTGCGGGCAACACCGCGCACGCGCAGCGAACCGTCTTCGCCCTCATAGGTGAAGGTTGCGCTGCCACTGATTGCCGGAGGGTCTACCATGCCGAATGCTGCGAAGTTGGCGAAGATGCCGCCATCGATCACCACATTTTCAGCGCTGAAATTCGCGGCCTGTACAATTTCTGCGCTGGATTGGGGGATGCCTTGCTGCAAAACACCGCTCTGCTGGAAGCCTTCCAGCACGGTGAAGAACTGCCCTTGCGCAAGTTCGATTTCGTAGGTATCACGCCGGGGCGAAAGGATGCCGATGAGCTGATCTTGCCGCGCTACCCCTGTTTGCGGGTCGGATTGTACGACGCTCAAATGGCTGACGATCACATCATTGCCGCGCAGGTTGAACCCCACCGTGAAGGCTAACCCGGTGAAGATCACGATGAACAGCGGAATGGTGAACCATGCCCATCCAGGGCGGTTGAAGCGCGAAAGCACCAGGTAATTCACGGGGCCAATCAGCAGGATATAGGCGAAAACAAAAGCCACCATCGACAGCACAGGCGGCAGCAAATCCACACCGGGCAAGATGGCAATCGCACGGGCGGCCTCTTGCAATTCCAGGAAACCACGTCCCCATCCTGGCTCTGGTGCAGTGCTGCTGAAAAGCGTGAACCACAATTCCGGCAGACCCTCCCAACTGGCAACTGGTTCCAGCGTGGGATCGAACGTCAAATAATCGACTGTGCCAGCGCCATATTCGCGGCGCACGATCAGCGGCAGGCCATCTGCTGTTTCGACCAGCACACGGCCTTCTTCGGTGATAGTTCCGGTGGCAATGCGTGCAGAGCCATCCAGGGTATCGCTGGCAGGAAGACCTGCGAAGCTCCCCAGCGCGGAAAAATCATCAATACTTTCGCTGCCCTCTGGCTGAAAGGGAAGCAAATCTGTCAGCCCTGCGGCGGTAGCCTGCCAATCCAGGCCACCAACTACCAATAGATGCCCACCGAGGGAGACATATTCTGCGATGGCTTCACGCTGCCCCACGGTAAGTTCCGCGCTATCTGTCTGGTAGATCGTCAGGGTGGTGACTGCCAGCAGCGCCCCCACATCCGGCGGCAAATTCTGCAATTCCCACCGTGCCTGCGCAGCATCGTATCCTCCGGGAGCAATGCTATTGAGGTTGATTGTCGGTGAGCCGGAATCAGTCAGCAGCACATGCAGCGCGTCATAGGGATCAATGGGATTCAGGCCGACAACGCGCTGCGCCACGCGAACGCCTTCATTGTCGATGAGTTCAATCGTGAGTTGTGCCGCCCGCCGCGCCCGCACATAGAGGAAGGCTACTTTTTCCGAACCAACGGGCAAATCAATCGGCGTGCTGTACGTATTGCTGAGGGCAAGGCCAGAAGTCTCAGGGCGCACCACAATCCGCCCGCTGAAATCCAACCCTTCATTGCGCACCTGTATCCGCAGCGGGAGCCAATTTTCCGGGCGATAGGCGTTGTCGTAGGCGGTCTCGACGGTCATCCGCACCGCCTCATCATCCTGCGCCTGTATAACTGATGCCACAGGCAAGAACATCCATATGAGGACTACGCCCAGCAGCAGTTTTATGAAACGGCGAGATGCCATGAAATCATCCTGTTCGCAAATCGGCTGGCATGACAGCTTGCATTTTAACACGCGCACAAGCTCTGACCACAACCGGACTTTGAAGTTTCGATGAAAATCGCAGCGATGTGTGCGACATCATTCACCAACGACTTCAATTTGTATGTCGTAGTCCTGTGCATCCGGGATGCCCACCCAGAAAGGGCGTATCAGTTCGTAATTGCAATCACCTTCGGTGAAGAAAGCAAGCTGGATGAAGATAGTATTCGCGTCATCGTCGCGCTGATACTGGACGATTTCGTGATTGGCATCGCATCCATAGCCATAACTCCACAACCCTGCCAGCACCGCCCCGTGTGAAAAATCAAACGGGTTGCGCCTGACAGGTCGGCGGCATAAGCCGGAATTATCCGCCAGATCGTAGAAGCGAATGTGTTCTTCCGCGCTGCGCAGCACAAATACTTGCTCCCGCGCATCATAGGCCGCTTCAAAGCAGATACCGCTCATCACCGGGAGCATATCTTGCAGGCCGCCGGGGAGGTCACTTTGCAGCGGCGGCGCATCTGTGCTGGCGGGTGTGATCGACGGAATGGCGATGCTGTGCGGCGTGGCAGGATGTTGATCCGGCAGCAGGTAGCACCCGCTGACGAACAGCAGCACAACACACCATGCGCCGAACCATCCGGCGCTGCGATGCATAAAAACGGGAATCGACAATTCTTGAGAGTTGTTGTCGCGCATGCTCAGTAATCGTGGTAAGATTCGGCTGTTATATCGTGCGTGTTTTGTCAATTATTTTGCCTGATCGCAACAGGAAATGACCATGCGAATTTTAGTTATCTCGGATATTCATGCGAATTTAACCGCATTCCAGACCGTGCTGGAAGATGCAAAAGGCCAGTGGGATTACGTCTGGTGCCTGGGGGATGTGGTCGGCTATGGCCCTGACCCCAACGAATGTGTTGAACTGCTGCAAACCATGCCGCATCTGTGCCTTGCCGGGAACCATGACTGGGCGGCACTGGGTCGCCTGGATATACGCACATTCAACCCGGATGCGCGGCGTGCGGTGGAATGGACGCAGGAAACCCTCAAGCCGGAAAACATCGCCTACCTGGAAGCCCTGCCCGTGACCTTTGTCATTGGCGAGTATACCCTGGTACATGCCAGCCCCCGCGAACCCGTCTGGGAATACATCCTGGAACCGCTGGTTGCGGCGCTGAACTTCCCACATTTTGAGACATCGTACTGCTTCGTCGGGCATACGCATACCCCGGTGATTTACGAACTCATGAGCGAGAATGGGGATACACAGGCACGCGAACCGCGCTACCGGGAACCGCATCAGCTCAATGGGCAGCGCCAGATCATCAACCCTGGCAGCATCGGGCAACCGCGTGACCAGAACCCGGATGCCGCTTATGGTATCCTGGATCTCTCAACAGGTGTCTTTGAACACCGCCGCATTCCCTATGACATCCCGGATGTGCAGAAGCGGATGCGTGAACATGGGCTGCCGGAACGACTGGTAACGCGGCTCGAATATGGCTGGTAAGCGGGCGACAACGCCTTCAGGAAACGAGATGGAAGACGAACTCAGCGCCAAGATGCGCCTGTATCTGGCGGAGATTTATCAACTGCTGGATCTGGAACAGCCGGAAGATGGCTACGTAAGCACTTCGTCCCTGGCGGATGTGCTGCACGTCAGCGCCCCGGCGGTGAATCGCATGGTCAACCGATTGAAAGAATTGAAACTGCTGGAGCATGAACCGTACCAGGGCATCCGCCTGACCCCATCTGGCGAAGAAGAAGCCTTGAAGCAGTTACGGGCGCAGCGCATTGCTGAGATGTTTTTAGCTGATGTAATGGGTTTTGCCTGGGATGAAGTGCCGGAAGAAGCGGCGCAGATCAGCAGCGCTCTGAGTACGCCGATTGTGAACCGTATGGCGGAGATGTGCGGCAATCCTGATTTCAACCCGCACGGTGACCCAATCCCGCAGGCCGATGGCTCGGTGGCTGCGATGCACGATCAACCGCTTTCCCAGGTTCCCGCCGGGAATCATGTGGCAATTACGCGCATGCGTACCCGTGACCCCAATCGTTTGCAGTACATTGCGGCACTTGGGTTGGTTCCAGGGACGACGCTGGATGTGATTCACGTCGCCCCATTTGATGGCCCCATGCAGTTGAAGGTCAATGATGAGTACCGCATCATCGGGCATAATCTGGCAGAGTTAATCCGCGTCCGCATCCATACCGAAATGCCCGAAGCCTGACCTACCAACCGATGCCTGCTGTTGCAGTGGGATCAGTGGGTGTATCCCCAGAACGAATTTCAAAGTGCAGGTGCGGCCCTGATGAATTGCCCGTGCTGCCGACATACCCAATCACCGTTCCGGCGGGGACGAACTGCCCACACCCTACAGGCGGCTGCGACACCATATGCCCGTACAACGTCGAGATCGCCGGGCCATGTTCCAGCACGACCGTATAGCCATAACCCCAATTGCTCCAGCCAGCGAACAAAACGTTGCCGCTGTTCGCCGCCAGAATGGGCGTATTGGTAGGGGCAGAGAGGTCGATTCCGGTGTGCCCAGCATAGAAGCCACGCACCCAGGTTCCTCCCGGCAGCGGATTTGTCCAGAACGCGCCGCCTCCGGGGGTCACGTTGCCGCAGCTCCCACTTTGCCCCGGCGCAAAATTCACGCCCACGACATTCCCGGCTGCGTCCGTCTGCAAATCACGTCCCGGGTTCCAGGTGATGGGTTCCCCTTCACCGCCAGGGATGAAAATGCGCAAGCCACCCGGCAGCAATGCATCCGGGTCAACATTGCCCAGGGTGGGGTTATAGGGTGAGTCGATGATGTCGAAGACATTTTCGACGTTGTATCGCGCTGCAACCGAACGAATCGTTTCTTCGCGGGTTCCCAGTACGGTATGGCATGCGCCATCCACTGGCGGGATTTGCAGCACATCCCCAGGGCGCAGCACCAGGATAATGCTGCGATCATTGCACCAGGCGATGCTCTCCGCCTGCAAGTTATAGCGCAGGGCAATCTCGTTGATGGTATCTCCCTGCACCGCGATGTATTCCACAAACTCACTGCGCGGGCGATCCCCATTGATGATGGTGAAGGCATTGTACTGATATGCGGCTCGCAGTGCGCCACCGCTTCCCAGCGGATTTTGCAAGAGATTCGTCATATCCTGCGCTTCCATGACTGCGGGAACAGCCGCGGGTTGTGCTTCCTGCGCGGCGGCAACTTCGGCTGTCGGCGGAATCGTCGGCAGTGACGTTGGTTCTTCGGGTTGGGTAGCGGTTGCATCTACCGCGACGACGGTGGGTTCCTGTGGCTGCGGTGCATCAGTTGGCAGCAGCAGCAGGGCAATCGTCCCAATCGAAAACGCTGCCGCGCCGAGCAAGCTGAACAGCCCAACCCAGCGACCAATGCCGCCGCGTTGGGATTGTTGAATGCGCTCATCCAGCCCCACAGGACGCATCACAATCGAGGGGCTTGTATCTTCATCCGGGTTAATGGGCGGTTCCTGAAAGGAAGTCATCCGTTCCCCACTTTCTCACAGCTACCGATTAATCTAGCGCCGCATCATAGTTCAGCGCCGGAAGCGGGTCAAGCGCATAGGGTGCGCGTAGGTCAGGCGTGGGGGAGGGTTCATTTCCCCATCCCACGCGGGTAGGTTGTCAGCGATTCGCTGCCGTCTGCGGTGATGACGACATTATCTTCAATGCGCACACCACCCACCCCCGGCAGGTAAATCCCCGGTTCGATGGTGAAGACCATGCCTTCTTGCAATACCGTCTCATTATTGGGCGCGATGTCTGGCTGCTCATGTACTTCCAGCCCCAGACCATGCCCGGTACGATGCCGGAAATAGTCACCGTAACCAGCATCTTCGATGACCTGCCGTGCAGCACGATCCACATCATGGGACACAGCACCGGGTTTTGCGGCGGCACGGGCGGCTTCATTGGCCTGTAAGACGATGGCGTGAATCTGGCGCATTTCTTCGCTCGGTGTGCCTGTGCAGAACGTCCGCGTGATGTCCGCCGGATAGCCATGCTTGATTGCGCCGAAGTCAATCAGCAGGAAATCATCTGGCTGATATTGGCGTTCGCCGGGGATGCCGTGCGGCAGGTAAGTATTTTCACCTGTGAGGACAATTGGGCCGAAGGCGTGTCCTTCACTGCCTGAATCGCTCATGTTGTCGCTGAGGATTTTGCTAATCTGCAATTCGGTCATGCCCGGTTGAATTTGTTCCAGGGTGCGAGCGAGTGCTTCTTCGCTGATGCGGATCGCTTCGCGCATGGCATCCAATTCTTCAGCAGTTTTGAAGGCGCGGATGGTCAGCAATTCATGCCCAACATCGGCAACACCCGCCATTTCTACACCCGCCTGCCCGAAGGCCAGCCACTCAAAAACGCGCATGGTCTGCCCATCGACTCCCAGGCGTGTGCCTGTATTCAATCCCAGGCGCTGCACAATTTGTGCAAAGGCTTCGCGGTAGCCAGCGGCATCACTCCACGAGACAATGACCGATCCGGCAGATTCGTATTCCGCATAATTTGCCAGTTCCAGCGTGGGAACGAGAAAGGCATAGCCCTCTTTTGCAGCGAAGGTGATGGTCGGACGTTCGGAAATGTGGCTGCGCAGCCCGGTGAAGTAGCGGAAATTCGCCCCCGGAACCAGCGCGACAACATCCGCATCTGCGGCAACAGCGGTGAGTAATTTTTCCCGGCGGGATTCATAAATCGTTGACATGGCAATTTCTTTCTGTGTTGGGCTATAAACAAGCAATTTGCAGTCCTACGTATACTAATTCTAGGGTGGTGCAGCGGCACGTTCCCTACTGCTGCACCAGAATCGTCTCGCTGTAGATTCGGCGCAGGTTCATGTAAATATCCACAGTCCACTGACCCGGTAGATCCAGCGGTTGAAACCAGTATATCGCTGCCTGATTCAAATTGCTGCGATCTTCCTGGTAGGAATAGCGCCGCCCGGTGGGAGCTGTATAGACGAAGACGAAGCGCGTATCCAACTGCCCCAACTGCTGCAAAACCAGCCCCATCGCCAGATTATCACCTACCGGGTAGCTGATGCGCGGCGGCAAACTGGCGAGACAGTTCGCCAGAAACGGCACTTGCGCCTCTGCAAAGCCGGATTGGAAGTAACTTCCCCAACAGCTTTCGATCTGGCGCTGCTGCTGAAAGATGACATTCGTAAGCTGTGGAGAACGCTGTACGGCAGGATCAATATAATTCGGGTAAAGCAACTGCCGAATCTGTGGGCTGAGTTGCAAAAAAAGCTGATTCAGATGGTCATCAATGGAATTGGGCAGGCGGCTGTTTTCCGGTGTGAGTTCGGTATAGTGTCCGAAGACAATCACGATTCCGCTGGGGATGCGCTGCAACAACGAAGCATACAATACGCTCACTTCTGCCAGCAGGCCACGATCAAAGCCATTTTTGCCGCCGATGTATACCGTACCGGGAATATCCTGCACGCTGTAGAGGCGTTGGGTATAGAGCATCACATCCAGCGTATTGATGGCGGCTGCATCACCGGATAAGGCGCGTTCCCGCAGCAGCAAAAAATACTGCGCCATCGCACGCGGTGTAATCGTATTGGTGCGGTAGGAGTCATAATATTGCTGATTCAATTCCAGGTATTGGCTGCGCTCCATCTGCGGCACGGCATTGCCAAAATAGGTGCTGAGGCCGTTGGTCATACGGGCGCGGTAATAGCGTGAAGCCATCCCCGCCGGGACATCTTCCCAGCGAGAATCCGCGAAAGCGAGTTTTGCGCGATCTACTTCTGCATAGGGGATGATGCGCCCGATGCCGGAGATTCCCAGGCTTTCGACGTAGGCGTTGACCTGCTCCCTGCCGAGCCAATCCATCAGCAGCCAGGTTGCGGCGTTGTCGCTGCAATTAATCATGAACTCAACCAGGCGCTGTGGCGTGTAATTCTGCCCGATAGTGGTTTCACTGAGGCAGTCTGTACGCCCACCCATCCAGTAGGGTTCGGTGAAGGTAATGCGCTCATCGGGGCTGCGTGTGCCATTCGCCAACGCTTCATAGACTGCACCTGCCACGAAGACCTTCGGCACGCTGGCAACGTGGAAGGATTGATCCAGATTTTCCGCGCAGCCCTGCCCACTTTCCAGCCCGTTTTCTAGATTGAGAACCAGCGCCCCCAGGCTCAAGCCCGGTTCATCCAACAGGGCGCTGTAGCCACAATCTGCCAGCGCATCCAGCGAGGGATCTTCCTGCGCCCGAATCATCACCGGAGCAACCAGGAGCAGCAGCAAGCCCATCGTCAGCCGGAACAGTCGTTGTTGTGTGCGATGCATGTTTCATCCTCGAAACCACTTACCCTATTTCGCGCATCATCCTGACACAAAACAGGTCACGGCGGCAATGGGCAAGAATCGAAAAGGGCGTACCGATTGGCACGCCCTCTTGTGTTGCAGATGGTGGCATCACTGAATGATGCTGATTTCCGGGAAGGATGCTTCCGGCGGTGCGCCACCTGGATCGCAGGCGTAGGTGCTGTGGTTCCCCGTGAGGTTCACAGCCCAGGCGCTGAAGCAGCTTTCGTAAGTGCTGTTATTGCCGTTGGCATGGATCATCCCGTTGCTATCGACAAGGATATCCCCTTGCAATGTTTCGCCGCTGCCCGAAAGACGGATCGAGTGGTCGCCATTCTTGCAGCTTTGCGGATCACCCCGCGAGAGGCTCGAAGCCAGCAACACGTCTTCCCAGTAAGCCGTCAATTGTGTGCCGCTGCCAGATGTTTCGATCTTGCCGTTGCTGACGATGGTTACAGTACCGCGCAAGCCACCAGGAATTTGCAACTGCTGGTTGACATTGCAAGCATAGCCCAGCGTACCCGCGTAGTCCGGCACGTAGAAACCGTCTTGCAACACACCTGAACCCGGAGCCGTATAGTGGTTCGCCCATTCACCTGGTTCAACCTTACCACCCGCCGAGCAAGCGAGCAGGTGATAATTGCTGCCTAATTGTGCCTGTACTGCGCCCCCCGGCATCAATTCGCTCCAATCATCCCAGGGGAAGGGATTGTAGCTATCATCACCGCTACCATCTCCCCAGACGATGGTGCCATCACCCACTGTATCGTACAGCGGCCCCGGCGTAGTTTCTTCGCGCAGATGACCGATACGCAGGTTCGGCGGTTCGGAAGCAGGCGCACCCACTGAGAGATCCCCGTAGATAGGATTCGCACCCGGTGTCGTGGGACCACCACCCATGATGGTATCGTTGATGTGCATATTGCCATAAATCGCGTTCCCCGTACCCGCGAAAGCAAAAGCCGGTTCGCCCGTGCAGGTTCCGCGTGGTGAGCGAATATGGAAGGCATATTTACGCGGCGCAGGTGTCTCGCCTGTTTCTTCCGGCTGCGACCCTGGCTTACATTCCGCAACGGTGTTGGCGCTCACAACGAGGTCTTCCACCGGGAAGAGCAGTTCCAGGATGGTGATGAAGTAAGCCGTTTTCTCTGCGGTGATGCGTACTTCCACCAGATTCTCGACATCTTTACCAGGGAAATCAATCGCAGCAGGATGCCCCACTTCGATGATGGTGATGTTGCCATCGTCGTCGTGGTCATTGTCAACTTCATCATTGAAGAAACCGCTTTCCTCTGCGCTGAAGATGGCTGCATCTTGCCAGCCGCTATCTTCACCCTGCACGCAGAGTGTATACACTGCCGCAATCGCAGCAGCATCTGTTGCGTTACGAACATCACGCCAGAGGAAATACATCCCACCGCCGTCAATCGCAACCCCTGTTACAGCAAGCAAGAGAATCATTAAAGCGGCAACTAGAACAATTGCCTGCCCACGGTCTCGCTTGTCGTATGCTGGAACCGTCGGATGTCCTTTGGCTTCCATGCATCGCTCCTATAGTCATTTTCTCGGACGATCTTCTCATCTGCATTATATCGAAAGACAGTCTGTGGTGGATTGTCTCTAACAGTAACCGAACAACGTCCTGACAGATTACAACATCCGCACCACAATGCTTGCCTATTTGCGCGAAAACGGTTTCTATACTAAAAAAGAATCGAAAACCCATAAAGGAACATAACACGCGCTTGCGTTGTTATATCGAACCGTGATAGATTTGGTTTGTGAATCGTAATAGTTTGTTCATACAGGGTAAGGCAACGGCACAGGAGAATACCCCAATGGCTGAAAAAATCCTGATAGTGGATGATGAAGAAGATACCGTAAAACTAATTGCCATGCTGCTGGAAAAGCGAGGGTTCGAGACGATTGAAGCGTTCAGTGCCGAAGATGCCCTACGCAAAGCGTACCGTCATCAACCGGATCTGGCACTGCTGGATATTATGATGCCGGATATGGACGGCTGGGAAATCTGCAAGCGCATCCGCGAAATGTCGGATGTTCCGATTATCTTCCTGACGGCACGCAGCGATGTGAAAGATGTTGTGCGCGGCCTGGAAATGGGCGCGGATGATTACGTCACCAAACCCTATGATAATGATGAATTGGTAGCGCGGGTTCGGGCGCATCTACGGCGCAGCCCCCGCCCCAATATGAGTGAAGAGCTGGTCTTCGATGAAGGCGAATTTCGCATCAATTTCATGAACCGCGAAGTGTGGGTGCGCAACGAATTGAAGCACCTGACCCCCAAAGAGTTCAATTTGCTGGCGGTACTGGTACGCAATGCGGGGCGTGTGGTCACGCGGACGGAATTGGTGACGCAAGCCTGGGGCGAAGAATACGGCGATGCCATCGACAGCTTGAAGCTCTACATTCACTATCTGCGGCAGAAGGTCGAAACCAACCCGCAGCAACCGGATTACATCGTGACCTCACGCGGTGTGGGCTATCGCTTCGTGAATCGCTGAGACAGTTGTCGTTTTGTAGGGGCGTGTCCACGACGCGCCCGGTATTGTTTGCGGGCAAGATAGATCGCGCCCCTACAATAGGCTCTCGTAGGGGCATGGCAGGCCATGCCCGTCATTCCGTGTAACTGGAACCCGGTTCGACAGGATCGAACGCCTACGAAATTCCAGACGTAACGGCGCAATGATACCTTTTAAGAAATGAATACGGAGAAAACAAACTACGTTTCCCCTCCCTAAATAGCGTTGTCCGGTATTGAAA
>CAYVVZ010000051.1:0-28473 GCA_964455365.1 uncultured Anaerolineaceae bacterium | reverse complement strand
TCTTGACTGAGCCTGTTGTAGGGACGAGGCCTGCCTCGTCCGAAACAACCATAGGTGGACAACACAGGTATTGTCCCTACTGGTGGAAATCTAGCCTAAAAACAATGCGTTTGCGGTGGCTTCAATACCGGACAAGCCTTGTGTAATGCGATTGAACCGGGGCGGCAGCAGTAACCTGTAGTCGCCCCGTTTGATTCATGAAAAATGTCATGCCAATCGTGTATGATTGTTCTGGCGAACAGGCATCTGAAACGAATAGGCTTGTGATAGAGGAATGACGATGTGTCGATAGCTGGCACATCGGTGTGTTTTTCTTTTGTGGATGGACTTACGAGCTTATTGACCATCTAAATTTATGGAGCAAACCGAATGGGATTGTATGTCATTTTGATGGGCGTGCAGGGCGCAGGGAAAGGCGTGCAGGCAGGCTTCATCAGCGAAACGTATCAGATTCCGCATGTTTCAACGGGGGATCTCTTCCGTGCGATGCAAACCCGCACCGATGAACTGGCGCAGAAAGTGCAGCAGATACTTGCAGCCGGCGCATTGGTGGATGATGATACGACCAACGAAATTGTTGCGGATCGTCTCGCACAGCCGGATGCACAGAATGGTGTGATTCTGGATGGCTACCCGCGCAACAAAGTGCAGGCGGATTTCCTGGCGCAGTACCTCGCGGAAAAAGGTGAACAGGTCAATGCGGTGCTGCTGCTGCAACTGGATTTGTTCGTGGCTTTCAAGCGGGCATTTGGTCGTGTGACAGACCCGGAAACAGGCGAGAGCTACAATTATTATTCCAAGCAAGACGGTGTTCAGTTCAGCATTGAAGAAGACCCCAGCGGAACCTATCCTCCGCGAATGGTGGCGAAGCTGGATGGGCGCGAATTGAAGCGGCGCGGGGATGATGCGAACGCGATGGCTGTCGTCAAGCGCATTGATACCTACCTGGATAATACGCTTCCATTGATCGAATACTACCAGGAAAAAGGAAAGCTCTATGAAATCAATGCAGAGCAGAGCATTGAAGAGGTGAGCGAAGTGATACAGCGTACATTGGACGAAGTGCGGTAAGCTCGGTAAATAATCCCCCCTTCCGTCCCCCCGCTTCGCAAGGGGAAACCAGATCCCACCCTACGCAGTGGGGAGGGATTTAGGGAGGGGATACCTGGGGGGATTGGCTCACCTCGCCCAACAATCAACCAGACATCGCTAGCCCAGGATCGAAAAAATATCATGACCACATCTATACCCGAACCGATTTTGAAAACCCCCGATGAGATTGCCATCATGCGTGAGGCCGGGCGCATTGTCGCCAAAGCACACGCTGCCATGGCAGAAGCGCTGCGCCCCGGAATCAGCACCAAGGAACTGGATACGATTGCAGAAACAGTTCTTCGTGATCATGGTGCAATCCCCGCATTTCTGGATTATGCGCCGGGGAATAAGCCGCCATACCCGGCAACGATCACCGCGAGCATCAACAATGAACTGGTGCATGGCATCCCGCGTGAAGATCGCCTCCTCAAAGAAGGGGACATCATCGGGCTGGATACAGCCTGCTTCTATGAAGGGTATGTGGGTGATGCGGCCTTCAGCTATGCCATTGGGGAAGTTCCGGCGGCGGTGCAGCGCTTGCTGCAAAAGACCGAAGAAGCGCTCTATGTGGCGATAGAACTCTCCCAGGTCGGGAATCGCATCAGCGATGTGGCACGCTCTACGCAGAAATTTGCCTCGCGCAATGGGTATAGTGTCGCCCGTGAGTACACCGGGCATGGGGTGGGGCGTGCCATGCATGAGCCGCCGCAAGTTCCCAACTGGTGGCCTCGTGGCAAGCCAAAGCGTGGGCAGATGGCCTGGCCTGATTATGAATTGCAAGTGGGTATGACGTATGCAATTGAGCCGATGCTGATTGCGGGGCGGGATGCGCTGGTGGAACTGGACGATGATTGGACGGTGGTCACAAAAGATTCATCGCTCTGCGCACATTTTGAGCATACCATCGCCATCACCGAAGAAGGCCCCCAGATTCTGACTCTGCCCTGATAGGCTGGTTTGTGCTGGGCTGCGTGCCTTCACGTTGTGCATTTGTGGCGACACGGCATAGAATAGGCGTATGCAGATTCTACAGGTTACCCCCTATTATGTTCCGGCGTATGCCTTTGGCGGAGTTGTCCGCGTGGTGGAAGGGCTTTCACAAGCGCTAGTTGCACGGGAGCATCACGTCACCGTGCTGACGACGGATGCCTTCACCCGTGAAGAAGCGCTGCGCAATCACGCAGAGGCCATGCTGGATGGTGTGCGCGTACTGCGCAGCCGCAACTGGTTTTATCCCCTGCGGCGTATGAATCTATCCACACCTTTTGGCATGCGTTCCCTGTTGCAGCATATTGTACCCACAATGGATGTCGTTCATTTGCATGAGTTCCGCACCGTCGAAAGCATTCTGGCAGCGCAGGCTGCGGCAAAATTCGGCGTGCCTGTTGTGCTTTCCCCGCATGGAACCCTCACCCGCGCCACAGGTCGCAGCGCCATGAAATCCCTCTGGGATCGTCTTCTGAGTCCGGGTGTGGCACGCAAAATTGCCCATATCATCGCCCTGACGCAAACCGAAGCCCAGGATGTGCGCAGCCTATGGCGAGAATTGCTCGGCAGTGAACCGCATATTTCCGTGATTCCCAACGGCGTGCAGGCGGCAGAATTTGCGTCCATGCCGGATGCGGCGGATTTCCGGCAGCGCTATCGTCTGGCGGATGCTCGTGTCGTCTTGTTCCTGGGGCGGCTGCATCCGCGCAAAGGGGTTGATGTGCTGGTGCGGGCGTTTCAGCAGGCCAATTTGCCGGATGCACGCCTGCTGCTGGCGGGTGCTGATGAAGGCGCACTGGAACGGGTTCGCCCGCTGCTGGATGAACGAGTGGTGCATGTGGGCTTCCTGGATGCACAGCAACGTTTAGAAGCGCTCTCAGCGGCGGATTTGTTCGTGCTACCTGCAAAGGGAGAGGGTCTGTCGCTGGCTTCGCTGGAAGCGCTGGCGGCGGGCGTTCCGGTGCTGCTCTCGCCGGAATGCTATTTGCCCGAAGTGGAATCTGCCGGAGTGGGCCGGATTGTCGCGCCAGAGGTGGAAGCTGTAGCGAATGCGCTGCGCGAATTATTCGCTGAACCAGCAACCCTGCATGCCATGCGTGAACCTGCCCGCCAATTCATTGCAGCGGGATACACATGGGAACGAGTTGCTGCGCAGGTCGAGGCGGTATATGCAGGGTTGGTTGGGTGACGCTACGTGGTCACCCTGGTATCGTTGCCTCACACACGCGGGATCATCGTCAGGCGTTGATGCGGCATGAGGATGGTATTCGCGGGTACATCATGGTAGATCGTCACGCCTGGGCTGATGACACTGCCGCGCCCGATATGCACGCTGTCCTGAATTGTCACGCCAGCGCCAATCCAGACATCATCTTCAATCACAACCGGGCCATTGGTATACAGCGGCTGCGTGATGATCGGCGTATCTATGTTATTGGTGCGGTAGCGTCCGCCGCCAATATGACACTGGCTGCCGATATTCACATACTTGCCGATGAACAATCCGCCTGCGCTGCTCAACCGAGTCTGGCTGCCAATGACGCTGTGATCGCCGATGACGATTGCGCTGTTCTTCGCCTGAATCAATGTATCACGGGCGATGAGAACATCCTGCCCGATTTCGATGCCATCTTCGCGGCAGCCTTTCGCATCCAGCAGGCAGTTTTCATCAATTGCCGTGCGATCTCCAATGGAAATGGCTCCTGGATAACGCAGGGATAAATTGCGCCCAAGCATCACATCTTTGCCCATTTTGCGGAACAAGCCAGGCAGCAGGCGCTGACGCAAGAAGAATCCCATTGCGCCTGGTAGGGGGCTTGCAAGCAGCATGGCAACTTCATAATGAAGCAGTTTCCAGATGCTCTGGCTGCCCACGAAGAAGTTCTGATATTTGTGCAATGCACTTGCGTTTTCATCGTGCAGCACTTCCCCCAGAGGCTTACGATAAAGAATGCGCCCAGCGTCGCGTGATGCCATAATTTTGTCCTCTCCGACGGTGGTCACTCCCGGCATTCCGTCGTCATGTACCTGGAAAAAAGGCAATAGAGGCTGCGTTCAAAAACTCCCAATCCCACATAGCACGAACCGAAAGAAGAACGGTTTTTGAGAATGCAGCCCCTCATTGCGCTATTTACAAGTTTTCTATACTCTCCTTGCCACCTCCTAAATATTCCGAAATGAAATTGCTTCCCAACAAAACGGTAATTCCCTCTTAACAAGCGTGTTTTGTCCCTGGTTCATGGTCTATGGTTTGGTTTTCCAGCGTTGGAAATTGTTAGGAACCTGATAGCTTGCAAGGCAAGACGATCCTTTTTCTGGCTTTCAGTAGGTCTAAAAGTTGGTTTCTAGATTGTCGAACAGGGTTTTCAGCGCGTATCGTAAGGGTAGAGACGAGATGAACAGCGGAACTTCTTATGAACCGAACACAACAGGTCAGGCGAGTCCTCCTGATAACCTTGATCTTGAACGTGCTGGTTGCTGTGGGCAAGATCGTCCTCGGTGCAGTCAGCGGATCATTGGCGGTGCTGGCGGATGGTTTCCATTCGTTGACGGATAGCGCCGGGAATGTGGCGGGGTTGGTCGCAACCAGCATTGCCGCCCGTCCCCCGGATGAAGATCATCCATACGGGCATCGGCGCTTCGAAACGCTGGCGGCGCTGCTGATTGGTGGCTTGTTGCTATTGACCGCCTGGGAGATGCTGCAAGGGGTGCTGAACCGCCTGCAAAACCAGACCCTACCGGAGATCAGCCCGCTGATGTTCGTGGTACTGGGGACAACGCTGGTGATGAATATCGGCGTGAGTCGTTACCAGATTCGCGCTGGGAAGCGCCTACAGAGCGAAATTCTGCTGGCAGATGCACGCAATACGCAGGTCGATGTGTTTGTAACGCTCTCCGTGATTCTCAGTACCGGCCTGGTGGCGCTGACGGGAATGGCCTGGTTGGATGCAGTGGCGGCGCTGCTGGTCATCGGCTTGATTGCGCGTGCGGCGTGGCAGATTGTGCAGCAAACGGGCAGCGTGCTGGTAGATACTGCGCCGTATTCGCCGCAAGAATTACAGCAACGGCTTGCAGAATGTTGTTCGCCAATGGTGGAAATTCAGCGGGTGCGCAGCCGGGGCAGCCTGGATGATGCCCATGTTGATCTGGATTTGCGCGTTCCTTCCGCGATGACTGCCGAACACAGCGAAAGCCTTGCACGGCGCATCCAGCAGCATTTGCGCGAGTCGCTTCCTGGAATCCATGAAGTGAATATCCAATTCACGACGCAGGAAGAAGACACGCAAGACCCGATTCTGGTAGCGCGGGCGCTGGCAGATGGCATGGGCTTGAGTACGCATGAAGTGCATCTGACGCAGAAAGACGGCGAAGGACTGCTGGATTTACATGTGGAAGTCCCCGCCGGGCTGACTCTTGCCGCAGCACATGAGCAGGTGAGCCTGCTGGAGCGTGAGTTGGTGCAGGCACTGCCAACGGTGGGGCGCGTCGTCACGCATATTGAGCCGCGTCCGGTGGAAGCTGTCTCCCCACAAAACGAGCCGTCCTTCGTCGCAGAGCGCATCTGTGGGCGGGCGCGGGCGCTGTTGAACCGGATATACCCTCATGTGGGCTGGCATCACTTCGCCTCGCACGCAACCCCGCAAGGATTCGCGCTCAATCTACATGCTGCCCTGCCTGCGCAAATCAGCCTGGAAGCAGCGCATGAACTGGCAGAAGCGGCAGAAGCCACCCTGCGCGGCGCAATCCCCAACCTCACGCGCATCACCATTCACACCGAGCCGGATGATCCCAAGAGCAGCGATAGGGCATAACACGCGAAGCGGGTGAACCGAGATGCAAACTTGCACATCCTCCCGGCACGGTCTATGATGCGCTCATTGTGTGATGAATGAACCACAGGAGCTGCCCCCATGTTGAACCATCGCCGCCTTGCGTTGTTGATTGTGCTGCTGTTCGCCCTGCCTTTGAGCGCACAGGAAGCCACCCCAGAAATCACACCGGAGCCGCTGCCTGTTGCGCCGCAGGTTGTCACCGCAGAAGCGGAAGATGGCCTGACTCTCGTCGCTGATTTTTACCTGGTTGATCCAGCGCGTCCGACGGTGCTGCTGCTGCATGAACTTTACACCACGCGCACCAGTTGGGAACCGCTGCTGAGACCACTATTGGGAAGCGGCTACAACGTGCTGGCGGTGGATGTGCGCGGGTATGGGCAAACACGCGGAAGCATCCATTGGCGGCGGGCTTTGGGGGATACGGTGACCTGGATGACGTGGCTGCGCGAAGTGGGTGGGGTTCGCCCGGATGCCATCTCTACGATGGGGTCTAGCATGGGGTCAACGCTGGCGATTGTAGGCTGTGCCGAAGATGAATTGTGTCGCAGCGCGATTGCGATTTCTCCGGGTTGGAATTACTACAATATTTCCCTTGCGGATCATCTTGCGCTCAAGCCAGTGCTGGTGATTTACGCGGAACGAGACCGCTGGCCTGCCCTGGGAATCGACCAGATGCGCGAAGCCGCCCCGGATACGCTGGCGGTTCAGGTCTATGAAGGCAATGCACATGGCATGGATCTGGTGAATGATGCGCTGGAAAGCATGGCTCCATTGATGCTGGATTGGCTGGCTGCCCACAGTGGGTGAGGATTCAGATCCTTGGCAACGAAATACCCAACTATAGAACCAGGCGTGAATATTGCAGTGGAAGAAATGCCTATCGCATTCCTTGCAATAGGCATGAAATTGATCAATCTGAGATTCTGTTTCGTGATTTCACAACCTTTAATACGCCGCGACCAACCCATCTTTGCGCGGATCACTGCCGCCGAATAGGACTCCGGTTTCGTTGTTGCGGATGATAATCTGCCCGCTGCCGAAAACGATCCGGCTGGCTCCGCTAATCGGGCGCACGGTATGCCCCAGAGTTGCCAATTTTGCCAGCGTCTTCACTGGATACCCTTCTTCCAGGAGAATTGCCCCGGCTGGATCACCGCCGTTGATCTGCCAGCGTGGACGATCCAGCGCTTCTTGCGGATTGAGGTGATCGTCAATCAGGGCGTTCACCACCTGGAAATGCCCCTGTGGTTGCATGAACCCACCCATCACTCCGAAGGGTGCAACCAATTCGCCATCTTTCAGCAGCATCCCCGGAATGATGGTGTGATAGGGACGTTTGCCGCCTGCGAGTGCGTTGGGATGTCCGCGTTCCAGCGAGAAATTCGCGCCGCGATTTTGCAGGAAGAAGCCATAATCCTTGACGGCGATACCGCTGCCGAAGGTTCCGCCCATGTAGAGGCTGTTGATAAACGAACACGCATTGCCCTGACCATCCACGACGCATAAATAGATTGTGTCGCTGTGATTCTCCGGCACGCCGTAGCTGGGCGGCTGCATGGCTTTTTCGGTGCTGACCCGTTCGCGGCGTTGTTCGGCGTAGGCTTTACTGAGCAAGAAATCCAGCGGAGCCGGATTCGTGGCAGGATCAGCGACGTACTGCTTGTTATCCGCGAAGGCCAGCCGCATCGCTTCGACCATCAGATGGATTTTTTCCGGCGCATCCCAGGGCAGCGAAGCCAGATTCCAGCCTTCGGCGATATTCAGCGCGATCAATGCCGCCAGCCCTTGCCCATTCGGGGGATGCTCCTCTACCGTATAGCCGCGATAGTCCGTGCTGATGGGTTCGCTCCAGGTGGTTTCGTGTGCCGCCAGATCATCCAGCGTCATCACGCCGCCCTGTGCTGCCAGACTCGCAACGATCTTCTCCGCAATTTCTCCCTGGTAGAAGGCATCAGCGCCCCCTTCAGCAACGGTTTGCAGGGTCTTCGCTAATCCCGGTAAGCGGATGATGTCGCCCGGTTGCGGTGTTTTTCCGTCAGGCGCGTAATCTGCGGCATCGGGTCGTGCGCTGAGGAATGCCCTTGCGCGTTCGCTGCCCCAGAAGGTGCCAAAAACGGGCGATACTGCATAGCCTTCGCTGGCGTGATGAATCGCATCTTGCAGCACATCGCCCAGGGACAATGTGCCGTGTTTCTTGAGCAAATCCTCCCAGCCACGCGCCGCGCCGGGAACGGTGACTGCGTGCGGGGTCAGCGGCGGGATTTCGCCTGTGATGCCCTGGCTCTCTAAATAGTCGATGCTGAGTGCCTGAGCTGCACGTCCGCTGCCGTTCATGGCGCTGGTTTTTTTCGTCTGCGCATCGTAGAACAGGGCGAAGCAGTCCCCGCCGATTCCAGTGCTGGCAGGTGCGACGACGTTCATCACGGCTGCCGCTGCGATGGCGGCATCGGCAGCATTACCGCCTGCCTGTAAGATGCGCAACCCTGCCTGCGCCGCCAGCGGATTGCTCGCCGCGACCATCCCTCGCCGTCCCAGTACCATGCTGCGCCGAGAGGCAAAATCGAAGTTCATCGGTTTCATAACAATACATCCTCAGAGGTTGGTGGTTGGTCAATAATCATTTTGATGTGGGTGCATCACGCCAAGTCAGGGTTGAAGCGATAGCCCACACCGAAGACAGTTTGAATGTACAGCGGCTGCGCGGGGTCGGGTTCTAGCTTGCTGCGCAAATTGCGAATATGAACATCAATCGTGCGTTCAACGCCTTCAAACGATGTCCCCTGCAAGCGTTCCAGCAGTTCCGCACGGCTGAAGGCACGCCCCGATGTCGCCATGAGCGTTTCCAGTAAGGTGAATTCAGAAGGAGTCAGGTCAATGCGATTCTCGCCCACTTTCACCATTCGCGCACTATGATCTAGCACAACATCCCCACGCCGCAGCACACTGTTTGCCTCCGTGTCGCGTTCGGTACGTCGCAGCACCGCACGGATGCGAGCGACCAATTCTGCCATGCCAATGGGCTTGGTCATATAATCATCTGCGCCCAATTCCAGCCCCAGCACCTTATCAGTTTCTTCCATGCGTGCCGTGAGCAGAATTACCGGGATTTCGCTCTCCTGGCGGTAGTGCCGGATGAACTCATAGCCATCCATCTGTGGCATCATAATATCCAGCAGGATCAAATCGGGTTTTTCATGCCGCGCCTGGAACAACGCATCGCGCCCGTTATCCGCCGTCACCACGCGGTAGCCGCGCTCACCGAGGTAATCCGCCACCAGGTGTTGAAACGACTTTTTGTCATCGACCAGCAAAATGGTTCTGGGCATGGCCTACGCCTCATCTATGAGAGTCTGCGGTACACCATACCCAAAGCCACAGTACGAGGCAAGAGAGCGATTTTACGACGATGCTTGCAACTGCTCGTCAATATGTTCCATGGCTTCTTCCATGGTATTGAATACGACGTTTTGCAAATAGCCGAAGGCTTCGCTGTTCATGCCCTGGGATACGCGGTGCATGATGGGTTCGGGCGAGACGAAGATCAATTCCCGCACATTTTCATGCCGCCATGTCGATGTATCCATACGGGCTGCGACGTTGGTTCCGGTGAGGATGGCCTGAAAATCGAACTTGGTGTGCGAGAGGTCTACGATATAGAAGAGTTTTTCTTCAGCGGCATCGAGATGTTTTTTCACCGCTGCTTGAATCGCCATCTGCTCCGTTGCCATATCGTAGTCTTCCAATGTGCGCGACAAAACAACAGGTTTTTCCGTGAAACGTTCTACTAAAAAAGACATATTCTTTTGTCTCTCAGGTGTGTCATTAAGTTGCGAGATCATACCATGGTTGGCGTAGCTGTGCAGCAAATTCGCAGACCAGGCTTGCTGCGCTGCAAAATGAGTGAATCATGAGAAGCGCTTGAGGTTCACGCTGCGGAAACCCTTAGGATAGAAGCATCAACAGAAAGGCAGGCAATCATGTTTACGGTAGGGGAAGATGGCACGTGCAAAGTAATCGAAGTGCTGAAAGAAGCCGGCGAAACGCCATTCCTCGTGGTGATGAGTTCGCTTGGGGTCAATGAAAGCACAAAGCAGGTTCTGTTCTTCTGGCCCTGGGTGCTGACCCCCATTCTGGGGAATGCCTTCAGAGACCATGCCGCGCATGAGAAACTCGTCCGCGCCAGTGGATTGCCACACCTGATTTTGCGCCCGACCAACCTCAGCGATGAAGCCGGGAGTGGCAGTATCACAGCCAGCCCGCCGCCGAAACATGTTCCGGTGCTACCCTCCGTGACGCGAGCCGATGTAGTGTCCTATGTGTTGCGCCTGCTGGATGATCCGCAATCTGCACCGGAAGCCGTCGCGCTGACCAAAGCCCGGTAAGGTTGCAATGATTCGAGCAATGAAACGTGGAGATTGTAGGGGGCGAACACGGTATTGCCGTGTCTCTATGATACTCCAGACGTGGGCGCAATGCATTGCGCCCCTACACCCGATTCTTCTCCGTTGGGTGGTCACTGAATATCACGCCCGTGATCCCCTAGTTCCCGGAACCAGGGGTACGCCAGCCAGTACGGAACAACAACACGGAACTACCCAGTTCGATGATGTCCCCATCGCTCAACAGGCGACTCTCCCCGCCCGCCACCTGCACCTTGTTGACGCGGGTTCCGTTGCTGCTGTTGAGATCAATTACATGCCATTGATCGTCTTGCTTCTCCATACGGGCATGAGGCCGTGATACAGACGGGTCTTGCAGCAGCACTTCCCAGGTCGCGTTATTGGTAGCACGTCCGATGGTCACACGCTGCAACAACAGGGGAATGGTCTGGCCTTCCTGGGGGCCATTGGTGACAATTAAGCTCCCCTGTCCGTGTGGATTGGTGGCCGTAATCAAGCGTCCGGTTTCCGTGGCGGTGGCGACATCATGACTTTCTACCGCCATAAACTGAATCAACGGCACATACAGGCGGATCGTATCCCCGGCGAACAACGGGAATGGTTCTTCCACCCGTTGATCGTTGACGAAGGTTCCGTTGCTGCTCGCCAGATCATTGACCATGAAAATGCCATCACGGTAGTGAATCACCGCATGCTGCCGGGAAACATGCTGTTCCGCGATTTGAATGTCATTGTTGGAAGAACGCCCGATGGTGGCGGTTGCCCCTTCTGTGAGGACAAATTCGCGTACTTCGTGCGTGTGTGGATCACGCCATCGTAGTTTCGCAAGCGCTTCGCGTTCGCTCATGATGCCTCGTTGTTGTTTTCCTGGATTTCGTACCACCTCGCAGTATAGCATAGCTGGCGAAAACGGATTCGTAGTGAAGCCATAACTCCTCATCAACACAGAGCAGGCAGTGGGTGAGCGCCGGAAATGCGTGCAAGTCCTAACGCTTTTTCGACCTTGTGGCGAGCGGGCGTTAGGATTTTGTCATCTGTGCGCCCTGCATTTGCGGCAATTTCGAGGCCATGCTATGGTCAACATAACGCAGAAAAAGACCGCTTTTTTGGTGGAAAGTGTGGGACGTGAAAACACAAGAGGCTTATACCACAGCTCGTCATCAGATGGTGGATGAGATGATTCTTGCCAATGGAGTCACGTCTCCGCGTGTGCTGGAAGCAATGCGCCGGGTTCCACGCCACCTCTTTGTAGCGAAGTATTTGCGCGGCATGGCCTATGAAGATTACACCTTACCCCTGGGAAATGATCAGTGGATGTTGTCACCGTCCGTAGTCGGCATGATGCTGCAAGCGCTGGCGCTGCGCAGTCATGATACGGTGCTGGAAGTGGGGACAGGCGGCGGCTACCTGACAGCCCTGCTCATCTTGCTGGGCGGGTATGTTTTCAGCATGGAACGCCTGCCAACCTTTGCGGCGCTAGCATCTGAACGTCTGACTCGGTTGGGTGCGCAGCGTATTGATCTACATACCGGAGACGGCAGCCAGGGTCTGGCAGATATGGCTCCCTTCCATGCGATTGTTGTCACGGGGGCGGTTCCGAAGATACCGAAGCCGCTGGCACAGCAATTACACCCGGACGGCGGACGGCTGGTAATCCCTGTAGGATCACGCAAAAAGCAGGCTTTACGCTTGATCCAGCGCAACCAGGATCAGTGGCGTGGTCGTACCATTTGCAGCGTAGAAGCACCGCCGCTGATTGGGCGCTATGGTTTCCCCGCGTTGGGGGGCAATTCTGCCAAGCGATAGCCATAGATGACTCTGTACGCAATCCGCAGCCATGCTCGCACCGGGGCTGCTGTATTCAAGCACCTTTGTTCAACACCCTTCCATCATCGCGTGAGTATCTAGAGCAGCGAGATCTCGCATCCTGCATACAAGAATCTGCGCAGTAATGCCATTTTGTTCTATGATTAGGGTAAATGAGCCTGTAGACAAAAGGGCAGCAAATGAACCGCTATCAATTTCTGGCGCAAATGGCAGCCAATGCCGAGACAATCCGGCGGCTGGTGATGGGTGTGAGCGAGGAACAAGCTCGCTGGAAACCGGATGAAAATTCCTGGTCGATGCTGGAAGTGATCAATCACCTCTATGACGAAGAACGGTCGGATTTCCGCGTGCGCCTGAACCATATTCTGCACATGCCAGACCAGGAACCACCCGCGATTGATCCGCAAGGGTGGGTGACGGAACGCGCATACAACGAGCGTGAACTCGCGCCTTCGCTGACGCTCTTCCTGCAAGAGCGCGAAAATTCCCTGACGTGGCTGCGCGAACTCGAAGCGCCGGATTGGGAAGCCACCTATACCGCGCCCTGGGGTACTGTTCGCGCCGGGGATATGTTCGCCGCCTGGGTTGCACATGATCTGCTGCATATCCGCCAGTTGGTTGAATTACAATACGCCTGGACGAAACAACAGCTTGAACCGTACAGCATGGACTACGCGGGCGAATGGTGAGGCCGTCCAAGACCGATACGCACAAGTGCGGGGTTTACTCGGTATTCGCGTCATGTTCATTGGCGGTCTTTTCGGCGCTTAACAGAGCATGTTGTAGGGACGAGGCCTGCCTCGTCCGAAACTGTACATTTTTCTATCTTTGGGACGGAAACGGTTTACGGACATCGTGCCGCAAAAGAAGGGATGTAGGGGTCGATCATGTCGAACCCGCTTTTAGGCCAGCGGGCGCGTCGTGGACATGCCCCTACGAGAAACAACATTTCAATGGCACGATGTCTACGACACTTTTTACGGTTGATGTCACTAAAACGTACACGAAACAAGCAGGCGGACAACACAGGTGTTGTCCCTACTGGTGGGCATCTAGCTGATGGGTGATCGCTTGCGCTCGTCGAAGCGGAAAAGGCTAACAGCAAGGGCTACTGCGGTTCATCAGTAAGAAAATAAGTTTTTCCTGGTTCTAACGTTTTTGGTGGAATTCACCTCACCCCTACTCGCTTTGCTCGTTTTTCCCTCTCCAAATTGGAGAGGGGAGGGAAGACCGGAGGTCTGGAAGGGGTGAGGTAAGGTCATAAAAGATAACTCGGTAAATTTCCACCAATTCCGGTAGAACGTTAGTTTTTCAGATGTAGCAACCAGGGGCATGCATTGTGAGCAAAACATCGACGAAAGCCACAGCCAAACAACCACCCACGCTGACTTACTCGCATGTGGTGGTCGTCACACTGGCAAAGCCAGCAACCGCGCCGCACATGCTAGAACTCGCGGTGTCCCTGGCTGACCCGGAAGACGGGCGCGTGATTGCGCTGACGGTCACGGAAGGGGAAGGCGAGGAGACCGAACAACGCATAAAAGATTTGCAGCCCGTTGTGGATCGCTTCGCTGAAGAGGGGCATCCGGTGGAATTGGTCACGCAAATTGCCGGAACCGTCGCACGCGGCATCTTAGATGGCGCACGCGAGCATCAGGCCGAAACGCTCATCATTGGTGTGCAGCAAGCGGGCAGGCGACAGGTCAAGCTCGGTAGTCTGGTGGAAAATATCGTCGCGGCGGCTCCTTGCAATGTGCTGATTTATCGCCCATCGGAATCCCCGGAATATGACTCCGTTGTGGTGCCGATTGATAGCAGTCAGGAGTCCTTGATTTCGCTGCGATTTGGCGCTGCGCTCGCCGCCAAAAAACAGATTCCGGTGCTGCCGCTGTACATCCAGCGAGATTACACCTATCGCCCGGAGCATGAAGAGCAGGTGCGCAAAATCCTGGAACCGCTGCCGGATGATCTGGTACGCAAGGATATGATCTCCGGGCGTGACCCGGCAGAACGCATCCTGCGGGACCGGGATGAGGATGATTTGCTGATTGTGGGCTTCTCGCAAAAATCCAACCTCGAACTGGAATTCGGGCGTGATCTCGCCAGTGTGCTGCTCAATCGTGCGCCGGGGCCTGTGCTGCTTTCTTCCCAGATTCTACGCGAGCGCGATACCTTCCTGGGTGCGGTGCAGCGCTGGTTACAACGCTTTGATCCGGCACTGACCCAGACGGAACGCAATGAAATCGTCTGGGGATCACGGCGTTCAGCGTTGAATAATATTGATTACAGCGTGCTGATTATGATGTCTGCGGCGCTGGCTTCGTTGGGGCTGCTGCTGAATAGTGCGGCGGTCATCATTGGCGCGATGCTGGTTGCACCGTTGATGTCGCCATTGGGGGCGCTGGCGACAGGCATGGCAACCGGGTTAATCGGCATCACGCGCCGCGCCGCATTGACTCTGTTACAGGGTGTTATGCTGGCGCTGCTGATTTCGATCTTCATGGGGGTTGTGCTGCCAACGGATACGCCCACTGCCGAAATGCTGGTACGCGGGAATCCATCTCTGCTGGATGCAGCGGTGGCGCTCTTCTCTGGATTGGTGGCGGCATTCGCCATCGCACGCAAGGAAATTCCGGCGGCGCTGGCAGGGGTGGCAATCGCTGCCGCGTTGATGCCCCCGGTCTGTACCATTGGCCTGGGGATTGCGTTTCGTAATTGGTCGCTGGCGGGTGGTGCGACTCTGCTCTTCATCACCAATATTGTCTTCATCGTCGTGGCGGAAAATATCGTCTTCCTGTGGATGGGCTTTCGTCCGGGGCGGCAGCCAGAATCCGAACGCGGTGTGGTGTTCTGGTGGGGGATCATCGTGATTTTGCTGGTGGCTGTGGTTTCCTTGCTGGTAACATTGGGTCAGCAGGCATCCATTGACAGCCGCGTGGAGCAAATCCTGCGCGGAGCTTTGCCAGAGTCGGCAGCGATCATGGATGTTGTTGTGGAAGAAGTTGATGAAGGTTTGCTGCATGTGATGCTGGATGTGCGCAGCAGTGGCGTAATCACCCCGGCAGAGGTTGCTGAATATGAAGCCGCCTTGCAAACCACGCTGGAACGCCCGGTGCAGTTGGAAGTTGCCGCGCTGCCAGTCGTCACGCCGCTGGATACCCTGGAGCGCCATGTCATCGAATTTTTAGAGCGTGAATTCACACTGTGGCAGGTGATCAATGTGGATGTGCAGGATGAAGATGCACAGGCGGACATCACCATCACCGTACAGGCACAAACCGTGCCAGATACCAGTGTCGTCACGGAAGCTGAAGAAGCACTGGAGGAATTGTTGGAGCGCCCGGTTCGCCTGACGCTGGTGCTACAGCAGGTGATTGTGCCGCCAGAAGCGACCCCGGAACGAACGCCGGAAGCGACGGCTGAGGTTGAATAGATTTTTTGTGGCACGCAGAGATTGATAAGGGGATGCGAGGATTAGTGGGTACATCCCCTGGGTAGGTCTATGAAGTTGTTGGGTGATGAGTGCGGCGCTGTGAAAGCGATCAGGGTGTTAGAAGCACTGCGATGAACCTGCGAGATGATTTGCTTCATTATGCCTTGCGCACATCCAATGCGATGACCTTGTTACGATCCACTGCATAATCAACATGGACGTGATTCCCGCAAACGCCACATTCACAATGGGCATGTTGGTTGCCAGGCTTTAGTTCTAGCAAGGCGGGTACGCGCTGCCAGCAATACGGGCAGACGAAGAACCGCTCTTCTACCGCGGTTTCCGCTGGTAAATAATCGAACGAATGCATAAGTTTTCCCCTTCAGATGTGTCATACGATAACTCCAATATAACGGAGTGTTGCGCATGCACCAATTACACTTTGTCTTGCATTGCAAAACATTTACAGTTATTTCAGCATACACCTGTTTCGCTTGAAAATAATTAAAAAAGTGTACAGGAAAGGTTATGCTTCTCTTGTGAAAGATGAATATTTCACGCAGTTTCCTTATGATTCGCAACAGAAGTTATGCAGAATGACATCGGCAGACCCTACTGAATGTCTGGTATTAGCAGCGTGTTTCGTTTTAGAATGAGCAGCATTGGTTCATAGCTGACTTATAGGACTCACGATTGACGAGTAAAGATGACTTGAAACAGGGTGGGATCGCCATCCTGGATTATGGTTCGCAGTACACCCAACTGATTGCGCGACGTGTGCGGGAACTGGGTGTGTATGCCGAAGTCTTCGCCTGGGACGCTGCGGCAGATCACATCGACCAGCACCAACCCGCTGCTTACATCCTCTCCGGGGGGCCGCAGAGCGCCTACGAACCCGGTGCGCCAACCCTTCCGCCGCACATCCTCCCCAGCGGAAAACCCGTGTTGGGCGTTTGTTATGGTTTGCAGCTATTGACCGTCGCGCACGGTGGCAAGGTGGCAGCATCCAGCAAGCGCGAATATGGACGCACAGAAATCACCCACGCGCTACACAGCCCCTTGCTGGATGATCTCCCGGCGCAGATGGTGGTCTGGATGTCGCACGGGGATCGCATCGAAGAACTGCCGGATGGCTTCGCCGCGCTGGGACAATCTGCAAATTCACCCTATGCCGTAATTGGCGATGTGGAGCGCCAACTCTACGGCGTGCAATTTCACCCGGAAGTGCAGCATACACTACACGGCACAGATTTACTGCGGAATTTCGTCTTCCGCATTGCGCACTGTCAGCCGAAATGGACTCCGGCTGCCTTCATTGAAGCGACGGTTGACGCAGTGCGCGAACGAGTGGGCGAAGAACGGGTGCTGCTGGCACTCAGCGGCGGGGTGGATAGTGCCGTTGCGGGTGCGCTGCTGCATCAAGCGATTGGTGACCAACTGGTGAGCATCTTCGTCAATACCGGGATGCTGCGCCTGAACGAGCCAGAGACTGTGCTGCGTACCTTCCGCGAAGAACGCGGCATGAATCTGCTGTATGCCGATGCACAGGAACAATTCCTGGATGCGCTGCAAGGCATCACCGAGCCGGAACAGAAGCGCAAGCTCATCGGCAAATTGTTCATTGATGTTTTCACAGACGAGGCAGAAAAACTCCAGGGAATCAAATATCTGGCACAGGGGACAATTTACCCGGATGTCATCGAGAGCGCATCAGATAGCAAAACATCGAAGGTCATCAAGAGCCATCACAACGTCGGCGGCTTGCCGGAACAACTCGGCTTTGAACTGGTGGAGCCGCTGCGCGATCTATTCAAAGATGAGGTGCGTGCTGTGGGTGAAGCGCTTGGCCTGCCGGAAAGTATCGTCTGGCGGCAGCCATTCCCAGGCCCCGGCCTTGCCATTCGCTGCCTGGGAGATTTGACCTTCGAGCGCCTGGAAACGCTGCGCAAAGCCGATGCCATCTTCACCGATGAATTACACGCGGCGGATATGCTGCGCGGGGATACAGCGCAGGCGTTCGCGGTGCTGCTGCCTGTGAAGGCGGTTGGCGTGATGGGAGACAACCGCACTTACGAAGAAGTGATCGTTTTGCGTGCGGTGCAGACCGATGATTTCATGACGGCGGATTGGGCGCGGCTTCCGTATGATCTGCTGGCGCGAGTCAGTTCGCGCATCGTCAACGAAGTATCCGGCGTGAACCGCGTCACCTACGACATCACCAGCAAACCCCCCGGAACCATTGAGTGGGAATAGGGAGTTTCGCCGCTATTCAAGTCTGTTGCACACAGTATGCATATCCTGCATACTTATCTTGCGGAATATCTATTTTTAGCAATCACGCTATGTGCCGATACAATCGGCTGCATCCGATTAGGCGAGCATAGGATGGGAAACACATGAAAGATGTAAAGATCATCACCTTCATCAATGACCGCGAAGGACGTGAATTTGGGGAGAGTGAACTAACCCGGTTGGTGAATGAAGGCTATGAAATCAAGACCTCTGGCGGTGGCACAGGCGCGGAGATGATGTGGGGCTTTGTCATTTTGCAGCGCGAAGTAGAAGATCACCTGCCGGAGATACGCGAAGAATAGCGGTAGAATAGAAGTAGAGCCGAATTTTGCAGGGACGTGCAGCGGCACGTCCGCCACACCAGAAAAAACGGCCTGGGCAGTTAAATTTTCAAACGACAACGTTTCGCCCTACAAGAAACAGATGATTGCTTAAGATTTGTTTCCAGGCTGACGCGCTGAAATGCTGACACTCTCACCTTACTTTTTTGGAGAAACCATCTTATGAACAATCCTTTTGACCTGACGGGAAAAGTCGCCATTGTGACGGGAGCTTCTCGCGGGATCGGGCAATCCATCGCGGAGCAGTACGCAAAAGCTGGCGCGAAAGTTGTCCTCGCCAGCCGCAAGCAAGAATCGCTGGAAGAAGTGGCAGCGCAAATCAAGGAACAGGGCGGGGAAGCCATCGCTATCGCAGCCCACACCGGGAAGAAAGAGACACTTACCGAATTGGTGCAAAAGACCGTCGAAGCCTTTGGGCGTGTGGATGTGCTGGTGAACAACGCCGCTACCAATCCGCATTTTGGCCCCATGCTGGAAGCGGAAGACAGCCTGTGGCAGAAGACTATCGAAGTCAACATCATGGGTAATGTCTGGCTGTGCCAGCAAGTTGTCCCGGTGATGCGCGAACACGGTGGCGGAAGCATCATCAATGTAGCCTCTGTAAACGGCATTCGCCCAGGAACCATGCAGGGCATCTACAGCATGACCAAAGCCGCCGTCATCAGCCTGACGAAAACGCTGGCAATGGAATTGGGTGTGGACGGCATCCGCGTGAATGCCATCGCGCCGGGGTTGATCCAGACCAAATTCGCCCAGGTGTTGTGGGAGAATGAAGCCATGTTGAAATCGGTGCAGGATCGCACCCCATTGGGGCGCATCGGGCAGCCGGAAGATATTGCTTCGCTGGCGCTGTGGCTGGCTTCGGATGCGTCCAGCTTTGCCACAGGGGAAACCTACGTTGTTGACGGTGGGTTGACGCTTCCGGCGTTGTAGGTATGATTCCACAGGCTTTTGCGCCAATCATCAAACCGACCAACAAAGGGTGATTCCATGCCGGATACCAAATATCTCGTTGAGGGTGGGCAGCGCCTGAATGGCACCATTGAAGTGCAGAGCGCCAAGAATGCCATCAGTAAGCAGCTTGTTGCATCTGTACTGACCAATGAACCCTGCATCCTGGAAAATGTGCCACGCATCAGCGAAGTGCATGCCGTGCTGGCGATGCTCGGTGAATTGGGTACGGCCTATGAATGGCTGGACGATAGCACGCTGCTGGTACAAACCCCGGATATTGAAGGGGATACGGTTCCGCAAGAGTATTCCGGCTTCAACCGAATCCCGATTCTGATGCTTGGCCCCCTGGTACATCGCGCCGGGAGTGTGACGGTTCCCATCGTCGGCGGGGATGCCATCGGGGTGCGTCCGGTGAATTTCCATATTGATGCCCTCACGCAGATGGGTGTGGAAATCGAAACCACGCCCACCAGTTACACAGCAAGGGCGAGGCGCATCAAAGGAACCACCATCGAACTGCCATACCCAAGCGTCATGGCAACGGAAAATATCATCCTGACGGCGACGCTCGCCCAGGGAACAACTGTCATCAAGAATGCGGCGATTGAGCCGGAAATCATCAACACGATTCTGTTTTTGCAGAAGATGGGCGCGTTGATCCGCGTGGATGTGGATCGTAAAATTGTGATTGAAGGCGTGGAGAAATTACACGGCGCACGGCATCGCCCGATTGCAGACCGTATTGAGGCGGCATCATACGCAGCGCTGGCGCTGGCAGTCGATGGGCGCATCACCATCCGCAACGCGCAGCAGCTTCATATGATTACCTTCCTCAATGCCCTGCGCAAAGTCGGCGGCGGCTTTGAAGTGACGGACGAAGGCATTTCTTTCTACCGCGAAGAGCGTGAACTGAATGCAATCCACATCGAAACTGGCGTGCATCCGGGCTTCATGACGGATTGGCAGCAGCCGTTCGTCGTGCTATTAACGCAGGCGGAAGGGGTTTCCATCATTCACGAGACGGTCTACGAGAATCGCTTCGGCTACACTGAAGCGCTGCGCCAGATGGGTGCAGATATTGACCTGACGACGGCTTGCCTGGGCAACACCCCCTGCCGTTACCTGGAACGCGATCACCTGCACAGCGCCATCATTCGTGGCAAGAGCAAGCTGCATGGAATCTCGGTGGAGATACCTGATTTACGTGCTGGCTTCGCCTACCTGATTGCGGCGCTGGTCGCGGAAGGCGAAACCGAAATGACCAACATCCACTACATGGAACGCGGCTATGCCAACCTGCCACAAAAGCTAGAAGCCATCGGCGCATCTGTTAAAATTGTAGAAACTGCCTAGTAGGTGGTTTTCAGTTAGCAGTTCTCAGTTGTGTGGGCAAGGTACGCATGTCCCATTTGCTGATTGACGCAGGGGCGATTCCTTGGGTGATACGCATCAGGCTAAGGATTAATGATTCTCATTTCGGGCATTTTCGGGCAAATGTACCTCACCCCTAAATAGCGTTGTCCGGTATTGAAACCAACGCAAACATCGGGTTCATAGGCAAGATCGCCGCCTGTAGGGACAACGCCTGCGTTGTCCGCCTGCTTGTTTCGGACGAGGCAGGCCTCGTCCCTACAATGTGATCTGTTAAAAGCCGAGAAAAGCCTCAATGACCACGACAGTAATACCGGACAAGCCTTAAATCCCCTCATGGAGAGGGGACTTTCCTAGCCTGCTCTAACAGGTTTTGCTCCCCCTCGCCGGACGGAGAGGGGGCTGGGGGGTGAGGTGAAAAATGCGATGTAGTCTGATGTTCAAAACGTCAGGCACAAGGCAGCGAACCACGTATTTTTCGAGAAGATTGACGGCTATGGAACGTGTCCACGACGCGCTCACTGGCTTCAAGACGGGTTCGAACCCCGTGCCTCTACGAAAGACGTGATTGGGACAGTATTTCACCAAACGTCAAAGAACAGCGTTTTCACTAACAACCAAAAACCAGTAACCAACAACATTATTCAGGAGCAATTCCCCGGTGGAGTTTATCTACTATTCTGATAAGACGGTACGCCAATGCCAGAGCGCACTGACGGATCGCATGGAGGCCAATCCAACAAAAGCTCGTCCTGCGATGGATGGGCATATTGAAAAAGGCGGTAAATTCTCCCTATCGGTGACAACCCCCGTTGGTGGGCGTTTTTACCGCAAGACGAAATTGCGCGGTACGATGACCCGCGAGAGCGGAACGACCATCATCCAGGGACATGTCCCGGCAGGTGTACCGCGTGATCGCATCGGCATCATCATGGCAATTGCGATTGTGGTAGGGGTGTTGATGGTGCTGGCAGGTGGCGGCATCTTCGGCATTCTGATCGCCATGCTGGGAGTGGTGCTGTATATCCCCCTGGTGGGCGATTACAACAACAGCGAAATCTTACTGAAAGAAGTGAAACGCGCTACCAACGGCAAGGATAAACCACCGAAGTAACCATTTGAAAAATAGACATTCTCGGTGTAGGGGACGCGATTTTTCGCGTCTGTTGTAGCTCAAACGCATTGTTTTTAGGCGGCACGATGTCCGTAAACAGTTTCCGTCCCAAAGTATAGAAAAATGTACACATCTATGGCTGTTTCGGACGAGGCAGGCCTCGTCCCTACAATGTGACCTGTGTTAAAAGCCGAAAAAACTGCCAATGAACATGACGCTAATCGAGAAGCCGTCCCTACTGATTCTCGAATATTCAAATGGTCTCTTAGGCGGTTTATTCGTTCAACAGCCAGCGTACAACCTCATCCCCCCTTTCTCCGTATAGAGAAATAGAATGAAAACCGAACGGAACACAAACACCTGCAACCCTCAAATACAGCGAACATTTGTTTGACTCCTCTTGCAAATCGCAGTACAATTAGAACATCCGTTTTAGATCAGGACAAAGGAACGATGAACCAACAAGAACTGCTTCGGGAACTGGAAGCAAGCATCATAACGCAGGTGCGCAGCGGGTACTCCTCGCGGGGGCAGGTGCTGGAAACTGTGCGCGAGGAATACCTCAATGATAGTGCCTTCACGCCCTGGCTGACGGAAGATCGCGTTCGCCAGATGATTGACAAGGCCATTACGCAGCAGCTCCAGGCACAGCGCACCTGGCCTCGTCACACAGATTGCGACGCGCTCGATGCAGCGTTCGCGGTACTGGAACGGGAAGGCATCGTTGCACGCCAGGATTATTCGTGCTGCCAGACCTGTGGGCATAACAACATCCAGCGCGAATTGGCGCAAAACAGCGGCGTGCGTGGCTATGTCTTCTTCCACCATCACGATACTGAAATGGCGCTGGCTGGTCATGGCTTGATGCTCTCCTACAGCGCGATGCGCGACAACGAACGCGAGCAAGTTCAGGTGGGGCAGCGTATTGTCTTCGCTTTGCGCGATGCTGGCCTGGAAACGGCCTGGAGCGGCAACCCCTACGAACGCATCTACATCCGACACTTCAACTGGCAGCGCCGCTTCCCCATGCGCGAGGCTGCCTAGCCATTCCAACGTTGGCTCCATAACTCAGGGAGAGAATGCTCATGTATGAAGCTTTGCAAGAATTACGCCTCTTCATCGCGCTGGAGGTACAGGCCGGGTTCAGCAGCCGGGAGTCCATCGTCAATGAAGCGGTGGATTATATGCTGGATGAGTACAGCCCGGAATGGTTGGAAGAAAAAGCAGCCAGCATCACCGATGAACTGCTGGCGTGGCACTACAGCAACCAGCTTGTGTGGCAAGACGCAACGGATTGTGATCGGCTGGATGAAGCCTTTGCAGAGCTAGACCGCATGGGCATTGTGGCGCGGCAAAATTTTTCCTGCTGCCAGACCTGCGGACATGTGGAGATTGGGGACGAAATTGATCTCACCGCCAGCCATCGTCCGGTGAATGGCTATGTGTTCTACCACCAGCAGGATACCGATACTGCCGTACAGCATGGTTACCTGTATCTGGCCTATGGTGCAATCAGTGGTAGGGAAACAGAGTCGTTGATTGTTGCGCAGCAGGTTTGCGAAGTGCTGGAAAAACACAGCCTGCAAACGGATTGGAATGGCAGCATTCATACGCGCATCTGCATTCCCCTGCTGGAATGGAAACGCCGCCGCATCCTGCCCAGTTGGGAGATTTAAGGTCGGAGATGTGGTGTATGGGAGCGTCGTGTGCGCTCCCATAAGGTGTCAAGTGAAACGTTCTTCTCGCAAATGCCTGGCTTGCGCCTGACGTTCAAAACATCAGGCTACACCAGGGTGGTAACCACCTTGATTTATAGAACGTCCTTATAACCCCTTTAGTGGGTTTGGGTCTTTTGTAGCCGGGGATTTTTAATCCTCGGCGACCAGCTCCCATGTAGTCTTCCTGCGTCCGATGTGACACTCTGCACGGCGGATGGGATTACGGTTCGCGGAAGACGTAGCCAATGCCCTGTTCGGTGTGGATGTAACGCGGAGCGCCTTTTTTCGGTTCCAGCTTGCGGCGCAGGCGGCTGATATTCACCCACAGGTACTGGGTTTCCTCGCGGTATTCCGGCCCCCAGATTTTCGTCAGAAGCTGCTGATGGCTGAGTACCTGGTCTTTGTGTGTCGCCAGCACACGCAGCAGTTCATATTCTTTCGTCGTCAAGTCAAGCAGCTTGTTCCCCAGGTAAACGCGGCGGCGCGAGAAATCCACGTACAATTCACCAATCTGAATCGGTGCATGGGTGCGCGTGGCAATTTCCTTGCGTTTCGTCAGGCTTTGCAACTGCGCCACCAATTTCTCCTGGCTGATTGGCAGCAGTTCGTAGGTATCCGCGCCATTTTGCAGCGCCTGAATACAGTCTTTTTCCACATCGGATTGCGCCACAATCATGATCGGCACATCGGATTTGCGGCGCAGGCGCTGGCAGGCATCCACCACGTCAATATGTCCATCCTGCGCTTCGATTACTACCAGGTCAATCTTGGTCAGCCCCAGGTTGGAGATGGCATCTTCGATGTTGTTTTCCACGAAGACTTCATACTGCTGGAAATCCAGGTAATCATAGACCGATTCCAGCATGTGCGATGGGCTTTCCACCACCACCAGCGAGAGCGCACTGGCAACGGTAGGTTTATCCACAGAGGCGGCAGTTTCCGGGATGGCTTCCGCAGATTCGGCAATCGGCAGCGAGAGCTTGACCAGCAAGCCCCACCCGCGCCGACTTTCAACCGTCAGCGTACCACCATGGCGATCCACAATTTGCCGTGCCAGGTACAAGCCCACGCGATTTGGGTGTTCATCCTGTACCGCTTCTGCGGAGGCTGTGGGCTGGAATACGGCTTCCAGTTCCATCGTGGAAAGAATCGTGTTGCGATTCTGAACACTGAGCGTGATGCGCGTCTGCTCTGGCGCAAGGGTGATGTTCATCGCATCCCCAGGCCCCACATATGATGCGACGAAATCCAGCACATTCAGCACAGCCTGCCGCACATAATGCTCATCGACATCGACCTTCACCGCAGGTGGCTGCTTGGCGAATTGGATGCCGGGGGTGTAGCGATCATTCTCGTAATTATCCAGCAGATCTTCGATGATCTCCGCCGGGTCAAGGCGCTCAATCTCGAAGACCACGCCAGAGACTTCCATGCGGTACAATTGCAGTAGATTATCCCACAGGGAGCGCATGGTACGCGTTTGCTGGTTCATCTTGTAGAGGATTTGCCCGTAACGGCGCGGACTCAGGTTGCGGTACTGGGCTTCCAGCAGCATCACCGTCTGCTGAATTTCCAGCAGGGGCATGCCGACATCTTCCAGGATTTCCCCGATGATCTGCTGTTGACCTGCGCCATTCTCTTGCATCGCGCCCTGGCGATTCTCGCGCATGAAGCCGATCCAGCCCTGATGCTCTGCACCAACCTGGTCAATCACCATGAATTCCAGCAGGAGATCGCTGCCATCGTTCTGCGTGATTTCCACGATGGAGTACGTCTCTTCGCCAGAGCCGGAAATTGCCTGTTGCAAGCCTTCCTGAAGATGTTTCAAGGTTTCGTTGGGGTTATCGGTGCGGCTGGCTAATTGGTTGAACAGGTTGTTATGCGATTGGTTGATGATCTGCGACGGGTTAATCGTCGTCAATTCTGTGAACTGCGGGTTGCAGAAGATCACCAAATCCTGATCGCTGACGAAGAAGATCGCTTCGCGCATGCTGCGCATGACCGCTTCCAGGCGGCCTGTTTGCTCTTGCAGCGAATTAATCAGCGTATTGCGTTCCACGGCTTGCGCGGTTGCGTGGGCGATGCTCTCCACCAGGCTAATATCGGGCGAGGAGAAGCTGGCATTCCCCACCGGGCTGACGAAGATGCCGCCGACCAGGATATTCCCGGCAATCGGCACCATCAACACCTGGGCGCTTTCCATCTGGTTGAAGATCACACGCAGCGGCCCCGTGCGGCTGTAACGCTGATGCAGGGTGATGGGCTTCAGGCCGCTATCAAACTCGCGCATAAGTTCCGATAGAGTGCTGTCCTCGTGCATCTTGCCGACAGTCTCGGTGAGTTCCGGCAAGGTGCTGTGGACAACAATCTCATTGGTTTCGTTGGAACTATCGAACAACCACACCGCTGCATGATGAATGCTGGATACTTCATCCAGCAGGGCGGTGAGCGTCTGCGTCATATCGTGTAGATCATAGAGGCTGGTCAGCGACTGCCACACGCGCAGGATATGCCCTTTGGAGCGCACATCAATTTCGCGGGTATGATGATGCCGCACGTTGTAATAGGCCACAGCGAAATGCGAGGCCATCAATTCGAACGGGGCGAGGTTGCTCTGCTGGAAGATGCGCCCCTTGCCAAATAGGGCAATGGAGCCGAACGACTGCTCGTTGTATTTCAGCGGCAAGATCAGCGCAGATTCCGGATCTTCAATTACGGGGATGGGCGTGTAATACGGATGACGCTTGATGTCGCTGTAAATCTGCGACATGCCATAGGTCAGCACCTGTTGCAGCGGATCGTATTCGTGCATGTTCGCCATGCTCTCATAGAGGCGGCGGCGGTTGTCGATGTTTTGTGTCCCGGCGTAGAGATGCAGGCGTTCCCCTTCGTCAATGGTGATCGCCACAGCATAGACCCCGAACTGCGTGCAGATCGAATTGATCGTATCCACAATCAAGCTCATGGGATGCTCGGCATCGTGGAACTGCTGCGTCAGCATGCTGATGGCATGCATTTCCTGGTTGCGCTGCGCCAGGGCGATTCGCCCGTGCTGCTGGCGCTGGAGGGCATGTAACCGACGCAGCAAAATCTCCGCCAGCACATCCGGCATGAAGATGTCATCTGCCCCGGCAATCATCAAATCCGTCAGATAGGCATCATCTTCGTTGCGCGTCAGCACGCAAACCACCATCAACGGAAAATTCTCTTTTAGCAGAGTCAGCAATTCTGTGATGCGGTTATCGATGGTCGTATCATTCAGCAGCACCATATCATAGCTCTGCTTGCGCAGGAGCTTCAGCGCATCGAACTGATTCTGAATAATATCGACGGCAAACGGCGACTCAAATAGCTGCTCTTGCCAGGGTAATGTTTCATGCGTCACCAGCAGCAGTGACTGCGAAGAATCCGGAGTCACATAAGAAATGACACCCAAGCTGGTCATCTGTTTCTCCCCACACCATCGTGGTGCCTACTCACCAATTGATTATACGCCGAAATGTCAGGCGAACAAACTGAGGCATTGTCCAAACAAGCTTTCCCTACACACTAATATTACTAAAGTTTACTGAGGTGCGCACAGCGAAATTGTCCAGATCAACAAGAAGCCAACCAAATTGTTAGCCTCTTGCAAGGCATTTGTGGCACAATCGTTATAGAGGCGGTAATCTTTTTGCAAATCACGCAAAAAGCAAATTAGAATTGGATTGTAGCACATTTTTGTTAAGTAGTTGTAATGTTGTGCGGAGAGACGCGATGAGCCAGTTTGACGATGAACGCACCATGCCCGTCACTAATACAGCAAAAACCCACACCAAGAAACTCGCAGCCGAGACTGTGCAGGAACTTGAGAAGCGCGAAGTATCCGAACTGGATAGTCATGGTCGCCCCTGGCGTGTGGCAATGACCCTTCTCGATTTTGATGTGCAGATTGTGGTTGACCTGGATAGTTCGATTGTTATGGGGCGCTCGTATCCACAAACTGAATTGTTCCCCGGTGTTGATTTATCTCCCTTTGATGCGTACCAGCGTGGCGTTTCCCGCCATCATGCGGTGCTGCAACTGGAAGATCAACAGGTCGTGATCCGCGACAATGGCAGCGCCAACGGTACCTTGCTCAATGGCAAGCGCATTCGTCCCGATTTTTCGTATCCGCTGCGCAATGGCGATATTGTCAGCCTTGCCAAGATGCAATTGAAGTTTGAACTGCTCTATAATCCCATGGATATACGCCCGCAGTAACATCGTAAGAAGCGCGAATAACGCACATTCACAAGCGTAATCCTGGTAGGGTGTGTTACCTGATACACCCACCATTGTATCTGTCCAAGATTCCTCCACGCTTCATAATCCTGGCTCTGATTCGCAACCTAGTTGGGGTCTGTTTCTATATTTTGGCAACTTCGGATTTGGCGCACGAAATCCAACCATCAAATCAGGGCAACCGTCTCAAAACCATTTGAACCACAAAGACACGAAGGACACAAAGAAAACCGTAGGGGACGATCCGCCGGATCGCCCGATTGAACCCGTTCGCTCCCAACATATGAGATACGAAGGACACAAAGGAAACTGTAGGGGCATGATCCATCATGCCCAATTTTGGTATCTATTCACGTATCCGTGAGAAATTTCGGATTTTGCGAAAGCGGGCGCAATGCATTGCGCCCCTACGTGTAAAATGTGGTAGGGACACGGCATTGCCGTGTCCGCTGGCGACTCAGCGGGTCGCCCCTACAATCTCCGTGTTTAATTGTAAAATCGTATCATTGCGCCCCTACGGTTCTCGAAGGTTTTGTAGGGATGAGACCGCCGCAACACCTCATGGATAGCTGAATAATTATCAATTTTGTTTCACCAGGCAGGATGTGGCACGGCAGGAGGAAGTATTGTCACCTGCCAATCATTTGAGGGTCTTACAAAAGGGTGCATTTCAGATTAGGGGCAAGGAATCAAGCAACCGCCCACAAATCATGAAACGCATGGCTGAGTACAGCGGCGCGAATGACCAGCATACGGTCAACATTGTCGCGTTTCCAGCGCATGCCTGTTGCTGGGGTGCATTTCACTTTGGTGGCAAGTGGCAACACTTCAGCCGCCAGCAGCAC
>CAYVVZ010000050.1:0-29021 GCA_964455365.1 uncultured Anaerolineaceae bacterium | reverse complement strand
CTGCCGCACACAGTCCCCTTTGGTGGACTTGTCGGTTTCTAGCGGGCTGGCTTCAGCCGCCAGCAGCACGAAAAACAGCGCGATACGAATTTCTTTGTGTCCTTCGTGTCTTTGTGGTTCAAATCGTTTTGAAGCAATTGGGAGCGCACACGGGCGCTACCCTACAAGTTTGATTGGATGGTTGAATGTAGCACGCCAAATCCGAAGTTGCCAACAGATTGAAATGCACCCTGCGATTACTTAATAGGGTTTCGCATTGACAGACTCTTGTTCTCGGATACGCTGAAGCTGTTTGTATGGCGCTGATTCAGGAGAGGGATATGGCGCTGAGAGAATATGGTGAAATCGCGCTCAATATTGTGCTGGGTTTAGTCGGGACGATCATCAGCGCCCTGGCAGTGGTCGTGTTCATGCAACCCTTTGAGATTGCGCCAAGTGGTGTGGTGGGCGTTGCAGTGCTGTTGAATGCAATCTTTGGCCTCCCCATTGGTGTGTTGACGTTCCTGGGAAACATCCCGATTTTGCTGCTGGCATGGCGTATGCTGCCCAATGGTCGGCGCGTCGTATGGCGAACGCTGGCTGCTGTCATCGTGTACACCGTTACGCTGGATGTGGCTTCGGTGCTGCTGGATGGCGTGATGCTCAGTGATGATCGCCTGCTGAACGCCATTTTTGGCGGCGTAACGGCTGGCCTCGGTGGTGGTTTGATCTTCCGCGCCGGGGCGAGTATGGGGGGAACCGGAACGCTGGCACTCATCATCCAGAACAAAACCGGCATGTCAATGAGCAGTGTGTACATGTATACCGATACCCTGGTCATCCTGGCGGCGGGGTTCGTCTTCGGGCTGGAAGGCGGTTTATATGCCCTGGTGGTCTTGTTCCTGACCGGAGTCGCCACTGATTATGTGATGGAAGGCCCCAGCGTAATCCGTACCGCCACCATCATCACTGCCAAACCGGAAGCGGTCTCCGAAACCATCATGAACAATCTACGACGCGGCGTGACTCTGCTGCCGGGGCGCGGCATGTACACAGGCACAGATCGCCCGATTCTATACGTCACACTGGCGCGGCATCAGAGCAAGGAATTGGTGCGGGTCGTCATGGAAGAAGACGAAGATGCGTTCATCGTCATCGGTGTGGGGCATACGGCCTACGGCAAGGGTTTCCGTCCACCGAAGCGGCGGCGCAATGGTGAGCAGCCAGCACAGATTTCACTGGCAGACCCTACGCCCTAGCCGTCTGTGCAACGATCCAAATATCGCTGTAAGAATGGCTGCGCCTCATCCATGGTATTGAACAAACGAAAATTTGCCGTTGTTGCGAAGAAGATCACCGTCAGTAGCAGGCGTGTCAACTTAGAAGATGATATGACATAAATCACTTGTAAGCGTGGATGGACAATGAATGTTTGTGTTTGCCGGATGCGTTCGAATGGGACAGAGGCTCTCATGCCTTCCCCATCCACCAACACGAAAATGCAATCCTCTGTTTGGCTAAGAGTCTGCTCTATTTCTTCATTGAATTGTTCAGCATCATTGACGGTGATAATTCCATAGAGCGTAAGTAGTAAGACACGCTCTGGAATATACCACTCTACACGGTAAGACATCCTCAGTCTCTTTCACTCAGAAGCGAATCAACCGTGCGGATGAATCCCGTGCTATCAACAGGTTTGGGGATATAGGCATCGAACCCGGCCTTGATTGCTTCGGCGCGGGTTTTGGAGCTGTGAAAGGCGGTGATCGCCACACAGAGCAAATCCGCCGTTGCAGGATTCTGGCGAATCGCGTTGAGCAACTGCCAGCCGTCCATCCCTGGCAGGGCAAGATCAATGATGGCAGCACTGAAGTGATTATGCTGCTGAAAAAGCTGTTCGCTGGCACTTTCGCCATTACTTGCAACCACCACAGGCCAGTGGTGATATTCCAGAATATGACGGACAACAGCCTGCCCGTCCGGGTCATCTTCTACGAGTAGAATTGGGTTACGGTCAGTCATGGGATATTGACTCCTCAGATATTGATGTATTCGCTCAACTGCGGAATATCTAGCAGCAGCGCCAGCAATTGGTCAATGAAGGTATTGGCAGTCAGTGGTTTTGTCAGGTAATTATGGAACCCAGCGGCAAAGGCGCGTTCCCGATCCCCGCGCATAGCATGGGCTGTCAGCGCGATTACGGGTAAATCTCGGTGTGCTGCGATCTCTTTCAGCTCACTCAGGAACCCCCAACCATCCATCTCCGGCATGGAAAGGTCAGAAATGACAAAACGCGGATTCACTTGATCGACAAGGCGCAGCCCTTCTTTGCCATTGGTGGCGGTGTAGACATTCGCGCCATAAAAATCCAGGATGTAGCGGGCAACTTCCAGGCTATCTGGCTCGTCATCAATAACGACAACATCCCAATCTTGCAGCAGATCATACGGGATCATGCTCATGTACGTTCGCTCCTTACGGCTCATCTTCCGTGATGGTGTTTCAGGCGGGGATTCCCGTCTCGATTTCGGTTTGAATTTCTGATGGCGGTTCTTCGTTCAGCGGTAAGGTCACGGTGAAGACGCTGCCGATCCCTGGTTCGCTATCCAGCCGAACCGTCCCGCCCATCGAGCGGACGAGTTTTTGCACCAGTGCCAGCCCCAACCCTGTACCACCGAATTTACGAGTGGTGCTGCCATCCACCTGCCGGAATTCCTCGAAGATGTATTCCTGCGCGTGGAAGGGAATACCGACTCCGGTATCTGCCACAACGATTTTCAGATCATCGTCATGGCGCAGAAGTTCGAGTGTGACTTCGCCGTCCTGGGTGAATTTGAAAGCGTTGCTCAACAAGTTGATGGTGATCTTGGTGAGGGCAAATTCATCCTGGTGGATCACTTCGGGCAGTTGGGGATCAACCATGACGCTGAATTCCAGGTGTTTCTCTTGCGCCAGGACGCTCACTTCGCGTTCCCATTTTTCCGCCAGGAAGTTCGGCGAAAGTGGCTCCGGGTTCAGTTCCATACGGCCTGCTTCCACGCGGGAAATATCCAGAATATCATTCACCAGATGCAGCAGGCGCTTGCTGTTGGCGCTGATGCGCGAAACCATATTCTCTGCACGTTCGCTCAATTCCACACCCATCCCACTGAGCATGATGCTGCTGAAGCCTTCAATAGCATTCAGCGGTGTGCGCAGTTCATGGCTCATCGTCGCCAGGAACTCACTCTTGAGGCGGTTGGCTTCCTTGGCTTCGCGGGTTGCAATGGCTAATTCGTTCGTGCGCCTGGCGACGCGCTGCTCCAGCGAAGCGGTCAGTTCGGCGTAAGCCTGTTCACGCTCCTGAATAGCAATCGCCATCGCATCCAGCGCCAGCCCCAATTGACCAATTTCATCGTTCGCATCCAGGCTGGCACGCGCATCCGTATTGCCGCTGCCCAATTCCTGGGCGACGTGCATGAGTTTTTCGATTGGGCGGACAATCGAACGAATGAGGTAAGCTGCTACCACGAGCGGCACCGTGAGGAAGATGAAGGCGATAAAACCTCCGGCTGCTGCGGCGATCAGCGCAAAGTCTGATATTTCGTTGAGCGATGCATCATAACGTGCTTGTTCATACAGGAGAAGTGCATCAACCGCTTGCAGCAGAACGACTTCTGCATCCTCAAGCTGGGTGCGGATTGTCTCTGTTATTTCTACTTCTTGCCCACCGAGGCCACTGGTGATGGCTAGCAATGCTTCTGCTGCGGATTCCAGGGTGGTGAATAGGCTTTCTTGTTCGGCGTTCTCTCCCTGGTTGATTATTTCACGCAAAGTAGCCAGATTGGTGACCAGGCTGGCGCGAGCCTCTTCAATTTCCTCTAACTCAGAGTCGGGATCGTCCTCATCGGCCTGTTCTTCTCGTTCGATGACAGCATCCAGCAGATATTCATTTGCTGAGGAGATTAAGCGAGATGAATTAAATTGCAAGTCCGCAATCGTGAGATTACTGGGTACAATCTCTTCGAGAATCTGATTATTGAGCGTTACTGCACGAGTTCGTGCGATAAAGCTGACCGTCAGTTCGAGGGCTAGTAGAATTGTGGGAATTAATAAGGCGAGATAAATCCGTCGCCGGAAAGTCATTTGCTGCAAATCACACCTCCTGAACCATCCCTACCCCGTTGTGAAAAACGGCATTGTTGTATGGCTGGTTGTTATTCTGGAATGGTAACCCGAAGTGTGTTTGCTCGTCTGCCAACGGTATTGTAGTACAAAATGTTCCCAGGACAAGCGATATTACATAAAGAAATGTTAAGGTCTCACTCAAATCCAGTTGATGGAAACGTCATCTTCGATGCTGATTTCCAGCGCACGCAGCAAGGGGTCGGTGATGTAGGCGAAGCGGTTGGGGGCAGCCGGGCGAATCTCGACATGGAAATGCTGTAAGTGCATGCGCAGGATGCCATCATTGCCGGGGACAGGTTTGCCGAAGGGGACATTGCAGCGGAAGCGCTGCCCGGTATCCAGGTCTTCATATTCAACAGTGTGTGTTTCCGGGTGCAAAAGATGCTGCTGTACCCGCATCGCCCGGAACAAGTCGCGGTTCATCTCCCAGCGATCTCGCACGAAGAAACCATTTTCATCAAAGCCCAGGTCATACCCCGAAACGCGATCCATCGACAACGCGCCGCCGCTGATCTGACTGCCCATGCTAATATCCACGCCGCGTTCCGCATCCACCAGCACCACTTGCTGTACCTGATCTTGCTGCTGAATGAAGTAGAGCAGTTCGTCGCGCATCCGGGCGGCCTTCTCCGGTGTGGTCGTGCCTTCATCCCCATCTGGTAGTTGGTCGATGATGGTAGGGAAATGGCTCATCCCAACTTGTTCCAGCGCATCCATAAAGGCGCTGTATCCCTTCCAACTGGTGATGAAAATGGGGTCATGGTCGGGGAGTTGTGCGGTTATACCCATGCATTCGCTCCGGCAGTGGCTCAATCGGCTGTGTAATTGGCAACTATAGATGTTCTCTTCATGATAGCGTCCAACCTCTTCGCTGCAAACTAGCAATCCGCCCCCGGATACAATTCAGATTATTGGCAGGTGATAACAAACGAATTCATCGGCACGATGTCCGCGACACTTTTCACGGTCGATGTCACTAAGAACCTATCCGAAAAATGGTTGCCACGGATAAAGCCTGTCGTAGGGGTTCGATCCTGTCGAACCCGCTTTTAGGCCAGCGGGCGCGTCGTGGACACGCCCCTACGCAATTCTCGGATAGACACTAAAACGTAAAGCGATCATCCGCCCCTACGGTTTTCTTTGTGTCCTCTCTCTGTGGTTCAAATCGTTTTGAGGCAGTTGCCCCGCACGGGAGCGTACACGGGCGCTCAATTCGCCTGAGAGAATCATACCTGCTGTTACAGCCAGCCCGGAAACCAGACATAGAAATTCACTTATACCTACCATAACTGCATAATTTTCTGTGCAATGGGTTTTGAGTTCGGGAAGAATCGGTAACAAGCACTTTACTGTATTCGCCGCTACAGTGAAAAGTTTCACAAAATTGACAATCCAAAACTGCCCGATTAGTCTCAGGACAAATTCAACGATTTCATTGAATACTTGATTGATCATGACCCCTGACTCCAAAAAACAATTAAAGTCACAAATCTATGAACAGTTCGCACGGATGGGAAAAGCCTTCAGCAATGCCCGCCGTTTAGAGATCATTGATTTGCTCAGTCAGGCGAGTCATACCGTCGAAGACCTTGCGCAAAAAATGGGGCTTTCGGTTGCGAGTGTGTCTCAGCATTTACAGATTTTGCGCAATGCCAAGATTGTCGAAGTCTCCCGCGAAGGAACATATGCCTGGTATCGCCTCTCTGATGAACGTGTCTTCGACATCTGGCGCGTGATGCGCAACCTGGCGCAAGATCGCTTCGCAGAAATCAACCAGTTGCTGAAGCTCTACTGCGAAGAACGGGACTCGCTCGAAACCATTGACGCAGCGGAACTGCTGCGCCGCTTGCAAGAAGGCAGCGTGACCATCATTGATGCCCGCCCGGAAGACGAATACGCCGCCGGGCATATCCCCAACGCGCTCTCGATCCCGCTGGAAAAATTAGAAGCTCACCTCGAAACCCTACCAGCGAACTGCGTTGTTGTCGCATACTGCCGCGCCTCGTACTGCCTGCTATCCGATGAAGTTGCTTTACTCCTCCGTGAACGCGGATGTGACGTTCGTGTGTACCAGGATGGTTTCCGGGAGTGGAAAGCCGCTGGCTACCCCACAGCCTGAACACCAAAGAACAAGGCTCATGTATAGAAAGGGTGAGTTGATGACAGGGTTTTTCAGGTGTTGTTAGCGGGCACGATAGATCGTGCCCCTACAATAGGTTCTCGTAGGGGCATGGCCTGCCATGCCCGCCATGCAACGTAATACGCTTGTTTTCACACTCGTAACAGATGAGCCAAAAAACAAAAATGTTGTGGTTTTTGTCCTTACGTACTTGTTGAAAGGAATACCAAATGACTGTTGTTACCCCTCCCGCTTCGTTGACCATGCAAGAGATTTACCAGCGCCTGGTCGACAAAAATGATCTGTTCATCGTTGATGTGCGCAATGAAGAAGATTTCAACACCTGGCATATTGAAACCGCCAGCGGTGCGGAAATCGTCAATGTGCCGTACTTCAACTTCCTGGAGGAAGAAGACGAATCGGTGAGCAAAGTGCAGACGGATAAAGATGTGGTCGTCGTCTGTGCTAAGGAAGGCAGCAGCGCCTTCGTTGCAGATATTCTGCACCAGCGCGGCATCCATGCCGATTACCTTGCAGGCGGTATGAAGGAATGGGGCGATTTGTATATCTTCCGCACTGTGCAGGAAACCGACGATTGGCAGGTTGTTCAAGTGGATCGTGTCGCACGCGGCTGCCTGAGTCACATCTTCATCAGCCGGGGCGAGGCGCTCATCATTGATCCCCTGCGCCATACCGAGAAGTACATGGAATTTCTCAAGGAAAGAGGGGCAGCGCTCAAGCTCCTGCTGGATACCCACGCCCACGCCGACCACATCAGCGGCGGCCCCGAACTTGCCGAAGAAACTAACGCACCCTACTACCTGCATCCTTATGATGGCATCCACCCCTTTGATATTCTGCCGCCGAAATTGTCTTACAACATGCTGGCAGATGGCGCTGAATTCACCGTTGGCGCATTCACTGTGAAGTCGATCCACTCACCAGGTCACACGCTTGGTCAGGTGACCTTCCTGGTGACGGCAGAAAGCGGCGAACAATTCTTCTGTAGTGGGGATACAGTTTTCCTGGATAGCTTCGGGCGGCCTGACCTGGGTGGACAGGGCGAAAAATGGGCACCCATCGTCTACGATACGCTCTTCAATGTCATCAAGAATGCTGTTTCTGAAGATGCGACTCTGCTGCCAGGGCATTACGCCAACCCCACCGAAGCCAATGCAGAAGGGTTGTTTGCGCAGCGCATGGGCGATATGTGGCAGCAGAACAGCGCCATGCAGCACAATGAAGCCACTGAGTTCATCGACTATGTATTGAGCCACCTGCCCACCATGCCGGAACAATATATTGAGATCAAGCGCGTGAACGCAGGCCTGGTAGCGCCGGACGAAGAAGGCATGAGCGAGCTGGAATTGGGCAAGAATATCTGCGCCCTCAGCGAAGCCTACGAGCATTAAAATGATCCCCCCTTCCGTCCCCCCACGTTGTAGGGGGAAACCAGGTCCCGCCCTACGAAGTGGGGAGGGATTTAGGGAGGGGACACCGTAGAGGCGCGTCGTGGACACGCCCCTACGAAAGACCAGTTTTTATCGTAGGGGCATGGCCTGCCATGCCCGAAAAAGAAGGCAATCCCAAGCACCGTTTTTTTCATTTATTGCAAGAGGAGGCAATACAATGTCCGAAGAAACATACGAAGTCAACGAAACGCTGGATGTGAAGGGGCTGATGTGTCCAATGCCACTGGTGAAGGCTCGTAAAGCCATCATGGATCTGGAAGTGGGTCAGGTGCTGGCAGTGCTGGCAACCGACAAGGGCAGTGTCAAGGATTTCCAGGGCTGGGCGAAAGCCGCCAAGAATGTTGAATTGTTGGCACAGAACGAAGAAGCCGATGGCGGCGATACCATCTATAAACATATCGTCAAACGCACCAAATAAATCGTCTGTTTTTTTTGAGTTTTTTGGGAGTAGTGAGATGGCATTAGCAGATGTGGCTGTTCATGAAAACGCATCTTTAGCAGAACGCCTGCAACAACTGGAAGAACGAGTTGCCGAACTCGAAGAGAATATGCCGGATGATCGCGTTACAATTGTGGTGTTCAGCGGTGATATGGATAAGGTCATGGCGGCCTTTATCATTGCAACCGGGGCGCTTGCAATGGGCTATGAAGTTTCGTTATTCTTCACGTTCTGGGGATTGAATGCGGTGCGCGACCATCGTTCAATGGAAGGTAAGGGCTTCATGGAACGCATGATGTCCATGATGACCCCGGCAAGTACGCAGGGTATGGGCATCAGCCAGATGAACTTTTTCGGCGCAGGAGCCAAAGCCATGCGTATTATGATGGAACAGAAGAATGTCGAAAAGCTGGAAGACCTCATCAACATGACCAGGGAAATGGGCGCACGCTTCGTAAGCTGCGGCATGAGCCAGATGGTCATGGGGATCAATACCGAGGAACTCCGCGACGATATGGAAGATGGGGGTGTCGCCGCCTACCTGGGTGATGCAGTATCCAGTAAAGTGACGTTGTTTATTTGACGGTTGTTGCAGGGCAGGGCGGGTTTCAGCGCTCGTTCTGCCTGATGGGTCGTTATGAAAGGTCTGATGAATGACCAATTATGGGTTTGTTATTGATAATCGAAAATGTATTGGTTGCCACGCTTGCACCACTGCGTGCAAGTCAGAAAATGAAGTCCCTCTCAGCGTGAACCGCACCTGGGTGAAGTATGTAGAAACCGGGCAATATCCAGATGCGACACGCCATTTCCAGGTGACGCGCTGTAACCACTGTGCCAATCCGCCCTGTGTGCGCATCTGCCCGGTAGAGGCCATGTACCAGCGCAATGATGGCATCGTTGAATTTGATCCTTCGATTTGCATCGGCTGCAAGGCCTGTATGCAAGCCTGCCCCTACGATGCAATTTATATTGATCCTGAAGACGGTACAGCGGCGAAGTGCCATTACTGCGCCCATCGTACCGATATTGGCCTGGAACCCGCTTGCGTCGTCGTCTGCCCCGAACATGCGATTATCGCCGGGGATATGGACGATCCGAACAGCGAAATCAGCCATATTCTGGCGCAGGAAAAAGTGACGGTGCGCAAACCGGAACAGGGAACCGCGCCCAAATTGTTCTACATTGAAGGCAACGAGATTGCCATGCATCCCACCGCGACGGATCGCACCCCGGAAACTTATATGTGGGCAGATGTAATCCCGCTGCACAATATTCCGGTGAACGGCAATGGTCACGCCAACGGGCATGCCAACGGCAATGGCGCACATGCTGCCGTCGCTGTAGCAGAAGCTCCCGCAAGAGTTGCCAAATCCGGCGCTGCGCTGCGCCAGGGACAACCGCAGGGACAGCCCTGGGGAGGCCCCATCAAATTCGCAGAAGGTCGCATGGCAGATCACATGATCCAGGTGGCCTACAACCAGCAGCACAAAATCCCCTGGCACTGGCCTGTTCCCGCCTATCTGGTGACGAAGGGTATCGGCTCCGGCATCTTTACCATTCTGGCGATGGGGCTTGGCCTGGGCTTATTCGCCTTTGATGCGCCTAGCTTTGCCATCGGCGGCTTCCTCTCGCTGCTCTTCGTAGCAATCACCACCGGGCTGCTCGTGATTGACCTGGAACGGCCTGAACGCTTCCTGAGCATCCTGTACCGTCCACAGTGGCGCAGTTGGCTGACTCGCGGCGCGTATATCCTCGTGGGATTCAGTACGCTGGTGGGGTTGTGGTGGCTGCTGGAAATGGCGGCGATCCTGAATATCGTTCCCGCCGGAACGCCAGAGGGCTTGCGTCCCTGGGCGTTGTGGCTGGGCTTGCCACTTTCGATTGGCGTGGCGGTGTATACGGCCTTCCTCTTTGGGCAGGCCGAAGGGCGCGATCTCTGGCAGAGCAGCCTGCTTCCCGCGCATCTTTTTGTGCAGTCCTTGATGGTGGGGTCTGGTGCGCTGCTGGTGGTGAATGCGATTTATGCCTTGCCGGAAGCCATGACGAGCGTGCTGGGAATTACCTTTGCGGCGAGCGTGGTGGTTGACCTGTTGATTACGCTGATGGGCGAATTTGGTATGCCGCACGCCAGTGAAGTTGCTGCCAAAGCCGCACACGACATCAGTCACGGACACTACAAAGGCTATTTCTGGATCGGCAGTATGGTGATTGGGCATCTGGCTCCGCTGGCGTTGATCTTGATTGGCGCTCCGGTTGCGCTGGCGCTGGCGGGTCTGTGCGCTGTTGCGGGCTTGTACGCCTTTGAATACGCCTTCGTGATGGCTCCGCAGGATGTGCCGAATAGTTAAGAACAATCCCCCCTTCCGTCCCCCCACGTTGTAGGGGGAAACGAAGTCCCTCCCTGCGCAGTGGCGAGAGATTTAGGGAGGGGAAGAGGGAATATAGATTCTCGTTTCGGGCACGATAGATCGTGCCCCTACGCAGAAGAGGATTTTCTGTAGGGGCATGGCCTGCCATGCCCGCCAGAATGAACACCGAAATCTGATGCCTATCCGGTATAGAGAATGCCCTACATGTAACCGATCCGCAGGTACGGGAACCGATGGAATGAGGAAGATCAACAATGACAGATGCAATTGAGAGATTACTGGCGGCGGTGCTGCGCTTTGAGCCTCGCAAGAAGCTGCGCAAAACCACTGACCAGATGACCAACGCCGCCGGGGTCGATCTCCCGGCATTTTCAGAAACAGACTTGCAGCCTGAAAAAGTGGAGATGACAGTTGTTCAGCATCCTGACGGGCGCATGAGCCAGTATCCCCCGGTGGAAAAATGGGATGACTGGGTGGAATGGGATGGCAAGCTCTGGCCTCAGAAAGTGGCGCGGCGCTATACCCTTGTGCCGACAGTCTGCTTCAACTGCGAAAGCGCCTGCGGTTTGCTGGCCTATGTGGATAAAACCTCGATGGAGATCAAGAAGTTCGAGGGCAATCCGGTACATCCTGGCAGCCGGGGACGCAACTGCGCCAAAGGCCCCGCCACCCATAACCAGATTTATGACCCGGAACGCATCCTCTATCCGCTGAAGCGGGTGGGCAAGCGCGGGGAAGGCAAGTGGGAGCGCATCACCTGGGAACAGGCACTGAACGAAATTTCCGCCAAGATGCGCGAGAGCCGCAAGAAGCGCAAAGATGGCATCATGTACCACGTCGGGCGACCGGGCGAAGATGGCTATACCAACCGGGCAATTTCCGCATGGGGCGTGGATGGACACAACAGCCACACCAACATTTGCTCTTCCGGCGCACGCATTGGCTATTATCTCTGGGCAGCCTTTGACCGTCCCAGCCCGGATCACACCCACGCCCGTACCATTCTGCTGATCTCCAGCCATCTGGAAACGGGGCATTACTTCAACCCGCACGCACAGCGCATCATCGAAGCCAAGATGAAGGGCGCAAAGATCATCACCTTTGATCCGCGCCTGAGCAACACCGCCAGCATGAGTGATGTCTGGCTCCCGACCTGGCCTGGTAGCGAAGCCTGGGTGCTGCTGGCAATCGCCAAGTACTTGATCGACAATCACCTGTATGACCGGGAATTTGTCGAACGCTGGGTGAACTGGGAAGATTCGCTGCGCCACGCGGCAGAAATGACGGACAACGCTGAACTGCTGGCTCGCATCGAAGCCGCTGGCGATGCCCTGACTTTCGATCTGTTCCATGAACTGCTGCAAGATGTTTACGCCGAATTCACCTTTGAACGCGCTGCGGAAGAATCCCAGGTTCCGGTAGAGCGCATCAAAGAAGCGGCGGAATATGTCTCCTGGTCGAAGGGGCAGCTTGCTTCGCACACATGGCGCTCGGCTTCCATCGGCAACGAAGGCGGCTGGCAAATCGCCCGTGCGCTGTTCTTCCTCAATGTGCTGACGGGCAGCGTGGGTACGAAGGGCGGTACATCCGGCAACAGTTGGAACAAGTTCGTGCCGAAACCCTTCAAGACTCCACCAGCCTTCAACGCCTGGAATGAATTGCAACTGCCGATTGAATGGCCTCTGGCACATTATGAACTGAGCTTCCTGCTGCCGCACTTCCTCAAGGAGGGGCGTGGGGATATTGATGTCTACTTCACCCGCGTCTACAACCCCATGTGGATCAACCCGGATGGCTTTATCTGGCTGGAAGCGCTGCAAGACGAAGAGAAGATCAAGTGCCATGTCGCACTGACTCCCACCTGGAATGAGTCGGCATGGTTTGCGGATTATGTGCTGCCGATGGGACACGCTGGCGAACGCCATGATCTGATGAGCCAGGAAACCCATGCAGGCCAGTGGATCGCCTTCCGCCAGCCCGTGCGCCGTGTGGCGCTGGAACGCGCCGGAAAGCCCGTTCGCTATACGTATGAAGCCAACCCCGGCGAAGTCTGGGAAGAGAACGAATGGTGGATTGAAGTCTCTGCGAAGATGGATCCAGATGGATCAATGGGCATTCGCCAGTGGTTTGAAAGCCCCTATCGCCCCGGCGAAATCATCAATGTTGATGAATACTACCAGTGGATTTTCGAGAACAGCGTACCCGGTTTGCCGGAAGCCGCCGCCAAAGAAGGGCTGACTCCGCTGCAATACATGCGCAAATATGCCGTGTATGAAGTCGTGGCGGAGAATTACGAGCCTTATGAGAAACCTGCATCGGGCGAACGCGGTGACGATGGCTTCATCTACAAAGATGGCAAAGTTGTCGGCATTGATGTCCAGGGCGAAGCGAAAGAAGGTTTCGGTACGCCGAGCCGCAAGCTGGAATTTTATTCGGAGACGATGGCGAAATGGGGCTGGACGGAAAAAGAATACCTCATCCCGCACCCGCTGAAGAGCCATGTTCACCCGGATAATATCGACATCAGCCAGGGTGAAATGCTGCTGCTGCCGAATTTCCGCCTGCCCACGCTGATCCATACGCGCAGCGCCAATGCCAAATGGCTCTACGAAATCAGCCACAAGAATCCCATCTGGATGAATCCGAACGATGCGGAACGTATGGGAGTCAAAACGGGTGATCTGGTGCGGGTCGAAACTGAAATCGGCTACTTCATCGACAAAGCCTGGATTACCGAAGGCATCAAGCCCGGTGTGATTGCCATGAGCCACCACCTGGGGCGCTGGCGTTTGCAGGATAACATCGGCCTGAACAAAGGGGCATCCAATGTGGTGACGCTGGATGACCTGGGAGAAGGGCAGTACAAGCTGAACGTCATCAAGGGCGCGACAGCCTGGGAATCATCCGACCCGGATACAAGCCGTATCTGGTGGGAAGAAGTCGGCGTGCATCAAAACCTGACTCATGCCGTGCATCCTGACCCGATCAGTGGGGCGCACTGCTGGCTGCAAAAAGCGGTCAATGTGCGCAAAGCCGAACCGGGCGAAAAATACGGGGATGTCTGGGTGGATACGCAGAAGTCGATGGATGTGTACTATGAATGGGTAGCGAAGACTCGTCCCGCGAACAAAATCAGCCCGGATGGGTTGCGCCGTCCGCTGTGGCTCAAGCGTCCGCTGAAGCCCGTCGTGGAAGCGTATAAGATCCCGGATGAACTCTTCGTGAGTCCCCGCACATCTCGTACACCGGAACCAGCCGGGGATTAGAAAATCCTTGCCCCCTCCGTCAAAAGGAAAAATCGGGGCAGCGTGACAAAGGTAGGGGAGGGTCTCAGACCCTCCCGCCGGGTGTACACCCCCACAGGAGAATATCGTAGGGACACGGCAATGCCGTGTCCACTGGCAGCTTGGTATTTTCGGGCACGATAGATCGTGCCCCTACAAGGAAACATGGCTTTTGTAGGGGCATGGCCTGCCATGCCCGGCATTGGAGGCGGGTTCGACATGATCGAACCCCTACGGCTAGTTAGGTCATGGAATTTTCAAACAGCATTGCACGCCCCTACGAATAAGTTAGCTATACCAACCACCCGAAAGAATGCCCTATTCGCTACAGAACGAATAGGATTGACAAGGCAATTTTGCATGAATGAACTTCAAACAGCATTGGCCTTCAGCCGCGCCTATGCGCTCTTCGCCTATTATTTCCGCGATGGCTTCAACGATGATCTGACAGCCGTGATGCAGTCCGTCACCGGACAGGCTGTCCAAGCATCGTCCGAGATGGCAGCACAGCATTACCAGCTATACGGGCATAACGTCTTCCCCTATGAAGCGATCTTCCTGGGGACGGATGGCTTGCTGGGTGGGGAAATCACAGAAGCCGTCCTGCACTTTCACCAGCAGGTCGGCTCTGCCGTGCCGGAAAATGAAAGCCCGGATCATCTCAGCGCCGAATTGGAGCTGATGGACTTTTTGTGTGGCGCGGAGATGGATGCCATTGAAGATAATCTGCCACACCAGATACAGCGAATGCGCGGATTGCAGCGGCGTTTCCTGGATGAGCATCTGCTGCGCTGGCTGCCGGGATTCGTGCGTGCCGTGCAGCAGCAAGGCCAGGGCATCCACAGCGAAATTGCACTGCATACGCTCAATCTGGCGCTGGAACATCGCCATGCCCTCGGTGATGACTTGATGCAGCCGCCGCAGCCCTTCACGCTGGCAGACGTTCCCGACCTGATGAGCAGCGAAAAAACCAGCCTGCGTGACATCGCCAGCTATTTGCTGATCCCGGCCTACACCGGTTTTTACCTGAGCTTTGATGATATTCGGCGGCTCGGCGCACAGTTCCGGCTGCCGCATGGCTTTGGCAAGCGCCAGCAAATCCTCACCAATTTACTGCGCACGGCGGCGGATTATGGCTTGTTTGAAGACGTGATCGCCGCGCTGGAAGAATCCGCGCAGGGCTGGCTGGATTTTTATGAAGGGCTGGATTTGCTGCCGGGAACGGTTCGCGCTGCCTGGGTGGATCGCCTGGCGCAGAGCATGGAAATACTTGGCGAGATTCGCCAGCTTGCCGCAGAACAACGCCTGGAGCCGGATGATCTGATTGACGCGGCGCTGCTGGAACAGGGGCAGGCATCCGCAGGCTGTGAGGTGGAAAAGGATGGCGAAGATGGCAGCGCTTGCTGACCTTTTAGAAGCCACGACTGCCCTGCATCGGCATCTCTGCCCGCGCCAGATTTTAGGCGTGCGCATGGGGATGTATGCGGCGGAGCTGCTGGAATTGGATTTGCCACAGACGAATAAGCGGCTGCTGACCTTCGTTGAAACCGATGGCTGCTTTGCCGATGGTGTTTCTGCTGCGACAGGCTGCCACCTGGGACGGCGCACCATGCGCTTGATTGACTACGGCAAGGTAGCGGCAACCTTCGTGGATACGCTGACCATGCAGGCGGTTCGCATCGCACCACACCCCGAATCACGCCAGCGTGCTATTGAATTGAAGCCGCTGGAAAAAAGCCGCTGGCACTCACAGCTTCATGCTTACCAGGAACTGCCGAACGAAGAATTGCTCGTGGCGCAGTTCGTGACGATGCACATGGATGTGAAGGCCATTGTCAGCCGTCCCGGTGTGCGCGTGAATTGTGATATTTGCGGGGAAGAGGTCATCAACCAGCGCGAAGTACATCTCGGTGCGCAAACGCTGTGCCGTGCCTGCGCCGATGGTGCGTACTATGGGGTGTGTGATGAATGATTGGTTGACCGAAAGAATGGTTTTGCTGACGACTGGCTCTACGTTTTTCTATGTTTGTGACGGAAAAGAAGGGGTGTAGGGGCAGGTCTCAGACCCTCCCGCTCAACGGTACGATGTCTACGACACTTTTCACAGCCGATGTCACTCAAATGTACAAGCGGGTTCGGCATGATCGAACCTCTACGGCACAGTTTCTCGTAGGGATTATTTTTCGGATCGGTTCTTAATTCATCACCCGAAGGTAGCGAACGGATGCGACGACTGAACATCAAGGTAAAACGCGGCAGCATCACACGAGATATTATCGCGGGATTGACCGGGGCGACAGCAGGCGCTCCACAGTCGATGGGCTTTGCCCTCCTCGGTGGCGTAAGCCCCCTATATGGCCTCTACGCTTCGGTGATCCCGACGATTGTCGGCGGCTTGTTTGTGAATACGCGCCTGATGACCATCGCGCCGACCAACGTGCTGATGCTGCTGGTGGCTGGGATGCTCTCTACCTATGGTGATCCTGTGCCACCCTATCCCCTCTTTACCTTCACATTATTGATTGGCTTCATCCAACTTGGATTTGGCTTGCTGCGCCTGGGCAATTTGACGCAGTATGTCTCCAATGCCGTCACAACGGGCTTTATCTCTGGCGCAGGGGTACTCATCATTCTGGGTCAGCTTGATCTGGTGACGGGATACAATGTTAAATCCAGCAGCAATGCCCTGGCGGATTTTGTTAGCTGGTTGCAGCGCTTGCCAGAAACCAATTTCAACGCGGTGATAATCGGCGTGGTGACGGTCTTGATTGTGCTGGTGCTGCGCAAAACCCGCTTCAAAACCTTCTCCGTGATGATTGGGATTGTTATGGCGAGTGTGCTGCCCCTCCTCCTGGGATGGAATGATGTTGCGAACGTCCGCACCATGTCTGAGATTCCGTCCGGCTTGCCATTCCCTGAATTGCCGGATTTCCAGTATATTCGCGGGATTTTCTCGATTGCCTTTGCAACTGCTATTCTGGCATCTGTGCAGAGTGCAGCGCTGGCGGAGAGCATTCGCGGCTCTGGCGAACCACAGCCGGACATCAACAAGGATTTACTGGCACAGGGGATTTCCAACATTGCCGGGAGCTTCTTTCAATCGCTGCCTAGCAGTGGATCACTCTCTCGTACTGCTATCAACAAGAGCGCCGGAGCTGTCACGCGCTGGTCGAATATCTTCGCCGGAATTTTCATTGGCCTGCTGCTGATCGGCGCAGGCGGTTTGATTGAATTAATTGCACTGCCAGCCCTCGCCGGGAATTTGATTATTGCGGCGATTGGCCTCATCAACTTTGAGGCAATAGAAATGGTCTGGTCAGTGAACTGGACGGCGCGTGTCGCCATGATTGCGACCTTTCTCTCGACGCTGGTGTTCCCGCTGGAGTACAGCATCTACATTGGAGTCGTGCTGTCGCTGGCGCTGTATGTGCATACTTCCACCAACCGCATCGAGATTGTGCGGCTGGTTCCGGTGGGGGATGGTCACTTCACCGAAGTTGAACTCCCGGATACGCTGCCGAGTGGGGAGCCTGTGATCTTATCCATTTATGGCAACATCTACTTCGGTTCCCTGCGCAAGCTGGAACGCATGCTGCCCCCGGCACAATCAGCCGAATGCCAATCCCCGCTGGTGATTTTACGCATGCGGCATGTCTTCACCATCGGCAGCACCGGAATCAAAGTGCTGCTGCGCTACGATGAACAGCTTCGCAGATGTGGCGGCAAATTGATCCTGACCGGGGTCAGTGATAAGCTCAAAGCAGAACTGGAACGCGCCCACGCTTTCGAGCAATTAGACCGGGAAGCCATTTTCCCACCGACTACCATCATCTTTGAAGCGCTGGAAAATGCCCTGGCTTATGCGAAAGCCTTACGTGCAGAATCTCCCACTAATGGGAATGGCACTTCGCAGGGATCTGTTACTGGCCTGACGATCTGATTTTGAGGTGATATTCTTCACATACAACAGGGCGGCATCTCTATGCTAGACTGGGGGCAGATTGAAGCAGGAGAGCTTTTTTAAGTCCAGAATAGGTTTCAAGATGCTTATCAGTGCATCCTGAATCGGGTTATGTCCCGCCGGACAATGAGAGCCTCCCCGAAGAGAAAGTTGGTACTATGGCTGCCATTCAGGATCGCCCCTTTGCCTGGGACGATATACAACCCATCACAGAATTTCTACTCGAAAGCTACACCCTGACCGGACGACTCTTCAACTGGGATCCGCGCCGCTGGCAGGGAACGATTTATCACAGCGATGATGCACGACTAGCCCGCCACCGGGAAGAACTCCCGCAGCGGGTGCATCTGTGGCTGGATGCTGATCGCATCGTTGGTGTGGTAATACCAGAATACACGGGCGGGATTTTTTTACAGGTTCACCCGGACTATCGCCAGATTGAAGCAGCCATGCTGGATTGGACAGAAGCGAATCAGCCTCGTGCCAAAGATGAACAGGGAAACGCCTGCCTGTATGTATGGGCAGACGAACATGATTCGCTGCGCAATGCCTTGCTCACAGAGCGCGGATACACCCGCACAGAAGCCCATGAGATTATTCGCCGCCGCCCCATGTCGCAGCCAGTGCTGGATTTGCCCACGCCGGAAGGCTACCTTGTGCGCCCGATGCGCATTGACCCGGACGATCAGCAGAATATTGCAAACTTGTTGAACGCCGCATTCAACCGCACGATTCATTCGGCTGAGGAATATCGTAATTTCCAGCATTCACCATATTACCGCGCTGAATTGGATATGGTCGTAGAAGCGCCGGATGGCACATTGGCAGCCAACGCCGGATTCAATGCTTACGAGCAGGCATCTTTTGCGCAACTGGAACCTGTCTGCACACATCCCGACCACCAGGGCAGAGGGCTGGCAGGGATCGCCATCGCGGAAGGGCTGCGCCGTGTACAGGCAATCGGTATTGATGCCGCCTTCGTCGGCGCGTGGTACAGCAACCCGGTATCGAATCATCTGTATCAGAAGATGGGCTTCACGGATGGCGTAAGCCTCTATGCATGGAAACGCCTGGACGACTGACCATTGGGAAATTCAACTTTGAAGCGATTGTATTGCATCAATTCATTGCGAGTACAGCAAAGCGCTTTACAATAGGGTATACGAAACCACTTACATAACGGGAGCAAAACGCCATGTCCCCCGTCCTCGAAGTCCTCATCGGGATGATCTTTGTATTCAGTTTGCTGAGTATCCTGGTGACTCAGATCAATACCGTGATTTCCCAGACGCTCAAACTACGGGCGAAGCACTTGCGCGATGGTATTGGCGCAATGATTGATGATGAAGAAATTCGCGCCCGCGTCATCACCCACCCGCTGATCCGGCTGGCGGAAAATAACCCGGTGCTACCAGGCCAGAACCTGTCTGAAGAGCAGGTCAACAAGATCGTAAACGGTGCGGTGAATGCCGTGAACTATATCAACCCGGATACCTTTGTGGATGTGCTGCTGAGTGTCATCAGCGTCGATGCGGATAAAGCCCTCTTCGGCGCGTTGTTGAATATCGTAGATGGCATGCCCGCAGGAGAAGATCGCCGCCGCTTGCGTTTGCAAATCAATGAAATCATTGATTCGGGCAAAGGCATCTCCGAACTGAAGACGATGATTGCTGCGCTGGACAGCTCCTATAAAATTGCGCTCGAAGAAGCCATGGAAGAAATTGAACAGGAAATCCGCGAGCTAGGGCTGAAGCCTGAGACGAATGTCGCCCTGGTTGCAGGCATTCGCCAGATCAACAATCCCTACTTCAAGGAAGCCATGCTCACGGTACTTTCCACCTCGCAAGATCTAGGTCAGGCTAAAGAAAAGCTGAAGCAGTGGTTCAATGATGGCATGGATCGCGTGTCGGATACATTCTCGCGCAACCTGCGCTGGATTTCCTTGACGGTAGGGCTGTTGATTGCGGTTGTGTTGAATGTGGATGCGCTCTATATTGCCCGCACGCTCTGGAATGATCCGGCGCTGCGTGCCGGGGTGGTAGCAGCAGCGGCAGCGGCAGATATTGAAGCAATGCAAACTAGCGTCACAGAAGCGGATGATGCTGCGGCGGCAGAGGATGTTGACCTGGAAACGATCTCGGAGGCGGCGGAAGCGGCGCGTGAAACCCTGACGCTGATTCTGGATTTGCGGCTGCCGCTGGGTTGGAACGGGGATGACCTGAGCGGCAACCCGGATGATCCACGAGTGGGGGATGCACGCTATTTCTGGAATTACAATCCGGCGAATTATGAACACTGGCTTGGCCTGGTCTTATTGAAGCTCATCGGCTTACTGGGAACCGCCATTGCGACGGCACAGGGTGCGCCCTTCTGGTTTGGCCTCCTGCGCCAGCTTTCCGGCGGCAGCACAGCCGAATAGCTTCACCGCTGGACCAATAACAAAAACCTTTGATGTGCTGTAGGCAATTGACCACAGCAGGTTGCTTGTCTTTCCTGTGCCAGCTTGCTACCATTTTGGAAAATGTCTGCTTGTGTGTGGATTCGTTTGGTCATCAAAGATCAATAGGGGGAATAATCCAATGAGTGCAACGGCTATTGCCGCAAATCGTCCAGAGAATTACAGCCGCATCAGCCAGATCCTTCACTGGCTCAGTATGATTATTATCCTCGTGCTATGGGCAGCCGGGTTCGCCATGACGAATCTTGTGACCGATGAGGAACTGCGAGTCTCCATGTATCGCACCCATGTTCTCGTTGGGTATGTCGTGCTGCTGCTCACCTTGATTCGCGTGGGGATGATCTTCTTCGAGAAGCGTCCTGCACTGCCGGAAGGCGTTACGGGCTTCAAGCGTTTGCTCTTTGACGGCACGCACTACGCACTCTATATTATCCTGCTGGCGCTGGTGTTCAGCGGTTCCGCCATGCTGCTGACGAGCGGCCTCACCCCGGCCTCCATCCCGACGTTGACCCCGGATATGATCCAGGATGTGGCGGCACGCGGCGGACACAATGTGTTTTCCAGGGTGTTCTTGCTGCTGCTGCTGGCACATACTGCGGGGGTGCTGCGCTATCAATTCATGGATGGCGATGTGATGAAGCGTATGGGAGTTCCCTTCCCTGGCAAGAAGTCATAACGCGGGAAGAACTGGCATTTCAGGTACTACATGGGGCATCAAAAAATACCCGCGTGTGTTGTTCACGACGCACCCTGTTTTGGTTACAGGTTCGATCCTGTCATACTCCTACGATAACGTGAGTTTTGTTTAAGATATTGAGGGCTTTGCCCTCAGGCTCCCACAAGGGATTGGCATCCCTTGACCCTCTATAAGCCAAAATCTTTGATTTTGGCACGAAAGTTTTTGTCCACTTTTTTCAAAAAGTGGTGGGGTTCGGGGTGAAACCCCGGTAAGTCGCTTATCCAAAATTGACGTTACGATAGAAACCTGTGAGGCATGATCTGTGAAACACGCCAGATGAGAAACCTCACCCCGGTTGCAGGGTGTATTCCGGCGACAAGCGCCCGATGATGCCATCTGCACCGCGTGCCGCAACAGAAATACCCGCATACTCCGGGAAGCGATCCCACACCAGCGAAGTCTGGTTGGGGTCTTCGATGCCGATTTGTTGGTCGTAGCGCTCTGAACCCGCATAACGCAGGGTGATGATATAGCCAGTTGCGCCCTGAACGGGTTCCCAGACCAGCATCGGAGTCCCGCTGTCGGTCTGGCGCAGGGCGATATTGCGCGGTGGTTGGGGGCCATCTGCCAGCGCAGACGCGACCACGAGAATAGACTGCACTGATTTGCGGAAGAAGTCGCGCTCCACATATTCGATGGTATCCTGCGTGGAACCATTGCCCCATTCTTCCATCGTGTTGATGAAGCGAATCGCCGGGTAGCCTGCTTCTGCAAAAGAGAAGTGGTCGCCATAGCGGTCTGCGCGGTCTGCGGAAGATTCGACACGCATGCTGAGGTTGGCACTATGGGCGAAGCCCAGAAATTCCACTGAACGCGCCATCAACCGCGAACTATTGTTGAAACTGTTGCACCAGGATTCTTCCTGGCAAGAGAAGATGCGCAGCGATTCATCTGTACGCCCGCTGCGATTATTGGAATTACCAATTGAGTCGATATTAATCATGCCCAGCATATCCAGGCCGCGCCCCTGCGCCCAATCCACAAAAGCTTCACTCCCGCGCCGCCCGACTTCTTCCGCGCTGAATGCCACAAAGATGATGCTTGCACGGTGCGGTTTCTGGCTCATCACACGGGCAATTTCCAGCAAACCCGCTACACCTGTGCCATTGTCGTTTGCGCCAGGAGCATAGGCCGTGCCGCTGTTGAAATCTGCCCCGATGCTGTCGTAATGTGCGCCGATGACCAGCACCCCCGCGCCCGGTTCATAGCCCTGCAAATAAGCCATGACGTTGTACTGGCGCGTATCCACCCCGGCATAGGTCAGATCAAATGGCAGCAGTTGCACCGTGAAACTGACATTGCTGGGGACTTGCTGCCCGATCAGGTTGAATTGTTCTTCGATGTAATTCTTGGCTGCGCCGATGCCCTGCGATGCCGAGGTTTGCGTAGAATTGACATGGCGCGTGTAGAATCCTTCCAGCACCTGCACATGTGCCATCAGGCGGTCTGCGTCGATCTGCTCCACCATGTTGTAGAGCGTCACGCCGACATTTTCGACGGGTGTTCCCACGCCACCTGCATTGACGTTGCTATCGTCCGGTGCGCCGCCGCTGTAGCCCAATGTTGGCACAGGGGTTGCGCTGGCACGCGGAACCAGAGTAGCTGGTTGGCTGCCGTTTGTACCCAGGTTACAACCACTCAGCACGAGCAGCAGCGCCGATACAACAGACAACAATACGATGTTCCAGAGAATACGGTTTCGTTGTTTCATAGAGGTTATGGTAGCACGGTACAAAAGAGACGGTGATGCCTGATGTTGCGGAGTCGGTGAAGCGTTGGCGACTCAGCAGATGCCCGTCAGACACACTCGCATGGTACGGCGGTTTGGGTACGCTGGCAAGTCTTGATCAGTATGGCGAAAACCATTCACGAGCAAAAATAACATTTTGATGCATTTTTGCGGGCGGGTTCTGCCACCAACAGCAAGACAAATAAAACGATTCTGCTATACTATACAGAGTGGTAGGAGCGCATGCAGGAATGGACTGAGCGACGATGAAATGCCCGAACTGTAAACATGAAAACCGGGTCGGTGAGCTGATTTGCAGCAACTGCGGCAAAGACCTCTATAACTTGCTCTACGAAGAAGCCACCAAGCATCTTTCTCCAGGGCGTACTCGTGATTTACAGCAGCGCCCGATGACCTTATCGGAAGCCCGTCCTATTATGTTGTATGTGGGCAATATCACCATGCCCATCGCCATCGAACGCCTCAATGACCAGATCATCGGACGAAGCGATAAGATGTCCGGCGTGGTGGTGGATATTGATCTCTCCGACTTTGATGGGCAGGATTGGGGCGTGTCGCGGCGGCATGCTCGCCTGGATGCCCATAAATCCCCGACGATCACGGATTTGGGCAGCTACAACGGAACCTTCATCAATGGCGAGCGCCTGGAACCAGAGCAAGCCTATCCGCTCAACAGCGGGGATGAACTGCGCCTGGGTCGCTTGATTACGTTTATCTACTACAAGTGATATAGTTTTTTGCAAAAACGGCTAGGAGCCGAGGATTATTGACCTTTGAAAATTTATTTGCCCATCCAACTGACGACTCCGCCAAACGCCAAAAGCGCGATGCTGGAAGCACATCACGTCTGTTGGCGTATTGAATGTTCTGGTGCGTGTGACTTTACTCTAGCGCCGCATCCTCAACAGGTTCCGGTGGTTTGATTTCGTCCTTCAGCGTTTTGGCGATTTCTTGCGCCCAGGTTCGGATCGCAGGCCAATCGCGGTAATCGCCTTTGGGAATCCCCTTCTTCTTGACCATTGTACGTTCATGCTGTGTCAGGCGGCGCAGATCAATCTTGCCGGAGAAAACCACCACATCACGCGGCTGTAATTTGTCGATCAGCGGCTGTAAGTCCGTCGGCAGAATTTGCCCATCCACCAGGGAATCAACCTCTTCCCCGGTTGGCCCGCTGGAAAATACCCAGGTGGGGCAGGCAGAGAGTTTCTCATGGTGCTTCAGTAAGAAATCAACAGCTTTCGGCAGCCATTCCCCGATGTAGACGGCACTACCCAGGATGATCGCGTCGTATTTGCAGATGTCGTCTGGCGCTTCTTCCATGCGCTTCAGATCGACATCAAAGGTGTTTTCGCGCAGGACTGCTGCGATAGTGCGTGCAATCCCGGCTGTAGATCCATGTTCACTGGCGTATGTAACAAAGACGGTGGGCATCGGCGTATTTCCCTTTCCCCAATTTGTTACAAGTCTGGCATTTTGGGGCATAGGTGCGCCATTGCCAAACCTCATGTTTTCATGCGCGAAAGCTCATAATTGGTCTATCAGTTGCTATCGAAAATACCAGCACAAGCAACGGAAGGTTCTTTCACCTGTGGTATGGTTCAATGATGACCCGTTGAACGCACTGTGAGGATGGCGATGTACGTTTCCCCTGATCCCCAATTTAACGAAAAAGTCTGGTTGATTACGCGCCAGATCCCACGCGGAAAGGTCAGCACCTATGGGCAGATCGCCAGCATGATCCCACCCTTGCCCGATGAAAACCCGGAAACGCATCGGCGGCTTGCGCCGCGTTGGGTTGGCGAAGCCTTGCGCAATCTACCAGATGACTCAATCCCCTGGCAGCGCGTCATCAACAGCCAGGGCAAAGTCAGCCTTGCGGGTGCGACAGGTGAAAAGCAAAAATCCCTGCTGGAAGCGGAAGGCGTTTCGTTCACGGAGGCCGGACGGGTGAATTTCGCAACAGCAGGCTGGGAAGGCCCCGATGAGGGTTGGCTAGAGGCAAATGATTTTGATGCTCCCGCACCGTTAGGCAGTACGAAACCGCAGCAGAAGCGGTTGTTTTGAGGGGGCGCAGCGCACTGCACCCCTACAAACCAGTATGAGCATACAACCCTACGAGAAATCTCGGAGAGAGGCGTATCCAAAACTGAGGTTAATCCCCGGCAGCCGAAGCTTGCTGTTGGACGGTTGCACCGCCAATGGTCCCCGTGAGACGGGCGAAAATCCACCATAGCCCATAGGTCATGAAGATCATCAGATAATCAATCGCCGGGATGCGGATCACTTCGTTGACCATGAAGGGTTCGCGCAGGATGGTGTACGTCAGCAAAATGGTCAGAATGTATCCGGCGTAGAAAACATTCTTCACCCAGGGCTTCAAGCCCAGGCCGTGCATCTGCGTGACGATGAAGATAGTCATGAAGCCAAAGAGGAACATATACACAATGCCACCACCCTGATTGATGGCGATGAAGGCCGCGTGCGGCAGCACCATAATTTCATTCAGGAAGATCCACTTGCGGTTGACGTGTGTCTTGGTGAACATCAGAGAGCCTTGCAGCATCACGAAAATGACATAGGCAAAGCCCACCACATGCCCCACTGTTGCCACCATCGGGTGAAACCAGAAGGTATAAATGACGGCAAAGCTGAATGCATAGCCATGATAGCGCTTGAGCCAATCGTAGAATTCCTTGCGGAAATTGAGCTTCTTCCCGAAGAACATTCCCCGGCGGCGGTTCTCCAGCATCATGATGACGAAGAGCATCATAATCACGGTGAACTGCGCCGTCCAACTGGGCAAATCCTGGGCAATGCCATCATAGAAAAAGAGCGTTTGCAGCAGGTGCAGCACGATGAACACGCCATTGATCCCCAATGCGATCACGTTCACAGGCTTCAGCGTGCTGGTGTATTTGCGGCTGCTGCGTTCCTGCGCCCAATAGATCGTTCCCCAGATGAGCAGGTTGTGCAGCGCAAACCCTACCCAGGCCGTTGCACGGCTCCAGAAGGTGGGGTTGGCAAGCTGCCACTCATAGAAAAAGCCACCCATTGCGGGGTCAGGTTCGGCAAGCTCGTAATTCGTCAACCAGACACCAATGGCGACGATACTCAGTGAAATAATGACGGTGAAAATAATCCCCCAATCGAGGGCTTTGCGATCTTCAATCTGGTTGGCAGCTAGCATAATCCAGACTCCTATAACATAGACACAGTGTCCAGGATTCTAGATAGGAAAGTTTAACCAAAAATGATTAGGAGTATCAACAAATGATGAGCGTTCGCTCACTTCACCTGCTGCATCGTCTGGGTGGAGCGTTTCTCATTCACTTCTGCGTTCTTCATCGGCACAGATAACATGAAGAACAGGAGCAGGAAGCCAATCAGGATGACGGTAATAAAGAGTTCCATAACGGATGATCCTTTTAATGTGCTGCGCCCGGTGCGCCTAAGGCAGACGGTTTCAATAATTAAACAACAAAACCAGGCAAAAAGTTCCGCATTGCACGCAAATTTTGACAAAAACCTCATAATTGGGATATTTTTGGGATATATTACTGACCCCCTGCCACCCCTGGAACTATCTCATGGCACAGGCTAGAGCAGTTGCGGCTGGGGATGCCGATGACGCAGCGTGCTTTCACCGCACAATTGGATGGCATAGACGCGGGAGAATACCAACTTCGTCGCAGCAATTTCGTTAGGGGGCGTTTCACCAGAGCGAAGATAGCGAATCTTACCAATGACGGCAGCATCCACCACACCCTTATGCAGCAGCGGATTCAAGCCGCCGCAAATTTTGATGACGCGATCCTGTGCGCTCCGGGGCATCCAGATAGCGGCGGGCTGTGTGGCGCGTGGCAGCATCCCCACGCGGATAGCATCCGTTTGCAGCATACTCTGCCCGTTATCAAACGAGAATTTTCCGGGGATGCGCAGCGTCTTGTTCAGGAGTTGGCGAGCATAGCGGGTTTCGCCTTCACCTAGCTGCACAATATCCGGGCGATTGGGTGCGAAGTACAGCGTGCGCCTGTGCTGAATCCGGGCGCGGTAGTCCGGCATAGTCGCCAGATTTTCTAGTGAAGCATATTCAACCTGTGCGCAATACTCCCATTCAGGCGCATCCACCAGCGAACGCAGGCGCTTGGGATACGGAATACGCAGATGTACCTCGCTGATGTCGCGCACCTGTGGGACTTCATCTTCTCGCCTGTGGTAGCAGGTCGCGCTGATCGCTGCCGGGAAGTTGTAGAGGTACGGTTTTTCTACCATGTAGCCCCGTTCCAGGCGCAGCAGATGCAGGCTCATGGGCTGGATGATGCGGCGTAGTTCTGGGAAAGGCTGCTGAATGCGGACATGGTTGGTACGGCGCAAGCGTGTGCTGGCACAGAAAAACGGCAAATACGTCCCACGCTCGAAGACGACAATCACGCGGCCTTCTAGCTGAACAGACTGCTCGTGAAAATCCTTTGCCCTGGCTAGCAGGTCAGTGACGCGCACGGTGTCTCCCCGATTTGTGCTTTCGCATACCTATCGTTCAGTATAACACCGCATTCTAAACTCAGCGTCAGTTTTGGATAAGATTGCGTTGCTGTCGTAATGGTGCCTGGCTCATGTGTCGTATTTTTCATAGCATAAAACACATGCTTGCTATAGAATTTTAGCATCTCACCCAAAACTGATCTGGACATGGTTATGCAGCAAAACACAGTTTTCATTTCGTATCGTCGCGCACTGAGCAAACATCTCGCCCGTTCGATTTATATGGATTTGAAGATGAACGGTTGGGATGTATTCCTGGATGTGAACACCATCGACAGCGGGGATTTTGACCGCATCATCCTCAACCAGATTGCAGCGCGGGCGCATTTTATTTTGCTGATTTCGCCCGGTTCGCTGGAACGCTGCGCCAATTCCGGTGATTGGGTGCTGCGTGAAATCCAGGAAGCAGTACGGCTGGGACGCAACATCGTGCCGATTGTGGAAGAAGGCGCAGAATTCACCCGTGAAATGGGCTATTTGCCGTCCGATTTGCGGGCAATCGTCAGCAAGAAAAATGCCTTGCCGCTGCCACACTTTTTCTTTGATCCAGCGATGGAGATGCTTCGTACACGTTTCCTGAAAACACCGGAATATGTGCAAATTCAGGAAACGCCAGCCACCGAACGTGCCGAAGTACAAAAGCGCTTGAAGCAGGTGGAAAGCGTAGAAGACACCCCGACCCCACCACAGAAATCCGTAGGGGCGCAACATGTTGCACCCGCTGCACCCGCCGAAGCCGTCCGCGCCATCCTCGGTGAACCCTTTGACTGGTGCGCAGTGCCAACCGGGGAATTTCTATACGGCAACCACAAGCAGAAACTAACCCTACCCACCTTCCATATGGCGAAATACCCCATCACCTACAGCCAATTCCAGGTTTTCATTGATGACCGCCAAGGCTTCCGCGATGATCGCTGGTGGGACGGATTGGCAGCCGGTGCCGACCACCGCAGGCAACCCGGCAACCAGGAATGGAAAGTCAAGGATCACCCGAGTGAGATGGTCAGTTGGTACGATGCGATGGCCTTCACGCGCTGGCTCTCCTGGAAACTCGGCGGCGGATATGCGGCGGATGATATTTCTTCCTGGTTGGTGCGCCTGCCCACCGAATTTGAATGGGAGAAGGCCGCACGCGGAACCGATGGACTCATGTATCCCTGGGGGAATAAATATATAGAAGGCTATGCCAATATTGATGAAACAGTGGGCAACGTTGGCAAAAACTACTTAAAGCGCACAACGCCTGTCACGGAATATCCGCAGGGAGCCTCGCCTTATGGAGTCTTCGGCATGAGCGGCAATGTCTGGGAATGGTGTCTTACGGATTATTTCAATCCGGCGGAACATCCAGAAAAAGAGAACATTAGTTCTAATTCGTCGCGTGTGTTGCGCGGCGGCTCGTGGGACGGCGACAGTAACGTTGCGCGGGCGGTCGACCGCTTCGACGACGGTCCGGACGACCGTTTCAGTAACTACGGGTTTCGGATTTTGCGTCCCCCTTCTCTTGAATCCTGAACACTGTGGGCGGTTCGCCGTAGGCGAAAAAATGGCGCGTAGCGTCATTTTAGCCCCTTTCCTTTCGCCGTCAGGCGAATCGATTTTGTGAAATTTGCGCATACTCCCCCCTTCCGTCCCCCCACTTCGTAGGGGGAAACTGTTCTCCCCTTGCGCAGCGGGGGGAGTTAGAGGGGGGAATAAATGGGCGATCCGCTGGATGATTGCCACCAGGTTACAGATTC
>CAYVVZ010000049.1:0-30744 GCA_964455365.1 uncultured Anaerolineaceae bacterium | reverse complement strand
CCCTTTAGTGGGTTTGGGCCTTTTTTAGCCGTGGATTTCAATCCTCGGCGACTAGCTGTCACGCCCCTGTAAACATTATTGTTCCAGTGGGTATCCTGCGGATTGCCATGCAATGATTCCACCCAGGTCATACACCGGGCTGTAGCCATTGTCGTTCAGGATACGGGCTGCGGTGGCGCTGCGGTTACCACTACGGCAGTAGACCACAATCTGTTGATCTTGCGGGATTTCGCTGAGGCGGCCTGCGATTTCTTCCACCGGGATATTGATCGAACCAGCGATATGACCCGCGGCGAATTCTTCCCGCGTGCGCACATCAATCAGCAGATGGTCGTTGCTGGGGCTGTACTCGGTGTTATAAGCAACCGGGCTGATATTTTGCACACCAGCAGCTTCAGTAGAACCGCTGTCGCAGGCGCTCAGGACAAGGCTGCTCATCAGGGCAAGGATCAATACGGCGAAGATACGTTTCATGTTGATTGTCTCCTGTTCTCACAATATGGTTGAATCCTACGGGATGGTTGCCAGAAGTGCGCGTCACAGTCCCTTATAGCTGCACACAGCCCTTGCTTATAAGTGGGGTTGCGCCTGCATTCGTGTGAGGTTCGTCACCAGGTTTAGTTAAATGTCTATCCGTGAATTGCGTAGGGGCGTGTCCACGACGCGCTCGCTGGCCTAAAAGCGGGTTCGACATGATCGAACCCCTACGACGGGCTTTATCCGTGGCAACCATTTTTCGGATAGGTTCTAAATGATTTCCAGAAATTCCAGCACGGCGTACACGATGACGGCTCCCGTCAGCAGCAGTGGCCAATTACTCCTGACCAATGCCCACAGCGGCACGCGATGCCCCATCGTTTCCAGCTTGCTGCGCAGTTCCAGCGGCCCCGGTTCCGTCATGGTGCTGCCATCCGGGAAGCGCAATGTAGGCACGCTCTCATAGCCGCGATTCACACTCTTCACGTATTCGCGGGCTTGCTCATCCTCGTAAATATCAATGCGGATATAAGGGACTTTGGCTTGATCCAGCACCCCGACAACGGGTCCTGTCATCGGGCAGCCGGGGCGTGTATAGACCTGAATAGGACGTTCGGACATAAGGGGACTCCGGGATTCGGTGCGATATAACTTGTAGATTCGTTTTACATGGCGGTTCTTACATGACTAGCGCGAGAGCCATTTTTCGCGGTAGATGCGCCAATCGTCTTCACTGAGCGCAGAATCGCTGAAGAGGGCGACTCCGGCGAATACCAAAGAATCTTCTTCTGACAAGCGCTGCACACCCATCACCACACCATCCAGCGCCCCGGCAAATGTCTCGATGCTGGCATCATGTGCGGGCAAAAATTCGGCATAATCCGGCACACTGACCACGATTTGCGTTGCGTTGTCGATTTCCATTGCGGCGGTGGTGTATGTTTCCACCTGATAGGCCACCCATTCGATATAGCCTACCGGATCACTCTGGTAGCTGTTATAGGCGGTGATAATCAGCGTATCCGCTTGCAACGCAATCCGCTGTTTATATTCGTCGCTCCATTCTGTGCCGGGTGCGATGATCTCCGGCAGCAACAGCGATGTCCCTGAAGGAGTCAAATCCGGCGGAACCGTCACCAGCAGTGGTGTATCCAGGCCGATTTCTCCGCGAACCGCACGCACCAGCGCCGGGAAATCGTCATTTTCTGCAAACAAGGGCTTCACATCCAGCAGTACCCCATCAAAGCCCAGGCGCGTCACCATGCGGCTGCTGAAGCTGGCAGCGGTCACGCGCACCTGATCCCGACCCAGGCGGTATCCGTCTGCCGCTTCGGTGCTAATTTCGATCCAGGCGTAAATTTGCGCGTTGGGGTAGGCGCTGCGCATCTGCGTGAGGAAGGTTTGCACACGCGGCTCGGCATCGAAGAAACTGTTCCGTGCATCACCCAGGCCAGACCAGGCATTATCGTCCCTCAGCGAACTGACATAGACGTATAATTGCCCGATGCGATTCTCGCGCAGTTGCTGCGCATAGGCTGCGACTTCTTCGTCGCTGTGTTCCCCGTGCGACCATTCGCGGCTGATCCAGATGGCATTGGGGGCGCTGGTTTCTTCCGGTGGATTAATCAGCCCCAGCAGCACAATCACAACAATCAACACCACCACCCCGGCAGGGATCAACAGCAGCCACTGCCCACCGGGTAGCTTGAACTCCGGTAGCTGAATGCTGCCTTCAGGGATGATTTGCCGCATTTGCCCACCTGTCTTGCGGACGGCTTGCTGGCGGCTGCGGCGTTTTGCGCGTCGTTCTCTGGCTCTGGACATTTCTGAAATCTCTTGTACCTCGTGTTCAACCGAAAGGTTACAAAAAAGGCGGATGAATGGTGCATCTGGCAATAAATCGGGAATGGGAAAATACCAGGCCGCGCCGCCATGAAATGTATGTTTCCGGCGTAGGGGCACGATATGTCGTGCCCGAAAATGCCAAAAACGAAAACACATATCCCTCAGCCTGATGGCGGATGCCTAGCGAATCGGCACGGTTTCAATCGGGTCACTGTTGCGATTGATGCCAACGAAGGCCGCCAGAATCCAGCCAATGTAGCTGTTGCCACCTTCATCAATGTAGCGCACCTGATACCAGAAATCCTGGCCTCCCTGTACTGTGCGTGCCAGCAGTTCAACTTCGCCACCCCAGGGAATTTGCGGATTTCCGAAGACGCGCTCCACACGCGGAGTTGGGAAGACGCGCAGGTTCATGGTAGAGCGAGTGACCCCGGTCACGTAGCCACGCGGATCATCGGCGCGATCAAAGACAGTTGATTCAATCACAGGAGCAATATTCTCATCCCCGGTGACTTCCAGGTAGCGACCACTTGACCAGCCGACGGTATCTTCGTCGTATTGAATTTGATACCAGGTGAATAAGCCTTCCTGGAAGTTCCGCGCCAATACAGGGTAATTTGTGCCAGGGCGAGCCACTCCCACACGCGAAGCACCCAGGAATGGCCCTGTGCGCACGCTGAGTCCTTCCACACCGACCACCGCAACCGTCAGCGCCGGAGCCGTCGTCAGCGTGGGGACGGCTGTCCCTGGTGTGACTGTGAAGCCACCGCCGCCCGTCTGTACCCAGGTCACGCTGATCACGGCATCATTCGAGATTTCGATGAGATCGGCTTGCAGGCTGACGGTGCCACCCGCTGAAAAGGATACACGACCGCTGACGGTGGTCAGACCACCGGGATTAAAGTTAAGGTCGCCAATCACCACGCTGCCGCTGCCAGCCGCCGAAATGGTCAACTGCGCTGTATCATCGGATGTGAGCGTGAAATCATACGAACCAGCCGCAACGGTGATGTTCGACGTATAACGGGCAGACCAATTATCGTCCGGGATGCCGGAGATTGGGGAGCCAGGGAAGGTGAGGTTCAGCCCGGTGTAAAAGGTCGCAACCGACGTACCCGTGAATGTCGTGGTCGGGTAATACGTCGCATTCCAAACTGCTGAATTTGGGTCGGTGGTTGTCTGTGCCACGGACTGCATAGCAGGCAGGCTCAACACCCCCAGAGTCACCAGCAGCAGGGTGATCAATCCGGTGATTGTAAAGCGTTTCATGATTTTTGCTCCATGATGAGTCTTATTGTGCGCTTAAGCGAATAATAGCTCTCTATCGTAATTATAGTGGAAGCTGCACTCTATGCAGTGTAACTTCCAATGCAATTTTTGCGTATAGGAGGTTAGACTCAGCATACAGCATAGACATAAGGAAACCTGAACAATGACAACCCAACAAACAGAACGCCCGGTTGATCGTCTTCTGGAACAAGGCAAGGACATCGTACAGCGCGGCAACAAGCGCCATGTCGTGATCCGTAACGCGGACGGCACGCAAATCGCCAGCATCAGCCTGACAGTGGCTGTCATCATCGGGCTTGCTGCAACGATCTTGCTGCCATTCTGGGGGATCATCCTGCTGGCTCTCGCTGGATTTTTTGCTGCTGGCAAGCGCGTGAAGGTTGAGCTAGTGCGCGAATTGACGGACGATGACAACGTCGTGCAGGGCGACAAATCCTAAGCATATCGCAGGCATAGACTGTAGCAAGCTTCAGGGGCGATAGACTTCGCCCCATTTCCCCTCTATGATCGCTTTTTCATCCTCACAAATAGCTGCGCATATGCAGTATCCTGAACACTTCCTATTGGTATCACTCGACATCCCACGAAGGAATTAGCATGGCAACGGTAAAAATACTGGTGTTGATGGCGGAAATGGGTTTTGGGCATAAGAGCGCAGCAGAAGCCATTGCAGCAGCGGCAGAAGGGGAATTCAAAGATCGCTGCGAAGTGGTGATTGCGAACCCGATGAGTGGCAAAGATGCCCCCGCGATTTTCAAGCGACTGCAAAATGACTATGACGAAGCGGTACAGGATGCTGGCAGTTACGAATTGCTCTACCAATTGGGCGATACGCTCCTGGGTGGCGCAGCGCTGGAAGGCGGCCTCTCACTGCTGCTGCGAAATGCTGTAGAAAAGACGATCAATGAACATCAACCAGACATTATCATCACCGTAAAAGAAGATTACCTCGCGCCATTGAGTGCGCTCTTTGAACTCACCGGGGAGAAACTGCCTGTGATGACGGTTGTCACCGATTTGACGACCATTCACCGTATGTGGTTTCATCCTGTGGCGGATCTTTGCGTCGTTCCCACGAAGCAAGCTGCTCACCTCGCCAACCGCTATGGCTTGCCAGATCGCGTGGTGCGGCAAATTGGTGTACCTGTCTCCCCCGTACTGAGCCAGGAGTCACGCCCGAAAACAGAACTCCGCCAGGAATTGGGCTGGCATCAGGACTTGATGACGGCATTGGTCGTTGGCAGCAAGCGCGTGAAGAATCTGCCAGAGAAGTTGCGCGGGGTGAATCACTCTCGGTTGCCGCTGCAATTGGTGCTGGTGGCAGGCGGGGATGAAAGCCTCTACCGTGAATTTGAGCGCACGGAATGGCACTTGCCGACGCATGTTTACAATTTTGTGGATGAGCTTCCCACTATGATGCACGCTGCCGATGTCATCATCAGCAAAGCTGGTGGGCTGATTATCTCGGAGGCGCTGGCAGTGGGGCAGCCGCTGGTGCTGGCAGATGTCATTGAGGGGCAGGAAACCGGGAATGCCAATTTCATCGTCAATGCGCAAGCTGGAGCTATCGCTACCACGTCGATTGATTTGCTGGAAACGTTGTATCACTGGTTGGCAGATGGTGGAAAATTGCTCAGTGAACGAGCGACCTTTGCCCGTGCGCTGGGTAGACCGCGTGCCGCATTCGATGTCATTGAGCTGGCGCTGGAATTGGCAGGATCGCGCCAATCATAGGATATGAGAAATCAACACGATACCCCGGACAAGCCTTAATGCGTCCACGACGCACTCGATTTGAAGACGGGTTCGACACTGCCCAGTAGCAATTAGATCGCCCTCACGGTGCCGGAGTGTCTGTTGGCGGCAGCAAAACGGGCTGTGTCGCCGTGGGGGTATTCGTCAATGTCGGCAGTGGTGGCGGCGTATTGGTGGGCTGTGGCGTGAATGTTGGCGGAATCGTCGGAGTCGCTGACGGGATTCGTGGCGGTTCAGTCGGCACAATCGGGATTGGTCCCTGCGGCGTGTTGGTCGGGAGGACAATAGTCGGTGCAGGTCCCAGGTCAGATGTTGGCGCAGCGGTTACCAATGTAACCGTCCCCGTCACGGGTTGCAGCGTCACCAACTCATCCGGGTTAATCGGTGTCCACGTTGGGCGCGACCCCGAATCCCCAGAGCCATCAGAACCACCATTGCCTTCCTGCGTGATGCTGGAATCGGGTGTAGTTGCCGGGGTTCCTGTCGTTCCTGTTGTCGATGGAACCAGCCAGACAATGATCCCCAGGATATAGAATGGAATGGTTCCGATGATGATCGTCACCAGAATGCTGCGGATACAGCCCCGACTGTTGTCACTCAGACGCATGCGCCTGCCCTTTGTTTGACCGTTGGATGCAATAGGTGAAGTATACCCCGGCTCCCTACGAAACCGAAAGCCGAGGCAATTGTATCAAACGATTTTCCCCGTTTTTCTATCCAATGCGAAACGACTGACCAATGCGAAACTACTGATGGAAATACGGCAGGACATCCGCAGCGAAATCTTCCAGGCTCGCCATATCGTCCAGTTCCAGCCATTGCAGCATGAAACGTTCCACGCCAGCTTCCGCCCATTTGCCCAGCAATTCTGTCACTTCCTGTGAAGTGCCGACGATGAGGCCGCGCTTCTGCATCTCCTCTTTGGATTGGCTCATGCCTGCCAGTGTCGAATCGAGTGCTGCTTGATCTTTGCGGTAAATCATGCGCGTCATCAAAGAGCGCTTCACATCGGCTGGGTTACGGCCTTCTTCCTGCAAATATTGGTTCAGCAGCGTATTGCGATCTTTGAACGTCTCATGATCGAGGTAGACGGCGTTCCACTCAACGGCATACTTCGCGGCAAGAGGCAGCGTCTTCTTGGGGCCATTGCCACCGATGAGCAGCTTAGGGCCACCGGGGGTTTTCATGGTGATCTTCGCGCCATCCAGCGAAAAATGTTTGCCCTCGTAGGTCACAGGTTCATCGCTGTTGAATAACCGCGTGACAATTTCCAGGCCATCGGTCAGGCGTTCATAGCGCTCGGCAAGCTCCGGGAAATAAATTCCAAATTCGCGGTGTTCGCGGTCTTGCCAGCCTGTTCCCATACCCAGAACCAAACGTCCGTTGCTGAGGGTATTGATTGCTGCCGCGTACTGCACAATGAAGGATGGATGCCGAAAGGTGATCGGGGTCACCAGGGGGCCAAATTCGATGCGCTCGGTATGGCTGGCAGCATAGGTCAGCGATGTCCATAATTCCAGCGCGTCCATATGGTCGCCATTGGGGTTGGTGAAGTGATCGCTGCGGAAGACACATTGATAGCCGCCATCTTCAGCGGTGCGCAGGACGTTCTTCCAGTTCTCCCAGTTCAGGCCATTCTGCCCTTCGATCATCAGGCCAATTTGCGTCATGGGGGATTTCTCCTTGATGGATTTGACGTAAAGATTTCAGACAGGAGTATACCGCGCCGGGGAGCGCATCAGGTGAATAGTTGATGTAGATTGAAACGATTTTTTTCACCACAAAGGCACAAAAAACACGAAGAAATCCGTAGGGGTGACACAGGATTTGGAGCCATCACACATTGATGTACAATGATGGTGCGAACATCTGTACAATTATTGGAAATTTGTGGGCGCAGCGCAGCACGCTGCTACGGTCTCCCCTCCCTAAATCCCTCCCCACTTCGTAGGGCGGGACTTGGTTTCCCCTTGCGCAGCGGGGGGACGGAAGGGGGGAAACTTCTCCGTGTTTCATTGCGAAACCGCATTATCATGATCCTGAAACTATATTTTCAGGTACAAACTGGTGATAACCTCTCATGTCCAACACACGCACTTTTCGTACCTCCGCGCTCGTCCTGAAGCGCAGTAACTTCGGCGAAGCAGACCGCCTGCTGACGCTCCTCACGCCGCATCATGGCAAATTCAATGTGGTGGCGAAGGGCGCACGCAAACCCGCCAGCCGCAAAACCGGGCACGTCGAATTGTTCACGCGGATTGATGCCCTGGTGGCGAAGGGGCGCAGCATTGATATTTTGACGCAGGCCGAAATGACCGCGCCCTATTTAGGGCTGCGCGAGGAGTTGATGCGCGGAGCCTATGCCAGCTATGCTGCTGAATTGCTGGATCGCTTCACGCTGGATGGCGGGGACGAAAACCTGACCGGGAATCTGTTCGGCTTGCTGGATACGACCTTTGCGCGGCTGTGTGATGATCCCGACCCGCGTAAAGTGATTCGCTACTATGAATTGCAACTGCTCGATGAAGTGGGTTTCCGGCCTGAGCTGGAAGAATGCGTCGTCACACACGAAGAAGTGCGCCCGGTGGATCAATTCTTCAGCAAAGAAGATGGTGGTGTTGTCTCGCCAGAAGGAGCCAGACACAGCGCAAGCCTGGTTCCGCTGAATATGGTCACGCTAAAATTGCTGCGTTTTTTACAACGCAGTCCTTATGAGCAAGTCGCGGCACTCCAGATTTCGGATGCGCTGCATGGGAATGCCGAGCGCATCTTGCTAGGGTATATCAGCTACATTCTGGAACGCCGCCTGCAAAGTGTGGACTTCATTCGTCGGATTCGCCTGTAGCACTGGGTGAATCTCCTTGCTGAATGATCTGTAGCGCGGTTGTCATGTCCGTGGCATAGTGCAGATTTTTCACCAAACGCGGCGTGAGTGACCGTGCGATGGATAGGATCATTCGGATGTAGGTCGTTGGTTGGATGATGACCACCACTCCAACATTCTGCGGAAGTTGGCGGTTGGCAAATAGCAGGATGGACAGAGGAGATTGCTGAATTCTGACGACCGCAGTACGTTCGAGAACGAAGTGTACAGAATTGCTCACATCCTGCATCATCGTACTAAGTGTTTGAATCGCCTCTATGTAGTCTGCCGTTGCTAAATCTCCTCCATACCGTATGTGTACAATTCGCTGTGGCTCATTCAGCCAGACAGCCTCAATGGACATAGGGTTACCCGATCATAGCTGGGTCAGCTGATATTGACTTTTCAGGTTATTGGGTTGTTGTAAGCAGGTGTTGCAACAAGTTGTTGCGCTTAACTTACATGCAAGAATAGGGTAAGAGTGTGTCGGTAACCTGTCAAGCCAGCGTTGAGGAACAAAGATTAGAATGTTGTTGCGCCAACTTTCAGGCGAACTACGCGAAAAAATCCAGCGCGGTGCCGAGGTTGTGCGCGGTAGCGTTGCGTAGTGCGACACTCGCGGCGGCGGCATCTTGCGCGGCGACCCCTACTGATTTGAAATAGGTGATCTGTTCGGGGCTGGTGCGGCCTGATTTTTCGCCGTTGAGGATTTCGCCGATTTCCGCGTGAATAGAGTCTTGCGTGATGCTGCCCTTGCTCAGAGCGATGATGAGTTCCCCGGCTTCTGCCAGCGATGCTTCCCGCGAATCGACCACAATCAGCGAGCGCTGCAAGGTCACTTCATCGACTTCCTGCATCTCCGGCGTATACGACCCCACCGCGTTGATATGCGCACCCGGTTGAATCGCGCTGCCATCAAAGACAGGCGTGCTGCTGGTCGTCGTCGTGCAGATGATGTCCGCCTGACTCACCGCTTCTTCGGGCGTATCAGTAACGCGAATCTCTGCCGGGAGGGTGGGTTGGCCTGCCACTGCTCTAGCGAAGGCTTCTGCATTGGATCGTGTGCGACTGTAGACAAAGGCGCGTTTGATCTGGCGCACTGCACAGACCGCCTGCAAATGCGATTTTGCCTGTACGCCACTGCCGATGATTGCCACGCTGGAAGCATCTTCGCGGGCGAGGGCATCGGTTGCTGCGCCGCTGCCTGCTCCGGTACGAATGGCGGTGAGCGTCCCGCCTTCAAGCAAGGCCACAGGCTGCCCGTTTTCCGCATCCAGCACCAGCACTGCCGCATGAATCATGGGAAAGTTCTTTGCAAGATTATCCGGGAAAATCGTGACCACCTTCAATCCCAGGTCATGGCTCTGGCGCAAATATGCGGGCATCACCAGCACTGTGCCGTCTTCGGCCTGTACGCGGCTGCGCAACGGCGTTACGGCATCCCCGGCGGAAAGCTGGCTGTAGGCAACCTTCATGGCAGCGATGCAGTCAGGCATAGGTAGAGCGTGGGTGACATCTGAAGCGGAGAGAATCAACATACAATAGAACCTTATTTTCAGGCGGCTGGTGCGCCATTAAGTGGAAAAAACGCATCGGGGTTCGATCATGTCGAACCCGCGTACAACATCGGCGATGGACACGCCCCTACCTAGTTTCGGATGGGCTGCACCTATTCTGCGGGGGGCGGAACAGGCAGGCTCTCGGTAGGCGTATCTTTCCATTTTTTACCTTCGTCTATCAGCATCACCGGGATACCTTCTCGAATAGGATACTTGTTGCCGGAATCGGCGCAAAATAGCCAATGACCATCGCGGACGAGTTCCAGTTTGCCGGGATCATCCCCGTGATTGGTATATTGGACGGCTTCCGGGCAGCGCAAAAATTCCAGTGCTTCCGGCGCGAATTGTTTCTCTGCCATGTTGCTTCCTCATCAACGTTATGCAAGTGCAGGCAAGTATAGCGTTGGCGGGGATACGGTGCAATTGCAGAGCCAGCGCAATCATCACCGAAGTGGCGAGATGGTGCGCTAAGGCCTCATGGCTGCCAGTGCATTGGCTGGCCTGATTGATGCGATTCCCAGGCAGCATCCACAAACGAGGAAATCTGCTGATTGAAAATCTGCGTGTCGAATTTGAGGGCGTGCTGGCGAATCGCCGTAGGATCATACCGACTGGCATCAAAGGTTTGCATCACCGCCTTCAAACTCTCGACAGTCTGTTCGGTGAAGTATTCTCCCGTCACACCGGGGATCACGGTATCCAATGCGCCACCGCCTTTATACGCGATCACGGGACGGCCTGCCGCTTCCGCCTGTACGGGGGTGATGCCGAAGTCTTCCAGGCCAGGGAAGATGAACGCCTTCGCCCTCGCCATCAAACCGGGCAGTTCTTCGTCCGGCACAAAGCCCAGAAATTCCACTGTGGGACCTGCCATCGCTTGCAGCATCTCCATATCACGCCCCTTGCCGCCGATCTTCAGCGGAAGGTTCAATTCTGTTGCGGCCTGTACCGCCAGATCAATGCGCTTGTACGGGATCAACCGCGAGACGATCAAAAAATAATCTTCTACTTCGTCCGCCGGGACTGGTTTGAAGCGTGTGGTTTCCACAGGCGGAAAAATGATCACTGAGTCGCGGTCATAGTAGCGCTGGATGCGTTCCTGAATTTCGCTGCTGATGGCGATGAAATGCGTCACACGCTGCGCTGCGGCGTAATCCCAACGTCGCATCATGGCGATTAACGGACGCAGCCCCGCTTCTACCACTTTACCGAAACCCTCCCGCTGGATGTAGCTCTCTAGCTGCCAGACGTAGCGCGTCGGGGCAAGGCAGTAGCAGACATGAACCGAAGTTTCTGCATCGAATTGCAGGCCATGACAGAATCCGCTTTTGTTGCTGAGGATCACATCATATGTACTCAGGTTCAGGCCACCCCATCCCAGGGGATAGACGGGCAAATAAGGCTGATGATGGCTGCGGATACCGGGTAGCTTATCCGTCCACAGGGTACGAATGTCCCATTCACGGTAAAAATCCGGCATCACATCCGGCGCGTAGAGGCTGGTATAAATCGGGCGCTGTGGATAGAGATCCACCAGCGCCGCCAGCACATCTTCTGCGCCGCCAATCTGATTCAGCCAATCATGGACGAGGGCGAGTTTCATGCAGTCTCCATCGGTGCGGTGGGTGCGGTGAATTCTTGGATGGCTTGCGTCACGGCTGTTTCGTATTCGCTGCGACGTTCTAACATGGGCAGGTGTCCGCTACCATCAATCCAGGTGAAGCGGCTGTTCGGCAGCAATTGATGCGCCTCTTCTCCGTGCGCAGGCGGGATAATGCCGTCTTTGTTGCCGTGAATGACATGCGCGGGAGTCTGGATTTCGCGCAGCCAGGGGCGAATATCCGTTTGTGGCATGCGCCGGAAGTAGGCATAGAGGGCATTATGGTCAGATTGCTGTGCGAAAGGGAATGAATCCTGTGCGCTGCGGGCGAAGACTTCTGAACGGAGCAGCGCTTCTTGATCGTTTCCGAGCAACCGATACGAGAAGCGGAAACGCGGGAAGGCCGCCTGCCAGAAACGCATGTAAGCCCGGAAAAGTGGCAGGCCGAAACGCGCAACAGTCTGAACAATCCCCAGGGTTCCACCCCATCTGCCAACAGCGAAGGCGCTGACCATCACCAACCCGCGCACCCGTTCCGGCTTATGGTGAGCCACACAGTAAGCCGCATAGCCTCCGGTGGAATGCCCAACCAGCACCGCCGGGATGCCGCCTGTCAATTGGTCGATGGCCTGCGCCATGATGTCCGCCATGAATTCTGGCGTTAAATCCTGTGGCGAAAAATCCGCCGGAGCCAGCGCCGGAAAATGACCGGGTAAACTGAGCGAAAACCAGTGAAACGTGTCACGAATTCCCTGGGGAATAGCTGTTTCGCCAAAAGCCAACGACGCAGTAATCCCATGAATGAAGATCACAGGCGGTGTTTCGAATGTCTCATTGTATTCATTGGCAATGAGGGTATGTCCGGCAATTTCCAGGCGATGTTCCTGCATGTGGTTCTCCAGGATTTATCTCGCAATAAAGAGACCACTCTCTTTCTCAATGCGGATGTGACCTTCAGCGGCGATTCGTTCTTCTAGCTGTGTGCGTAGGCTGGCTTCTTTTTCGCCCACGAAGGTTTCACCGGGAATGGTCATCATTGACCAGACATAATCAATAATGGGTTGTGCCGCATCGACAACGAGAGCGCTTTCAAATGCATGATAGCGCACTTCTGCAAATGCTGCTTCGAGCGCGGCTTTCCCATTCTGGCGGCTGAAGCTGCGATGTGAAAAAATCGCCGCCGGATCAATGCTTGGATCAATTGCTGCGGCGAACTGGTAGAGGTCGCGCATGTGGTTCGCGCCATTGGTCATGGCGAAGAGCGTGCCCCCCGGCTTGAGGACGCGCCGCAGTTCCGCCACAGCCTTCCCCAGATCCGGCACATGGTAGAGCATGAAATTCGCAAAGATCACATCAAAGCTGTCATCGGCAAAAGGAATGTTCTGCACATCCAGCACATCATAGGTCATGCGCCGCGCCGTTTCAGCCAGATGCTTTTTGTTATCTTCGATCATCCCGGCGGATAAATCGGTCAGCGTGATCTGCCAGCCGCCAGGGATTCGCGCCGCGTTGCGCTGCCAGACATCCCCGCGCCCTGTGCCGACTTCCAGAACGTTCGCTTCTGCCGGGGATTCACTCAGGGCAATATCAAAGAACCAATCCCAGATGTCTACGGCGGGGACGGTGTAATCCCGATGTAGTCGGATGCGTGCAGCGAGTTTGTCGGCATTGCTGTATTGATCGTCTTTGAGGTATTTCGGATCGGTGAAGCGGTTGCTCATGAGGATGGCCTTTGCTGTTTGTTGGATACCATTGGGATTGACGCGGCACGGAGGGAGGTGGTTCCATTTTTGTTCATCTGGTAACCATGTGAATACAAGCAATTTCCCCGGGGTTCATGTGTATAAAGTGTGATTTGTAGGGGCGCAGCGTGCTGCGCTGTTTGCAGAAACCTCAAGGATCACATTTTCTGTAGATGAGCCTTGCGCGGCATGATGACGGGTGACACAGGCCATGCCCCTACAAAAGGTATGTTTCTGCTCGCGGTGGTTTTTGTATCGCTGGCGGCTGAAGCCATCCAGCTAGAAACTACCAAGTCCACCAAAGGGGACTGCTTCCAGCGGGTCAGATCGCCTTGAGTGCGCTTCCCGCTGCTCTTGCCAGCCAAACGGCTTTAGCCTGTGGCGAAAATAGCAAAAAAGTCACTTCTTCAACACCCTCTGAGACCCTCCCGATGGGCGGAACAGATACGCATCAGGTTTAGGCGTTCATTGTCGCGGGCATGGCAGGCCATGCCCCTACGAAAGGTATGTTTCTGCGTAGGGGCACGATCTATCGTGCCCGCAAACAATACCTGGCAGCCATGCCCTGAAACAAAATTCCATCTGGGTATGAATACCCTATTCGCTTTCCAGCACCTGCTGCACCGGGGCATAATTCAGGCGGTGAATCTCCGTCACGCCATGTCGCCGGATGGCTGCTTTGTGCGCGGCGGTGGGATACCCCTTGTGCTTCTCAAAACCATAGTCCGGGAACTGCACAGCGTATTCCACCATCTTGGCATCACGGTGCGTTTTTGCCAGCACGGAAGCAGCAGCAATGCTTAATGCCAGGTTCTCGCCCTGTTTCAGCGATTCCTGCGGGATGTCGTCATAGCCGGGAATGTGGTAATAATCCACCAGCAAGGCTTGCGGGGCAAAGGCTGCGCGGCGGATGGCATCTTCCACGGCGCGACGCATGGCTAATAGTGTCACCAGCGTCATCTGATTCATGGCAGAGATTTCGCTGGCAGAAACTTCACCAATCCCCCAGGCTAAGGCCACATCGCGGATATTCTCGGCAGCGGTCAGGCGTTGGCGTGGGGTCATCTGCTTACTATCCTTGACCCCCTTAAGGGACTCGCTCAAAGCATCCAGATCATGCAGGGGCAGGCAAACCGCCGCCGCAACCAACGGCCCCGCCATTGGCCCTCGTCCTGCTTCATCAATTCCGAAAACGTGCTGATACCCTTGTTCGTGATAGCTGCGTTCAAGCATAAGACTCGCGGTTCTGTCCTTGCGTGGTAGTAGGTCGCTCATAATCGCCTCTGCGCCAGTGCTGCCGAATCTGCCAGATTTCGACCAGGATATGCAATGAATCCTGAAATAAGCGCATCCTGGAATCACCATCGTAGTACCACGTAATCGGCTGATCCACAACATGGTAGCCACGTTTGAGCGCCACATAAATCAATTCAACATCGAAGCCAATGCCGTTCATGCGCTGTACGCTGAAGAGGTCTTGCGCCACTTCGCCGGAAAACATCTTGAAGCCGCACTGCGTATCTTCAAACTCGCTAACGGCGGTGACTTTCACAATCCAGTTGAGAACGCGCCCAATGAGATGGCGGTATTCTGGCTCATCAATCCGGCGTGCGCCCTCGCCTTCGCGGGTAGCAATGATGACATCGGCCTGCGCATGGTTGGGCGGCAAGAAGTTGACAATCTCTTCGATAGGCATAGAGAGGTCAGCATCGCAGATGAAGCGATACTCCCCCGTTGCTGCCAGCATTCCGGCTTTTACAGCCCGTCCCTTGCCGCGTTCGTCCAGTTGGATGAGCTGCACATAGGGATGTGTTTCAGCAAATTGCAGCACCTTCTCCGCCGTCCGATCTGTGCTGCCGTTATCCACGACAATCACTTCAGCAGCGTAGTCCTGCGTCTGCAAGAATGCGACGATTTTTTCCAGCGAGGGGGGCAGGCGATGCTCCTCATTCAGCGCCGGAATTACAATCGATAGATAGGGCGTTTCCGAACCCAACGTGGTTTTCTCCAACGAATTGTTTTCCTACAACCCCTCCCTAAATCCCTCCCCACTGCCTGGTGAGGGACTTTTATTTCCCCTCCATGCGTAGCGGGGAGGGGGCAGGGGGAGGGGATTTCGTATGTAAGAGTAGGGGCACGATCTATCGTGCCCGCTGTGCTAACTGGGTATAACGGGCACGGCAGGCCATGCCCCTACTATTCATCCGGCGGGAGGGTCTGAGTCCATCCCCTACACCCGGTTTTCTCCGTATCAATTTATTAATCATACCCCTAAGCAGGTCTTGTTTTCGATTCTACTGCGGTGCCGCACTCAGCATCGATTCCAGATATTCCGCTGTGACCTTGCGCCGCCCCTGGATCTCACGGCGTTTGCGCAGCGCTATCGGCAGCGCACGAATCCCTGCCAGCATCCCGCGCAGCCGCGCCCGTGCGGCCTCACCGCGCCACGCTCGCAGGGCATCCCAGGCAATCCCGAACTGCCGCCGCAAAATCCGCCAACCGTATTTGCGCCAGAGTGCCGCCGGGAAGACCTTCGCCAGCAGAATCAGCGAATTGCGCCCATCGTAGAAGCTGGCTGTTACCCCGCCCCCGGTTGCGGATAGGTGATGATAGACCACCGCATGGGGCGTGTACAGGGTACGCCAACCCGCCAATTGTGCCCGCCACGCCAGGTCAATATCTTCCAGCAAGAAGAAGTAATCATCATCCAGGAGGCCAATTTCATCAAGCAGTTCTTTGCGGTAAGCGGATGATCCACCGCAGGCGCTGAAGACATATTCTTCCTGGTCGAACTGGCCTTCGTCTTTTTGCCACACACCGCGATTATATGCCCGTCCATCTGTTGTGAAGCCATCACCTGCGGTATGCAAGGTATCGCGCTGGTTGAATAAGAGCATTTTACTGGCAACAACGCCAATGCGCTCATCCCGCCCGAAGGCATCCACCACCGCCTGCACCCAATTTGGATCAACTTCGGTATCGTTGTTCAGCAAAGAGATGAAATCGCCCTGCGCCGCTTCCATCCCGGCATTACACGCCCCGGTGAATCCGCGATTCTCCGGCAGTTCGATCAAGCGTACTTCCGGGTAGTTCTCACGGATATAGGCTTGCGAACCATCCGCAGAAGCATTATCTGCAATGATGACTTCAATATGGGGATAGGTCTGCGCACGCAGCGAATCCAGGCAGACTTGCAAAAAGTGCTGCCCATTCCAGTTGGGGATGACGATGGAAAACAGTGGATTGCTCATGCTGCCGCCGCGAAATCTGCCCGGTATAACCAGTGATTCTAGTGGCGCATATTGTCGCAGATTGGGTCAGGATTGCTAGTGGGAGATTTGTGGGGCAAGCGTTGTCAGGTTTTCGCCATGAGTTTTTGGTATTTCCGGGCACGACAGGTCGTGCCCCTACGGTAGGTGCGTGGTTTTTGTAGGGGCGGATCATGATCCGCCCGCGCCAATAAACCCCTAACAGATCATCCCGCGTGGTCGCCCCTACGGATTTCTCTGTGTCCTCTGTGTCTTTATGGTGAAAATCGTTCTGAAGCGATCACCCTGCAACCTCAATACTTCTCTTTCGCTGAATGACTGTACTTAGTGTATCATCCACAATGAAGCGATTATTCTGGCGCTGGGGATGAAGACACATGGCATTATTTGGCTGGAACAACGCGCCCGAGGGGACGCAGCGGCAAATTGAGTATTTTGTAAAAGGTTGTCAGAGCATCATCGAAAGTGAACTGGTCGGTGTATACCTGCATGGGTCACTGGCGATGGGGGCATTTAATCCGCGTCACAGCGATGTGGATTTGCTGGTGGTCACGCGGGAGCCTCTCAGCGTCTCTAACCAGTATTTGATTGCTGCTGAACTGGTCTTCATCATCTCCCCGCATCCTTCTCCCATCGAAGTTACCTATTTGAATAAAGACCAGCTTGCGAACTGGCAATATCCCACGCCGTTTGATTTTCACTTCAGCGAGGCATGGCGCACCCAGTACGCAGAAGACCTCAAGAACGGGGATTGGAAAGATTGGGGACAGAATGAAAAAGAAGACCCTGATCTCGCGGCGCATATTGCCGTCCTGAATCATTACGGTGAAGTGCTGTTCGGGGAAGATATTCGCAGCGTTTTCCCGGAAGTGCCGGAAGAAGCTTTCCATGATTCGATTGTAAGGGACTACCGCGACATCCGGCAGAATTTGCACCGCAACCCGGTCTATTCTGTGCTGAATATGTGCCGCATCTTGCAATCGCTGGAAGACCATACCATCGGCAGCAAGGTGGCGGGTGGTGAATGGGGGCTGATGAATCTCCCGGTGGATCATCAAGGTATCATCAACGAGGCTCTCACACACTATAAGGCGGATAGCGCCGAAGACCTCTACCCGCTGGACGGAGACGCACTGGAAGCCTTTGCTACCTACGTCGATGCGCGGTTGAATCGCCAGCAGGTGTGACTATTGGCACATGCAATGCTTTGCAAGAAATTAATACGGAGAAAAATTGCATGTAGCGTTTTCGGGCACGATCTATCGTGCCCCCCTACACCAGATTCTCGCAGGTGCATGGCCTGCCATGCCCGCGATAATTAGAACTTAGCCCCTACAATCTTATTGAACGAACTAGCCACTATGAGCTGTTCTGATCTAAAAGATCGGTTATTTTGTGTGAGACGTGGACTGATGAAACCACGCCAGTGGCTTCGTGTTGAATTGTGAAAACCTATTCCCTATTGTGCGCAGGATTCTTCCCCGCTGAAGGCCGCTGGCGACCAGACGGCAGGGGTATTCCCCAGAACCTCATCGGATAAGGTTCTATCTTCCCCAGTTTGCAGATCAATGATGTGCAGCATATAGCCACTGCGTACCGCCAGCCAATTCCCATCCGGGCTGAAGCGCGGATAGTCTGCATGAGGCAGATTGATTTCTGGCAGGAAGGGCTGCCCATTTTCATCGCTGCCACCCGTCACCAGGGGAATCTGCCAGAGACGATTCTCGCTGGTATCCCGATAGCCGCGCAGAGAACCCAGGATTGCGGTAGCATCCGGCAGCCACACATGATCCAGATGCAGTGTCCAGGCATAGACCAGTTGCGTGGCGATGCTCTCCGGTTGGTTGGCAATCATCCAGATCATGTCATTATTCTGGCTGGGGGAATACACAAAGCTCACCAACTGCGAATCGGGCGACCAACGCGGCTGCGTGACGCTGCCCGTGTCGAAATTTGTCAGGCGGTATTTTGTCTCACCATCTGCGCTGACCACCCAGGCATCCGCTTCTGTCAGCAGGGTTGGCGCTGGCGGTGTCTGGCCTGGGGGTGGCTCTGCGGTGGGGATAGCGGTAGCGAAGACATTTGCCCCGGCTGCCCGATCATCATATGAAATGTACGCCAGCCAATTTCCATCCGGTGACCATATCGGGGAAAATTCACGTCCGGTCACGCTGTAAAATTCGGGTGTGGGATCATCCGGCGTGACACTTGCGATGTGATGCTGCTCCACCAGTTCGCCCGCTTCGCGCTGCAAACGCATCATGGTGAAGGAAATGCGCTCCCCATCCGGTGACCAATCCGGCTCCCAGATTGCCCACTGCTGCTGCGGCAGTTCATCGTAAGTGACCATCTGCTGCATGTCGTTTCCATCCAGCCCAACCGTGACCAGCCTCGTCGGGGTGATGCCATCTTCTACCGTGACCAGCAGGCGGCAGCCATCCGGCGAAAAATCCCAGACATCATGCGCCGCCACGCCCAATTCCAGGCGGCGGTAACGATCCGTTCCCAGGTCATACAGAATCACCGCATCGCGTTCGACGGTGTTCAAGGCCAGTAACGGCCCCATCAGCGGAAGTGTCTCTGACTGCGCCATACCGGGATGAACGAATGACAGGAGCAGTAGCGCAATCAACAAGAGCGTGCGTTGGTTACCAGGGTAAAGGATGCTCATGGCAATCTTTCTGCTACAGCCTGTGGACAAACTTCGGACATCATACCGCAAAATGCACCAACACGAAGGGCTTCAAGGCTTGTCCGGTATTGAAGCCACCTCAAACGCATTATTTTTAGGCTAGATTTCCACCAGTAGGTGTACATTTTTCTATCTTTGGGACGGAAACTGTTTACGGACATCGTGCTGTTGAAATGTTGTTTCTCGTAGGGGCGCGTCCACGACGCGCCCGCGGGTTCGATCATGTCGAACCCCTACACCTGTTTTTTTAGCGACACGATGTCTACGACACGTTTCCCGGTCGATGTCACTAAAATGTACAATTAGGGACAACACCTGTGTTGTCCACCTATAGTTGTTTCGGACGAGGCAGGCCTCGTCCCTACAACAGGCTCAGTCAAGATACGAAAAGACCTACAATGACCCTGATAATATTCCCGGACAAACTTTTCAGTGTGTTGCATGGATTCTAGCAGCCTTTCACATACAGATTACATTTGTCACGGTCGATATTTCAAAACGTTAATTGGCTGTTACACACAATGCGTGTACAGTTAAAAATACAGTTTATTCTAGACTCGAAAGCACTATGTCTGGTTTCCAGGAATTTACAGCCGCAACACTCAATCGTCTGCGAAAACAGGCTGCGCAGGAGGGGATTACACCCGATGCACTCATACAGCGTTTGCTGAGTGAGGCGGCGGATTCCCCGCCTTCTGAAGTACGGCGTTTCCCGTTCCATGAGCCGGACTATCAGACGTTTGTCGATCAACTGCCGATGCTGATATTTGGGCATCTCCCTGGCGGAGAAGTGACCTACATCAATCAAGCGATGTCGCAGATGCTTGGCAGCCCGCCGGAAGCCGTCGTGGGGCAGAATGTCTTCAAGCTCATCCCCAAAGAAGTAGGCGACCCCATTCAGGAGCGTTTGAGCAAGCTCACGCCGGATCATCCGGTAGTCAATGGTGAACATCTCTCGACTTTCCCACGAGGGACAGCACGCTGGGAGCGCTGGACAGACCGCGCTTTTTTCAATGAGGAAGGGCGCTTGCTGGGCTATCTCTCTGTAGGAGAAGACATCACGGAGCGTAAGGCCGCAGTAGAAGCCTTGGAATCCTCCCAACGCCAACTTACAACCTTGCTGGATAATCTGCCGGGGATGATTTACCGCTGTGATAACAAGCAGGACTGGACGATGCAGTTTGTCAGCAGCGGTTGCGAATCGCTGACGGGCTATGCGCCAGAAGCCCTGGTGCAGAATCAGCAAATTGCCTATGTGGAAATTATCCACCCGGATGACCGCCAGCACGTTTGGGATACGGTGCAGAACGCCCTGGCGCAGCGCCGTTCTTATGAAGTGGAATACCGCATCATCACCGCAGATGGCGCACTGAAACACGTCTGGGAACGCGGTATTGGCATTGTGGAGGATGGCGAAGTCGCTTACCTCGAAGGCTTCGTGACGGATATTACGCAGCGGAAAACCGCAGAAAATGCCCTGCGTGAGAGCGAACAGCTTTACGAATCCCTGGTCAATGCCCTGCCGATGAATATCTACCGCATTGATCTACAGGGAAAAGTGACCTTCGTCAATGAAACCTTCCTGGAGAACCTGGGGATTGCCCAGGGTGAGATCATCGGCAAGACAGCCTATGATGTGTACCCGGAAGATCTGGCAAAAAAATATCGCGCCGATGATTCCCTCGTGCTACAACAAGGCGAAACCCTGCGCTTCACCGAGATTAATGTGTCTCCTACGGATGGTAAGCGTAGTTATGTCGAAGTGTTGAAGACTCCTGTGTATGACAGCCAGGGAAATGTTTGTGGCATTCAGGGTGTATTCTGGGATGTGACCGAGCGCAAGGAAATAGAAAATGCCTTACGCTCAAGCGAAGCGCTGTACGAATCCCTGGTGGGTGCGCTGCCGATGGGGGTCTATCGCCAGGATGCAGAAGGCCGTCTGGTCTTTGCCAATCAGCGAATGCTGCAACAATTCGGGCTGACGCTGGAAGAATTCCAGGGCAAAACGCAGTATGATGTCTTCCCGAAAGAACAGGCGGATCAACACCGCGCCACTGATCTACGTGCTATTGAAGCAGGGAAAACATTGCTCTTCGAGAATACGATTGTTGACCCGGAAACGGGCAAAATATCGTACCGCGAAGTGTACAAGACTCCCCTGTACGACAGCGAAGGCAATCTCTACGGCTTGCAAGGGGTCTACTGGGATGTGACCGAGCGCAAGGAAATGGAAATTGCGCTGCGTGAGAGCAGCGTCAAATTGCAGGCGATCTTTGATACAACCGTCGATGCCTTGCTGCTGGCGGACAACGAAGCCCGCTATGTGGATGTGAACCCGGCAGCTTGTGAACTGCTGGGTTACTCCCGCGAGGAACTCGTCGGTAAAACGATCTGGGATGTGACTCCGGCAAGTCGTCAGCAAAGCGGGCAAGAACAATGGGAATCGTTCACAGAAGAAGGCGATCTAGCCGGGGAATATATGCTGGTGCGGAAAGATGGCAGTCGCATCATGGTAGAATTCTCGGCTGTGTATAACATTCTGCCGGGGCTGCATCTTTCAGTGATGCGAGACATCACCGAACGCAAGCGTAACGCCGAGTTAGCGCTCGAAATGGAAGGGCTGAGAAACCGCATCCAGAAAGAACACGAGCATAACCTGCTGATCCAGCGCATCATCTCTATGCTGTCGCACGATCTGCGCATTCCGCTGACGGTCATCCAATCGTCCAGAGACTTGCTCCATCTCTACCATGAGAGCCTGAAGCCAGAACGCCGCCAGGAAATTCTGGATACTATCGGACGGCAAATTCTGTATGCAACCAGCTTGCTTGAGGATACGGTGCAGATGGCACGCGGAACCATCAGCGGCACTGAGCTAAACCCTGCACCCACCAATCTGGAACTGCTCTGCAAAGCCAGCATTGACGAAATCAAGAGCATTGCTGAAGATCACCACATCCTGACCTTTGTGAACCGGGCGGTTTCGCTCGATTCTGTGCTGATTGATGAAATCCTCCTGAGCCGTATTCTGTTGAATCTGCTCTCAAACGCCATCAAGTATTCCCCCAATGGTGGGGAGATTCGCCTGGAACTTGACCAGCAGGAGGAATGGATCGAACTGCGGGTGGTTGACCACGGCATGGGCATTCGGGCGGAAGACTTGCCAGAGATCTTCAAGCCATTCTTCCGGGCAGATGATGTTCTCTTCATGCGCGGCAGTGGCCTCGGCCTCAGCATCGTCAAGGAATGTGTAAAGCGTCATAACGGTCATATACAGGTTGAGAGCGTCTATGGCACAGGCAGCATATTCATCATTCAAATCCCACTGCGCCGCCAGGCTGCTGCTAGCTGAACCACACGCTTACCTTTGTGTAACTTAGACGAGGCCACACTGTTGATCTGGCTAGTTTCCTGAGAACCAATGGTGTATTAATTGATTCTCCTCAATATACATTGTACAGTGTTCTTGCAACCAATTGCCGCAAAATGGGGTGAGGTTTATTGGAATCATGCAAGGAATCTCAGGGGAGTTGCTGAGACGACTCAACGAACAGGCCGCCTCAGCGGGACGCACCGTGGATGAGTTGGTGGGGCAGTGGCTTGATGCGAAGCCCTCTGCAAAGCGCGAGCGGCTGGATATGGGAGCGCCGCCGGATGCTGTCTGGCGCTTAATTCTGGATAGCAGCCCGAATGCAGTTGTGCTGTTGAATCTTGACCGGGGTATTCATTACATCAACGCGGCTGCTGAAGCGCTGTGCGGGTATCAACAGCAGGAAATCACAGCGATGCCCCGCACACAACTGAAAGACCTGATCCATCCCGAAGACCTGCCGTCCGTCCTCCAGAAAGTGAATGCGCATATCAATGAAAATGCAGCGCTGCAATCCCTGGAATTTCGCCTCCAGCGCAAAGATGGCAGCATTGGCTGGATTGAATCGCGTTGTGCGCCCATCCGCGTGACCGGGGATGAGCTGCAAATCATCTGTGTCCTGCGCGACATCGACGCAGAAAGAGAAGCCCGCAACGCAACCATCAACACACAAGCCAAACTCAGCGCTATCTTCAACCATGCCCAGGATGCCATTCTGCTGTGTGACGACGATGCACGCTGCGTGGATGTGAACCCGGCAGCCTGTGAGATGCTCGGTTATACTCGCGGGGAACTCATCGGTATGACGATTTGGGATTTCACCCCTGAAGGGCATCGTAACGCAGGCAAACAAACCTGGGAGCAATTCGCAGAAACTGGCAAACTAAGCGGGCAATATCCTCTCCTTCGCAAAGATGGCACGCAGCTTATTGCGGATTTCCGCGCTGCGTATGACATTTTGCCTGGGATGCATCTCTCTGTCTTGCGCGACATCACCGAACAGATTCAGCTTGAGAATACACTCCGCACCAACGAAGCACGGCTGCGCTCCGTGCTGGAAAGCCAGACGGCGTATATGGTGCGCATCAACCAGGAGGGGAAATTCACTTACGCGAATCAGCGTTACCTTGAACACTATGGTTGGATGTTCCCCGGTGAAGGGCTGGAAGGCCTCAATGTTCGTGCTACAGTCCTTCACGAAGACCTCCCCGCGATGACTACCACAGGCTTGCAAGCCCTTCAAGAACCCGGTACGCCCGTACAAGTTGTGCTGCGCAAACCAACTGAAGACGGCAGCCATCGCTGGACGCTGTGGGAATTCGTGGCGCTGGATGGTGGTAAAGAGGTGCAGTGCATCGGCTTTGATGTAACGGATCAGCACGCCGCGCAGGATCAGATCAAGCTGCAAAATACGGCGCTGGAAGCCGCCGTGAATGCCATTGCCATCATTGACCGCAATGCCATTGTCGAGTGGGTGAACCCCGCCTTCACGACGCTGACAGGGTACATGCGCGATGAGGCCATTGGGCAGCGCATCGGGGATTTACAGCGCTCGCAGCAGCACGACCCCGCATTTTATAAGAACCTCTGGGAGACGATTCTGGCGGGCGAGTCCTGGTCCGGGTTACTGGTCAACCGCCGCAAAGATGGCAGCACATATACCGAGGAGCAGATGATTGCCCCGGTGGCAGATCAACGGGGCAATATCACGCATTTCATCGCTATCAAGCAGGATGTGAGCCAGCGCGAACGCAACGAGAAAATACGCCAGGATTACGAACGACTGAAGGATCAATTCGCAAAAGAGCGCAAGCAAAATACCCTTGTGCAGCGCATTATCTCCGCGCTATCCCATGATTTGCGCCTGCCACTTTCCGTGATCCAATCCTCGAAAGATAAGATAGAGCGCTACTACATGCGGATGTCAGACCAGCAGCGCAACCAAACCATGAAAGCGATTGACCGCCAGATTAAATTCACGGTGAACTTGCTGGAAGACACCGTACAACTCGCACGGGGCGGTCTTACGGAAATCGATTTCCGTCCTATGCCAGTCAATCTGGATTTACTTTGTCAGATTAGCGTCGAAGAGAGCGCGACGACCACAACGCTGCATGAACTGGTATTTGAAAATCAGGCCGGGATTGAAGTAGTGTCTGTGGATGAATTGCTCGTCAGTCGCATTCTGGTGAACCTGCTGTCGAACGCGACCAAATATTCGCCCGATGGTGGTGAAGTGCGCCTGGAATTGGACGCACGAGAAGAAAGTTGGATCATCTTGCGCGTGGTTGACCATGGCATGGGAATCAGCGAAGAAGACCTACAACACATCTTCGATCCGTTCTTCCGGGCAGAAGAAGTGCGCGAAATCTACGGCACAGGCTTAGGCTTGAGCATCGTCAAAGATTGTGTGGATCGTCACCAGGGGCGCATCCACGTCGAGAGCATCTTGGGCGAAGGCAGTATCTTCATCGTAGAACTTCCTTGCGCCGATCATGCAACGGCGTGACCACATTCGGTTAGCGTCTGGCAAAGCGGCGCAGGTAGCGCTCCATGCCCTGTACCAGCAGTGACCCGGAGACGGTCATCGTCAGGTATACCATGGATAGCACGGCGTAGGTTTCCAGGTAGGTGAATTGGCTGCCAGACCAGCGCCGTGAAATCTGCGTAATTTCGCTCGTGCCGAGGATCGTCACCAGCGACGTATCTTTGATCATCGAGATGAAATTATTGCCCAGCGGCGGCAGTACGTTGCGCACTGCCTGCGGAATCACCACCAGACGCATCGTCTGTAAATTGGTCATCCCCAATGATTTCGCCGCTTCAATTTGCCCACGCGGAACCGCCTGAATACCAGCCCGGAAGACTTCGGAGAGGAACGCCCCATAAATCAAGGACAAGCCCGCAATCGCCGTCGCTGGGTCACGTCCTCGCCAGATGACATCAGTAATTTCGGGGTTAAAATTGCGCAGCAGCGGAATGATGGTGCTGTTCAGCACTTGTTCAATTGGGTCGCGGATCGCCGGAACTACGATGAAGCCAGCAATCAATAAGAAGACCAGCGGCGGAATCCCGCGCATGAATTCAATGTATACGGAAACCATGTTGTAGAAGATCACATAGCCCACGCGCTGCGCCTGCTTCAGCGGCGGCAGTTTGGTTTCTGGTGGCTCCGGTGGATTTGCCCGCAGGATACCTGTCAACAGCCCAATCACCAGCGCCATTGTATAAGAAGCCACCGCCAGCCAGATCGTCAGCGGAATGCCATCCTTGATCTGGTTGAAGGCATCGGCGTAAGCCGCATCATTCGCCATCTGGTAAATGACCCACAACCACAGCCCCAACATGATGACTAGCCACCAGGGTGCAGTGTACGCACGCGCAAACGGCCCGGTCACCCTCTTGCGGGATTCCTGATAGATTACATCTATATCATCATTTTTCGGTTTTATTGTGGACATCACCAGGTCGCAATCCGTTTTTCTGTTTAATCAAAAAAGGGCATGATTGGCTCATGCCCTCCATCGTGCGCTTATTTAGTTCAGATCACCCAGGAAGGGACCCAGATCCCAGGCAGCGTTGATTTCGTTCAGTGTGCCGTCAGAGATCATGCTGCGCAGCGCGGCGTTGAACGGTTCGGTCAGGTCGGAGCCGGGTACGAAGATGTAGCCCAATTCCTGATCCGTGCTGACCGGGCTGCTGAGAAGTTCCACATCTTCGGCATTCTCACCGACATAGCCCTGGCCTGCGACATCATCAATGATGACAGCATCGACATCACCAGCGATCAGCGCCTGTACTGCTGCGCCGAATTGGTCATAGCCAATGATACGATCATCACCGACGAGTTCTTGTGCGGTCAAGAAGTTTGTGGTCGCCAACTGCACACCGAGTGTGTAATCACCGTTCACGAAGTCATCCACGCTCATGAAACGATCTTCACCCACGCGAACCATCAGGCGCTGTACGATTTGTGCATAGCCGATGGAGAAGTCCACGATTTCGGCGCGTTCTTCGGTGATGGTGATGCCATCCGCAGCCATATCGAATTCACCATTGGAGACGGCAACAATCATGCCTTCCCAGGAGGTTTCGATGAATTCCGGCGTGCAGTTCAGGCGGGCGCAAATTTCGTTGATGGAGTCATAATCCCAACCCACGGCTTCACCGTCTTCGTTCAACAAGTTGAAGGGCGGGTACGCATTTTCTACGGCAACCGTCACGGTACGTCCGCCGAGGTCAGGCAGCAGACCCGTACCAGCATAAGGGCCGAGATCCCAGGCAGTGTTGATTTCGTTCAGCGTGCCGTCTGCAACCATGGTGCGCATGGCAGCGTTGAAGGGTTCTACCAGATCGGAACCTGGTTCAAAGATGAAGCCCAATTCCTGATCCGTGCTGACCGCGCTGCTGAGGAGTTCTACATCTTCGGCATTTTCACCGACGTAGCCCTGTCCTGCGACATCGTCAATGATGACAGCATCGACATCACCAGCGATCAGTGCCTGCACAGCCGCGCCGAACTGGTCATAGCCGATGATGCGTTCATCACCGACGAGTTCCTGGGCGGTCAAGAAGTTTGTGGTCGCCAACTGCACACCAAGGGTGTAGTCGCCCGCGACAAATTCATCCGTAGTCATGAAGCGGCTTTCGCCCACGCCCACCATCAAGCGCTGTACGATTTGTGCATAACCTGCGCTGAAGTCCACAATTTCGGCGCGTTCTTCGGTGATGGTGATGCCATCCGCAGCCATATCGAATTCACCATTGGAGACGGCAACAATCATGCCTTCCCAGGAGGTTTCGATGTATTCCGGCACGCAGTTCAGACGGGCGCAAATTTCATTGATTGAGTCATAATCCCAACCAACAGCGTTGCCATCTTCGTCCAGCAGGTTGAAAGGGGGATAGGCGTTCTCCACCGCAACAGTAATTGTGCGGCCTTCCAGGTCGGGCAGCTCATCAACGGTCTGCGCACCAGCACTGATAACCAGCAGCGGCAGAAGCAAAACGGCGGTGAGCCACAACAGCCAGCGAGTGTTTTTCATAACAAAGCTCCTCAAGACGTTAAAATCTTCTTAACTGACAGGGGCAAACTATAACACCTCTTGCCCAAATGTGCATCCATATTCTTCACGAATCGCATCACAGAACTTCGTATGGACTGCCTAAGTATGGGTGGATTTCAACGGCTTTCTAATGAGGATACCGCACGCGCTGCACAGGTAGCGATATAATGAAGTTTCAAAGGATGTAAAGGGAAATCATCCTGAGTCAAGAGAATTCCACACATCATCGTGTGAAGAAGGACGAGGAAACGCATGAGTAAATCCACCAACATCTGGATTGAAGCACTCACCGGTAACGACAAAGCCGCACAGAAAGAAGCCGTCCGCGCCTTGAGTTATATGGGCGAAGCTGCGCTGCAACCCTTACTGCAAGCACTGGCAGAAGGCAGTGTCCCGTTGCCAGAATTGGCGCAGATTTTTGGGCAAATTGGGCAGCCTGCGCTGGATCAATTGATGGATTGGTTGCAGCAGCCTGACCCCTCCCGGCGCGAAAAAGCCGCCCAGTTGCTGGCAAAAATCGCAGATACGCGCACGGTGCTGGCGCTGATTATGGCGTTGGAAGATGCTGAAATATCAGTGCGTGCCGCCGTCGCAGAAGCGCTCGGCAGCTTCAACGATCCGCGAGTGGTTGCGCCGCTGGTGGATACATTGCAGGATGAAGCACCACAGGTACGCGCAAGTGCAGCGCTCGCCCTGGGGAATAATTACCGTGATCCGCGTACCCGTCCAGCGCTGCTGGATATTTCGCATGATCCAAGCCCACTTGTCCGTGCCGGAGCCGCCCGCGCCCTGGCACGTCTGCGCGAAGATGAGGCTGTCGCACGGTTGAAAGAACTGGCACATGATGAAGACGAAGATGTGCGCCACGTTGCCGCCGCAGCACTGCAACTGCAACAGGGCGATCAAATGGTCTTCCAGCGTTTGAAGGGCGATGTGACAGATAAAGTCGCTGCCTTGCTGGATACCATCCTGGAAGATGAAGTCATTGACGAAGAAGATATGGATGACCTGCGCAATTCTGACCCGCGTGTCCGCGCCCGTTTGCTGGAAGTAATCGGGCAGCAGCAGGGGCAGAACGCCGTGAAAATCTTGCTGCCGGGGTTGCAGGATATTAACCCTGCGGTGCGCAAAACAGCGGTGGATGCGCTGGCACGCCTGGGGGAGAGTGCCATTGCGCCGTTGCATGAAGCCCTCAATGACCATTCCGCCTATATCCGTGCCGGAGCCGTGGAAGCCCTGGGAATTATTGGTGATGCCAACTTCAGCGATGTTGCCCCGAAATTGCTCCAGGATGAATCGCCCCTCGTGCGCAAGCAAACTATTGAAGTGCTGGCGACTCGACAGGATGAGGCCGCAATTTCCGCGCTTCGGCTGGCACTGAAGGATAGCGATCAAGAGGTTCGCCAGATGGCAGAAACCGCGCTGGAAGCAAAAGGTGTTTCTACCGGGAACCCGTTCGGGCGATTGTTCCGGCGTTTCGGTCGGAAGTGAGTTTTCGGTGCGTAGGTTGGTGATCTGCTGACTCCTGTCTATCTCGGTTGGCATATTGCGCGAGAAAACGCCCAACGCACCACCACCACGTTGTGCCAACTCCCGGTACAATATGCCCGGACACCATTTGAACCCAGGAGAAACCATGAACCGACGCATCCTATTCACCATCGTGCTGCTAATCGTTGCTATTGTGCCGATCTTGATTTTCCTCTCGCTGCGTAGTGCGCCCCTGGAATTGGCGACTAGCGAAGGGGCTTCCAGTGAAGCTACCGCTGAAAGCGGGAACAGTGCGGAAATCCCGCAGGGGAATCCGCCGCGTGATCTATTGCTCGCAACAGACCGCGATGGCGATTGGGATATTGCCCTGCTGCAAAGCGATGGCACGCTGCGCAACCTGACCGCCGATGGCAGTGGGGCGCAGGATGTATTCGCCAGTTTTGCCTTCAATGGCGAGACTGTGAACTTCCTGGCTAATCGCCAGAATGCGGACGAAATGGGGCCGTCACAGGTGGATGCTTCTGGCGGCGAAGTGCGTAACCTGACGATCCTCAGCGCGGTGATTACTATGTTTCAGGAGCAGCAGTTTGATTGGGATGCGGCATGGTCGCCGGATGGCGAGACCTTACTCTGGGCTTCCGTGCGAGATTTGAACCTGGAACTGTATACAATCCCAATGACAGCGGAATTCTCCATGAGCAACGCCACGCGCATCACCGACAGTGCATCGCGTGATTGGTTCCATTCCTGGTCGCCCGATGGCTTACAGATTCTCTTCAACTCAGACCGCAGCGGCAACGAAGATTTGTTTGTTTATGACGTTCCCAATAGCGAGTTGATCCAACTGACCCGTGCAGAGCAGGATGATATTCATGGCGCGTGGTCAATGGATGGGACGCAAATATTATTCGTTTCCGAACGAGAAACGCCCGTCGCTTCTGGTGTGTTGGATTTGTACATCATGAATGCAGATGGCAGTGAACAGCAGCCGTTGCCGCAAGATCAATTGTTTGAAGGCGATGCGATGTGGTCGCCGGATGGGGCGCATATTGTATACATGAGCAATCATGAGGGTAGCTGGCAGTTGTATGTGATGAATGCGGATGGTAGCAATTTACGGCGCATCACCGATGGTGAAGCGAATTACCTGTTCCCTGTCTGGCGACCATGAGCATGATATAGCTGTATCGAGGACTTGCGGGCTATCCTGAACCAATGATACACACTGGGCTTACAGTTCTGATTTAACAACTGATGTTACGCGGCAGTCCTTGCTGTTAGCCTTTTCCGCTTTGATGAGCGTAAGCTGCTCGCCATTAGCTGTTGGCTGTTAGAGCGTGTTTGTAAAGAAAAGTGTGACGATCAGAACAAGGCATTTTCAGCCACTCCCTGCCCGATTCTCTAAGAAGGGGGCTAATAAAAAGGCTTGTCCGGTATTGAAACCAACGCAAACGCATGGTTTTTAGGTTAGGTTTACACCAGTAGTGTACATTTTAGTAACATCGACCGTGAAATGTGTCGTAGACATCGTGCCGTTGACATGTTGTTTTTCGTAGGGGCGTGTCCACGACGCGCCCGCTGGCCTAAAAGCGGGTTCGACATAATCGAACCCCTACACCTGTTTTTTTGGCGGCACGATGTTAATGAACAAATTCCTTCCCAAAGATAGCAAAATGTACAGTAGGGACAACACCTGTGTTGTCCGCCTATGGTTGTTTCGGACGA
>CAYVVZ010000048.1:0-31255 GCA_964455365.1 uncultured Anaerolineaceae bacterium | reverse complement strand
TGTAAAACGCCGTCAACACGAATGCATCATCTTCCAGCATCTTCACCGAGACTAGCAGGAATTTGCTGGTAACGGGTGTGGTCTCATAATATCGCTGATAAACATGAACCGTTTCATCTGCTTTTGTGGCGACAATTGTCTCCGGTGATTTGACCGTCACCACAATGCGATCAAACTGATTTTCCATTTCTGGATGTAGCCGGATATGCGCTTGTCGCTCGACTGTAAGGCGAATCCTGCGTCCCTCATGGTTCGTTAGAATAGTGGCATCGTCGCTCACTGTTTATGACCCCATTATCACAGATGAGTAAAACTTCTCCAAGCGATCATGGAAGCAGCGCAAAGAGATCAATCACGTTGCCATCCGGGTCTTTGAACTGGACATAGCTTTACCAGCTATGCCACACCCAGAAAAAGGCCATGTTCTTTGGCGAATCGTGTCATACTTTCCGTTGGGGATCAGCGCCCCGTCCGTCATCCAATCGCGCCACACAATAGCATAGGTTGCACAAAATTGGCACGTTGGGACATGTATACCCGGTGCATTCGTGGTGGACAAGCGCTTGATGCGTATCGCGTGCGTGCTAGAAGCTTGAACCCACCCTGGTATTTTTCGCTCGCATCACTACAATACAAGGCCGTTCAATCCACTCGAACAATTCAAACCAAGATCGAATTTTGACCGGGTAGCGGCTGACCTGGTTCAACGAGTTACGAGGGAAAATCACCGTATGGCTTCTTATCATGGCCCCAAGGCAAAGGTGCAGCGTCGCTTTGGCGAGTTGCTCGTACCGCGCCCCAAGTATTCGCGTGTGCTGGATAACCGCTCGTACCCACCGGGACAGCACGGACGCGAGAAATCATTCCGCAGTGGTCGCCGCAGCGACTTCGGCCTGCAGTTGGATGAAAAGCAGAAGCTCGCTTTCATCTACAACATTCGTGAGCGCCAGATGCGTAACTACTACAAGAAAGCATCCAGCCTGCCCGGTACGACGGGTGGCAGCTTGTTGATGCTGCTGGAACGCCGCCTGGATAATATGGTCTACAAAGCTGGTTTCGGCGCGACCATCTGGGCTGCACGTCAGTTGGTTGTGCATGGTCACGTCCTGGTGAACGACAAGCGCCTCGATCTACCTTCCTATCAGGTGAATCCAGGAGATGTGATCTCCTTGCACCCGCGCATGGCGAATAACGTCCATGTCACAGAATGGATCGAACAGATCAGCGCCTACCCGCCGTACCTGGAAGTGAACAAAGATCAGCGTACTGCGACCTTCACCCGCATCCCGGATGAAGGCGAAATTCAGGTTCCGGTGGATATTCAGCTTGTGGTTGAATATTACAACCGCCTCACCTGATCGCTGCATTATTCTCTAGACCTTTCAAGTCCCTCCTTGCCCGGCAGGGAGGGATTCGTAGCACAGCAAAACACCGATTCCCCGTTCATTGTCGCCACCTGCCTTGTACTCCCCCAACATCCGATTACAATAAAAAGGCAGAAACACATCCGCAATCGGAGTGAACGTTATGGCGTATGGTCGCCTAGATGTCTACTGGCCTGATGGTCGCCTGGAAACCTATATGCTGGAAGAAGACACGATCTCGGTCGGGCGTGCGGACGGGAACACCATCGCGCTCGATACGGACTCGATTTCGCGCTACCACTTCAGCATCATCAAAGATGACGAGCGCATCAATATCACCGATCTAGAGTCCGCCAATGGAACCTACCTCGATGGCATTGCCTTAAAAGCCAACCAGCCGCATGAAATGGGTGAGGTAGAAGAAATCCAGGTCGGGTCACTGCGCATCATCTACCGCAAAATGGATGATTCCCCAACGGTGATGATGGCGGCAATGGAAGAGGATACGGCTCCGGTGATGGACAGCCTCTCGTTGACGCGCATTTCGCTGGATGCAACCCGGTTAGATGTGTGGCCTGCGTCGAATAGCTCTACGTCTGAGTTGGCGATTACCAATCTCAGCGAAGAAACAAGGCGCTTCACCATTCAGGCAGCAGGGATTCCCGGCGAATGGCTGCGGATTGCCCGCCCTGAAATCGAACTGGAACCGGAAGAAACGGCTTACATCTTGTTGAGCATCAAGCCGCCGCGCCGCTCCAACATTGCCCCAAACGAATATACACTCACGGTTGAAGTCATTCCGAATGATGCCCCTGAGCAATCGCTGCAAACATCCTTACAGGTCGCAATCCACACCTATTCCGGTTTTGGTATCGGTATCGCGCCGCAGGTCGATGTGGATGAGCCGATTTCTGTTTTCCTGCACAACCAGGGCAGCGCCTTACTTTCGATTGGCCTGACGGCAAAAAGCCCCAACGATGCGCTGACATTTAATCTACCTGCGCGTCCGGTGAGTTTGCAACCAGGGCAGCGTTTGCGGGTGGATATTGGCGTACAGGGGAAGAATTCGCCTTTCATCGGCGCAGCAGAAACACATGCCTTCATCGTCGAAGCTAAATCTTACGATGCTTCCGGGTTCCTGGCGGCTACTGGTGGCAAGGTCAAAGTCTCCGCACGGTATCCGATGTGGGGTGTGGTGAGTGTGGCGGGTATTGCGCTCTCGATTGTGATTGTTGGGTTGCTGGCGCTGCTCGGATTGTTGTCTCCTGCGCCAGCCGAACCGAGTATTGCGAACCTGGCAGTGGATGCAGAAGAAGTCGCGCAGGGTGAGATGCTCACTCTCTCGCTGGAACCAGAGAATCTAGAGAGCATCGACGTGCTGGTGAATAACACCGTTGCGCTTTCCGGCTTACCGGGTGACCAAACTTCGATTGCGCTGGATACTTCCGACTATGAAGGCACGCTGGAAATTGATGTGCTCGGCTATCAGGGAAATGAAACCGTTGAAGCCTCGACCATTGCCAGCGTGTATATCCCGCTGCGAGTTGTTTCGTTTGAAGCCGAACCGGATACGCTGGTGCGCTATACCGTCAACACCCTTCGCCTTTCCTGGGAAGTTGCTGGCGCGGAAACGGTTCGCATCAGCGGCCTCAGTGATTTTACCAATCAGCGCTTGCAAGGTTCTACGGAATACGCCAGCAGCGACACGCTGGAGGGGGTCGCAGGGATTGCAGATGAACCGCTGCAAATCGTGGTTCGTGCAGAAGATTCGCGTGGGAATTTGCTGGAAGAATCTTATGTGGTCGATGTGGTAGATCCACTGTGTACCGCGCAGAACCCTATCGCGCTATTGGAAGGCCCTGATGCCCGTTACCAACAAATCAGCACTGTGGGTGAAGGCACCAGCGTGATTGTAACCGCCCGTGATGCTGATACGGGGTGGCTGCGCGTGCGCCTGACCGACGATGTGGCGGGATGGGGGCCTCTAGATATGTTCGCGTGTGCGGACAATTTCGCGCTGTCCGATTTGCGCATTGAGTCTGATGTGCCGGAATTGCCGGAAACAACGCCAGAAGCCAGCGAATCTGCACCTGCTGCGACATCGCAAGTCCCGCCGCCAGCACGCCCAACCGAGCGCAACGACGGGTAGCTTGGGGTATAGCCACCAGAATAAGGGTTCAACCTGGCGGATACAGCCGTAAACTCGCCGCCGATTTCACCTCACCCCCCAGCCACCTCTCCGTCCGGCGAGGGGATCAAAATCATTCAGGAAAGGCCAGGAGAGTTTCCTCTCCACATGCCTTTTAAGAAATGAATACGGAGAAAAATCTCATGTAGGGGAGGGTCTGAGACCCTCCCGACGGGCGCAGCACGCTGCGCCGCTACATGTGGAATATCGTAAGGACACGGCAATGCTGTCCGCTGGTGACGCAGCGGGTCGCCCCTACAATCTCCGTGTTTAATTGTGAAATCGCATTTGGAGAGGGGATATAGGGGAGGTGAACCTATCCACAGCAACCGCATGGATTACCGCTAATACCACCACCACAGGAGCAGACGATGCAGACCAAATATGGCAGCTATCAGGAACAATCTCGCAAGACGTACAGCGACATTCCCACAAATGATCCTATCGTGTACCCGACATTGGGGCTGGTCAATGAAGCGGGAGAATTCGCGGGCAAGATCAAGAAGATTTTCCGGGATAAAGCCGGTGTAATTGCGGACGCTGACCGTGAAGCGCTCAAGGGGGAATTGGGGGATGTACTCTGGTATCTGACGCAGATTTGCACCAACCTGGATTTGTCGCTGGAAGAAGTCGCAGAGGCGAATCTGGATAAGCTCTTCAGTCGCCTGGAGCGAGGCAAAATTCAGGGCGATGGGGATAACCGCTGATCACAGTCCAGTCTTTTATCACAAATATTCTTTGGGGCCGCGTGCCTTACGGGTGCTCTCTTCGTCCAGCGGCTCGAATGGCAGCGTTTGGCGCTTCACATCCACTTCCGGGATCGACGCAGTAACCGGGGTAATCTGCGGAGCCTGACGCACCATCCGGCGCAGTTCTGGCGCGTAATAGATCCGTGTGCGAGGCTGCGGAATCTCAGCGATTTGTGCGATTGCCCCCGACAGCACATTCATAGGCAGCGCACCCCTGCGCCCAAACCCAAACCATGAAATCGGTGGCGTTCTGCCCAGAAAGGCGGAGAGGCGCACCGTCATCGAGACATCCTGCCCCGGAAGATAAACCATTGGCGCACGCACAATTGACACCTGAATCCCCATTCGGGTGATCGTTGATTCAGCTTCGCGTTTGGTGCGCAAGTAGGGACGCTTCACGCCGGATGAACGTGCCGCGCTCAGGAAGATCATGTGTGGGACACCATCGCTGACGCACATGCTGGCAACATTCCTCGCCGGAACGACATTCAAACGGTGATAGGTCAGCCCCTGCTCTGGATCAGCAACCATGCTGCCGACGGTGTGGATGACAGTCCCCTGACCGCGTGCGCGTCCTTTCAAGCTGGCAGTATCCCACACATCCGCAATGTGCCACTGTACCAGATTTGCCAATGCGCCCAGCCGATGTTCGGTTCCCTCACGCACGAGCAAGGTCACTTCCAGATTTGCGGCGACCAGCGCAGAGGCAATATGCAATCCTAAAACGGTCGTGCCGCCTGCTACCAGCACCCGCTTGTGGCGATTCGCTGCCATGATTTACTGCATTCTCGTTGAGTAGTGGATGAATTCGGTAGGGATTGTAGCGCTCGTTTTGGCGCTTGTGCAAGGTTCGTGCGGCGAATCACCTCAGATGATTGGCTCATGTGTAAAAAGTGTGATTTGTAGGGGTGCAGCGTGCTGCGCCGTTTACAGAAAATGTCATCAATCACAGTTTCTGTAGATGATCCAAATGGTTTTTACCATGCAAACACACAGAGAACACAAAATCACCTGAGATCGTGCCACGTTCGTTTGAATTATCTGCCGTAGAGGTAGCGATGATCTCGCACCCGTTCATAGGGTAGGGCGCGTCGTCGGACACGCCCTTGTGAAAATGCTCAGATCAATACCTTGCGTTAGTTCGCGTCCTGATTCTGGCGACGACCGCGCAGGATCAAAATCAGCAAGAGCAGCAGCAAACCACCCGCACATGCGACCAGCAGCAGAGCTGTCTGGTTGCTCTCAGCAGGCGGCGCATCCTGGCCTTCTACCTCGACAATACCACCAACAGGGGTCAGCGTGGGCAGCTCATCTGTCGGGGACGGCTGCACTGTGGGAGCATTTGTTTCTTCCTCAGTGGCTGTTGCTGTCGGTATCGCAGTCGGCTCTTCAGTTTCTTCCACCGTCGGAGTCGGTTCTTCGGTGGCTTCTTCAGTTTGCTCTGCGTCAAGCGTTGCCTGCACGTTGGCGCTCTCTTGCGCTTCAATGGTACCTTGTGCGTCGTTCGTCGCCTGCGCATCAATAGTGGCCTGTGCATCGTTCGTCGCCTGCGCTTCAGCGGCGGCCTGTTCTGCATTCACCGTTGCCTGCTCATTCGCGGCCTGCTGTTCTGCAATGGTCGCCTGGGCATCCACCGTACCTTGAGCATCAAGCGTGGCTTGTATATCGAGCGTACTTTGTGCGTCAAGCGTGGCTTGTTCGGCAGCGGCGGCATCTTCCGCGTCAATGGTCGCCTGTGCATCGAGTGTACTCTGTGCGTCAAGCGTGGCTTGTTCGGCAGCGGCGGCATCTTCTGCATTCACCGTTGCCTGCTCATTCGCGGCCTGCTGTTCTGCAATGGTGGCCTGTGCATCGAGTGTACTCTGTGCGTCAAGCGTGGCCTGTGCATCGAGTGTACTCTGTGCGTCAAGCGTGGCTTGTTCGGCGGCGGCGGCATCTTCTGCGTCAAGGGTGGCTTGTTCGGCAGCAACAGCATCTTCCGCGTCAAGGGTGGCTTGTTCATCAGATGCTTCTGATGTTGCCTCAAAGTTGGCAGTCGCAGCGATATTCGCCTGTTCTTGCGCTTCGAGTGTGCCTGCGGCGCTGGCAGTACCCGTTTCCGCGAATGCCAGGGCATCGGCAGTACCCGTTGCGTCAACCGTCGGTACGATTTCCGTCGGGGCCACCGTTGGTGTGAAGGTGGCGGTTGCTGTTGGCGTGGGTAGCTGCACTGTGAACGACTGGCTGACGCTCGTGCTTTCGCCGCCCGCATTGGTGACGGTCACGGTCAGGGTATGTTCACCATCCCCAAGATCTGCCGCATCCAGCGGAATAGCGGGCAGCGGTTGATCCGGCACAATAGGCAGGGATTGTGCTTCGCCTTCATCAATCTGGAAGCTGACTTCCGTGACGCGAGTCTGGCTGGTCACTTCCAGCGGAACCTCAACCAGCGTGCTGATATTGGTCGGGATTTCGCCGAGGCTGACTTCTGGCGGCAGCGCAGCAATCACAACCGGAACCGTGGTGTTGGCAGTCAGGCCGTTTTCATCTTCAACAATGGCGGTCAAGATAGCGGGTCCCGGCGGGTAATCGAAGGGGACAATGGTCAGGTCATCGCCAAGCGGTGCCAATGACGAGCCGAGTTGAGCGGTGATGTCGGCGATTGCTACGCCTTCTTGTGTTTCTGCATCGACTGTGATCGTGGTCGGTTCGCTCAATTCCTGGTCAGCTTCCACGCCACCGATTGTCACATTCTGTGGAGCGATTGCGCCAACACTGAAGGGCGTTTCAGCCGTCGCCAGCGCACCGCCTTCGTTGAGAACGTCAATACTGAGGGTGTAATCCCCTGGTGTGAGCGTGAAGGGTTCGAGCGTGAAGGGGAAATTATTTTCGGCATCGTCGCTCTGGAACTCTGCCACGGTTTCGCCATTAGCATCCACAACGCGGTAACCAGCCAGCACAGCCGGGGTCTGCCCCTCTGCGTTCAGCGTCACCACTTGCGGTTCCACCAGCGGCGCATCAAAGGCGGTACCGAGCGTTACTGTAGAGGGCAGGGCGGCAATTTCAAATTCGGTTTCCAGCACGCCAGAGTCGCCATCGACATCTGTTACGCGAATTGCCAGCGGGTAGGTTCCTGGCGCAAAGTTCAGCGGATCAATCGTCAGGGAGCCGTTCACAAACTCAATCGGTTCGCCATTCACCAGCACTTCCACCGTAGAGATGTCATCATCCGCTGCGATGTTTGGTGTGATGGTCAACGGTTCAGCAAGGGGTTCGTCAAAGAGGCCATCTGGCAGGCTCACCAACGGAACCGGAATCGGTGCGCGAACCGTGCCCGTACCGACATCGGTCATGCCGCCTTCGGTGTTGGCCTGCAAGCCAAATTCGTATACGGTGCCATCAAACGGGACATCGCTTTCCAGCGTGATGACATACTGGGTGCGAAACAGAGTCGCCAAATCGGTGTAGATTTCGGTCAGTTGTTCCGGTGCGGGAGATTCGTAGAAGCGAGCGTTGCTGCCTTCCGCGAGTTCCTGCAAATACGTGCGATCTGTGCCGAAGCCCAGACCAATGGTATAGAAGGAAACGCCAGCTTCCGCAGTGCGTGCGGCGGCATCTTCCCGTAGGGCTGTGCTTGCACCACCGAACTCTGCGCCATCACTGAGCAGGATGACAGCGCGGCGCGGCACAGGCGCATTCGCAGCAATATCAATGGCGAAGGTTCCCGCATCGTATAGTGCCGTCTGCCCGCCAAATGCCAGATTTTCAACCGCGTTGGTCAGTACAGTTTTATCTGTGGTGAAGTCTTGCACCAGCCTGACGTTGGTGCTGAAGGCGACAATGGCGATAGGATCATTTTCGCCTGCGAGTTCAATGAACTGCTGGGCAGCGGCTTTGGCAGCTTGCAGCGGCGTTCCATCCATACTGCTGCTGACATCAATCACCAGCACCGTCGCAAATGGCAATTCATCTGCTGTGATATTCTGTACCTGTATGATGCGGGAAAACTCCGCAAGTTCTCCGCTCAATGTGAAATCTTCCACACCCAGCCCCAGGATCGGACGGTTATTGTTGTCCAGCACATTTGCTGTAACGGTGACGGTGGGCAAGTCTGTTGCGTTTGCCCCTGTAATCTCCAGCGTACCGATACTTGTAGCATCCTGCGTGAGACCGACGAGCGGCAGCAGTAATGCCCCCAATGCAATCAGCCCGACGAGCCATTTCCTCATCATGATTTTCCCCGTGCATGGTTCAATAATCTATGAATCGTAGCGAGTAGAGTTTAACAACTTTACAAAAAAATGCGATTCATTGGTTAAATCTTCCGAAAAGGGGCGTGTTTTTTACCGCGTTGCACACCGTTGATCGCATATTCTTTCCATTGCAGCAGCCAACAATGCACTGAGGTTGTCACAAAAAACATCCACACCCTGTAAAAATCGTGTATAGTGTATGTAATCTGTTTAGTTAGACAGGTTTGCGCACATGGACGAGCGAAATATACATTACAACCGTTTCCTGTGGCTGTGGCTGGTGAACGGCATTGGGGCATGGCCTATTTCGTTGATCGCCAGTGGAATCGTATGGGCACCCATTATGCTGGTAGCCTTATTCCTGGGTCGCGTGGAAGCAATGACCTCATTGTTGCACCTGATTATTCTCAGTGGCCTGTTGATTCTGCCTGGGATGACGATTGGCTATTGTGTCGGTGATTTGCAATATGGTGTCATCCGAGGTCACTTACGCTGGTCGATGGTTGGGTGGCGGCGTGAAAGCATTCGCGGCGGGATCTTCGGCGGTATTCTGGCAATCGTTGGGTGGGCAATCAGCACGGCATATTTCCCCGCAAATGTGCAGTGGATTGTGATGATGCCACTGTTTGCTTTCGGCCTCAGCATAGGGCAGTGGAGCGTGCTGCGCCGGATCACGGTGGATAGCTGGATGTGGGTGCTGGCGAATGTTGCCGGAGGATTGGTCTTCAGTGGTTTGCTGTTCCTCAATCAACCGCTGCTCGCGTCTCCGTATTCTGCATTCGGGGTGCTGCTGCTGTGGCTGCTGGCAGTGCTGGTGCAGGGAGCCATCACCGGGATTGTGTTACTGTGGCTTTATGACCACCGCACCGGAGAATATGATTTTGATGAAGATGATGATGAATATGCGCGGGTTTATTTAGAAGCCCGTCGCCGTGAGGACGATCATTGGATCGGCTTGCAATAGAGCCATTTTTCCAATGCCTCGTTTCGTGGTGTTTTTTGTGTCGCTGGTGGCTGAAGCCAGTCAGAAAGCGGCAGGTTCACCGAAAGGGACTGTTTGCAGCGGGTCAGTGCGCCTTTTGGTGTTGATTCCCGCTGCTCTTGCTGTCCCTGGCTTCCGTGTGTGGCAGCATGTGCCGAAGAATTTTATCCGCCAGAACGCCCATTGTATGAGCAATGAATCGCGCTATTTGTTCGAGCGCTCATTGCGGGAGAGAATCCAGAGACCTACAAATAACAAGAAAAGCAGTGGCAGCAAGATCAGCAGCATGATTCTTCCCTCCTGACTCTAGCCTCGTTTATTCTGATAGAAACGCGCTTCATCTTCCACAAAATCAACCGTCGCGCTGATTGTCGGATCAGGCTTCAGGCCAGATGGCAGCGAAAGAATTTCCGTATGCAGAATCGTCTGCATCGACACATCTAGCTGCACCATACCGAGAGCATTATTTTCCGGGGATGCCAGGTTCAGCGTGCGATTTTGCAGCGTGGTCTGCGCAGCCGGAGCCGCCACAATACACAACTTCAACGCCGGAACAGGAACTGCCGCGACGACAATATCGGCATCCTGCACAGGTGGGATGTTGTAGCGCCAGGAACGGCGTTCATCCAGCAGACCTAACCCCAGCGAACCGCGCAGATCATCGCGTTTGGCTGCATCCACCACACCGATTACATTGGCTGCATGATAGCCCATCGCATCCAGCACAATCAACGTACTGCGGCCTTCGGTTGCGGCGCAATGCCAGACATCCGGCGCACAGGAATTTCCCAGGTCAATCAGCAATGGCTGCGTTGCAACGCGCTGGCGAAGATGCTGGAAGAAAGTATACAGCCGGGGAAGCCGCGCCAGATCACCGCGCAGGTTGTACGTGTAGAAAATCGTAAGAGGGGAAGTCATTGGATTATCCGTGAGCGTAGGGGCGCAACCTGTTGCGCCCTCGGAAACGGCATGCCGTTGTCCCTACGCAAAATGACGATGATTAATTGTACCCAAGCCCTGCGCCTACAGGCACACCGAGCAGATACAGCACGGAGAGCAGCACCACGACCAGCGGCAGCAGCAGCACCACCCGGAAAATACGATTGTCATTTGCCAGATGCATGTAGAAGGTCACCACCAGCAGCGCTTTTGCAATCGCAGCGATAATCAACAGCGCAATTGCCAGCGCACCATCCGGCAGCAGTTCCGCAACCATGACTTCAAGCACAGTCAGGAGTGCCAGCACCCCGAAGACAAAGGTATAAATACCACCTGGCAGAGTCATCTGTGAACCAAGCAGAGGAATGGTAAACGTATCGCTGTGATGATGCTCACCCAGGAGTGCTTCCCCTGTATGTTCCGCACCTTCAGAGAAAACGTCCATCACGCCGCGTACTGCCGTGTCGAAGCCTTCCGCAGCGGCACTGTCTTCTGCTTCTGCGGCGGCCTCAAATGCGGTGTTTATGCCTGCTTCAACCGGAGTTTGGGCTTCCGGCTCGCGTCCGATTTCCGCTTCCGGCTCATATTCTGGGGTGACAGCAACATTTTCTTCTTGCAATTGCTGGTTGGCCTGCTGCACTTCTTTGTTGAATTCAGCGCGTGCAGCTACTTCTTCTTCCGACGGTTCCATTGCATCGCGGTTTTTTTCATCAGCCATGAGTCAGCCCCTCCCTTAGACCAGGTAAATCAGCGTGAACAGAATAATCCAGACGACATCGACGAAGTGCCAGTACAGGCCGAAAATTTCCACACCGATGGAGGATTTGCCTTCGCCCTGATATTGCCCGCGCATCCCGGCACGCAGCACCAGCAGCGCCCAGATCACGCCAACCAGCACATGCAAACCGTGAAATGCCGTCGGGGCATAGAATCGCATGCCGAAGTTCGCGGTGTTATCCGCCAGCACTGCGGAAAACTGCTGGCTCAGTGCGTCAAATTCCGGTGGGGTCAGGCGGCCTTCCGCACCATCAAAGCGCGTACTGAGCAGGTATTCGTCGCCCTCTATATCGTCATTGGGGTCAACGGTGACTTCTTCCAGGTTCAGCCCCTGGAAAATATCTTCATCGGTGAAATTAATATTATAATCGAATATTTCAGCAATCGCCTGCCCTTCATACACGCCGACGGCATCGCCCATTTCTGCGGTGGGTTGTCCGAGTTCGCGTGCGTCAACATTTTGCAGCACTTCGCCATCTTCAGTGATGACCGTCAGCGAGACTTCTGTCGCGTCTTCAAAGATGGGCGTGTTGATGGTGAATTCGCTGCGTTCCAGCGTCACACCCAGATGCTGCAATTCCTGGTATTCGAGGTACTGCCCACCGAGGAAGACAATCCCCAGGATTGCCGTCAGGCCAATCCACTGCATGAAACCCTGACGGTTGTTCATTTCAATCGCCCGCAGCCCCATCACCATCGCATAGCTGGATGCCAGCAGGATGAAGGTGTTGGCGGTGACCAGTGCAATGCCCAATGTGCTGTGAACCAGGGAGATGCTATCCGGGTTATTGGCACGGAAGATGATGTAGCCTGCAATCAAAATGGAGAAAATTACCACTTCGCTGGCGAGGTATAACCACATCCCCAGCTTGAGGTTTTCATTGTGCGCGTGTGTGTCGTGGGTGTCATGACCGTGCGCGGCGGCCTGCCCTGCCGTGATTTCAGCCATTTGCTATCATTACCCCTCTGTACGGTTTGCGACCAGACGAACAAGATTAATTAAACGATGTTACGCGGAAGGTATCGCAGTCCTGCTTGTGGGCTTTGATAAACGTAGGCCACCAGCAGTCAGTGATCAGTCCTTGCGCGGCGGACGTGCCGTTGCACGTCCCTACGAAAATTGTTTCTGTAGAGACACCCAAACCGAGTGCCCACTAGCCAAACTGCACCCTATGCTTATTTCTTGCCGAAGAAACGCGGCAAGCCTCGGCGCAGACCTCGCGCCGCACTCTGCGAACCACGTCCGATCCAACGAACCGGAGCCGGAGGCGTGGTTTGCCGCGGTGTGACTTCCATCTCCGCCACAGTCGCCACCTGCTGATGACCCGCATAGAACAAGAAACCAATGATGCCTGCGAAGACCAGCAGCGAAACAATGGTGAACGCTGCAAAGCCCAGGAACAGCACCAACTGCGTCGTTTCCACGGTGCCGAAGAGCGGCAGTTCCAGCACAACTTCGTTGGAGAATGCAGCGGTGGACGCTTCTTCGCGGTCGGTGATCTGCACCAGCAGCCCGGTTGGTAGGGCAGCAATCGCATAGAATATGAGGAAGGCCAGCAGCGGATATGTGAAGATCTTCCAAATCTGGCTGAGGAGAATGCCTAACGGTTTTTCTTCCTCTTCTTCGTGTTCGTGTGCGTGGGCGGCTTCTTCCCCCTGGGCAGCGACAATCGCCGTCTCAACAGCTTCTTCAGCATGTTCGGCGTGTTCGCTCAGTTTCGGGTTGAATGCACCAATGCCCCACATCCAGCCCGCCATCATGGTGAACGGTGTGAGTACCAATGCAACGCTTGCATCCCAATACGGTTCAATGCCGGATACGGCACGCAGAACGTAGACGGCAATTGCCCCGGCTGCCAGGCCGACGAGCGCACCGGGGATCGCACGCGAAATTCCGGGTCGGTTTTGTGCCATACGGATGTAACTCCCTGATGAAAACCTGCAAAATGAATCGAGATTGATCAAGAATTTGTGTTTGTTGGCTGTGATTGCGGGGTAGGTGCGGTGTTCAGATGAGTAGACCCCGGCACACAACCATGTCAAAACGCATTGTAACAACAGGAAACGCTGCCTTGTTTCAGGCAAATTCCTGATTTTTGACATTGTACCAGCCCTCGTGAAAAAAATCACGCTGTCTATCAGGGCAATTGCATCAAAACCATTTGAACCGCGAAGACATGAAGGACACGAAGAAATTCGTAGGGGCGATCCGCCGGATCGTCCGAAATCAATGTGTTTTCGCCTGGCCTGGGGCATTGATCCCCTGTTGATTTCGTCGTTTTGCTCGCTTTCTTCTATTGCAAACCTCAAATAAATTTGAGGCCAATGCCCTGGACATTTAGTAGTTTTTTGCACCCATCACCTTAAGAAAGCGATATACTCAAAGTCCTTTCCTGAAAACGAGTGCTAGAGGAATCAAATCATGCCTTCCTCACAAAATCCGTATGAGCAGCAGCTTCAACGGTTTGCGGAAGAATACCGCCGTGAAGCCAGAGCGCGTCAGAAATCTTACGATATGCACGGTGGAGATCATCGCGCACCGACGGAAGCCCCGCCGCCAACCATCATTGCGCAGTTTGGTGAATGGGCTGTGACACCCTTTGGCGTGGAATGCCTGGTATATCCCTATCAGATTCAGTGGGACAGCCTGCTGGATGAGAAAACCACCGATGAATTCTGGCTGCGCACGATGGCGCGTAAATCCTGGGTGAACCTGGACGATTTCGCAAACGCGCTGCGGCATGGTCGCCAGATTCACCGCTACTTGCATCTGCCGGAATGATCTGCGCAACAAAAGTCGGCACACGACGGGCGAACCGTGTTTCGCCCCGTCAGCATATCCGCCACGTATAGGTTCACAACGCTCATCTTGCCCTTCATGATGGTTCACTGACATTATCAATCCTCTTTGCTACAATGCGCCCAATCTGGATTCAAAAAAGCATTCATAGAGGGAATCATGCGCTGGATCATTACGGGGTTGGGGTTGGTGGCAATGGTACTGCTTGGCGTTGTGGTATTCGCTCAGAACATCGACGAAGATTTGACAGCAGAGAACGTGCGCGTTGTCGCCCGGATGGATGCATTTGGCTTGCTGCAAGAAGTGGTTATTGGGGATTTGCGCAACAATGGTGAAGTCGCCTACGCCAATCTGACGGTTTATGGGGATGTCTTAGACGAAGACGGCGAAATCATCGGCGAAGCATTCGGCTTCATTGTGGATCAATGCGGAACGGCGATTCTGGATTTTCCGTTGCAGCCGGGGCGTTCGCAGCGCTTTGTGGCATCGCTGGATATTTTTGAAGAAGGCCAGGTTGATGAAGTTGTCATCATCGCAGAGGGCGAAGCAACCGAGCCGGAAGAAACCACCATGCCGGATGAGATGCCCGGTATCACCACAGTGAGCGATCAAGAAGTGGTACTGGTGGAATGGGAAGATGACGCGAATTTGCGCTACGGGGTCGGCTGCGATCAGCAAGTTTTCACCGAATATGAATGGTACAGCTATGACATCGCAGCCGACGAAAGCACCATGCTGGAGGCCAACCCCAACGAACAGTACATCACCGAACCCTTCATCACCCAGACCGGGATCAACCAGGTGACTCAGAGCTTTGACCAGGACGAGAGCTTGTTCGCCCGCAGCCGCCTGAGCTTCCCTACGCAAACAGGTCGCATTGTGTACCAGACGGATATTCACACGGTGCTGACGGCTGAGGTCGATGGTTCATTCAAGCGCACGATTCACCGTACATTGAGTCAGTATACGTTGCAGGGCTATGTCTGGTCACCATTGGGGAATTTTGTGGCGGTTTACTTCGGCGCGTATGGCGAACCGGTGCGCTATTTCACAGCATCGGCAGAAGATGGCCTCATCAGCGCCCTGCTGCCAAACAACACGCCCTCTGTAACCGTGCCGGGACTCTACAACGATGGGCGAACTGTCATCATCAGCGGCACGTTCCCGGATGCAGAAGGGGAAGACGTGACAGGGTATTATCTTTCCTCACCCATCACGCAGCAGCGTGACCTGCTCTTTGAAGCGGAAGAACTCCCCGGCAACAATTACCCGGCTCCGGTCTATTACCGCAAAGATGACAGCACGCGCTACATTTATATTGTGCGTCCGGTGGATGACCAGGCGGTTTTGCAGTGTTATCATATTGAAGAACAAGCACTGACGACGCTCACGGAACTGCCGCTGGATCTGGCGACAGATGAACGCGCCTGGGCATTCGCTTCGCCCGACTTTAGCACGCTGGCAATCGCTGCCAATGGCGATCACAGCGGCTTATGGCTGGTAGATTTGACGGAATTTGAGGCATGTCGCTAAACGCAGATTGCTGGAACATTCATCCAGATACGGGCTTCTTGCTGCATCCCGAACCGCTGACCCATCTGGGGGCGGAAGCATCACCCCTGCCTGAAGATGCTGTGATGCTGCTGGAAGAGGCCGCCGCTAATCTGATGCAGGCGGTTGAAGCCCGCACTGTCCCGGCGCTGCTGCAATCACTGCAAGGGCTGGATTGGCAGCGGTGTTTCGATTTTTCGGCGCTGAGTGGGCGTGTGCTGGAACGGCTTTTTGCGCTATATGGTTATTTCACCAGCGCCCTGGTACATACCGGGAATGATGTTGTTCCGGCATATCTGGCGCAGCCCTATGTTGCCCTGGCGCAGCATTTGCAGCGTCCGCCGATGCTGGCTTATGCCGGGATGGTGCTGGCGAATTGGCGACTGCTTGATCCAGCGGCAGGGTTCGCACCAGAAAATATCGCCCTCTTGCAGCGCTTCACATCCCTGCCAGATGAAAGCTGGTTCTTTCAGGTACACGCCGCCATCGAAGGGCAGGCCGGGGAACTGCTGCACCAGATGCAGCAAGCAGAATCCGCAGCCGAAACAGGGGAACAACAAGCGCTGCATGATGCCCTCTGGCAGATGCGGGCGGGGCTGGTGCAGATCACACAGACCTTTCACCGGATGCCGCAGGGCTGCGACCCCGATGTTTATTTTATGAGTGTGCGCCCCTACCTGATGAGCTTCGGGGCAGAAGTCATCTATGAAGGCATTGAACCCAATCCGACTCCGCTTCGGGGTGGTTCTGGCGCACAGAGCAGCATCGTACCCGCTGTACTCAATGGCCTGGGTTTGCAGCATGAAGGCACGGAACTGACCGAGAGCCTGCGCAGTATGCGGGCGTACATGCCGCCACAGCACCATGCCTTCATCGAATCGCAGAAAACTTCCTGCATCCGGGAAGCCTGTAAACAGAGCGATCACCTGCGCGATGCCTATAACCGCGTCGTGCGCCAGTTGATTACCTTCCGCCGCGCTCACCTCTACTATGCCCGGACCTACATTTTCTCCAAATCCACCAACCCCACCGGGACAGGCGGCACAGAATACATGCGTTTCCTCAGCCAGTTGATTGATGAAACTGCCGAGCAACTGCTCTGACGCTAAGGGCTGTGAAGCTGTATTTCGCGGTATCATCAAAATACAGATTCAGGCACATTTTTGGGGAAACGAGTAGAACCCATGACCTCGCACATCTTCATTTCTTACGCCCGTATCGACGGTGCATCGACTGCCAAATGGCTCGCAGATGAATTGAGCAAGCACGGCTATGAAGTCTGGATGGATCGTGATTTGCATTCGCATAAGGATTTCAGTGCAGAGATTGAGCAAGCGATTCAGGAAGCATCCCACGTCATCGTCTGCGGCAGCGCCGATGTACAGCGCGAAGATAGCTTTGTACGCAAAGAAGTTCTCTTCGCACAAAAATTCAAAAAGCCCATCATCCCGCTGATGCTCCCCGGTGGTCATTTGCCGATCACCATCATCAGCAATACCTACATTGATTTTTCAGATCGGCAGTTCGGCTTCCAGAATCTGATGATGCAACTGGGGCATAGCGTTCAAGTGATAGAACCCCTCCCACAAAAATCATCACTGGCAGGCAAGTATCGCATCAGCGGCAACGATCCTGCACAGGCCGGTGTGTATCAGGGTACGATGCAGATTTCGGGCAGCGATCCCTATTATGAGCTTCATTGGGATGCGGGGATGCCGCTGCGCGGGCATGGGGTGCGCGTAGAGAATGTGCTGGCGGCGGTTTACCTGGATACGTTCAGCGTAGCCGCATACAAAATTGCGAAAGATGGGCGGCTGATGGGCAAATTCATTGATCGCTCGGCTGGCTCCAATGGACGTGAAGATGCTACGCCGCGCAAACCGGGGACTGGATTAGTCGGTGAATATGATGTCCTGACCGTCACGGATGAGGGGCGTGAAGTGGAAGCCACGTTGAAAATTCAGCCTTTTGTGCGGAACAGGGGCGGCCTGGGTGGATTGTTGGGGGGCAAGGTTTCCGTAGACAATGTATACCAGATGATCTGGTCATGGCCTCACATTCAACAGACTCTGCAAGGGGTGGCCTTCGTGGTGGGCGAAGTGCTGGTATCAGGCTTCCCGAATGAGCCGCATGGTCTGGTAGGGTATTACCTTCGCCCGGATGGGACATTCGTCGGTAACTGGTTCGGCGCGGGGCAAGTCATGCTCGGCAGCGAAAATGCAGAACGCGCCTGAAATGTCGGCGGATGACACAGTATGCATGTCATCGGTTCCATATCGGCTTGCAGGCGTGGGGAGTCAGTAGAGCAGCCGTCAGATAGAAAAAACCTGTAAATGGTAGGGTGGAAGAAGAAAGCAAAATAGGAGTTTTTTCCCATGTGGCGCACCTTCTTCCCTCTCATTCTTTTCCTGATTGCACTGCCAACGATGGGGCAGCAACCTGAAACCTCTGGCGTTGAAGCGGCGCTGCTGCGTATTGAGTATGCACGGGCTACGGGCGCTGCGGAATTGGATTTGAGCTATCTTGGTCTGGAGAAAGTGCCGCCGCAAATCGGCAACCTGATTTATCTACAAACCTTACTGCTGAACGATAACAATCTGAGCGAACTCCCTGCGGAAATTGCCAACATCCAGGGATTGCAAAGTATTTCCCTGGCGAATAACAACTTCGCCGCTGTGCCGCCGCAGGTGCTGCAAATGACCAACCTGCGAACGCTGATCCTCAGCAACAATCAGATCATCTTGCTGCCGCCGGAAATCGGCAACCTGCTGAATCTGCAAGAACTCTACCTGGATTACAACAACATCCCGGTACTGCCTGCGGAAATCGGGCGGCTGAACAACCTCACAACGCTGGTGATGTTCGATAGTCATCTGAATGTGCTGCCGCTGGAAATTGGTCAGCTTACTAATCTGCGCTATCTGCTGCTGATGGGGAACAGTCTGCAATCCCTGCCGGATTCTCTGGCCTACCTGGGTAATTTGCAGATGCTGGAACTCAGTGGAAATCCGCTGCAAGCCATGCCGCCAGAGGTTGTTCTCGGTGGCCTGCCTATGATCCGGGATTATCTGCTGCACCCGGAACATTACCAAACTTCCGGCGGATGGGGCTGGCTGGTACTGCTGCTGCTGGCAGCGGGATTGTCCGCAGTGGGTGCGGCGGCTGGTTTCTGGTGGTGGCTGCAAAGAGAGGAACGCGAAGAAATCCGCCGTGCCAAAGCACCCACCCAGCGCATCCCACCTGTGACGAGGATTGAGTGGTGATTATGCTTACTTGTGAATGCAGATACATACAGCAAGCCATATCAGGAGTGGATTTTCAACCGTAATGAAACGGTGTAGATGACCTTCGTGTCCTTTGAGTCTTTGTGGTTCAGAATTGTATCACCGCTGACGATGCGCTGCCCAATCTGCTACAATAAGCGCAATCTTCATCAGCAAAATTCCCGGTGAAACCCGATGCAACCGAGCAAATATGATTTTGATTTTGACCTGCACCGCGAGCAGATCATCACCATTCTGAAGGAACTGCTGGCCTTCCCGCAGCGACCATCAGGCGACGAACTCAGCACGATTCTGCGCAAGTATCCCCGTGTGGATACGCAGGCGATGTACAGCCGCACCCAGTTGGTGCAGGCTTATCGCAAATTCGCGGGGCAGGATGGCCTGCCACCGTACAGCGAAGCGCAGATGCAGAAATTGCGCCGCAAGCCCATGCGCACCATCAGCGGTGTGACTCCGGTGACGGTACTCACGAAACCGTTTCCATGCCCTGGCGAATGCATCTTCTGCCCCAATGATGTGCGGATGCCCAAGAGCTACCTCAGCGACGAACCGGGGGCGCAGCGTGCGGAGCAAAACAGCTTCGATCCTTATTTGCAGACCTACACGCGCCTGCTGACGTACTTCAACATGGGGCATCCCACCGACAAAATCGAGGTGATTATCCTGGGGGGAACCTGGTCATTTTACCCGGAGACGTATCAAATCTGGTTTGTGAAGCGCATCTTTGACGCACTGCATGATTTCGGCAGCGGGATTGATGGACGCGCCGAGGTGTGGGAAGCGCTGAAGCCGACGCAGTTTCATCCCGACAATAACACCAGCAATGTGACCATCGTTGGCGCGGCGCAGACCTATAACCAGACTGTACAGCGCGTTTATGCAGAAGAGCTGCGCCGTTCGCGCGAACTGGTGCGCGAAATTGCCACCGGTTCAGTCGAGCGTTCGCCCATTGATGAATACGCCACCTGGGATGAACTGGAAGCAGCACATGCCTACAACGAGGGTGCGCCCTGCCGGGTGGTGGGGCTGGTGGTGGAAACGCGCCCTGACCATATCAGCGCTGAGGAAGTGCTGCGGATTCGCCGCCTGGGATGCACCAAGGTGCAGATCGGTTTCCAGAGCCTGAACGACGATGTGCTGCGGGCAAACCGGCGCGGACACAACGTTGATTCAACGCGCTATGCGGTGCGGCTGCTGCGCAAAGCTGGCTTCAAGATTCACGCGCACTGGATGCCCAATCTCTACGGCAGCAATCCAGAACTGGATGTGCAGGATTACCGCAAGATGTTCGCTGACGCTGACTTCTGCCCGGACGAACTCAAAGTTTATCCCTGCTCATTGATCGAGAGCGCGGAGTTGATGCAGTACTTCCAGCGCGGCGATTGGCAGCCCTACACGCACGAGGAATTGCTGAGTGTCCTCACGCAAGCCTTCCTGGATACGCCGGAGTACTGCCGCCTGACTCGCGTGATCCGCGATATTCCCAGCACGGATATTGTCGTCGGCAATCAGTTGACCAATTTCCGGCAGATTGTGACGGAAGAACTGGAAAAACGCGGCGAACGCTGCATGGACATCCGCGAGCGTGAGATTCGCCATAGCAAGGTGGAATTGGACGAACTGCACCTGGATGAACTGTGGTACGAGGGCGGGGTCAGCGACGAGGTATTTTTGCAGTACATCACCGAAGATCGGCAGATTGCGGCCTTCCTGCGCCTATCCCTGCCCAATGCTGATGAAGAACCACTGCACGAAGAACTACGAGATGCGGCAATCATCCGCGAAGTGCATGTCTACGGGCAATCCCTCGGCATCGGAGCCAGCGAAGACGGACGCGCCCAGCACAGCGGCCTCGGCAAATCGCTGATCGAACACGCGGCGAAACTCGCCAGCGAGCGCGGCTTCCACAATCTCGCCGTCATCAGCGCCATCGGCACACGGGAATACTACCGTAAGCGCGGCTTCGCCGATGGGCAGTTGTATCAGGTGCGAGGGATGAAATAGAAAGGGGCTGAACAGTATGGATAGGGTTCACATATGGGCGACCCGCAGATCGCCCGATTTCTTCGTGTTCTTTGTGTCTTCGTGGTGAAAATCGTTTAGAAATACCCACTCAACAGCGTGAGAATATCCAGGATGTTCGATGCATCGCCAGAGATAACGTTGGTACGACTGGCTTCTGCGATGGCTCCCAGGGCTTCCATATCCGCGCCGCGACCATAGGCCACCGGGATGACGATGATCGGATTTGCCGAATTGTAGGTGCGGGCGATTTTCCCGGTCACATCATGCAGGGTGGAGCAACCTTCCGCTTCGCAGGTATCCTGCCCATCACTCAGCAGCAGCACCAGCCGGATGCGATCTTCGCCTGTACTCAACGTGTCGAGGATGTCTACACCGATGCGCGTTGCGGTATACAGCGAGGTTCCGCCACCAGCCTGCAAGCAATCCTTACGGAAGGGAATCAGGTACAGTTGGTTGGCGAGGACTTCCATGTTATTACAGGTCGCATGAGCGCGAATGGTAGGGCCGCTGATTTCTGCAAAGCGCAGCGGATCCCAGATGGTGACAATTTCACTGAAGGAGACCATGGCTACCCGGTTCGAGGCGGGCATGTTGTCGATGAGAATATCAATCCCCTGCTTGGCCTGAACCAGCTTGTCATCTTCCGCCATTGACCCGCTGACATCCACCAGAATCAGCACATCGGCTTGCTTCTTGACAGTCTGCCAGGTATCTTGAATTTCAACCACGGCTGCTGGATCAGGAACATCCAGCGTGCTGGTGGGGCCTTGCTGCGTCACGCCGTTATCCTCCACAAAGGGGAAATCCAGGGTCACATTGGGATTCGCAGGGCGGTAGCCATAGCCCATGATCTGTTCCTGCACATCTGCTGTCAGCATCCAATCAGTGAACAGGCGGGCGGCGTTGCGCTGGTCATCGCTGACCCATTCTGCGTTGACGATGCCGAAGGGGTGTTCGTGCCAGTACGTGCCTTCTGCCGGGTAAATCGCTACCAGCTTTTCACCACGCGGCGGACGCACACAGGGAATATCGCCCTGGCTTCCGCCGGAATTGATGCAGATCACGTCGGTTTCTTCCATCGCCAGGAAGTCCAGGTAATTCGGGCCTTGCCCCACGTATTCCAGGAAGTCTTCGGTGCGGCGGCTGTAATGGCGCGTCAAATCCTGAATATCGGAGACGCATTCCTGCACGCTGCTGTCATCCACAGCGGCAACACTCAGACGGCGATCTGTGAAGCCATTCTCACGAGCGCAGGCATAATACTGTGCAATCGTCGTCGAAAGCCCGGTGGAACTGTGATTGGGGTCAGCATGTCCGTAATAGACCGCACGGCGGCAGTCTTCCAGGCCATAATCACACCAGCCATTTTCGCTGTTGAACACATCAATGAAATCCTGCCAGCCGAGTTCTTCACGGCTCTTACCTGTCTTCTGCATGATGGCGTTCAGGCGGCTTTCCCAGGTAGCAATCACCACAGGGGACAGTGCCACGCCTCGCGCATCAGTCAGATCAAAGACTTCGCGGCGGCTTTCAAAATTTGCCAGCGCCAGCCAGTGACCCACGCTCGGCTGAAAGATCGTCGGACGATAAACATTTTCCGCATTGGGATTGATGAAGGCGTTGACGATGCCTTCTTTCACCGTGCCAGATGACCCTGTTACCGGATCCGTGCCCCAGACATAAATCGGGCGCTCACCATCTGCCAACCGCTGCCCTGTGATGGGATTGTTGCCATCGGCATAAGCCTGATTGAACTGGCGAATCAGTTCCGGCATGTATTCCTGGGATTCGGGTGCATAGACGATGAAGACATCAATGGCGTTATTCGGGCGTGCGACCCCGCCATTTTCGGTGTAGACCTCGTAGCCTTCCGGGGGCGTGGGATTGTTGGCACTGCCGCCACCATCACCGCCACCACAGGCTGCGAGAAATACCAGTAAGAAGATTGATAAGAGGATCAAGCGTTTGTGCATTTGGTTTCCCCACCTGTTTCATGAGTACCTGTTCTTATGCTACACCCAAAAGGCATTAAGAGGCTGCAAAGACCGTATCAAAGCCCCGCAAATTGGGGGATGGTGTACTGAGTATAAGCGACTGGGTGCTGTGTTGATTGCGAGTGAATAACGTGAGAATTTTTGTCGTCTGGCTTCACTCCAGGTTTTCCCGAAAATGGGTGCGGTACTCGGAGCAATTCTGACAGCTTTACAGCATTTCAGGTTATCAGTCTAAGTCCGCAACTTGCCTCACACAGCACACCGTACTCAGCACTGTGTAAGCCTGCTACACTTGCGCGGAATTTTCAGGAACGTGGGAAACGTTTATGCGTGTGTTGATGCTCTCCAAAGCCTGTATCGTCGGTATTTATCAGCGCAAGCTGGAACACATTGCACAGCGCGGCGTGGAACTGCTGGTACTCGTGCCGCCTTCATGGATTGATGAACGCGGGGAACAAAAAGTGGAGCGCGTCTATACTGAGGGCTACCGCCTGCAAGAGACACCCATCACCTTCAATGGCAATTTTCACCTGCATTTCTATCCTCATTTGCAGGACTATATCAACGAATTTCAGCCGCATATCATCCACATTGACGAAGAGCCGTATAACGTCGCCACCTGGCAGGCACTGTTCTTCGGCAAGCAAGCCGGAGCGCAGGCACTTTTCTTCAGTTGGCAGAATATCAAGCGCGATTATCCGCCGCCTTTTCGCTGGGGTGAACGCTGGGTGCTGCATAATGTGGATTATGCTTTAGTTGGCACAGAGAGCGCGGGGGAAGTCTGGCGGCAGAAAGGTTATCGCGGGGCGCAGAAAGTCGTTCCGCAGTTCGGCACGGATGAAGAACTGTTCCAGCCACGAACTACCCGTTCGCAGCGTCCCTTCACCATTGGCTATATCGGGCGGCTGGTGGAAGAAAAAGGGGTGCATCTCTTGCTGGAAGCTGCGGCACAACTCGAAGGCGATTGGCGGCTGCGTATTGTGGGCGGGGGGCCTTTGCGCGAAGATTTGGAAGCCTTCGCTGCGGAGTTGGGTATTGCAGATCGCGTGGCCTTCATTGGGCAGATTGGCTCCACCGAAATGCCTGCGCAATACGCCGAAATGGACGTGCTTGTCTTGCCGTCGCTCACTCGTCCCAACTGGAAAGAGCAGTTCGGGCGCGTGCTGGTGGAAGCCATGGCTTGCGGCTTGCCAGTCATTGGCAGCGACAGCGGCGCGATTCCTGGTGTGGTCGGTGGCGGCGGCCTGATCTTCCGGGAAGGGGATATTGCTCATCTGGTAAAGCATCTGCGCGATTTGCAAACAAAAGCTGATCTACGCGATATTCTGGGGGAAGCGGGACGCAAGCGTGTGCTGGAGCATTTCACGCATGAGCAGGTAGCCGCCGCAACGGTGGATGTGTACGAGATTCTCTATGAACGAGCGCTATCTCAGGAAGAACGTCACCCTGCACCACCAAATCGACGCTCTGTATAATGCGCAACGCAAAGGCATTTTGGGGTTTTTTGTAGATGAAGCACTTATGTAGATAGGGGAGCAGAGCATGTCTGAACGAAATGAAAATCGGCGCTTCGGTCTCACACCTGCGGAATTTGATAACCTCAAGGGCGGCGTGACCTACATCCTGTCCATTGTGCTGGCGGTGACCATCACGTTCGTGATCCTGGCTGTGGGTTCCAATATGCTGGGGGTTTAGGTCACAACTTTTTTGTAGATTACGCAGGGGGACTCACAATCAGTGAATCGCCCCCGAAGCTTATTGTTTCATTGTGCTGGTCTGTAGCGCGATACCGCAGGCTTCTGCTTGCTTCAGGATGTGCCTTGCTGCGCGGATCATGGGCATGTCGATCATTTTGCCTTCGTATTCAAAGACCCCAATTCCTCGTCCCTGCTGCGCATTGAAGGCGTTCACCAACTGCTGTGCGGCGTACACATCATCGAGCTTGGGTGTAAAAACCTGCTGGATTGGCTCCACTTGCCGGGGATGGATGGCAAGTTTGCCCGTGTAGCCCATCCGGGCGATTTTCTCTGTTTCCTCCGCCAATTCCTCCGGCGATGCTTTCAGATCAATGAAAACCGTATCAATGGCCTGTTTGCCATAGGCTTTGGCATGCAGCACGACTGCGCTGCGAGCATAGAATACTTCGTATCCTTCGGCTGTGCGGGTTGCGCCGATGTCGCCTGCGAGGTCTTCTGCGCCGAAGATCAACGCTTCCAACCGGGGGTCACTCTCGGCAATTTCTTTCAGGTTCACAATGCCGCGTGCGGTTTCAATAATTGCCAGTAATTTGATGCTGCCCAATTCCCAACCGTAGCGCACTTCCGCTGCTGCCGTCATGTGGCTGATCTCGCGTATTTGTTGTGCGCTTTCTACCTTCGGCAGCACATAGCCATCTGGTTTTGCACCGATGGTGACTTCCACATCGCGTTCGTATATCCAGCCGGGGATGACCTGATTAATTCGCACCAGTCGTTCACTACGCCCGAAATCGACTTCGCGCAGTGCAGCCGCGACAGATTGCCGTGCTTCCTCTTTCTGGGATAGGGCAATCGCATCTTCCAGATCCATGATGATGCTATCGACATCCATGCCCGCGCCTTTTTCAATTTTTCGCCGCGAGTCACCGGGCATAAATAGCAGCGCCCTACGGATATGACTGGTCATGATTTTCCCTCAATCAACTAAAATATTTTTAGGAGCCGGGCAGTGCCGCACAAGAAAAGTATAACACAAAATAACAGGAGAAGGGTTTGATTCTGTTATGTGTCCGGGTGCGAAGAATGCTGGTTGCCCAACGTTGCACCCGGATTGTATTGCGTCAGAGGCGAATTTTCAACGCATCAATGGCGCGGGCAACATCCACATCTTTCTGAGTGATTTTGCTGCCTGCGTCGTGGGTGGTGAATTCTGCGCGGACTTTCTTGTATCCGACGTACAAATCCGGGTGATGGTTGAAGCCATCTGCCACCATGCCAATGGCTGTGGCAAAGGCCAGCCCCTGCCCATAGCTGCCGAGTTCAAAGGTTTTCACCAATTTGTCGCCGTCGCGCTGCCAGCCATCCAGCAGAGTCAGTGCTTCGCTGATCTGTGCTTCGCTGAGTGCTTCTGCCATTTTGTTTTTCTCCCTGTACCATGAAATGCGATATAGACACTGTAGCGCAGCCATCTGAGCAAGGGGTTAGTTCATTTGCTCGTCAACAATTGTCATAACCAGATTGCTTCTGCGGGGAAATCAAAAAAAGGACACGCTGCGACGTGTCCCCTCGAAGTGCGATATGGTTCTAGCTGGTTGCTGAAAGCTGAAGTGGTTGCTTACACATCGGAACCGTGCGGCGGGAAGGCTTCGCGGTAGAAGCGGATGGCATGGATGATGGCATCGCGGGTTTCATCTGTCCCTACCCATCCCTGGTTCTCAACGGTTGCACCCTCAAGCTGCTTGTAGGTCATGAAGAAATGCTTCACTTCTTCCAGGTAATGCTTCGGCACATCTTCAAAGCGTTCGTACTGCGAGAAGAAAGGATCGGTTGCGGGGACTGCCAGCACTTTGAAATCCGGCTCTCCTCGGTCAATCATCTTCAGCATACCCAGGGTGCGTGCTTCCACGACACAGCCGGGAAAGGTGGATTCGTTCATCATCACCAGCACATCCATCGGGTCGCCATCTTCTGCGAAACTCTGCGGGATGAACCCATAATCACCGGGATAGTGCAGCGGGCTGTACAGCACGCGATCCAGTTTGATAATGCCAGCCTTTTTGCTATATTCATACTTGTTGCGGCTGCCCTTCGGCACCTCAATGACGGCGTAGACGACTTCCGGCGGATTGGGGCCCGGTGAGAGATTGTGCCAGAGATGTTGTACCATGCGCTTCCCCTATGAGAATTTGCTAAATAACCATGCGTATTTTACACGCGGTTTACGCTTTCGATAGCATTTTCTTAAGTCTTCGCCGTATTCTATACTAGAAATTGACAGCGATACCCTGGGGAAACAACTATGAGAAAGCTCGTTCGTAATTTACCTGTCATCATCAGCGCCGTTTTGTTCATTGCACTTGGCTTTGTATCGGCATTGGTTCTGGTGCCGGAACTGACAGGCGAACCTACTGCGGCCTTTGATGATTCATCGGAAGCCGTCAGCCAGCAGAGCAGCGTCTTGATTGACGAAAGCAATTTGCTCGTGGAACAGCAGAGCGTCTTCAACCAGATTTATGATGGAGTCAGCCAATCTGTGGTGGCGATCACTATCGCGCAGGAAAATTCTAATGACGATGGAGATACATTCTTCCTGCCCATCAGCAGTGGTTCTGGCTTCGTGGTTGATACAGAAGGACACATCGTGACCAATTACCACGTCGTCGCCAGTGCAGACCGCATTGAGGTCAGCATGTTTGATGGCACGATCACCGATGCAGAGATCATCGGCATTGACCCGGATAGCGACCTCGCCGTCATCAAAATTGATGTGCCGCAAGATCGCCTGATTCCGGTGACCTTCGCCGATAGCAATAACCTCGTAGTCGGGCAGACGGTGCTGGCATTGGGGAATCCCTTCCAGAACGATTGGACGCTGACCAGTGGCATTATCAGCGCCCTGAACCGGAGTATTGGCAGCCTTGCACCCCGCTTCTCCATTGGTGGTGTAATCCAGACCGACGCAGCCATCAACCCGGGTAACAGCGGGGGGCCACTGCTGAACCTGAACGGGGAAGTAATCGGCGTGAATGCACAGATCAACAGCCAGACCCGCAGCAATTCCGGCGTTGGCTTTGCGATTCCGAGTAATCTGGTCATGCGTGTGATGCAAGAACTGATTGAAACGGGCAGCGTTGATTACAGCTTCATGGGGATTACTGCGCCGCCGTTGGGGATTAACCTGGATATTCAGGAAGTCTACAACTTGCCGGATAACCTGCGCGGTGTGCCGATTGAGGAAGTCTTCCCCGATACGCCGGCTGCCGAAGCAGGGCTGCGTTCTGCGACTGCAACCGAGGTGGATGTCATCACCGCGATTAATGATATACCCATTGCCAACTTCGATGAGTTGATTGGCTACCTGGGCATCAATACCCGCCCCGGCGACACAGTAACGCTGACGGTATACCGCAATGGGGAACGCATCCAGCTTGATATGACGCTGACTTCACGTCCGAACTAAACTTGTTCGATCAAGCCAATTCAAAGCCCGGTCAATCCACCGGGTTTTTTTGTCACACATGCAACGCCGAATCTAGCGCTGAGTTGTGTATAATATGAATCATCATTACCTGTCCGGCACACACGACGAAAAATCCAAACTTATGAGTACAACAGGCGAGTGGGTTAGTTTACGCAAAGCAGCAGAGATTCTGGGGGTGCATCCTGCAACGGTGCGCAATTGGGCGGATCGTGGTGAACTGCCATCGCGCCGCACCCCAGGGGGACACCGACGCTTCAACAAAGATGACTTGCAGCGCTATGCGCAATCCCAGGGGGAATGGCAGCCGATTGAAGTACAGGTCATCATCCAGAATGCCCTGGGTAGTACCCGCATGCAAATCAACGAAGATAATCTGGAAGATGCACCCTGGTATGCCGCCATGAGCGAACAAACCCATGCCGCCATGCGCCAGGAAGGTCGTGCGGTGCTGGAAGCCATCCGCAGCTACCTGGCAGAAGGCGCACCAGATTCACGGCTGGCAGATGCGATTGACATGGGGCAGCGCTATGCCAAGCAGCTCAGTGAAGATGGCCTGACGCTTCCGCAAGCCACACGCGGATTATTCTACTTCAGCGACTTTGTTGTGAATTCCATCCTCACCTGGTCGGAATTGTCTCAGCCACGGAGTTCAACCGAGTGGGCGACATTGCTGCGACAGGTGAATACTTTCGTGCATACCATGCTGCTTTCCATGATTGAGTATTACGAAGAAGAGTAACCCCTCGTGCCATTGGATACCGCGTGGGTGGCGCTGAGTCTGCTGCGGCATGTGGGCAGCAAGACGCTGCACGCCCTCACTGCTCACTTCGGCAGCACAGAAGCCATCCTGCAAGCCTCCGCAGACGACTTGCAGGCCGTGCGCGGCGTGGGAAAGAAGATTGCAGAAGCTATCGCAGCCGTAGATCGTGCCAATATCGAACGCAAAATTCAGGCATGGCAGGCCTCAGGCGTGCGTATTTTTCCTGCGGATGCTGCGGAATACCCACAACCGCTGCACAACCTGGACGATGCGCCTGCGACTCTCTTCGTTCGCGGTGAGGGGTTTCCGTTTCCCTGGCTGCCTGCTGTTGCCATTGTCGGCACGCGCAACCCTTCCCCGGAAGCACGTACAACCGCCTTTACACTCGGCGCGAAATTAGCGGCGCAGGGCTGGTTCATCGTCAGTGGGCTGGCGCTGGGTGTCGATGAAGCGGCGCATAAGGGGGCGCTTTCCGCGAGTGGCCTGACCGTCGCAGTGTTGGGTGGGGGTGTGCTGCATGTGTATCCCCGGCAGAATGTTGAACTCGCACAGAAGATCATGCAAAGCGGCGCTCTCCTCGGTGAGAACGCGCCGGATGCCGATGCATCACCGCCCCGGCTGGTCTCGCGTAATCGCATCATCAGCGGGCTGTGCCAGCATGTGATCGTCGTAGAGACCAACAGCAACGGCGGTGCGATGTATGCGGCGAGATCCGCACTGGCACAGGGACGAACGCTGCACGCTGTTGGCTATCCTGCCAGCGGGAACTTACAATTGTTGAAAGAAGGCGCACGGTACATTGCGCCGGATGTCTCCAATTTTTCGCTCAAGCCCTGATGAAGCCCTTGTACCTGTGGCATCAATACCTGCCCAACAACTCCGCGTTTCGTCTATCCTTCTTCGTCACTAGAAGCAGACTCATTATCCTGGAAGGTCTCCTCTGAGGTTCCCGTTTCTTTCCGGCGCTGCTGACGGCGTGGCGGGAAATAGGTAGCCTGTTTCTCTGGCTCTTCAATGCCGGGGAACGTCTCAATGTAGAGCGACTGGCTGGGGAAGGCGAAGCTCAGGTTCATTTCTTCCACCACGCGCATAATCTCCAGATTGATTTGTTCGGTTTCTGCGGTGTATTGCGCCCAATCTTCGATCATGACATACGCAATCACGCGGATCTTCAGAGCGCTATCACCAAATTCCACAAAATGCACGATGACAGTCTCTTCATCAATGTTTTCCCGCCCCTTAAGCATCTCTCGCAGACGATGCAGCAGTTCTTCCATCTCGCCCCGCGAGGTGTCATACGTCATGCCGAGGTAGAAATCCACACGGCGTTTGCTCAGGCGTGACCAATTTGTCACCGCTGAGTCGGATAAGTTGCTGTTCGGAACCGTCACCAGCGCCTGGTCTAGCTTGCGCACGCGGGTGGAGCGCACGCCCACATGTTCCACCGTGCCGCTGAAATCCGATGTCACGATGAAATCGCCCACTTCAAACGGATTATCGCTAACAATGGCAGTGAAGCCGAAGACATTCGCAGCCGTATCCTGCGCCGCCAGCGAAAGTGCCAGACCAACCACACCAAAGGAGGCGATCAACCCGGTGACATCGTAGCCAAATTCCTGAATGATGACGAGCGCCCCCATGATCAGCACGAAGACTTTCAGCACCGTGCGCAAAAATGGCAGCAAACGCGGCTCAACATCCAACCCCGTGAAGCGTTTGAGCGTTTCCGTCGTGAAGCCAATGACATCCACAACGTAGTAGAAGAACAGCGTCACCGCTGCGAAGAGCAGCGCCCGTGCAATCGAATCCGCAAAGCGATCAAGATCAGCGGAGAAATCGAAGAGTGCCGTCACTGCCAGGATTCCGATTGCCAGTGTCGCAATGCGCACGGGGCGTTCTGCTACACGGAAAATCTGGTCATCCATTGATGTGCTGGTTCTACCGATGAGGCGGCGCAGGGGAACCAGCACAATGCGCGTCAGCACAAAGCGCACCACCCAGATCACGACCAGGGCAAATAGCAGCAAGAGCAGGTTGAGCAGCAAGCTCTGAATCGGTTTGGGCAAAGATTGGAACTGCGGAATTAGCTCGGCGATTTGCATCGGCTGTTTTCTCCCAGGGTTGGCTCCATCTGGACGATTGTACCGTGTAAGCACACCTCTATCGTACCAAAAAGCGCCGCACCGCGAACCCACAAAAAACATATCGATGCTTGTCTCTAAGGCATTCACCTGTAGAGTGGTTGCTAGTCTAGTGCTGCATGCGTCACGCTGGGAAACCGATTTCTTCTCGGTAGTACCAATGAATGAGCGCTGTTCCGTGCAAATGATGCGATTTTCGGTACAATGTAAGGAGCGAATGAACGTTCAGGAACGGATGATGACTGATTCAATTCTGATGGTTGAAGATGATTTGCAGACGTATCAGCTAGT
>CAYVVZ010000047.1:0-31410 GCA_964455365.1 uncultured Anaerolineaceae bacterium | reverse complement strand
TTTTAACAAACACGCTCTGAGAACTGTTCACTGACAACTGCGTAACATCAGTTACTGAGATTGAGCCGGTGTGAAGTAGGGTCTAACCAAAGCAATGATCTGCTGTGGGTTATATTGGCGCTGAACCTGGATGCGAATCAGAGGTAAATTCGCTGCCTCAAAAATCGCATCCACCGCTGTATCGCGCTTCTGACGGTTGCTGCGCTGATGGCTGGATACACCCTACCGCCGAGCGCCGTTCTGCTTGCGTGCCACTTCGATGCGTGCCAGCGCTTCTTCCAGGGTACGCGCATACCCACCATTATTGCGGGTATTAATCGGCACGGCACGCAGGATGACATTGACGACAATCTTGACGAGCATCGAGAGTTCCTGCCGGGAGACAGTGACGGCAATACCGAGATTGGGCTGTGCTGCCAGCAACTCGATGCTGCGTTTCATGTGTGGCAGGGGGTTGCCTTTTGGGAAGCCAACCTGATCCATATAGATCAAATCGACACGGCGGGGATAGACGGAAGCGATCCGTTCACAGGTCTGGTCAACGGCTTTGTACCATGCTTCCCAGCTAACGTCACCATGAATATCAATTCGCAAAATTCCACGTTCTTCATCATGCCAGCTAATATCGTAGGGCATCTCGTTTACATACCTCGCTGCACCTTATGCTACAAGTATAGTCATTAGAGCTTGTTTTTGCTGTCTTTATTCTTACCAGTTGCATGGATTAAACCTGGCTGCGCGTTGAGAAATTTCCTACTTGTGCTATGCTCTTCGCGCATGATGTGTCATTGCCCCTATCCATGTATTGCGTGAATATTCTGCGATGAGCAAAAATCCGTTCTTCAACCGAATCCGCCAGCATGGAGCCGCCTTAGTCATCAGCCTCTATTTTGTGCTGCTGGCGCTGGCTTATGGCATGGCGACCCCCATCTTTGAAGGCCCTGATGAAGCCGGACATTTCTTTTATGTGCAAGTGCTGCTGGAAACAGGTGAGCTTCCGCCGCTGCTGGATTATGAAAGCATGTGGGCAGGGGAAGAAAGCACGCTGCAAGCGCATCATCCGCCGCTGTATTATTTCCTGGGTGCGCCCCTGGTTGCACTCACTGAACGTGCCGATTTAGATGATTACACCTTCATCAATCCCTTTGCTGCCAGCGGAACCGCCAGCTACAACAATCTGAATGCCTGGGTGCATCGCTTACAACCGCGTGGGGATACGCATCTGGCGGTGTGGATGCTGCGCCTATTGAGCATCAGCATGGGTACGGTGACGCTGTGGCTGGTGTATGGCACGGCGCAGACGGTCAGCGGATCGCGTGGTATAGGGCTGGCAGCGATGCTGCTGGTGGCTTCGCTGCCGACCTTTATCTTCGTCAGCGCAATGGCGAGCAACGACAATCTGACGACGATGCTCTACGCAGCCGGAACCTTCTGGACGGTGCGCATCTGGCAAAAGCAGACAATTTCGCTTCGGGATATGCTGCTGCTTGGCCTGATCCTGGCAGGAATCGCCCTGACCAAACTCAACGGCCTGACGCTCTTCGGCGTAGTCTGGGGGGCGCTGATATTGGGGATGCTGCTGCGGCGCTTATCCTGGAAGCAAGTGCTGCTGTCGATTGGCATTTCCGGCGCGATGGCGGCGCTTCTGGCGGGGTGGTGGTATCTGCGCAATTTGCAGGTCTATGGCGATCCCTTTGCGCTGGATGCTACTCTGCGCATCTGGTCACGCGGAAGCCCACCGCGCACCCTGGAAGCAGCCTTATTCGAGGCGCGGGGAGTCTGGGAATCATTCTGGTTTGTGCTGGGAGCCTTCAACGTTCGCGGCGCGGATTGGGTGTATTCGCTGGCGGCGCTGCTGACCGCAGTTGGTGGGGCAGGTTTGCTCGTGGCATTCTGGCGGCGGCAGTCGCTGCGCTGGCTGCTGTTAATTCTGCTCGGAATTGTCTTGCTAGCGATTACGGCGCTGATCCTGGCAACGCGCCAGATTAATGTTTCGCAGGGGCGCATCCTGTTCCCGATGCTGGCGGCCTGGGGTACGCTGATGGTCATCGGCTGGCGGGAACTTCTGGGGAAACGTTTCTACGCCCTGCTGCTGATTCCGCTGGTGATTGCGGCGCTGAGTGGACCTTTCGCCCTGCGCCGGGATTTCGCCTTCCCCCAGATCGTGGGGCAGCTTCCGGCGGATGCCATCCCCCTGAATGCCTTCGTCGGTAACCTGGAAATGGTCGGCTATCGCCTGCATCAAACGCACTTTTACACCGATGATGTCTTTGCCATGACGCTCTATGTACGCGGAAACCATCCGCAGAATCCTGCGCTCTTCGTCAAGCTGATTGATCCGGTGAGCGATGTTCCGGTTGGTGGTGTGGATACCTATCCTGGCATGACGCTCACGGAAGATTTTTCGCCGGATGTAATTTACGCCATTCCCATACGCTTTGAAGTGGATGAGACGCGAGTCACAGGATTCTTCTCTCGGCAGATGGATCTGGTGATTGGCTGGCGTATTGTTGATCCGGCAGATTTGGATGTGCTGAACGTGCTTCCCTGGCGGGATGCTGTGGGCAATCCGCTGGATACCCTGCGCGTACCCGCTTCGGTTTTTGTGCAGCCAGATTACAAAGCCGAATTTGCCCGTATGGTGGAGGGTGTGCAATTTGGCGAAAATATTGCCTTGCTCGGAACCACTCTCAGCGCGACAGAATTACAGCCGGGGGAAGCGCTGGAAGTTACCACCGCATGGGAAACGCTCGCTACGCCCAATCGGGATTGGGTGCTGAGTGTGGGGCTGGTGGATGATACCTTCTCGCTCGTCACCAATGCGGATGGCGACCCGGCATTTTTCCCAACGTCGGGATGGCTGCCGGGTTTGCAGCACAATGACACGCGGACGCTGATCATTCCGCCGGAAACTGCACCGGGGGAGTATCGCCTGTATCTGGCCTGGTATGATCGCAGCACGGGCGAACGCCTCATCCCCCAGGGCAGCGCATCAGACACAGCGCGGCGGGTGTGGCTGCTGCCGGAGACGGTCACGATCCGTTGAAGCAATGCGCCACAAAAATGGGGTCAACACGGATCAGTGAACAAATAAACGCCCCACCCGACCCCACACCAACAATCAACCAACCACCCTCCAATTATCACGAGTCATTTGTCACTGACTCCCCCGCTGGATCAATGGGCGAGTCATAGCGTCCTGAGAATCATAGCATGTGTGTTGCGCTTGTTTTAGCCTATGTTAGCAGTATGAAAACGGGAGCGGATTTTGACGGTCACTTTGCACCTGATAATTTCAGTAACGGGAGATTGTTTCAGTTGTGATAAGTACTCAGGTGTATGGCGTATCAAAAATCAAGGCTCATGTGTAAAAAGTGTGATTTGTAGGGACGCAGCGTGCTGCGCCGTTTGCAGAAAATGTCAAGAATCACAGTTTCTGTAGATGAGCCAAAATCAAAAACGAGATACTCCGTTGAGTACCTCGCCTGGGACAATTCACTGATGCCCTTTAGAAACAACCCGGCATCAACGAGGTTCCCATATGATAACCCGGATGATCCATCGGCCTATATCGTCGTGTGTTGCCCATTCGGGATCATTGATTCGGATTTCGAGTACACCACTAGTTGCGGCAACGAACCGTAGACCCCGCCCAACCACAAAGGGTTCTCCGCCATCAATCCGGGCGATTAATCCGGCTGCCCAGCCTTCCTCAATGAGGTGCGTACCCGGTATTGCAGGGATACCAATCATGCCTTCTGGGGAAACAAGCATATCCCTACAAGTGACATCCGGGGGCAATTCGTCTCGATGTTCCCAACAGTCTGGATAGAGATTGATGCGACCATATCCACGGAGGTGAATAACATCACCGGTCTGAACATCACCTGCCCATGTCCAATCTGTATTGGCGGCATAGCGAATAATATGTCGTTCTTGGCGGGGGCGCTGTGCTTGTACGCCTACAATGGATGTGAGCAGAATCAACAGAACGAGGACGAAAGAAAACCTTCTCATATCTTTACTCCCCTGTTGCGTCGTCGCCGAGGATGGCAACGTTTGTCTCACTGTATCACACCTGGATGAGGGACATCATCTGTCAGATTACTCAATCAATAAGTATCTTTGTCGTCCGCTTACCCCTCTTTACGGCGCTAGGCACGAGCCAAGCACAATAGCTATACATGCTCTTGATGACTATGGTCAAACCCGCTTCCATGTGTAAGATCAAGTTGCAGCCAGGGCAAAGCTCGTCCGGCGCTGCGGTTCACTTATGAAGCACAGTGAAGGAAAAAGATTCATGAATTCCGTATTACAAAAATTAGGGATTGCCGACGTGAATGCTGGTGCATGCACCGGGCAAGATGGTTGGATCAATGATCCTAATGGCGTGAAGATCGAGTCGGTGAATCCGGCAACGAATGAAGTGCTGGCTTCGGTCATCATGCCGAGCGTTTCCACCTATGACCAGATCGTGCAAACCGCGCAGCAAGCCTTCCAGACCTGGCGACTGGTTCCCGCGCCCAAACGCGGCGAAGTCATCCGCGACCTGGGCAATGCGCTGCGCGAATACCGCGAAGCTCTGGGCGAATTGGTCACGCTGGAAATGGGCAAAATTCGTGCAGAAGGCATCGGTGAAGTGCAGGAGATGATCGACATCTGCGATTTTGCCGTCGGCCTCTCGCGCCAGTTGTACGGCCTCACCATGCATTCGGAACGTCCCGGACACCGCATGTATGAACAGTGGCATCCCCTGGGGCCGATTGGCATCATCACCGCCTTCAATTTCCCGGTTGCGGTCTGGTCATGGAATGCGACCATTGCCGCAGTGTCTGGCGATACCATGATCTGGAAACCGTCCGAACAGGTTCCGCTGACGGCAGTTGCCATCCAGCATATCATCAACCGCGTGACTGCTGACCACAATCTGCCGCAGGGTATTTTCAACCTGGCAGTGGGTGCGCGTGAAATTGGCGAGGCCATGACCAACGATTCACGGCTGCCGCTGGTGAGCTTCACAGGTTCGGTACGCACAGGTAAAATCGTCGCAAAAACGGTTGCTGGTCGCCTGGGACGCACCATCCTGGAATTGGGCGGCAACAACGGCATCATCGTCACGGAAGATGCAAACCTTGATCTTGCAGTGCGCGGGATTGTCTTCGGCGCAGTCGGCACGGCAGGCCAGCGCTGCACCTCGACACGACGTATTATCATGCACAAGTCCATCGCTGATGAATTGACCGAACGACTGGTGAGAGCATACAAACAAGTTCCGATTGGCAACCCCATTGAAGAAGGTACGCTGATGGGGCCACTGGTCAACGAACGTGCTGTGGAAACCATGATGAAGGCCGTCGAGACTGCCAAACAGCAGGGCGGTGAGGTATTGGTCGGTGGAAACCCGCTGCCGGAAAAAGGCACAAACTACGTCGAACCGACTATCATCAAAATGCCGGAACAAACGCCGCTGGTTTGCGACGAAACCTTCGCGCCGATCCTGTACTTGATGGAATACGAAACGCTGGATGAAGCGATTGAAATTCACAACGGCGTACCACAGGGGCTTTCCAGCGCCATCTTCACCAACAACTTGCTCTCGTCTGAGCAGTTCCTCTCGGTGGCTGGCTCGGATTGTGGGCTTGCCAATGTGAACATCGGCACCAGTGGTGCAGAGATTGGTGGGGCATTTGGTGGCGAAAAAGAAACGGGTGGTGGGCGCGAATCTGGCTCGGATGCCTGGAAGGGCTATATGCGCCGCCAGACGAATACCATCAATTATTCAACGGAGCTTCCGCTGGCACAGGGTATCCAGTTCGGGGAGTGAGTAACAGGCTTCATACAGGTTCGATCATGTCGAACCCGCTGCATGGTATTGTGAGGCAGATTCGCACCTCGACCGCTAGCATTGAGGCGAAACCTGTGGAGTGACCAGTGGACACGGCAATGCCGTGTCCCTACGATATGCATTTTGTAGGGACATAGCACTGCTGTTCCCGCCAGAATGAACTCCTATCACATGGGCAAAACGGGTTGGTCGTTAATGCCCTCTTAGATCATCTCAGCTTCGCGCACAGTGAGCTGACCCACACCACCATCGTAACGAATGATGATCTTGCGCTCTGCGAGGTCAAAACCGGGGGATTGCCAGACACCGCCCATTTCCATGAATTCCGGCTTATCCATGCGCTGTAAGCTCTTGGGAACGCTCACCGAACCCAGGCCATTGCTGGCTTTGATCTGCACAGCGGCATTCGGCGGAATAGTGATTTCTGTTGCACCAACGCCTGCATCCACGTCCAGGTCAACGATGGCGTTATCCGGGATGAAGATCTTGGTTTGGCCCACGCCACCATCGACTTCGACATCCATTTTTTCGTTCTGTTCGGGCAGCACCAGCGTCAGCGTACCGACACCTGTATCGGCATCCACTTTGCGAACCGAAAGCCCGCTGAGATCCATCTGCGTGGGGCCGATGCCGCCATCCACATCCAGGCTCAACGGCATACCAGGAGCCAATGAGATGCTCCATTCCAGATCATCACGGCTTGCCAGCGCACGCAGGCCACGCTGGAAAGGTGCAGCGGAGAATTCTGCTTTCTCTTGCTGCTTAAGCTTGATGGTTTTGGTTTCGTCTCCTTCTTCGGAAAACTCAATTTCCCCGACGTGCTTCAGGTGTGCTTCCAGAAGGTTTTCCTTACCAGCTTCCGCAGCCTGCAAAAATGCCTTGCCCACCGCAAAATCAATTTTGACACGGGCGCTGGTTGCATTGCCTTTGGGTGCCACGAAGGTGCTTTCGCGCACTTCTTCTTCACCTGCCAGCGAATTCAGCAAATTGTTGAAACTCTCGCCCAGTTTGGCAAAATCAAACGACCATTCCACTTCACGGTTCTCGTTCTTCTTTTTCTTGTTTTCTGGCTCGGACATGAGGATCTGCTCCTGTTGATTTGTGACCTTCACTTCTATTATGGAGTACGTTGCCTGCGGCAAAGAAGTTTTAATTCCCCAAGAATCTGATGAGGTTTTGATGAAACGCTTACGCTGTGCGGTCTTTTTTCTGCTGTTGATGACGGCCTGTGCGCCATTGGTTCCGGCGACGACCCCACCACAGTTAGAAAATCTGCCAGGGACAGGGATCGCCCTGGATGCGGAACGCTTTGATGCGGGTGTGTTTGTAGTAGATTATCCTGATGGCTGGCGCGTGGTTAAGCAGAGTGAGGCCAACGCCCCGGTTACGGTGACTTTTGCCGCCGCCAACAATGAAATGACCATCCTGGTTTCCGAGATAGCTTTTAGTATCCCTGAAAGTACACCGGAGCCGGGTATCTACGAGCGCTACCAGACTGTCAGATTGGGGAGAAACGCCGTTACCCTGATCGGGTGCGCCAGAGAAGAAGAGCGCGAAGCATTGGATGTCATCTTCGAGCAAGTGCTAGAGTCGGTTGTGATTACCGGAGAAATTGTGCAGCCATCCAATTACGTTGCATGGACAGGGTGTGCGCTGCCGGAGGGATGAGGTTCATCCACAAATTTTGGAAGGACTTTAGGAAATGTTCCCATAGATCATAGGTTGCGGAAATTTCCCCTTAGAGCTACCCTGAATTGCGGATATTTCGGTATTACAGGTAGATACCACATATGAACTTACTGACCATCCCCGTCGTTTTTTTTGCCATATTCACCCAATCCCTTGCCGGCTTCGGTGCCGGGTTAATCGCCATGCCGCTGCTCATCGGGTTGATCGGGTTGGAAACTGCAACCCCGACCTTTGCATTGCTTGCGCAGACAAGCGGTTTGCTGCTGATTTTGCATTATCGCCAGCAACTAAACTTCAGAACCGTATGGCGATTGCTCTTGATGTCTTTCGTGGGTATTCCGATAGGGGTTTGGTTGAGTGGTGTAGTTCAACCGGACCTGGCAGCATTCATTCTCGGTATCATCACTATTGGATACGCCGTCTATAGCCTTTTAGGAATGAGCGTACCGCGCCTGTCGCAGCATTGGGCATTTGGGTTTGGTTTTCTTTCCGGGTTGCTGGGAGGTGGTTACAACATGGGCGGCCCACCATTGGTGATCTATGGTACCAGTCAACGCTGGCCTCCCGGTGAATTTCGCTCGAACATGCCTAGTGTGTTCTTCCTTAGTGGCTTTGTCACCATTGCCTCGCATTTTTCGCAAGGCAATGTTACATCCGAAGTACTGCAATATTTCGCGCTGCTGCTGCCTGTGCTGTTCAGCGCCATGTTCCTGGGTTTTTACCTGGATCGCTACATCAAGCCAGAACCGTTTCGGCGCGGCGTGCTGGTTCTGCTGATCTTGCTGGGTATATCACTCGTTCTTTAGAGACAGCAGATATTCACATTATTGCTGCTGGTCTGGGGTGAGGCGTTTGTCTTTCGCCTTCAGCATATCGAGCGCTTCTTGTTGGGTGCCACAGGTACGGAAGCGTGTCCGGTAGGTGCGTGTGATGGACAGATCAAAAAGCTGTTCGGCTCCCTGTTCAACCCCATATAGAATCACCCAGCCGCAGGCGGGATAATAGAGCAGGGGCAGCAGCACAGTAGAGAGCAGCGTGAGGTTAATCTCGCTGTGTTCCATGGCAGCAATATTGAAAAGAATGTGTACTTTCGATTTGGCACTCGTCAGGATCAGCGTGAGGTCTTTGCTGATCTCTCCGGATTGAACGACACCAACATCTTTGCGGAGCGTACACTCCAGGATATGTCCTTCAGAAATCCATGTAATCTGGGAATGCATGATTCCCTCTTTCCATCTCGTAAAAAGCGTAGTTTGTAACAACTTGAAAGATAACATCCTCCTTCCGTTCGGTCAACAAAAACAGGCCAGATGACCAGTACCCACATTGTTCATCCATCCCCGTCAGGGTGATCGCACCAAATTCCATAGAAGCAAAACCACCTCAACGCAAAGGCGCAGAGGCGCAAAGAATCAAAGAAAACCGTGAAATAGGATCTGTTTTCGCACAGGTATTTCGGGCGATCCAGCGGATCGCCCCTACGGATTTCTTCGTGTCCTTTGTGTCTTCGGGGTTCAAATCGTTTTGATGCAATTGCCCTGCCATCCCCGTCATAAGATTTGTCATTTCTCGCATTATGCGTTACATTCTCAGTATGTGAGTATTGTTTTTCACTTGTTGAGAATAGGCATTTTTTAGAATCGATGGAGCATCGCGTCATTTCTACCGTTGATAAGGTGCTGGATATTTTACAACTCTTCACAGAAGAGCGTTCGCAGATTTCCATTGAAGACATCCAACACGACCTGAATCTGCCGCAGAGTACCGTTTACCGTTACGTGCGGTTGCTGGTGGAGCGTGGCTTCCTGGATAAGGTGGACGCGGGCAATTATCGGCTGGGGGTGCGCTTGATTGCACTGAGCCGGATCGCCCTGCACAGTGACCGGGATGTACGCCTGATTGCGCTGCCGGGGATGAAACGCATTGCGGATCATACGAGCGAGTCGGTTTCGCTGATGCGCATGGCAAACCAACATGCAGTTTGCATCGAAACCATCGGCGGTAAGTACGCGCTTCGTGTGACCATCGAACCAGGGCGAACCCAACTGCTGCACGCGGGGGCTTCATCGAAGGTGCTGCTGGCCTACAGCCCACCGACTAGCTGGAATACACTGCTGCAATTTCCGCTGCGGCGTTTCACTGCTACGACAATCACCACCCTGGACGATTTACGCCAGGAAGCCGCAAACATCCGCGAACGAGGCTATGCCGTATCCGACGGCGAAATTGACATCGGCGCACGAGCCATTGCTGTCCCGCTGCTGAACCGCCGGGATGAGATTGTCGCCACACTCAGCATTGAAGCGCCCAGTTCGCGGATGCCCGATACCATTGTTGCGGAGTATGTCGCCCTGTTAAAAGAAGAGAGCGAGAGCATTCGTGATGGATTGCAATGAGTGGTCGATTATCAGTTGTCAGTTTGGCTCTTGTGCCAAGAGTGCGATTCGTACAGGCGCGACATCTCGTGCCTGAACTGGTAACTCCGTTCAAAACCAAAAACTCCAAGAGGTAACATCACTACTTGCGGGTAGTGTTACATTTCGTTGATTAACAAGCAGGGAGCAAGAATTATGGCTAAACGTTTTCTTTTGTTCATGGCGCTGGTGCTGGCCTTCGCCGTCAATATCGCTGCTGCACAGGACATGGAACCGCAATACGGCGGCACGCTGAACGCTGCGTGGCAATCTGAATGGGAAAGCCTTGATCCGCATGTGGCTAGCTCCGAAGCAACCTTCCAGGTATTGAACAATGTGCTGGAAACGCTGACCTTTCTCGATGATGATATGAACCTGATTCCCTGGCTGGCAGAAAGCTGGGAACGTTCTGATGATGGCCTGACCTGGACATTTAACTTGCGCGAAGGCGTGATGTTCAGCAACGGGCGCGAGATGACGGCTGAAGATGTTGTGTGGTCGCTGCAACGTCTGGTGAACCCTGAAACTGCATCCGGCAATGCATGGCGCATCGGCGGCGACAGCACCACCATCGAAGCGGTGGATACCTACACCGTCGCCATCACCACCGCAGCACCGTCGGCAACCCTGCCTGCATCCATCGCTGCCAACAAATCCATCGCTGTGATGGCACCGGAAAGCCTCAACGATGAAGGCTTCGTGGATGTACCGATTGGTACAGGTCCCTTCACGATTGCTGAAGTTGAAGGCACGACCCGCATCCGCCTGGAACGCAATGAAAGCTACTGGCAAGAAGGTTTGCCGTACCTGGATGCTGTGGAAATCACACCGATTACCGATGACGCAGCCCGTGAACTGGCGCTGGAAGGTGGCGAGGTTGATTGGATTTTCACTATCTCCCCGCAGAACCTGGAAAGCTTACAAGCCGATGAAAATATCATCGTAGAAACATCGCCACGCCTTTCCTATGACTACATGGGCTTGAACCTGAACCGCGAACCCTTCAATGATGTGCGCGTGCGTCAGGCGATTGCATACGCCATTGACCGCGAAATCATCTGCAACTTTGCTTTCTTCGGCCTCTGCGAACCGATCCATGGCCCCACCGCCAGCGGTACAGCATGGTACTTCCCCTATGCACCCTATGACCAGAATCTGGACATGGCACGTTCATTGTTGGCAGAAGCAGGTTACCCGGATGGCTTTGAAATGACCATCAACCCGGTGATTGGCTTCGAAGAAACCATTCGCGGGGCGCAGGTCATTCAGCAGCAGTTGGCTGAAATCGGCATCACGGTGAACGTAGAACCGGAAGAAGCAACCATCATCATTGAGAAGCAGGGCACAGGCGAATTTGATGCGCTGATGTGGAGCTGGCTCGGCCTGACCGATGCAGAAGATTACTTCTACCTCCAGCACCGCACCGGACAGGGCTTCAACTTCACGGGGTACAGCAACGAAGCGTTTGATGCATTGGTGGATGAAGGCCGCACCATTGATGGCTTCGACGAACGCTATGCCGTTTATGAACAGGCCAACCAGATTCTCGTGGATGAAGCACCATACATTTACCTCTACGCCAAATCTGAGGTGAAGGCATGGTCGCCGGAAGTACATGGCTTCACAGTACGTCCTGATTCCGCTGTGAACTTCTGGACGGTCTGGCTCGAAGGCGACATGGAATAAATCCGTGATCCAAAGATAGGATTGCATGGGTGGGGGTGATGGTCATTGAATCAATGACCGCCCAACCCACGAAGGGAATCCTGTAGGGGCGATTCATGAATTGCCCCTACGCTCCGGCACAGAACGCATACGCTGCGGAAAATTGGAACTTTCACCTGGTTCTACCGGAATTGATGGAAATTTACTGAGTTATCTTTTATGACCTTACCTCACCCCTTCCAGACCTCCGATCTTCCCTCTCCTCTCCAATTTGGAGAGGGGAAAACGAGCAAAGCGAGTAGGGGTGAGGTTAATTCCACCAAAAACGTTAGAACGAGGAACTTTCTATCCGGTTACCTCGCCAATATGGTTTTCTGAACGAGTACACGCATGAACTACCAATACATTTTGCAACGGTTGCTGCTGGCGATCCTCGTCATCTGGGGTGTGACGGTAGCCGTTTTTTTGATGATCCACATGATTGATGGCGATCCGGCACGGGTTTCGCTGGGTTTGCAGGCCACCGAAGAACTCGTTGAACAGCGCCGCGAAAATATGGGGCTGAACCGCCCGCTGCTGGTGCAGTATGGCTCCTGGGTGGCGAACGCTGTCCAGGGAGATTTCGGGCGCAGCTTGTTGACAGGGCAGCCCATCGCGGAGACGCTGGCGCAGCGCTTGCCCACGACGTTGCAGCTTGCGGCGCTTGCGTTGATCTTCGGGGTAGTGATCGCCTTCCCGCTAGGGATTATTTCCGCCATGCGCCCCAACAGTCCCATTGATGTCGTGGCTTCGCTGCTGAGTCAGTTGGGCGTGGCGATGCCGGATTTCTGGATGGGGATTTTGCTGGTGCTGTTATTTTCGTCCACGCTGGATTTACTGCCGCCCAGTGGCTATACGCCCATCACAGAAGATTTTGGCGATTGGCTGGCGCATATGATTTTGCCAGCGCTCACCGCCGGGTTAATCAGCGCTTCCATTCAAACGCGCTTCATTCGCAGCGCCATGCTGGAAGTCCTCAGCCAGAATTACATCCAGACCGCACGAGCAAAAGGGCTGCGCGAAGGGGTTGTCATCACGCGGCATGCTTTGCGCAATGCGCTGATTACCATCGTGACCATCGTTGGTTTACAGATGACCGCCCTCTTGAGCGCGGTGGTCGTCATCGAAATTGTCTTCAATCTTCCGGGGTTGGGGCGGCTGACGCTGGATGCGGTGCTGGATCGTGATTATACGCTGCTGCAAGGGTCGGTTTTTGTGATGGCGCTGTTGGTGACGTTCATCAACCTGGGTGTTGACCTGACCTACTTCTTCCTTGATCCACGTATTGAGCATGCATAAGAGGGGCAATCATGAGTGAACATGCAGCGGAACACATTGCCAGCCTCAAGGTCAAATCATCGGAAGAACTGCCGCCTCACCGTACCCTGTTGCAAGATATTGCCATTCGCTTCTTGCATCATCGCATCGGCATGATTGGCGCGACCATCATCGCCGTTCTAATTATCCTGGCGATTTTTGGCCCTGCGCTGGCTCCGTACCCACCGAATGAGATGGATTTTGCCAATCCCTTTTCGCCGCCAACGCTGGCACATCCCTTCGGCACGGACGACTTCGGGCGCGATATTCTCAGCCGGATCATGGTGGGGGCGCGAGTTTCGATTATCGTGGGTGTGGTGGCGGTCAGCCTTGCGGCCTCGGTCGGGACGATCCTGGGCATGCTGGCGGGTTATGGCAATCGGATTCTGGATGAAGCCATCATGCGGACGATGGATGTGCTGCAAGCCTTCCCGACGATTCTGCTGGCGCTGGCAATCATGGCGATTCGCGGCAAGGGCGTGAATAATGCCATGGTCGCCATTGGCATTGTGTATATCCCAATTTTTGCCCGCATTGCTCGCAGTTCGGTACTGAGCGTGAAGAACAACGAATTTGTGTTGGCAGCAAGGGCATTAGGCGCGGGCGATGTTCACATTCTGGTGCGGCATATCTTCCCCAACATCCTCGCGCCGATCATCGTAGAAACTTCGCTGAGTCTGTCCTTTGCGATTCTGGCGGAAGCAGCGCTGAGTTTCTTCGGATTGGGGACACAACCGCCTGACCCAAGCTGGGGGCGTATGCTCTCCGAAGGGCGCGATTTCTTCAAACAGTCGATCTGGTTGGGGGTCTTCCCAGGGCTGGCAATTATGATTAGCGTGATTGGTTTTAATTCACTGGGGGATGGCCTGCGCGATTCTCTTGACCCACGCATGAAGCATTAACACCCTATCCAAACCATGCATTTGCGTTGGTTACAGTAGCGGACAACGCTATTGAGAGGGGGATACAATGAGCAAATTGGCAAACTTTTGCGTAACGTCCGTGACTCATAAACTTCAGCGAACTTTGCGCTTCTAAGGAAGCCAGGTTTCGATGAATAAGAGGCTATCCACCCATTCGCCACCGACGGCAATTTCCCAGTGCAAATGAGGGCCGCTGCTGCGTCCGGTGTTTCCCGTTGCGCCGATGATTTCCCCCTGCACGATGGTTTGCCCGCGTTCGACATTGATCTGCGAGAGATGGGCATAACCGCTGTACACGCCCCAGCCGTGATCGATAAAGATGTAGTTGCCACGAATATCCAACCGACCCACGAAGATCACTTCACCGGATGCAATTGCCTGTACGGGTGTACCCACCGGGGCGCTGTGATCCCAACCCGTGTGGCGTGTCTGCACATTCCGGTTCAAAATGCGATATTGCCCGAAGCCAGACGTTAGCGGCGCATCCAGCGGAAGCATCCACAGTCGTTCTTGCCACAGTCGATCCGGGAGCGAATTGGTCATCAAGGCATGTAGACGGGCGTATTCGTTGCGCTCTATTGCAGGGTCAGTCAGGTAGGAGAGCGCTGCTGGCACTTCGAAATTCTGCCGGACGAAGTTACCCGTTTCCACGGTCACCAACCCCTCAAAGCTGATGTCTTGTCCGTCGGTGAGGCGCACCAGCACCGAAAAATTATAATCACGCGGCTGCGCGTCAATATCTGCTACCATCAAGGCGTACCAGCCATCCGACGGAATTTCGTAGAAAATGTACTGTTTCCCCCGGAAGAGAATCCGCGCTTCCTGGATGCCTTCACCTGCAAGCCGCAGCAAGCCAACCTGCCCCTGTTGCAAGCTGGCGAAATAACGCTCCAGCGTAATTCCTTCGCTTTGCAGGGTAGTCACCGGGATTGGGCGGGGTGGTTCTGTTTCAGCAGTTGTTTGCTGGGCAGATGCGGAAAACGTCAGAGAGGTGAGCGCTACAAGCAGCAAGCAGCGGAAAATCCAGCGCATAAGGTGTCACACTCGGTAAGCAATGAATACAATTCCCGCCGATTGTAGCACAGCCCCTCGCCCGAATATGATACTGGTTTCAGGTGTTTGCTATGCGCTGCGCTGCCTCATTCGCTCAGGCTCTTGCGCACAAACCCCAGGAATGGTTTTGCCAATTGGCCTGGGTCAACATCTTGCTTGGTGAGCAGGCGGCTGTTAACTTCTTCAAAATCGTGCAACATGCGCTCGATATGACGAACTTGCCGGGGGGATGGTTCGTTGCGAAAAACCAGAATTGCTGTTGTGTACTCCCGCGCCATGAACAGCACCCAGATGCCATTTGGGAATTTACGGATTACAGGTTCGATGAATTCGTTGTTATCCAGCTTGTCGGAAAATTCGTTGAGTACGGGGGCAATCACATCTGCCGGAAGATCGAAGCTGCCCAGGGTTTCAATCATGGTGCCACTGGCGTGATGATAGATACCCATGCCCAGTGCTTTTCCGGCAGTCGTCTCTTTGATCGCACGGGTACTCATATCGCCTTCTGCAAGCTGTGACTCATCTTCAATGTGCAGCGCCATCTCCATCTGCGCATTATAACGTTCGTACAGCACATTGAACTGATGTGTGCTAATTTCCCCTGCGCCAAATTCGGCTATGAGTTCGGCGATTTTTCCGCGAATGGTAGCTTGCAGTGCTTTGGTGTCCTGGTTCATCCGGCTCCCTCGTCCCCAACATATTGCACTTTATACGCCATCATATCATGGGACGTGGAATTCAGCACACAGGGTTTCACTGCAAGCCGTGCCATATACCGATGGCTACCCTTCGTAGCGCAACGGCTGCCCGGTTTCCAGCAAGCTCTTCAGGCTGGAAAGAATCCGTGACCAACCCACCTGAATGCCTTCGGGGATTGGCTGCCCGCTTCCCATATCATCATGCGTCATGGTCAACATGCAGAGTTCGCCCTGGGGTTCAATTTCAAAGGTGACTCTTGATGCTGGGATGCTTTCGGCATTGTCGGGCCACATCGGTTTGAAGGTTGTCACCAGGCGGACAGGCGGCGTGCATTCCAGCACTTCTCCCTGGATCATCGGCTCACCCGTATCATAACGATAGGTATATTCTGCGCCCCGTTCCCAGGTGGATTCGACGCTCGTGCCGAAGTAATACAACTTGGTGATCGCCCCATCGGTGAGCGCCTGCCATAGTTTTTCCGGGGTGGTGCGGATAAAGGTACGAAATACATGTGCGGGGGCTGCTGCCATTGTTGTTTCCTCCAGTGCGTTTTTCAGGCCGATGATTGCTTGTGACCAGGGTTTGGCGTATTTGCTCACCCAACGTTCGTATACCAGTTGAATAGGAACCGGGTTCAGATAATGATGCTTGGAGCGCCCAACTTTGCGCGTACTCAACAACCCGGCATCTTCCAGAATTTGCAGATGCTTGCTGACACCGAAGCGAGTCATATCCAGATGTTCGCTCAGTTCGCTCAACGTCTGCCCGTCTCGCTGGAATAGGACATCCAGCAGGGTGCGGCGGTTTTCATCCGCCAATGCCTTGAAGATCGCTTCTTCATCCATATAGTATTCTCATTACGTGACCGATCAGTCACATGTACTATACGTGACCTTTTGGTAACGTGTCAAGATGCCTAGATTGGCATTCGATGAATTCACAGATCATTACGAAAAATTTCATGTACCTGTGCGGTTCGTTCCGCTACAATACGCCCAACTCTAGACGCTGTGTAGGGAGTGAAACCGTGGTCTCTCAAGGGAAATCAACGGCAATTGATGCAACAACTGCACCACTGCCGCCGAAAGCATCCGGGCTTCCCCTTTTGGGGAATGCATTGGCAATGTCGAACGACCCCACATCCTTCATCGTGGAGCAGTACCATAAGCTAGGTTCGATCTTCCGCATCCAGATTCTGGATCGAGAGATTACCGTTCTGGCAGGGCGAGATGCCAATATGTTCGCCATGCGCGAAGGCAAGAATGTCTTCTCTAACCGGGAAGTCTTCATTGATCTGGCAAGAACCCTCGGCTCTGAATTGAATTTGACCGCGTTGGACGGTGCAGCACATAAATACCTTCGCAGCCTTTCCCGTTCCGGCTATTCCCGCAGCCGCCTGGATGAGTCGATGTCCGATGCGATTCAGGTCATGAAGGACTTCGCAGACGAGGTTCAGCCGCAGGAGACGCTCGATAGTTTCTACACCATGCAGCGGCTCATCACCTATCAGCTTGGGCGCGTAGCTACCAACTACCCGGCGGATGACTACTTCGATGATTTGCTGACGTTCCAGCGCTACATGATGAACGTCTACCTGATGAAGTTCTGGCCTCGGCTGGCCTTGATGCGTCCAGAATTTAAGCGGGTGAAGGCGCGAACATTGGAGCTTGGCGAAAAAGTTGTGGCGTATCACATTCAGAATCCGCCGGAAGGCTTGCGCTCGCCAGATTTGCTGGATGATCTATTGCAAGAACACCGGACAAACCCGGAGAAATTCCCGGAAGAGGCCGTCTACGCAGCCGCTATTGGGCCATATATCGCAGGGCAGGATACCGTCGCCAGCGCGACAGCGTTCTTGCTCTATGCCATCCTGCGTGATCCGCAAATCAAAGCAGCGGTACAGGAAGAAGTCGATGCGCTCTTCGCAGATGGAATCCCGGCTGCGATGGAAATGCGCAAAGCCGACATCTTGCATCAAGTCGCCATTGAATCGCTGCGGCTTTATCCGGTTACGCCCTTCATGCCGCACTTCGCCAGCCAGACATTTGAATATGGCGGTTATCGTGTGGAGGCAGGCTCGGAAATTTACATGGCGCAGACGGTGACGCACTTCCTGCCGGAACACTTCGAAGACCCGTATACATTCAAGTTAGACCGTCCCAAGCCACAGCCGGGTACGTTTACTCCTTTCGGTGTCGGGGCGCATACCTGCCTGGGTGCGGGCATGGCGGAAGTCCTGCTGATGGTCAACGCAGCCGCTTTGCTGCACTACCTCGACCTTGCCATTGACCCGCCCAATTACAAGTTGAAGACAGGTGTGATTCCGCTGCCGCATCCGAAAGGGTTGGGGCTGAAGATCATCGGCAAGCGCTGAGATATTTCGGTGCGTCGTCAGATCAGGCGGCGCACAATCCATTTTGCAATGCGGCCTATCCATGTATTCGCTGCCAGCTTGCGCAATTGTTCGGTTGCCAGAATGGCATTGCTCACCCCCAGCGTTGGGTAAATATGGGTAGGTGTGGAAGCATCCAACACACGCCCGCCTTTCTCGAAGATTCGCACCCACTCGTTCATCATCTCCCCGGCGTTTGGCCCTACGATGGTCGCACCGAGCAGCTTTCCGTACTTCGTATGCAGCAGCTTCATGAAGCCCTGCCGCTGACCATCGGTCATGGCGCGGTCTGCACGGGTGATGGGCAATCGCGTGACTTCATAGTGTTTTCCCATTTGCTGCAACTGCGCTTCGGTGTAACCCGCCTGTGCAATTTCGGGATCAGTGAAAATCGCCCAGGGCATGATGGTCTTACGCCTGGAACGGATGGGCGAAACCGCATTGATGAGCGCCGTCGCTGCTTCTGCACTGGATGCATGACTCAGCATCGGTGCGCCTGCCGCATCTCCGGCTGCGAAGATGTGCGGCTGGCTGGTTTGTAGCTGTGGATTGAGCAGCAAACGTCCTGCATCATGGGCAATCTCTGCTGCGTCCGGGTTCAATTTGCGCACATCAACGACTTTGCCAACCGCCAGCAGCAGATGGCTCCCTGTGATGTTGCTGCCATTTGCCAGCGTGACGGTAATTTGCTCTCCGGCTTGGGATGCGCTGACGGCCTCTGATCCACAGTACAGCGTCACCCCTTCCGAACGCAATAGTTCTTCGAGTAGTGCTGCTGCTTCTGGTTCGGCCTGGGGCAGTAAATGCGGGGTATCTGTCATGATAGTAACATCAGAGCCGAGCCGCCGGAACGCCTGTGCCATCTCCACGGCAACGGAGCCGCCCCCCACAATCAGCAGATGCGGCGGCAGCTCGCGCAAATCGAACAGTGTGTGATTGGTCAGGTAGGGAACATCGGCAAAGCCGGGAAGTTCGCGGTTTTTCGCACCCGTCGCCAGGATAAATTTGCGTGCGCGAAGGGTTTCGCCTGTACTCAATTCAATGGTGTGCGGATCAATGAATTTCGCGTGTGCTTCGTAAACTGTCAGCCCTCGTTCGCGCAAGGCTGCGGGGCTTTCTTCGTGGTAAATTGCGTGGATGGTCTCCTGCACGGAGTCCATCAAGCGGGCGAAATCTAGCTGGATGCTTGTTTCCAGGTATTCCTGGCTGCGTGCATCATGGATAACCTTTGCCGTGTGGAGAATGGCCTTGCTCGGAATGCAGCCGTACCAGGTGCAATCGCCGCCCATCTTGTGGCCTTCCACCAGGGCGACATCAATACCCAGGACGGCAGCCGCTTCCGCCGCCGTCAGGCCAGCAGCACCCCCGCCAATGACAATCAGCGCGTGTTCTTTCATTTCCACAACCTTTGCATTTGGTGCGAAATACTCGCTATACGATTGCGTGCGAATATGACATAGGGGTTACGTGCTGATGAATAATGGCTGGGGTGATGTGAAGATCACCCCAGAGATGCAAGGTTGTCAGCGCAGGCGAATGACGTAGATGCTGTTGGGCGGCATCGGTGCAGCGATAGGAGTGTACGCTGCAAAGCCTCCATTTGTATCAAAATCCGGGGGCAGCACGGCGGCTTCAGTTGTGCCGTAAATCAATTCCGCTTCGGTGTATTCCGCGAATGGGCTTTCTTCAATTGCAAAGGCGTACTCCCGCGATTCACGGTCATTCAGGTTCAGGACGACGAGCAGCGTTTCTTCTTCGGTATAACGCAAGTATCCCCAGACCGCACCAAGCGACGACTCAACCAGGATTGTCTCGCCATATTGCAGGGCGGGATGGTTGTTGCGCAGGTGAATCAGGCTGCGGTAATGGCTCAACAGTGAATCGGGGTTATCCGTCTGCCCCAGTACCGTGCGCTCTGCGAAGTTCTCATCCAGGGGTTGCCAGGGCGTTCCTGTCGTGAACCCACCTGTGACCGGAGTTGCATCCCACTGCATGGGGCGGCGGATGAATTCGTCCGGCTTGCCCCCCATCATGCCGATTTCTTCACCATAGTAGATGAAAGGCGAACCCGGCAAGGTCAGCAGCAGATTCGCCGCGACCCGGTTTTGATCCACATTACCCTGCAACACCGTCAGCAATCGATCCATATCATGGTTCGTGGTCAGGGTGGCAAATTCACCCGGCTCGTATTCTTCCAGCGCGGTTTCCACATGGCGTTCAATACTGCGCTTGTTGCCAAGCAAAGCCGTGCTGATGATGTCTTCCGCGATGACGAATTCGAAGATTGCGTCAATGGCATCATCATCCGTGTAGCGACTCAGTACGGCTGTCGATGGTTGCAGCACTTCGCCCACGAGATAAGCATCCGGGTCAACGCTGTGAATATAGTCTGTGAAGTCCCGCAAGTAGGCGCGATTTTCTGGCGCGTCAGAGAGAATCGGTACATCACGGCCTTCCACTTCTGGCTCTAGCAGATAGCGAATGGCATCCAGGCGGAAGCCATCTGCGCCCATCTCTTCGATCCAATAGCGCCCGATGTCGTAAATCTCTGCGGTGACTGCTGGATTCTCGTGGTTCAAATCGGGCATGCGGCTCCAGAACGGCGCGTAATACCACAGGCCATTTTCATTGTTTCGATACCAGGCTGTCGCACCCCAGGGGCCTGTATAGCCAGGGTTCTCTTCTTCCCAGACGTACCAATCCAGGAATTCTTCGTCCCCTTGTTCCGCTGCCTCGAACCAGGGATGATCGTCTGAAGTGTGGTTCAGCACCAGATCAACAATCACGCGGATGCCGCGCTCGTGGGCTGCGTCCATCAATTCCAGGAAATCTTCGCGTGTGCCATAATCTTGCTCCACGGCACGGTAATCCACCGTATCGTAACCGTGGTAGCTGGCGGCTTCCATGATGGGCATCAGCCAGATCCCTGTAATGCCCAGGTCATCCGTCGTGGTGGGATCACCATCGTTGAGGTAATCCAGCTTTTCGATCACGCCTTGAATATCCCCAATGCCATCGCCATCACTATCGTAAAAGCTGCGCACAAATATTTCATACCAGACCGTGCTTTCCCACCAATCCGGCTCGCGTTCGCTGCTGTCTTCCTGTGCTGTTAAAGGCAATATACTGACCGTACCGAGCAGCAAAACCAATATCAGAATCAAACTTTTTTTCATGGGGCTTCCCGTACATCTCTGTGTGCAGATACAAAACGTGGCAGCTACAGCCACCATGTTCACTATACCGTAGCGCAATACGGAACGGAATGAAAAACCCGGTGAGACCTCTCTCTCTGTAAGGAGCAAGGCGCGGGCGATCCGCCTGTCTGAGCCAATCTGACAAGCACACGCTGCCAGAAACTGCTTGTTGACAACGCGAGATAAACGCTGTATATTTACATTGTAAATAAACGCTGTAAATCTCAGGGTAGAGGTAGATGCCGAAAGCCAAGCGCCAGATCACAACGGAAGAGATTAAATCCATTGCCCGCCAGCAGATGGCAGAAAAGGGAACGAACGGCCTTTCGCTCCGTGGCATCGCTCGTGAATTGAACATCACGGCTCCGGCAATTTATAACTATTTTCCACGCCTGGATGATCTCATCACAGCCTTGATTGTGGATGCATTCACAGCGCTGGCGAGTGCCGTAGAAGCCGCTGACCAGGGCGAAGAAACAACAGCCTACGGCGCACGCTTGAAGGCCGCGTTGATGGCCTATCGTGAATGGGCGATCACGCATCCGGCAGATTTCCAGTTGATCTACGGGAATCCCATCCCAGGCTATGAAGCCCCCGCCGATGTGACGATCCCGCTGGCGCGGCGTTCGCTGGAAATAATGGGTCAACCGATGGGGCTGGCATGGCAAGCAGGGCAACTGACTTTCCCGCCGGAATATCAGCCAATCCCGGAAGCGAACAAAGCTTTCATGAAAGAATGGCTTGATCCGCTCTATGGCGAAATTGGCCTGCCCGTTGAGATGTTTTACGTGCTGCTTGTTGGCTGGTCACGCATTCACGGCATCATCATGCTGGAACTCTTCGAACATCTTGGCCCCACCGTAGGGGATGTGAGGACGTTCTATGAGCATGAGGTCGATACACTGCTACAACGCTGTGGATTGCAGCTCGACACAGGATAATCCGTAGGGACGATTCATGAATCGCTCTTACATCCACCACAAAAAATAGCTGTGGCACATCATCACCATTTCGGAACCGCCTCGGAGCCTCGATTGCACCGAGTGTAGTTCAATGCGCCCTGTGCGCAGAAAGATACGAAAGCCGAAGGGAGCATCGCTTTGTGGAAGGAGGGATGCCCCGCCCCGGACTCGCAGCAAGACTGTAGCAGAAAACGAACGAACAACCAATAACAGGAGATAGCATACCATGAGTGAAGTAAATCGCAGTGAACGACAGGTGATTTTTGGGACAGGCCCCCTGGGGCAGAGCGTGATGCGTGCCTTGCTGGATAAAGGCTACACCGATATTCACATGGTCAACCGCAGCGGAACACGCGGAGAAATTCCTGCTTCAGTGCAGGTGATTGCCAGCGATGCCTACGACGCGGCAAAAGTGCGCGAAGTGACCCAGGGCGCAGCCGTCGTCTACCAATGTGCGCAGCCAGGATACACCGAATGGCCTGAGAAGTTTCCACCGCTGCAAACCGCTATCCTGGAGGGTACAGCCGCCAGCGGTGCAAAATTGATCGTCGGGGAAAATCTCTACATGTATGGGGATACGCATGGCAAGCCGCTGCATGAAGGCTTGCCCGATGCCCCACATGGTCATAAAGGACGGACTCGTGCAGCCATGGCGCAGCAGCTCGTAGACGCGCACAAAGCGGGTAAGGTGCGGGTAGCGATGGCACGAGGCAGTGATTTCTATGGTGAAGGTGTGCTGGGTTCTGCGATGGGGGATCGCGTCATAAAACCGCTGCTGGAAGGCAAAACGGCACAGGTCTTCGGGGATGTTGATCTGCCGCATACTTATACCTACATTGGCGACTTTGGCACAGCCATGGTCATCCTGGGTGAGCGCGAAGAAGCATTAGGGCGTGCGTGGCATGTCCCCAATGCACAGCCGGAAATGACCACTCGCCAGCTCATCGAGAAAATCGCAGCAGAAATCGGCGTGGAACCGAAAGTTTCATCTATGCCCAGGCTGATGTTCCAGGCAGTGGCGCTCTTTCATCCCTACGTCAAGGAACTGCGTGAGATGATGTACGAATTTGAGAAGCCCTTCATCGTGGATCACAGCCAGTTCGTGGCGGCCTTCGGCAATATTGCCACCCCGGTAGAAGAAGCTGTGCGCCGCACTGTGTCCTGGTATCGTCAGCACGAGGCCAAAGCCACGTAGAATGGGGTTCCATAAAACTCAGGTCAAGTATAGGCCATTCACCTTTTATTAGGAGTGGCCTCATGCGCTGTTTAGCTGCTGCTTCTATGCTTTCTTTAAATTCGTTCAAAACTTTGTGAACGATGTGAATGTTGGTAGTATGCTTGGTTCCATCGTTAGGAGTATTGGAATGCCTGAGTTAACCCAATTTGAGTACAGTTTGGTCTACAATCTATTCTCGTTCACGTTTGCGACGATGTTCGCGGCGTTCATCTTTTTCGTGCTGGCACGCCAGGATATCGCCCCGAAGTATCGCGGTGCGCTGGTGATGTCGGCACTGGTAGTTGCTGTAGCGGGCTATCACTACTTCCGCATTTTTGAAAGTTGGGAAGCTGCTTACAGCATTGCAGAAGGCAGCGACGGAGTCATCACCTACATTGCATCCGGTGAACCATTCAACGATGCCTACCGCTACATCGACTGGCTGCTAACCGTGCCGCTGCTGGTCGCGGAGTTGATCTTCGTCATCAACCCGCGCAACAAAGGTCGCCTGACCTTCACCCTGGCGACGGCTGCGGCGTTGATGGTCATCCTGGGCTATCCGGGTGAAATCGCCACCGATAATGGCACTCGTGCGCTCTGGGGCTTCATCAGCACAATTCCATTCGTGTACATCGTCTGGCAGTTGTTCAGCGGCCTGGGGGATGCGATAGAGAATCAGCCCGGCGGCGCAAAGGTGCTTGTGCGCAATATTCGCTTACTGCTGCTGGCGACCTGGGGCTTTTACCCCATCGTCTACATGCTGCCCTTCTTGTTTGAAGGTGGCACGCTTGCCAATCCGACGGCTCTGGTAATCGTACAGGTTGGCTACTGCATTGCGGATGTCGCGGCAAAGGCTGGCTATGGGTTGGTGATTTATGCCATTGCCCGTGAAAAGAGTATCGCGGAAGGGTATCAGGTCAGTTCTGGCGAAGCAGTCGCCAGCGCGGCCTGAGGGTAAAATGCTTGTCCGGTATTGTTTTCGGGCGGAAATCGTACTGATATAGATCATTCTCGGACACGGCACTGCCGTGTCCCTACCCAAAATGCCATCAAATGTAGGGACACAGCATCGCTGTGTCCGCCGCAAACCCAAACAAAGGCATTGCGCTTCCACTCACAACCTCGGTTCTCAATACCGGACAAGCCTTAAAGCGTAGGTACGCACCCGATACAAAAAGAACTTCGTTTGGCGGTGTTTTTCGTGTCGCTGATGGCTGAAGCTAGCCAGGGACAAACCGCCAGGTTCACTAAAGAAGATTGTTTGCAGCGGGTCAGAACATCCTTATGATGTGCTTCCCGCTGCTCTTGTTGCCACATGCTTCAGCGCGTGGCAGCGTGCGTCAAAGAAGTGTCCCTGATGCGTATCACCCCCCTCGCCAGGTCACTCACAAATGCGAATTATTCCGGCGATTCCTCAAAAAACCCGAAATCAAAACCCTCTGGCAGATTGCGCATACCGGGGGCAGGTTGCGAGCCGGGATTGTCCGGGTCCGGTGGTGGCGGTGGCGCTAGTGGGATATTGGGATGGCGATCATCCGAAGGAAGTGCAGGGAGCAAATCACGCTCTCTGCGCATTGCGTGCGGTACGTTCCCCAATGGAGAAGGTACCATCCATCCGGGCGGCACACTTACTTCGCTATCACGGATACGCCGGAATTGATCTAGCAGCAGGACGATAATGCTGCCCAACCCCAGGAACAGCGCCGCTGCATTGACCACCCAGCCGATCCCCGGAAGCGCCATCGCTAGCGAAAGCAGCAGCACACCCACTAACAGACTCGCATAGTCGTACCAGCGGGTAGCCTGCTGATTGCGCAGGATGATGAAGAACACCAGGCGACCCAATGCCAGCCCCACCAGCGCCCGACCCACGTAAATTGCCACAAAGTAGAACAACCCCACACTGCCAATATCAACGACACCCAGCACCAGCGCCAACGCAACCCCCAGGTTCGTCAGGCCGAAAAGCTGTGCGATCAGCAGTAGCGAAATAATCAGCAGCAGCACAATCAACACAATAGGAAAGGAAATGATGAAGGCCAATAATCCGACGCTGAGGCTGGTGAAGAAGCGATAGCGCATGGTGCGCAGCGGCTGCCGCACCCATTGCGGGATGGCAAACAGCGTAATCGCACCAATGACCAGCAGCGTTCCGAACTCGCGCATGCTCTGGTTGAAGTAAATATCGGTCGCCTGCGGTTCATCCAGGTTTTGCAAGCTCGTGGGTAAAATTGGCTCGTATACCACGTCTCCGCCGACAATCCCCTCAATGTGGCCTTCCAACGGCGCAGAATAAATGAGCGCTCCACGGATATTGGCGCTCTCTGCAACGAATAGGCCGGGATTATACACATCCACCCCCAGGTTCAGCGGCAGCAGGAGAGTCTCAATCTGGCGGTTATCCGCTTCCTGATCGCCCACCGTCGCATACACATCACCGTCTACAGCACCCGAAATTTGCAGCACTGATCCCCAGAAGTTGATTTCATCTTCCGTGCTGCCGAGGATTTCCAGTTGGTAGCCCAAAGCCAGAATACCTTCGTGAATCTGCCCCTGTTCATGCACCGTTACGCTGAAAGCCGCACTCTTGATGCTGCCCTCAATGGTGTTCGGCGCATTCGGAACGCCCATGATTTCTTCTGCGTTGCCTACGTGCATCACAAAACCACCATAATGCACATCGTCTTCGATCTGCCCATTGATGTGCAATGTGCCGGAAATCAGGTAGATGCTTCCCTGTACTTCACCCTGAATGTGCGTTTCTACCGCGAGGCCAACCACATCGCCCTGTACGACACCATCAATTCGTAATTCCCGGCACAAGACAAAGAGCGTCCCTTCTACTTCTTCGCCTGCCTGGATTAAGCAGCGCTCTTGCTGAAGTACGTCGCGTGCGAGTGCGTGCTGCGCAGCGAACAGCAGAAGCAGGCCGAGAACCAGGTGAATAATCAGTGTTTTACGGCGCATCGTCGGCTTTCTCAATACCAGGAACAATCATGCTAACTGTACCCGTAGAACTGCGCAGCGCGTAGGATGAATTCGTGCTGATCTGGGACGATATGCTGAATCTTGAGGGGATACAGTTGCAAAATATCTCATTCTGCATGACAATTATGGTACGCAAATTACCGAAATTAACCCAGGTGTGAGAGACGTGTCCGAAGATATGAATACGGAACAGCCCAGAAGCGGACAACCCTCCGATGAGAATAATCAGGATGCTCCAGAATCGCCGCAGAACCCCCAGACGGAGCAGGTTTCCTATGATGATGAACCGCAAGGCCGCCCCCGGCAGACGGAAATGTTGGTACAGCCAGAAGGCTTAATGCCGATGCCGGATCGTGCGCCGCAGCCGGGAACCGCGATGCTGGAAGCCGGGTGGCGTTTAATCTTCCGCATAGGCGACCAGAAGCAAGCGCTCACGATTCAGGAACGCATCGTGATTGGGCGGGCGCTGGAAAGCGATACCAACAACGAGATCGACTTTGATCTCACGCCCTTTGGAGCGTATCACTTTGGCGTTTCCCGGCAGCACGCCGCCATGACGCTGAAGGATGGCTATCTCTACATGGAAGACCTGGGCAGTACCAATGGCACGCGCATCAACGGTTTTCAGTTGACGGCGCACCAGAAGTACCGCCTGCGTGATGGCGACGAAATTGAGTTCGCCCGGTTGCGCACCAGCATCCGGTTCCGCAGCCCATCCTGATGAGCCAACTTGTCATCGTCGCATCGCAGAACCCCGTCAAAATTGATGCGGCAGAACAAGGTTTTAAGCGTATCTTCCCCGGAGAGGCGTTCACTTTTCGGGGTTGTTCTGTCCCCTCCGGTGTGAATACCCAGCCCATGACCCATGAAGAGACAGCACGCGGCGCACTGAATCGCGCCCAGAATGCGGCGCAAGCATTCCCGGATGCCGTCTACAGCATGGGTATTGAAGGCGGCGTTCAGGTCGTGAACACGCAGCTTGAAGTCTTCGCCTATATCGTGGTACTGCGGGATGGGCGCATCGGCAAAGCACAGACCGGGGTGTTCACCCTGCCGCGAGAAGTCGCACAGTTGGTGCAGCAGGGCATGGAATTGGGCGAAGCGGATGATCGTGTCTTCGGACGATCCAACAGCAAGCAGCAAAATGGCAGCATTGGAATCCTCACCGATGACGCGCTGACCCGCACAGAATACTACGTGCAGGCCGTCATCATGGCGCTAATCCCCTTCAAACAACCGCACCTTACCTGGGAATGAAGCATGTCACTTTTGGCAGGGCAGGGTGATCGCACCTACGGATTTCTTCGTGTCCATTGTGTCTTCGTGGTTCAAATCGTTTTGATGCAATTGCCCTGTTTGGCAGAGGGGATCGTTTGGCGCGAGAATTCGCTCTCGGTATAATGCTCGAATAATCCGCTACGTTGTTCACAGTTAGAAATGACACAGCCACATGATGACACAACCTATCACGTATTCACATCCTGCTCCCTGGCAGCAGCGCATCCAGCAAATCAGCGGTGTGCTGATGCTCTTGCTGGGAGTGGTGGCGGCGGCAGCGCTTTTGCTCACGGCTGTTCTGCTTCCCGCACCGTTATTCGCACTCATGGCACTGATGGTGATCTTGCTGCTGGCTCCCGTACTCTGGATGCTGGTTGCGACTCCGCCCGTCACTGTTGCAGAGGATGGCCTGCATCTGCATACCTTCATCGGCGCAACACGACACATCTCCTGGGAAGCCATTGAATCCGTGCAGGATTATCCGCTGCTGCCGACTGAACAAAATGAAGTGCTGCGTCGCTTATTCCAGGGGCGCAAGCAGTACCGACAGGCCGAAGGAATCATGCTGGTGATCCCGTCGCTGCCCTGGCCTCACCGCATCGGCGGTTTTTTCGCGGGTCAGCATTTCAAGCCGATTGTCGCTTTCACCAGCCGCACGCACAGCCATTACGCTGAACTTGCTCGTGCCATTGCGCATGCTGCCCCTGATGTACACATGACTGCAAAGGAGCCAGTTTCGTGACCGAAAAAACCTACCGCAAAGTTGTTGTACAGCAAACAGGCCGTGATCCGCACACCGCTTTGAAGATTGTGGAAGTGCCACTGGGCGAACCCGGTTCGGGCGAATTACTGGTACGCAATCACTACGCGGGTGTGAATTATACCGATCTCGCCCTGATGATGGGCTTGACGGACGCGGGGCAGCATGCGCCCTTTGATTTTGGCGCGGAAGCTGCGGGGGAAGTGATCTCAGTTGGCAGAGGAGTCACGGGTTTTCAGCCGGGGGATGCTGTCCTGACGGCATTGCCGGGAAACGGCTACCGGGAGTACTCGCGCATCTCACAGCACTTCGCCATGAAGATCCCCGCCATGAAACCCGAATATGTGGGGCTGTTCGTCAGTGGTGCAGCAGCAAAGATCGCCAGCGAAATCCTGGCAGAAATCGGCAGTGGTCAAACGGTTCTGGTGACAGTTGGTTGTGGCAGCGTGGGACATTACCTGGTGCAGTTGGTCAAGCGTGCCGGGAATTTCGTCATCTCCACCTGTCGCAATGAAACCGAAGCGGCGGTGCTGCGTGAACTTGGTGTGGATCGCGTGATTGACCGTTCGCAGGAAGATGTGGTGCAGGTGCTGCAAACCGAATACGAGGACAGCCTGGAATTGGTCTTTGAGGCATTCGGCGGCAGCATCCTGGATGCAGCGCTCAAGCAAGCCGCTCCCCGTTCGAAGTACATCTTGTTAGAAACACTGCACGAGCATTTCCGCAGTGCGGAAGCCATTCATCAGATTGATTTCTACGACGTAATCATTCGCAAGAGCGTGCAAATCCTGGGCTTCACCATGAGTGACTATGCACAATCATTCGTGCTGGAGGCGGGGAAGATGATTGACCTCTACGAGCGTGGTGAAATCCGCAGCGTGGTTGATGATAAATTGTTCACGGGGATTGAGGCAGTACCCGATGCCCTGGCTCATTTGATGAGCGGTGAGGGGTATGGTAAGACACTGGTTAAATTGGTGGATGAAGCGTAGGTGGGGCGAACTTTCCAATGCGGCATACATGCCGTATAGTTGAAGTCATGGAAGCACATCTGATTCATATCGGCAGAGGCAGGAGCCGCGGCGGTTATGGCAGAACGAGAAGAATTTGACCTGGAAGATAATGGCTTATCACCAGAAGAAGAAGCACGCCAGGAAGCCTTCCTCAAGGAAGTGAATAAGCGGCGGCGTATGCTGCGCAAGCGTAATGACTTCTCAGCAAAGGAACGTGTTGAAGCTGCGAAGTGGTTGGGCGAGGCTGGTGATCCTTCTGCGATCCCGGAGCTTGTTGTCGTTTACCAGAAAGATAACACTCCCGGCATGAAGGATGCAGCAGGGTATTCCCTGGGCATGTTGAAGGCACTGGGGGAATCCCTGAGTGATCCTGACGAAGCAGATCGGGCGATGGAACTGACGACGAACATCGTCTTGTATGGCAAGTTCGGGCGCAAAGGTCGTCGGCTGCGCCCCCTGTTACTCCTGCTGACATTGACGTTTCTCGTCATGATGGGGGTTCTGGTTGTCACGACACCAACGGATGGTACATCTGTTGCAGGGGGGGAGACAACGCAAGAACCAGAAAGCACCGCAGATGCAGAGGAAACAGCCATCGTCGAAGCCAGTGCAGAAGCCTCCGAAGAAGTTGCTGTGGCAGCTTCTGCAACGTCTGCTCCTGCGGAGACGCAAACAGAACAACCCGCGTTAGAGCCGACTGCTGTGCTGACGGTGACCGAGCAGATGGGCGTATATTTTAATGCGTTGCAAGCGGATGCTGCAACACTGCATGACGAATTTACGCTGGTGATCCGCAATGGGCAGATGCAGAATTGCAGCCTGGAATTCACCGATCCTGATCCATTTGAAGTGCCACCAGGGGTCGAAAATCAGACGCGACTGCAAGGGATTTCCATGCAGATGAATACCGTGCGTGAGGATTTGGCGGCTGTGCTGGAACGGTATGAGGAAGCCTGTTTGTTCCGCCAGCAAATCAGCCGCGAAGAAGCCCTGGAATTGGATGAAGCCGTCATTGCCGTACAACGTACACTGAACGAAGATATTCAACCGCTGTTCGACTCAGTGGGTATCCTCGCCCCGACAAGCGATGTAGAAGGCGGCGCACCGGACGGAGACCCCACGCAGGACATCAGCGTGGCGCGTGTGCATATCACAGCACTGGAAGACATCGTCATTGATATGACCGGATTGCGCGGGGAAGCCGTGCGCATCCAGACCTACTGGAATGATATTCAACAATTCGACACATCCGAAGGATGTTTCCAGGGCGAACCATTCATCCCGGAAGCCTACGCACTGCCGGAAGACATCGCAGCAGCGTTCCCAACGTTGCAAACTGCGACGGATCTCGTCAATACAGGGCTAATGCTGACGCGGCAAGCGTCCGATGCCTTCTTCGCTGTGTGCAACAACGAAACGCTGGAACAAGATTTTGCAGCCTATCTGGAACAGATCGACGGCGCTGTAACCGCCTTCGAGAGCGCACAATCCTTGCTGGATGACCTGCGGCGCGAACGCTAGTCCAACAAAAAAACCGTCGCTTTGGTTTTGGCGACGGTCAGGTTTTGCTGTCAGTTGTGTTGATCATACAACTTGCCCTTCAAATGTTGGAGCGCGTGCGGCGCTTGCCCCGCGCTCCTTTTCGTGTGCAGTCCGTTAAGCAGGTGAAGTCTTCCGGCAGTTCCCGCTTATTGACCTTCTGCAAATGCTCCGAACTGAAGTGCTTGTTGCTTGAGAATGTCCAATTCATCATTTGTCTCCCCTTTGCATTTGAGGGTTGGATGTTGCGCAGCGCTCGTTTTATTGCGCTTTGGTGCGCAGGACAACGCCGTATGATGGCCTAGCGACGGCGGCGCGGACGCTGCGGCGCAGGCTTACGTGCTTCTTCTGCTTGCTGGCGACGGCGCGACTTTTCCTGGCGTTCGTTCGCATCTTGCTTGTGATGGTCGTATGACCAATT
>CAYVVZ010000046.1:0-31800 GCA_964455365.1 uncultured Anaerolineaceae bacterium | reverse complement strand
GTCCAACCAGATCGTCGTGACCTGGTACGTCTTCGATAACGGACTTTCCGCACCGCTGGGCAGCGTTGAAGCCTATGCGACAGAAGAATACCGCTGCGAGTAACTCTCGCTCAATTGAAAGGGGAATACCCTCAAAGGGTACTCCCCATCTTCTTTGCCACTGACCGTTCAGTTTTAAGAGCGGATGTTACGCAGCAGCCATTGCAGACAACTTTTCCAGCTTCGATGAACGTAAGCCATTAGCGGTTAGCAAAACCGTTTTTTCGGTGTGAGTGATATGCGCAAAAAACGAACTCTGAGGCTGACAAGCTGAAATGCTGAGATGCTAACCGACTGCCCTGAATAGCTTATCCGGTTTCATGTGACTATGTGTAAGATCAGAGAATACTGCGCTACTGTATCCTGCGAACGGCAGAGAAGGGGCTGAATAGCCAATCTTCTTCCACCACCGAAAAACCTACTTCATGCACCACAGGAGCAGTAAAGTTCAAGTTTGATGTGCGCCGCTACTCGCCTGATCCAGCAGCCATGCGATGGCTTCCTCACGTTTATCTTCGTTGAAGAATTTCAGTGTATTGTATCCCGTGACAAAACGACTCAATGTGTTCATGAAGTTCTCCAGCAATGAGACGATCATATTCGGATTGTGCAAAATGGCTGTGTGTCCGGGCGGGACGGTCTCATAGCGTGCAGCGAATTCTTGTGTGGCGGTGAAAAGATAGCGTAGGGGAGGAACAATGCCGTTGCGAGCATCAATCAACAGAAGGAATGATTTCGGTGGATCACCGCTTTCGACATACTCAATGAAGACCTGATAGAGTTCATCGACAGCGGTTCGAGACGGTTTCAGAAAGATAAATTCGTGTATCTTGTTCTCATGCAGCACAAATTGCAGATCTTCAGACATTTTTCCCATCAGCACCTATCATGATCTACCATGAATTACAATAACACCCACTTTTGCATATAGCAAAATTACGATGAATAGCAAGGAAAATATACATGGTCAGGTCTATTCCATTTGTTGTTGTTGCACCTGTAGCAGCCATTGAATCGCACGTTCCCGATCATCTGTCTTAAAAAAACGTAGTCTATTGTAACCCATGATGAATTTATTCAGTGTGTTCATGAAGGTAGCCGCAAGCGTAACCATTGCATTGGGAGCAGCGATGACAGCCGTAAAACCCGGCGGCGCGTCAACATGGGTAGAATTGAACTCCTGAGTGGCTTTGAACAGATGCCGCAGGGGAGGGTAAATGCCGTTAGTCACATCGACCAGGAGCAAGACGATCTCAGGGCGAGGGGCATTCTCCATTAGGTCATTCATTATTCCGTAGAGATCATCAATGGCCTGACGCGAAGGTTTCAAGAATGTGAACTCATGGATTCCATTCTCATGCAGTACATGCCGGAGGCCGTCAGACATGGATTCCTGTCCTCGATTTTCCTCAATGTCATTACAATTTGTAACAATAGCACTTCTCAGAGCATCCAGCAACAGTGCTTCTTGGGCTGAAGTAATGCAATCGATTTCTTTGCTTTTGCGCTCGCATCTGCTTGACAAAAACGCATTTACGGGACATAATCACGAAATGAGAACGTTCTCAAACTGGAGCGTAAGGCCGAATGTCACGCAGTATCACCATCATTGACGTTGCCAAATTAGCCGGTGTTTCCAAGGCGACTGCGGCGCGGGTGCTGAATGGGCAGCGAGATATGGTTCGCGCCTCCACCCAGGAGCGAGTGATTGCAGCGGCAGAAGAACTGGGCTACGTCCGCAATGCAATTGCAGGTGGTTTACGCACCAATCAGACCCATGTCATCGCACTCTCGATACCCGACATCACCAACCCATTCTGGCCAGAAGTAGCCCGTGGGGTGCAGGATACGATGGAAGCCGAAGGGTATGCGACGGTGATCGTCAATAGTGACTGGAAAGCAGAGCGCGAGACGAACTTCTTGACAGTGGTACGCCGTAACCGTTTTGACGGATTGATTATCAATACCGTGAATGTCTCATCAGACGACCTGGAAAAATTGGATATCCCCATCGTGGTTCTGGGTAGTGGTGTGAATTATCCGCTGCTAGATGGCGTAGGGAGCGATACAGCCCAGGGAACAGATGCAGCGCTACAGCATCTATATGAATTAGGACACCGACGCATTGGTCTGATTTCTGCTTTAAGCCGCCGCCGCTATTCAACGCAGGTTGAACGGTACAAGGCATTTTATGAACAGCATCGACTTCGACTGGATCTTTCGATCTTGATAGAAGGTGATTTTAACGAAGAAGCAGGATATGAGGCGATGCAACGGCTTTTGAAACTGACGCAGCCACCCACAGCCGTACTCGCTGTCAATGATAACATCGCTATTGGCGCATTGAGGGCAGCGCAAGCACTCTCCTGGCGAGTACCGGAAGATATTTCAATTGTGGGTATGGATGACATTCACGCTGCTGCAACCACCTCCCCGGCGCTCACTACAGTTGCAAAACCCAAGTACGAAATAGGTGTAACGGCTGCACAGATACTGGTGGAGCGAATGAAAGAACCGGAAGCCAATGAGGTGAGCAAACTCAAGTTACCATGCGAACTAATCGTGCGCGGTTCAACAGCAGCGCCGCCAACGGCATAATCTTTTTATTTTCGGCAGAATGAGAACGTTCTCATTAGATTATTCTTTTTTGTGAAACGGGTGATTTTCCGATGAACGAGACGCAGTACAGAGATCGAGCAGCAGGTTGTATGGTGGGGCTTGCCGTTGGGGATGCCTATGGTGATCTGGGACGTAGTGATGAACATCGGCAGCGCTACGGCATCATCAGCAATTTATACGAAGGCGCACGCAGCACGGATGATACGGAATTCGCCATGCTCACTGCCCAGACGCTGATTGATTATGCTGGCGAACTGACGACGGAGAATCTGATTGCGTCCTGGCATAAATACATCATCAACGAAGGCGGTGTGGCAGAACGTGGTGGCAAACCCTTGTATGGTGCAGTTGCCAACCTGGAACGGGGCATCATGCCGCCGCTTTCCGGCAAAGATAATGTGCAGAACAACGACGATGGGGCAGCCATGCGCATCGCACCGATCGGCATCATCTGTCCCGGTGATCCAGCACGAGCCGCACAACTGGCAAAGATCGAATCCGAAATCAGCCATGCAGCAGACGGGATCTGGGCTGCGCAGGCCGTAGCCGCAAGCATCGCGGTGGCAATGGATGGCGCATCGGTTTCTGAGGTCATCCAGGCCGGGTTGGATGTCATCCCGGAAGATAGCTGGCTGTACCGCGCCATGATGCGGGCATTTGCCATTTGCGAAGAAGCGGGCAGCATCGAAGCCGCCTGGGAAGGGCTGCATACCCAACTCTGGACTCCGGTTCATTCGATGGCAGCAGAGGCCATTCCACAAGCCTACAGCATCTTCAAACTGACCGATGGCGACTTCCGGCGCGGCATGTTCTGGGCAGGCAATTTCGGGCGTGACGCAGATACCATCGGCGCTGTCGTTGGGGCGATGTCTGGCGCAATCCATGGCTTGCAGGCGATCCCGCCTGATTGGGTGGAGAAAGTACGTCGTCCTGCTGGCGTCTGCCTGCGCTTCGCTAACCGCATGGATATTGTCGAGACGGCACAGAAGCTGACGGAACTGCGCTTGCAAACGCACCTGTCAGATGGCGCATAGGTGCAAAGCTTAAAAAGATTGATTGTCCTTTTTGCGAATAGACATTGAAAGCGTGTGTACGTGATTAATTTACCGAAGATCGGCATCTGGCGGAATCTCTCCGAAAGCCGCCGCAGAGAAGCACTCGCGGGGTATCTCTTCATTATGCCCTGGTTGTTTGGTTTCCTGGTGTTCTTCCTGGGGCCGATTATCGCCTCGTTGATCCTGAGCTTCACACGCTGGAACATCGTTGGCGACCCAACCTGGGTGGGTCTGGATAATTACATCACCATCTTCACGGAAGACTTGCGCTTCAAAAAATCTGTCGAAGTCACGCTGACGTATTCGCTGTTCTACTTGCCGCTGGAAGTGATTTGCGGCATTGGGCTGGCGGTGCTGATGAACCTGAAACTGCGCGGGATTGGCTTTTTTCGCACCATCTTCTACATGCCGTCCGTCGTACCCCAGGTTGCGGCTGCGCTCGTGTGGGTCTGGATGTTGAACCAGCGCTATGGTGTCATCAATACCCTGCTCTCGAATGTAGGAGTTGATGGTCCCAACTGGTTAGGCAGTCCACAGTATGTCTTGCCCAGTCTGATCCTGATCGCGCTATGGGGCGTGGGTGGCAGCGCCATCATCTACCTGGCAGGGCTGCAAAATATCCCGGAAGTGATGTACGAAGCTGCAACGGTGGATGGTGCAAATAGTTTTCAGAAATTCTTCCGAATTACACTGCCGCTGCTGACTCCAACGATATTTTTCCAACTCGTCCTGGGGTTGATTGGCGTTTTCCAGACCTTCACCCCGGCCTTCATCGCTGCCGGGGAAACGGGTGGCCCGCTGCAATCCGGCTTGTTCTACATGCTCTACATCTATAACCGGGGCTTCATCTCGCTGCGGATGGGCTATGCGTCAGCACTTGCCTGGATCATGACGGCCTTCATCCTGGTAGTGACAGTGCTCGTGCTGCGCAGCTCTCGCTATTGGGTGTATTACGAAACTGACCGCAGCAGGAACCGATGAGGGGGATTTGAAAATCATGTTCACCAATATGCGAACGGCTGAATCAAAATCTGCTTTGCAATCCGGGAACTCAATCTGGAAAACTACCCTCGGTTACACGGTGCTTGTGCTGGTAGCGGCGGTGCTGCTTCTACCCCTGTACTGGATGGTTTCGACCTCGGTGAAGGGCGCGGATCAGATGTTTCAGATTCCGCCTGCCTGGGTTCCTAATCCGCTGGAATTCAACAACTTCCCACAGGTTTTCCAGGAAGTTCCTTTTGGTCGCTTCCTGATAAATACCATCATCATCGTCGCGCTGAACATCGTGGGCGAATTATTTGCGGTGACGCTCGTCGCCTACGGATTTGCGCGACTGCGCTTCCCAGGGCGCAGCATTCTATTTTTGCTGATGCTCTCAACATTGATGATTCCCTATCATGTAACGCTTGTTCCCCGCTTCATTCTGTTTGCAGAACTGGGGTGGATTAATACGTATCTCCCGCTGACGGTTCCTGCCTTCACAGGCAGCGCCTTCCTCATCTTCCTGGTACGCCAGTATATGATGAGCATCCCTTATGACCTGGACGAAGCCGCCTATATTGATGGAGCCAGTCGCTTCGGCGTATTCTGGCGCATCATCCTGCCGCTGTCTCGTCCGGCATTGGTGTTGGTCGTCGTCTTCACCTTCGTTGGAACGTGGAACGACTTCTTGCAACCGCTGATTTACCTCAATGATCCAGAGCTATTCACGGTATCGTTGGGTCTCAGTTTCTTCCAGGGAGCGCGGGAGACCAACTGGAATCTGCTGATGGCGGGTTCCCTGTTGGCGACGATTCCACCATTAATTCTTTTCTTTGTCGCGCAACGTCAATTGATAGGAGGGATATCTATCGAAGGATTGAAAGGCTGAATCTAACCCAAAGTTTCCGTTTTTTCGCACATTTTAAGGAGATAACACATGTTCAAAAGAATGCTTCTTATCGGTCTCGTTCTTAGTTTACTGCTCCCTGTCCTGGCAGTTTCTGCACAGGATGAAGAAGTCGTCACCATTACCTGGTGGGCAACGGAACGCGGGCGTGACACTGCCGCTACCCGCGATATGCATTTCACGCTGGCACGTACCTTTGAAGAAAGTCACCCGAATATCCGCGTTGCACTTTCCCTGTACCCCAGCCGGGGTTTCGCAACCCGCGTGCTGACGGCAGTTGCTGCTGATGAAGGCCCGGATGTTTTCTATCACTACTTCGCACCGGATGTTGCCAACCAGGGTTTCCTGGAAGACCTGACTCCCTACCTCGAAGAATCTGGCGTGGCAGCGAACTGGTTCCCCAGTGGTGTGAATCGCGGTATGTACGAAGGCCGCACCTATGCCGTGCCGCGTGATGCCGTTTCCGGCTTCGTCGCCTACAACAAAGACCTCTTTGATGCGGCTGGCATGGCTTACCCGGAAGATGGTTGGACGATTGCTCAATATCGTGAAATGGCAAACCAGCTCACCAACCGCGACGAAGACATCTACGGCGTAGGCGCGATTGTCGGCGGTGAAGGCTGTATGTTGTGGTCGCCTTTCTCCTTCAACCTGGGTGCAGAACTGACCAGCCCGGATGGGCGCGATGTGGTTGGCTATATGGATACACCGGAAACTGCTGAAGCGATGACCTGGTGCCTGGAACTGGTCACTGAAGATCAGGTGACGGCTCCGGCAGAATTGCAGGATCAGTTCGGCGAGTTGGTCTTCCTCTCTGGTAATGTCGCCATGCAATCCATCTCGGATTGGGAACTGGCAGCAATCACCGAGCAAGCCGATTTCAACTGGGGTGTTGTTGCACCGCCGCGCTACAACGAAGAAACCGAAGTAATCCCCTGGACAGATTCTTATATGTACTACATGTGGAATGGCAGCGACGACAAAGAAGCCGCATGGCAATTGATCGAATGGTTGACTGGCCCCGAAGCACAACGGATCGCGGCTGAGGCTGGTGTTTGGTCGCCGAATGGCCCCGCGATCTGGGAAGAACTCGGCTGGGACGAAGACCCGATTCGCGGTGTCTCCTACAACCAGCTTGTGAACTCCGAACTTGTGCCGAATTACCTGCGCAGCCAGTACTTCTGGGACTGCGTGGCTGGCCCGCTGAGTGATGCCCGCGTCCGCTGGATCGAAAACGGCGAGCGCGACGTAGCGGGGATGTTGGCAGAAGGCGCAGGGATGGCGCAAACCTGCCTGGATGACAACTACGGCAACTAGTTTTTCAGCATTGGTGGGCGGTCCAACGTGGCTCGCCCATCTACCAATCAATATACGGGCACGGTCTATCCCGTGTCCGCTACAGCAACAACCACTATAGATAAACACTACACAACAAACCCTGTAAAAGTTTCCATCCTCCCGAAAGGACACCGATGATCCCGCAAGATTATGACGAGCGCGTTTACGCCGGATGGTTGGGCAAGTGCATCGGGGTACGCTTCGGTGCGCCGCTGGAAAACTGGACGTATGAAGAAATCCGCGACAACCTGGGCGAACTGCACACCTACGTGCGTGAAGACCTCAATAAAATCTTCAAGCCTGACGATGATACCGCGTTGCCGATGGTCTTGATTCGTGCTTTTGAATTATTCGGTGCATCGCCGGACATCACAGCGGCGGATTTTGGGGAGACGTGGCTGAATTTCCTGGGTGATGAACACGGCACGCTCTGGTGGGGCGGGTACGGCATTTCCACCGAACACACTGCTTACCGCAACTTGGCAGCGGGTATCCCGGCTCCGTTATCCGGCAGCATCGCCATGAATGGCAAAGCAACAGCCGAGCAAATTGGCGGGCAAATTTTCAGCGATATTTTCGGCCTGATTGCCCCCAACAATCCAACCCTGGCGGCAGACCTCGCGGAAAAAGCCGCTTCCGTCTCGCATGATGGCGACGGCATTTACGGCGGGCGTTTCGTCGCGGCGCTCGTCAGTGGGGCATTCAGCGAAAATGATCCGCGCAAATTGCTTGAAATCGCACTGGGGCAAATTCCAGCAGAGAGCGAATACACCCGCGTGATTCAAGCGATGATGGATTTCCACGCGCAGCAACCGGATGATTGGCACGCTGGTTATGCCTATTTGAAAGCCAATTTCGGCTATGACCGCTATCCCGGCATCGTGCATATTATCCCCAATGCTGGCGTGATTGCGCTGGCACTGCTTTACGGCGAAGGTGACTTCAGCCGCTCGATCCAGATTGCGAATATGGCGGGATGGGATACAGATTGCAACGTCGGCAACGTCGGCGCGGTGATGGGAGTCGCTGTTGGTGTGGATGATATTGACCCCATGTGGCGCGAACCGATGAACGATTTGCTGATTACAGCGAGCATCACCGGAACGCGCAACATCTGGACGATTCCGCAGTGCGCGGATCTATTTGTCAAAATCGGGCGGGCGCTCCAGGGAGAATCTACACCCGAAAAACCACGTTATCACTTCGGCTATCCCGGTGCAACGAGCAATTTCATGGCGCGGGGAGTGCGGGGTCGTCCCATTCATCAGGCGCAGCGCGTGGTTGATGGCGTGCCTTGCCTGCAAACCAGCATCCGCAAGCTGAACAAAAAGGGCGAAATTCAGATCGGGACGCGCACGTATTACCGCCCTGGCGAATTGAGCAGCAATTATTACGGCGCAACCTTCACGCCGCTGGTTGTCGGCGGACAAACCCTGCACGCCGAAATCTGCATCCCTGCCAGCGCACCGGATACCATCCGCGCAGCCCTGTATGCCATAGACGATCACAGTGGGCAAACGTATCAAGCGGAAACAGTGGCACTTACTCCGGGTCAATGGCAGGCGCTGCATTTCAGTCTGCCGTCTCTGGAAGATGCCTGCATCCGCGAAGTGGGGGTGCTGCTGCGCAATCTGGGCGAAGTCTGGGAACCGGGAGCCTGTTACCTGAAATCGTTTGATTGGAATGGAACTCCCCACTGGCGTACAACCTTCGCTCATGAACGTGCCGAAACAGGTGGAATCAGCCAGTGGACACGAGTGCGCGGTTTCTGGCGGCTGGAAGATGGCGCATATCATGGCAGCGGAGTCGGACTCTGTGAGACCTACACGGGCGATCCTTCCTGGACGGATTACACCCTGGAAGCCGAATTGACTCCTCTGCTGGGTAATCATCATGGGGTATTGGTGCGCGTTGGTGGGGTGCGGCGCGGGTATGCCGTCTGCCTGGATGCAGAGCAGCATTTCACGCTCTATCGCAATGATGCAGGCTATCGGCCCATTGTATCTGTTCCGTATGCATGGCAGCACGGAGAGAGCTATCGCCTGCGCGTGACAGTCAAAGGGGCAACAATCGACGCAACCATCAGCGATGGCAGCCATACGGAGCGCCTGCAATGGACGGATGAAGTCCCCTATATGCACGGACAAATCGGGCTGTGTAGCTGGCACGGCAGTCATACGCGCTTCACATCGGTCAGTATGCAGCCCATCAGTGAGGATTGATGATGGTCAAACTTCATGAATATCAAAGCAAATCGCTTCTGCAAGCAGCAGGCATTCCCACACCGCCATCCCACCTGGTGACGAGTGCTGCGGAAGCCCGCGCCGCCGCACAGGAATTAGGCGCAGTCGTCATCAAGGCGCAGGCATGGACGACCAGCCGCGCCGCGCAAGGCTTGATTCAATTTGCCAGCACGCCAGAAGAAGCGCAGCATCACGCCGAGAATCTACTCGGACGTGCCATCGGTGGCTTCACCGTAGAGCAACTGCTCGTTGAAGCCCAGGTGAACATCGCGCAGGAGTGTTATCTGGGCATGATCCTGGATGATCGCCAACGCGCCCCGGTGCTGATCTTCAGCAGCATTGGCGGCAGCGGAATCGAGGAAATTGCAAAAGCACATCCAGACCGCATTGCCCGTCATGTAATCGACATCCAGACCGGGCTGCGTGATTATCAGGCGCGAGATGTAGTCCGCCGCGCTGGAGTCGAATCCAGGCACTTGAATCGGCTCACAGGGGTCATGCTCAAATTCTGGGAAGTGGTGCGCAGCTACGAAGCCCGCAGCGCGGAGATCAATCCCCTGGTGCTGACAACCGAGGGCAAATGGATGGCGCTGGATGCCCGAATGACCGTAGATGATTACGCCGTTTTTCGTCATGCCGACCTCGGCATCGAGATGGCACGCGAATTTGACCGTCCGCCAACACAATTGGAAAAAGTTGCCTGGAATATCGAAAAAGATGATTATCGCGGGACATTCTACTTCATCCAGATGGAGACGGATTTCCAGAAGGGGGAGCGCGTGATTGGCTTCCAGGGCAACGGCGGCGGTGGCAGCATGATGAATATGGATGCACTGACGAACGCCGGATTCCGCATCGCCGATTTTGTTGATACCAGCGGCAATCCTCCGGCAAGCAAGGTCTATCGTGCCGCACGGATCATCCTCAGCCAACCCGGTATCGATGGTTACTATACGGGTGGCAGCGGGGTTGCCAGCCAGGAGCAATTCTTGTCTGCGCGTGGTCTGGTCAAAGCCTTCATGGATGCGCAGTTGAATATCCCTGCTGTCATTCGCATTGGCGGTAATGGCGAAGAACAGGCAATCGCCATCTTACAAGAAGCCAACGGCGAGTTTCCGGCTCCGGTGGAAGCCTATGGGCGGGATGCATCCCCGGAGTTTTGCACAGATCGCCTGCGGGATTTGATCGACAATTATGTGCCGCTGGCAGAAAGCCCGGTACGCGAACAACCAGCGCCGCAAGAACCCTACACATTCGAGACTGTCACCGGGGGAACGATCACGCTGGATCATGCGATTTGCCGGGACTGTGAAAGCAAAGCCTGCATCAGTGCCTGCGTGCCGCAGATTCTCTCGTTAGAGGGTGAGGTGCCAGTGTTGAACATCACACGAGATGAAGCGAGGAAGGGCGGCTGTATCGAATGCCTGGGCTGTGAAGTGAACTGCTATTTTCATGGCAGGGGTGGCGGGCATATCCATCTACCAATTCAGGGATTGGATTGAGCTATGGCAATCATCGCAACACCAGAGAAACGAGTCATCGTCCAGGGCATCACCGGGCGCGAAGGGTTATCACGCACGAAGTTGATGCTGGATTATGGCACACAGGTTGTTGGCGGGGTGACACCGGGAAAAGGTGGTCAGGAAGCAGCAGGAGTTCCCGTCTTCGACACGGTACAGCAGGCAGCCGACGAACTCGGTGATATTGATACGAGCGTGCTGTTCATCCCTGCACCATTGGTACGTAATGCCGCGCTGGAAGCGATTGACGCAGGAGTGAAAACGCTGGTCATCGTGCCAGATCGCGTGCCTGTGTATGATGTGCTGGAAATTGATGCAGCCGCCCGACAGAACGGCGCACACTTCATCGGCCCCAATACGCTTGGCATCCTCAGCCCGGAAAAAGCAGTGCTGGGGATGATGGGTGGACGTGCTGCTGCGATCCGCGAATGGGCGTTTGCCGGGGAAGTGGGACTGACCAGCCGCAGCGGTGGGATTACGACCAGCATGGCCTATTATCTGGCGCGTGCCGGAATTGGTGTTTCGACAGCGGCACATGTCGGCGGGGATAGTATGGTCGGTATGCCTCATGCGCGGATGCTGGAACTCTTCGAGCGCGATCCGCAAACACGGCTGGTGGTGATGTTCGGGGAAATTGGCACATCGCAGGAAGAAGAAGCCGCTGACCTGATCGAACGGGGCTTGTTCACCAAACCGCTTGTGGCGTACATCGGGGGCAAGGCCGCCAAAGAGGGCACGCGCTTCAGCCATGCAGGGGCGATCATCGAAGGCGGACGCGGAACCCACGCCGGAAAAGTCGCTCGACTGCGCGAAGTCGGCGTGCATATCGCCGATCATTTCAACGATATTCCGCAAATCGCGGCTGAGGTTCTGGCAAATCTGCCATCCTCGGAAAGCAAAAAATTCGCAGCGAAAGACCCGGCACAGGTTTGGTCTACCGCCATCACAGATATTCAGCCCAACGCAATCCGACTGCGCGGCAAACGCCTGGATACGCTCATGGGCGAAGTCACCTTCAGTCAGGCGATTTTCCTGGCACTGACCGGACGATTGCCGGATGCCCATATTGCTCCCCTGCTGGATGCGATGTTCGTTTCCTCCATCGATCATGGGACAACGCCGCCTTCTACATTGAGCGCCCGTACTGCTGCCAGCACGGGTGCGCCACTGAATGCAGCGCTTTCCGCAGGACTACTCAGCATCAATGCTTTTCATGGCGGTGCAGTAGAAGATGCCATGCGCATCATCGCAGATGTGCAAAAACAGACTGTCGCCGGGGCATCATTGGACGATGCTGCACAAGCCCTGGTCGAAGATTACCGCGCCAGCAAACAAAAACTTTCCGGCCTGGGGCATCGGCTGCACACGGCTGATCCGCGTACACGGCAGCTTCTGCGTTTGGCGCATCAACACGGGGTTGCTGCGGCAGGTGTGGCGACGATGCAGGCGCTGCAAGATGCTTTCACCCGTGTTACAGGAAAAACCCTGCCGATCAATGTCGATGGAGCGCTGGCGGCAATCCTCTACGATTTGCAGATTCCGCCGGAATTGGGCAATGCCTTCTTCATGATTGCGCGGGTTCCTGGTCTGGTGGCACACATCACCGAAGAAAAAACACGCGAAAAGCCGATGCGTGTCATTTACCCCAACCAGGCAATCTATGATGGGTCGGAGTCCGATTAGTGTTCTTAGGAGAGATGCTCATGCTCAAAGTAACTTTGATGACGGGGCTGCTTCTGTTCTTCATGACGATTGCGAATTTCTCCTCTTCTGCGCAAGGAGCAGGCGCAAGTCAGGTGATGGGGGAGAGTTTCACTTCTGAAACACTGGCACGAGAATACCAGTACAACATCTACCTCCCGGCTGGCTATGAAGAATCCGAACAAGCCTATCCCGTAATTTATCTGCTGCATGGTCGCGGCGATACGATGGCAGCATGGCTCAATGCGCGCTCGACGCTGGACACGTTAATTGCAGAAGGGGAGGTTCCGCCGATTATAGCCGTGATGCCAGATATGCCATCCAGTGATCGCGCCAGTTATTATGTCGATTCAGCCTATGCCGGAATCCTCTACCGTGCCGAACCTGTCGAAACAGCTTTCTTCAATGACCTGATTCCGCATATTGACAGCAGCTATCGCACGCTGACGGATCGTCAATCACGCATGATTGGCGGCTATTCAATGGGAGGCTATGGCGCGATCCGCTATACGTTGGCGCACCCGGAAATGTTCATGGGCGCAATCATCTTGAGTCCAGCGGCGTATACGCCACTACCTCCGGCGGATTCCAGCACGCGGGAATTTGGCGCATTCGGCGGGGAAAGCACGCTCTTTGAAGATGACATCTACACCAACCTGAATTATCCAGCGCTGCTGGAAACGTTCTCCGGTGAACATCGCCTGAATCTCTTCATCGCGGTTGGGGATGATGAGTGGAAACATCCGAATCCCGAAGATATGGAACATGATCTCGATTTTGAAGCGCACCGTTTCTACAACCGGGTTGCGCGAGTCCCCAGCATTCAATCCGAATTCCGTGTTTATGATGGTGGTCATGATTGGGATGTGTGGCTGCCCGGTTTTGTGGAAGGGATGCGTTACCTGAGCGATTATCTGGATACCACACCACCAGAGAGCAGCGGAAATCCAAACCCGGATGATGTTTCTTTGTGACAGATTTTGAATACAACTGCGCTGCCTTTTGCTTATTGCTCCAGAGAGGCAAGATGCACACTAACTGCGAAAACTCACATTTTCATAGGCAAAATTTTGCGCTGGATTTTGCTATAAGCAGCGAAGAGTTTTTACTGGGTCACACAGTATGTTTGAAGCGAGAACCAATTTCAATGTGAACCACGCGAAAGTATCACAGAGAATGGAGGTTCTCTGTGTAGTCCTTTGTCCCCTTTCACGCGACCAAATCCAGGCTCACGACAATAACTAACGATAAGCTGTTTGTCACAAGTTCAGAAAAGAGTGTGATTTGCAGGGGCGCAGCGTGCTGCGCCGTTTGCAGAAAACCTCAAGAATCACATTTTTTGTACACGTAGGTTAGAGACAATGGCGCAGGTTGGTGTCAATCTTGAGGATATGACTTGTCAGCCAATTGCTCACCACGGTATGAAGGCTGGTCATGAGTTCCAGTGTTGGACCCTGCTCATCGAAATCCTGCATGAACTTCGTAAAATACTGGATGAATTTGTCGTGTGCTTCTTTGTTCTGTTGGGCGGCAGAACATTGATGTTTAAACATACAATTTTCTTCGTATTCAAAGTGCACCAATATGTATCTTTGCAAGAAATATAATTGTTCAGCAATTTCCTCTCGTTCCATCGGGTTATTGGTATGATCGTTGATCCTATCTTCAAGGATGTTTACGAAGTCAAAGAGCATGATGTGATGGTTATCAACCTGTCTATCACCCGATACGAATTCATTACTCCATTTCATTGGCATGACTTTTCCCTCTCACGGATAGTGGACTTTACTTGTGAAGTCTTTGACTAGTGTAAGGAGGTTTGAGACACGAAGAAGTAAGCGCACTCGATTCGTGCAAGATGACACAGCATTCATATGCCATATGTCACATGCATTTCTACTTCTGATCTGGTGTTACGCAGTCGCCCTTGCTGTCAGCCTTTTCCGCTTCGAAGAGCGTAAGCGGTCAGCCATCAGCAAAAATGTTTTTGCAGTCGTGATATGCTCAAAAAACGTACTTTGAGGGTGATGTCGCTCGCCCACGACATATCCACCCTACCCTACTCATTCAAATTGGGGTCGTGCTGCATCCGGCGTACTGCAAGCAGACTGGCAACAAGAATCATCGCCAGCGCAACAAGGCCAACCAGCACCTGAATAACGGCATTCTCAACCAGTGCTGTACCACCCCCTGCCAATAACAAGCCGATGATGAGCAGCGTTATGGGCAGCGTGTACGGATTGTTCTTCCCTGCTTCAGTATGTTCTTCCTGAGATACCAATGCACATTCCTTTACACTTATCTACTGCTTACAATGTAACAAAATACCATAAACAGCAGATAAATGCATCACTATCCCTACCCGTTACCCGGCAGCTTCAGCAGCGGCCTTGAAGGATTCCATGTCTTTCTGCGTTCGCTTCGGGAATGCGCCACGCATGAAGAAAGCCATGATGCGCATCCATCCGCCGAACTTAAACTCGTTTTCCATCACCCAGCGTGTCTGGTTCTCGCCCACTTCATGGAAGTGATTCGCACACAAATTATAGACGTTGGATGCTTCGTAGACGGCAGTGAATTCTTCAGGCAAATTGTTGGAGCGGATCGTCTCAATGAGCGTCACATTGCGACCATTCTCATCATAGTGCATATGGGTGACGCTGCCGGTTGCCCCTGGCTCCCCGCTGACGGGTTCTAATTCCCGCAGCATTGGCTGCCAGTTCTTGGTGAATTCTGGATCCTGGAAAAGCTCCGATACACGCTCACGCGGTAGATTGATGACAACTTCGTTTTTGTATTGCATGGTTGCCCCTCCTTGCTATACGGTACACACAGTATAGAACAAATGAGCAAAAACGCAAAATGCATCACTCAGCGCGAAAGAAACAGTTCTATAACCGGAGCTTCACAAAGCGACAAGATACCGCCATCAGAGTGAGGTTCAGACAATGTTAGACTACGAAATCTCAAGCCTCGTTCATCGCAATATAGCGTAAACTAGCTATAAACATCCGCCCTTATTCAGCAGAATTTAACAAGTATGACTCGACGAAATCTGCTCCGTACAGCATTCCTGGTTGCCGCCATACTCTGGTCAGGCATTTTTGTGTTTCTCTCTCTGCATCCTGCGGCAAATCCGGGAGCGCTGCCAACCCGCGCCGTGCTGCCAACATCGGTGGCACATGCAGCTTCCCCGACTGTGGCACAACCAACCAACACCCCTACCCTCACAGCGACCGCCACTCGCTCCCTGCCAACGACAAACCCTACCCTGCCACCCACAGCAGAAACCATCAGCAGGGTTCCCACTGAAGAAAACATCGAGGATGGTCAAATTGTGGTGCAGTTTGCGCCAGATGCTTCGCCAGAGGAACGGGCGGCTGTCATTGCCTCAGTCGGAGGGACTGTGCGCTCGGAAATCGACGAATTGAATGCCGTTGTCATTTCGGTGGGAGATGCAACAAACCCGCAGATCAACTCCCCGGCGGTCATCAGCAGCGAACCGGATTACAAAGTCTGGGCGCTCTATGATTACAATGTACCCACCAGCGACCCGCTCATCGCGCAGCAGTGGTCACTGGCTCCGACGGGCGTGATGAATGTCTGGAATGATGTACCGGAAACGGCGGTCACAGTTGCCGTGATCGACAGCGGTGTGTGTACGACCCACCCGGATTTAGCGGGGAGAGTCCTCAGCGGATGGGATTACGTTGATGACGATGCCAATCCACAAGACCGCAATGGTCATGGATGTGGTGTCTCCAGCGTGATTGCTGCAAATATTGATGATGCAATCGGCATCGCGGGGATTGCCCCCAATGCCATGATTTTGCCGCTGCGCGTTTTAAATGCAAGCGGTTCTGGTTCTTATTCTGATGTTGCACAGGCTATCATTGATGCGACGGATCTGGGCGCGAACATCATCAACCTGAGCCTGGGCGGTTCGGCTTCCTCTACCCTGCTCCATGATGCGGTGAAATATGCCAACAATCGCGGCGTGATCGTGATCGCCGCAGCGGGTAATGATGGCGCAAATCGGGCATTGTATCCGGCAGCATACGCGGAAGTCATTTCCGTCGGCGCACTGGATCAAAACTTGAACATCGCCAGCTTCAGCAATTATGGCTCGCAGATTGATGTGTGGTCACCCGGCGCGAATATCATCACGGCCTACCTCAATGATGGCTATGCGATGCAAAACGGCACTTCGTTTGCTGCGCCGATTGTCTCTGGCATCGCGGCGATGGAGCTTGCACTGGGACGGGAATTGGATTTCAGTGGGGATGTCATCAGCATTTCACCGATTGAAGAAGTAGCACAGGTTCCCACAGCGACAGACACCCCCACCGAAGTTCCCACCATCCGCCCGCCAGATGGACACGAAGCACCGGGTACGCTGGAATTGGCACAAGCCCCAATTGCGACGGATACCTGGGCAGTGCGTTTGCTGCCGGGAACTGATCCGGTGGCGCTGGCAGCGGAACTTGGTTTCATCTATGTAGGCCCTGTAGGGGAACTGCCGAATATCTATTTGTTCCGTATGGTTGGCAGCGAAAGCGAGACCGCAGCAGCTTCTGCAATGAACGTTCTCGCAAGCTCCCCCAACGTGGAAATCGCGCAGCAGCAGTACCTGTTTGAAACGGTCAAGCATGTGATTCCATCAGAACCCGGCTTGAGCAACCAATGGCATCTGAACAACACCGGGCAATTTGGCGGTGTCGCAGGCATGGATGCTAATGTATTCCCGGCCTGGGATATTGACCTCGGCGGCGGTGATTTTGTTGACGGTGAAGGCGTGACGATTGCCGTTGTGGATGATGGTGTGCAGTACACGCATCCGGGGATTTTGCCGAATTACAGCGCCCCTACCAGTTATGACTTCAAAGATGATGACTCCGACCCTTCGCCGCTGATTTTTGTTGATCCAGATTCGGAGGATGAAGGACACGGCACATCCGTCTCAGGCATTGCAGCCGGGGCTGTGGATGGTAGCTGCGGTGTGGGTGCAGCCTATGCTGCGAATATCAGCGGGATTCGCCTGGTCTCTGGCTCCATCTCGGACTCGCAAGTCTCCCAATCGCTGATTTATGCCTACAACTCCAATGACATCTACAACAATAGTTGGGGATTCTCGTCTATTGTTTATCCAAGTACATTCTTCCAGACGGCAACAGCCATCGAACAGGGCGTAATGAATGGGCGCAACGGCCTGGGTACGATCTACACCTGGGCATCCGGCAACAGCTATCGTCCATATGATGCGGGTTTCGGGGATTACGTCTACCTGGGCTACAACGTCAATAATGACTGGCCTGCCAATTCGCGTTATACCATTGCTGTCGGAGCAGTGAACAACCAGGGTACGCAATCTTATTACAGCACACCAGGGGCAGCGCTGATTGTTGCCGCACCGAGCAGCGGTAAGACCATCGGAACCTATACCACTGACCTCATCGGCGCAGATGGGTACGAATCCGGCAACTGTACCGGGGGCTTCGGCGGCACATCTTCAGCTTCCCCATTGGTAGCAGGTGTCATCGCCCTCATGCTGGAAGCCAATCCGAACCTCACCTGGCGCGATGTGCAGCACATCCTCGCAGAGACCTCGGTGATGATCGACCCGACCAACCAGGGCGAAGCATCGAACTGGATCACCAACGGTGCGGGATATACACACAGCGATGCATATGGTTTTGGCATGATTGATGCAGAAGCGGCTGTGAACGCTGCCCTCACCTGGGAAACTGTTCCGCCGGAGATGGACTACACCAGCATCACCTATGCAGTGAATCAAGACATACCCGATGGTTCTGGAACGCATAGTTTCGTCACAGGTGCAGCCAGTGCGCAGTACGGCGCAGCCGTGACGGATACCATCAATGTGCCGGAAAATTTGATCGTGGAACATGTGGAAGTCGTCTTCAATGCGACGCATCCATTCCGCGAACACCTGCGCGTGACCTTGATTTCGCCAGATGGCACAGAAAGCATACTGACCAATCCGCATTATTACCTCAGTTTCGACCTGGCAAATTATAATAACTGGCGCTTCATGACGGTGCGCAACTGGGGCGAAGAATCCCAGGGTATCTGGACAATCCGAGTCGAAGATGGGTATTCCGGCAGCACAGGGACATTTAGTTCCTGGTCACTGCGGATTTACGGGCGCGTGCCAGAACCTGAGAATCTGGTGGCAGAAGCCATGGCTCCTGACCAGATCGACATGAATTGGTCATATGATGGCCCCGCAGCAGTCGATCTGTATCTGGATGTTTCCGACGATGGAATCAATTGGGCGAACGAAGCTGTGCTGGACGACATGGATACCAGCTACAGCTACACCGTCCCAACTTGCGACGGAACATACTACTTCCGCATGCGTGCAGAACATCAAACTGAGTCAACGTATTCGGAGTATAGCGACATCGCAGAGGCGCTCTGTGCCCCTGCTGACCACCTCGCAGGTGCGACGGATGCAGGGGCAATTCCAGTAACCACAACAATGGATACAACCGGATTCAATGATGGCAGTGATCCGATACCCTCCTGCGGCAGCAATCCTACGCGCACAGGCTGGTTCAGCTTCACCCCTGCCGAAGACGGAACGTATATCCTGGATACGAATGACTCTGCGATTAATCCGGTGATGAGCATCTGGGAAGATGATGGTGGCCTGACCGAACTCGATTGTGACAACGACTCCGGCTTTGGCTCCGCAGCCTTGCTGGTACAGCCGATGACAGCAGGCACAACCTATTACATCGAAGTCGCGGGTGTGAACAACACAGGCGGTGAAATCGCGCTGAACATTCGCAAACAGCTTGAGCCGACCAATACACCAGAACCGACAGACCCCCCACCCCCCACAGACATCCCCGAACCTGTGCGCAGTACCATCGGCATTGTGAACCCGGAAAGAGCGCTGTGGAGCTTCCGCGCCAGCAATGACAGCGGATGGGCAGACCTTGCATTCCACTTTGGCTACGCAGGTACAGATTGGGTTCCGCTGGTAGGCGATTGGAATGGTGACGGCACGGACGGCATTGGCCTCTATCGCAATGGAGTCTGGCTGCTGCGCGATACCACCGATGGCGGCTCGGAAGAAATGACCGTGCATTTCGGCCTCGCAGAACCCGGTTGGCAGCCGATCACCGGGGATTGGGATGGCGATGAGAAGGACGGACTCGGCCTCTACAAAGATGGACGGTGGCTGCTGCGTAATGATTTGCAGTCGTCCGGCTGGGATATGACGATTTCATTTGAGCGCTACAACGGCGAGGGAATAGCAGTTGCAGGCGATTGGAACCATGATGGCTTCGATGCACCGGGATTGTTCTACCAGGGAAGCTGGTCACTGCGCCAGACGAGTCAGCCACAATCCGCCGTGACATCCTTCCAGTTCGGGGATTCCGTCACGCCCTGGCTCCCGGTTGTGGGAGATTGGGACGAAGATGGCTTCGACACGGTGGGGATTTTCTACAACGGTTCCTGGTATCTGAGCGATGATACCAGCGCCCCGGAAGTCGAGACCTTCTTCACCTTCGGCAGCACAGGGATTCCGCTGGCAAATTATCGCGGCGGTGCTGATGGGTTATCCCTCCTGAGTCTGCCGCCGATGATTGAACCGACACTCACGGCAACGATGCCACCAGTGACGGCAGCAGCGACAGCCACACAGACACTCGTTCCGCCGACTAATACGCCAACGGCTGAGGTAACCGAGCCTGTGACACCAACACAGCCGCCCTCCCCCACGGCAACGGTCACGGCGACACAAACGCCAACACCATTGCCAACTGCAACGCCAACTGCAACACCGCTTCCGACGCAGCCACCAGCGGAACAAACCGCTGAGGTGACTCAGGAAGCACAGTAGCGTGTTTTTTCTATGGGGTGCGACAGGATCGCGCCCCTGTTGACTACACGAAATATTCTTCGCAAACTCAACCCCGCAATTTTGCACTTGCGGCTATACTTCAACCAGGTTCTATTCATACAAGGAAAAATCCGTGATACGTCTATTCGCTATTTTTGCACTGATGTTGATGCTAGTTGGTCTGGTTCATGGGCAGGATTATGAACCGTATTTTGAAGAGATTGATTGTCCCTTCCCCGAAGATACGATTGATGTTTCTTGCGGCGTGTTAATTGTGCCGGAAGATCGCAGCGATCCGAACAGTGCAGAAATCGAACTGGTAGTAGCGATTATCCCGGCAGCCAATGGCAACCCGCTGCCTGATCCAGTGATTTACCTGGAAGGCGGCCCCGGTGGTTCGGCTTTGTTCGCGGCAGAAGATTTCCAGAATCACCCGCTGCGCGAAGATCGTGATCTGATTTTGATCGACCAGCGCGGCACAGGGTTCAGCTATCCCAGCCTGAACTGCTATGAAGCCGAAGACCCGGAATTTTCCGGCGATCCAGACCAGGCTTGCTATGATCGCCTGCTGTCCGAAGGAATCAACCTGAGCGCCTATACCAGCGCTGCCAGTGCTGCCGACATCAACGACTTGCGGATTGCCCTGGGGTACGATGAAGTCAATCTCTGGGGTATCTCTTACGGGACACGCCTCGCCCTCACGGTGCTGCGCGATTACCCGGAAGGAATCCGTGCTGTTGTGATTGACTCCGTCTATCCGCCGGAGATCAACAGCATCGAACAGGGAACAGAAGATGCCCTGCGTGCCTTCAATGAGATATTCGTGCAGTGTGCCGCAGACCCGGATTGCGCGGATGCATACCCCACTCTTGAAGAAGATTTTTACGCGATGGTTGCGAACTTCAACGAGAACCCGCCCGTATTTGAATATGATGATGGCTATGAAGTGTATGAGCTGGAACTCTACGGTGATGATGTGCTGGACGCTCTTTTCCAGACGCTCTACAACAGCACTGTGATTCCCATGCTGCCCTATGGCATTACCCTCCTGGCCTATGCCGAAGATGAACTCGATTACCAGGATGGCTATGACATCGTATCCGGTTACTGGACTGCCGAAGACTGGGAAGCAGGGTTCACCGAAGGCGGCGAAGAATCCATCTATGAGTCGGATATGGTGCTGGATTACATGGATGAAGTTGGCGGCATTGATGACAGTGAAGGCATGTATAACTCGGTGGAATGTGGCGAAGAAGTCCACTTCAATGATCTGGATGCTGCATTAGCGGTTGTCGATTCTGCACCGGCGGAATTACAGGAATGGCTGCAAGCCTCGGCAGAAGGTTTATTCTTCAGCTGTGCAACCTGGGCAGTGACAGAATCCGCCTCGATTGAAAATGAAAGAGTCTTCAGTGATATTCCGGTGCTGCTCGTCTCCGGGCAGTTCGATCCTGTAACGCCGCCCTCTTATGCGGAAAGCGCATTGCAGGGTCTCAGCAATGGGCAGCATATCGTCTTCCCCACCGGGGGGCACGGTGAAACAGGTTCGGCAGGCTGCGGCGCAGAGATCGCGCATGACTTCTTCGCCAACCCCATGCAGCGTGTGGATACCTCATGCGTGCCGCAGTTTGTGGAATGGTACATCGAATAAAACGGGAAAAAAGATTTCCACTTCTATCCCATTCGTACAAATCCCTCCTCGAAACGTGGGGAGGGATTTGGCAGGGGACAATTTTCACCGCATAACTGATCTTACGCACAGGCTCCTGAAAATGGGTAGGATACGCAGAGCAGTCAATGAGCGTCTCAGCATTTCAGCTTGTCAGCCTCAAAGTGCGTTTTTTGAGCACATCACGACTGTAAAAACGTTTTTGCTGATGGCTGATCGCTGACGGCTTACGCTCGTCGAAGCGGAAAAAGGTTGACAGCAAGGGCTACTGCGTAACATCAGCGCATAATTTGCACCGTACCCACACGATAGCGCCCGTTTTCATCAGCAGCGGTATCTGCCGGGAGACGTACCCCGGTGCGCCATTCATAGACCGTCAGGTATAATGTATAGTCTCCGGGAGCAACGTCACTGACATCTACTGAAACGGTGCGATAAGCTGATGCCCCACGCGGCAAGCGCACATCCTGCTGCGCGACAATTTCCCCTGCCCCATTCACCAGATGCAGCGCCAGCGAATAGGTATCCGCCGGGATATTTTCTGTCATCCATGTCATGGGGATGCGTAACGTTTCCCCGGTAATTGTCTCTTGCAATGTAATGGCGGTCAGCGAAACCGACTCGCTGAAGGAAACCATCGGCTGCACGGTCAGATCACAGTAAATCGGATAGCGTGCATACAACGTAAATTCCAGATCACGCAGTCCCGCGAAGGTGCTGCACGCCTGATAGCCCTGCTGATCCAGTGTCTCTAATAACACATGATAAGAATCAAGCGGAGAATCTGACGTTTCGAGCGCCACCCAGACACGTCCCGCACCCACCACATAATCCTGCACAGCAGCGGATAAATTCCCGCCCTCATCTGGCAGCACTTGATACAACATGATGTAACGACCCGGAGCGCCGTACATCCCGTAATCGAATGCGCCTGCCACCGCCCAGGGGTGCTGCGGCACATGAAAGATCACCGCATCCCGCGCTGAAACTTGCTCCCTCAGCCAATCGACCATCTCATGCACGGGCAGATGTGGCTTGAAAATTTCGACGTGAATATCCCGGTATACCGTATCATCGTAGGTGAAACTCAGCGTATTGGCAAAGCTGAATCCCAGCCAGATAAGCAGCAATATTCCAGGCAGTAGGCGGCTGATTCGCCCAACACGAACCAATCCCGCCGCCGCCAATGTCAGCAGGATCGGCAGCAGCGGAATGATATAACGCACATGGGTGATGATCGGCTGCACGACGTTGATTGCCAGCGCCGCACCCAATGCCACGCCGCCGACCATGAGCAAAAATCGACCGCCGCGCCCCTCACCGACTCCCAAAATCAGCAGCACAGCGAGGCCGATTGCTGGAAGCCAGCCGTTGCCGATGGCATACGCGGCATTCACCAGCACTTCCCCGGCGGACATAATCGTACCTTCACGCCCACCCGCCGCTGAATACTGCAACGCTTGCAGCAGCACCGGAAGCCACAACAAAAAGGTTGCCCCGGCTCCCAGGGAGGCTGCGACAATCTGCCACCAGCGGCGGTTCTTCGGCACAAAGATCAGGTGATAGAGGCCGACGGCGAAAATCACAACGATGGAAAAGTAATGCGAATAGATCAAACCAGCCAGCGAGAAGAATAAAAAGAAGCCACCGCGCCAACCGAATTTCGCCGTGTGAATAGACCGCCAGTATGCCCACAGCACCAGAATGGTGAACAGAATATAAAGCGCATAGGGGCGTAATTCATGCAAGTAGATCGCCAACAGCGAAGACGAACCGAGCAGAATTGCACTGTAGAATCCGGCTGACCTGCCGAAAAGCGATTTCCCCAATTGATATGCGGAAGCCACCGAAAGCAGCCCAATCAGCGTCGTAAAAAAACGCAGCGCATAAGGGGTTGCACCTGAAAATTGGCTCCAGAACCATAAGAGCATGTAATACAGCGGCGGCTGCCAGGGGTCTTCAGTTGCATTGGCGAGCAGCGCAGACAGCGAGTCGGGTTCATAGGGTTCTGCGCCAATAATGCGGATCGTCCAGTGTTCATCATAGTTGATGGCATCAAGGTTCAGCCCACGCACCCCCAACCAGGTTGTGAATAACAGCAATGACACCAGCCATATCCAGCGCGTTTGAAACGATTTTCGCAATGGAGACTCCCCGTCCTATCTGGCAACGCGCCGCGCATTATAATCCAGCATCCAGAGATTGTGTACGAGCATCACCCCATTCAGCAAACCATAACGTAAGCGCAAGCGAGTCTGAATCATCCAGAACTACAACACATTAGCGAATGCAGGTCACATTTCGATTTTGCAGAAACGCGGTACACTGAAGGCCGTTCGCTGGGATTCCGGCCTTTTCGTTTGCTAAGTTCGCTTTAACCCGAGAAAGGGAGATCTTCACAGATGACAAAGTTACATGATTTACTCCAACACAGACAATCCATCTGGATCGACTATATCCGCCGCCAGTACATCCAGGATGGCGGTATGCAGCAAGCCATTGATGACGGTGTGCGCGGCGTGACCTCCAACCCGGCAATCTTTGAAAAAGCCATCGCAGGCAGCAGCGACTACGACAGCGATATTCAGGCCATGGTCGCCGAAGGTAAATCCACCGACGAGATTTATGAAGCCCTGGCAATTGCCGATATTCAGGCCGCTGCGGATTTGTTTCGTCCGGTCTACGATGCCAGCAATGGCGTAGATGGTTACGTCAGCCTGGAAGTCAGCCCCACCCTCGCACGCGATACCCAGGGAACCATTGAAGAAGCACGCCGCCTCTTTGCTGCGGTGGATCGCGCCAATGTGATGATTAAAGTTCCTGCCACGCCAGAAGGCATCCCGGCAATTGAAACCCTGATCGGCGAAGGGATCAATGTCAACGTCACGCTGATGTTCTCCATGAAGCATTACGAAGATGTCGCTAATGCCTACATCACCGGGCTGGAACGCTTCGCCGCTGCCAATGGTGACCTGAGCAAAGTGGCTTCCGTAGCTTCCTTCTTCGTCAGCCGCGTGGATAGCAAGCTTGATCCCATGTTGGAAGAAAAAGGCGCAAGCGACCTCATGGGCAAGGTGGCGATTGCCAACAGCAAAGTTGTGTACCAGCGCTTCAAGGAAATTTTCAGCAGCGAGCGCTGGAATACCCTGGCAAAACAAGGCGCACGAGTACAGCGCCCGTTGTGGGCATCCACCAGCACCAAGAATCCTGAATACCCCGACACGCTCTATGTTGATACGCTCATCGGCGCGGATACGGTCAACACCACCCCGCCGGATACGCTAGAAGCCTTTCTCGATCATGGTACTGTTGCAACCACCGTCGAAGATGACATGGATGCAGCCATTGCCGTGCTGGAAAAATTAGCTGACCTGGGTATTGATCTGGGCAAGGAAACCGAAGATTTACAGGACGAAGGCGTGGACAAGTTCGAGAAACCTTTCGCTTCCATGCTGCAAAGCCTGGACGAGAAGCGCAAGCAGTTCGCAGGAGAAGCGCAGTGAAGACAACCCTGGGGGAATATCAATCCGTAGTCGATGCTGGCATTCAAGAGCTGCATGACAATAACATCATGCAGCGCATCTGGGAGCATGACCATACTGTATGGAGCGACAGCCCGGTAGAAATCAGCAACCGCCTGGGCTGGCTGCATATCATGGATGCAATGTCGCAAAATCTGGATCGCATTCATCACCTGAAGCACGCAGTGGAACAAGAAGGCTATACGGATGTGCTGCTGTTGGGGATGGGGGGTTCCAGCCTCGCGCCGGAAGTCTTCGCCTATACCTTCGGCGCAGATGTTGAGGGGCTGAATTTGCAGGTACTCGACAGCACCGACCCTGGCGCAGTCCTGGCCTATGACCAATCCCTTGATCCTGCGAAGACTCTTTATATCGTCGCCACAAAATCCGGCGGCACCGCAGAGACTCTTTCAGCCTTCAAGCACTTCTACAATAAACAGCTTGCCCTGCACGGGGATGATTTTGGGGAAGCCGGGAAGCACTTCATTGCCATCACCGATCCCGGCAGCAAGCTGGAAGAAATGGCGGAGCGCTACCGTTTCCGCGCAACCTTCCTGAATGATCCCAACATCGGCGGGCGTTACAGTGTGCTGAGTTACTTCGGCATTGTCCCGGCTGGCTTAGTCGGCCTTGATCTGGAAACGCTGCTGAATCGCGCTTCGGCAATGGCGAATGATTGCAGCGCCACCAGCGAGAACAACATCGGCACACAATTGGGTGTCATCATGGGCGAACTGGCAAAAGTCGGGCGCGACAAAATCACCCTGGTTCTCTCCCCCGCTGTGGAACATTTCGGCGATTGGGTAGAACAACTCATCGCAGAAAGCACGGGCAAAATCGGCAAGGGTATTCTGCCTGTTGTCGGTGAAGCACTGGCAGCGCCGGAAGCCTACGGGGATGATCGTCTCTTTGCTTATGTGAAGCTGGCAGGCGATAGCACCTACGATGCACAAATTGACGCACTCGCAGCAGCAGGCCATCCGGTGGTCACGCTGGAACTTGAAGACAAGTACGACCTGGGGGCGCAGTTCTTCCTCTGGGAGATGGCAACCGCCGTTGCGGGTCAGCGCCTGGGAATCCAGCCCTTCGATCAGCCGAATGTGGAAGCGGCGAAAGTGCTGGCGAAGAAGATGATCGCGGAATTCGAGGAAAAAGGCTGCCTGCCGGAATTGGATGCTGCCTTCAGCAGTGACGGCATTACGGTGATTGGCGACGTTCAGGGCAGCACGGCTGCGGAAGCGCTGCACAATTTCTTGAAAAATGCCGCAGACGGTTCCTACATTTCACTGCACGCCTACATCAATCCCACCGAAGAAGCGGCTGCTCTGCTGCATGAATTGCAGACCCGGCTGCGCGACAAAACCAGGCTGGCAACGACCGTTGGATTTGGCCCGCGTTTCCTGCACAGTACCGGACAGCTTCACAAAGGGGATGCAGGCAAAGGCTTGTTCATTCAGATCACGCAGGAAATTCCCCAGGATGTTCCCATCCCGGATGAAGCCGGGGAATCGGGCAGCATGATGAGCTTCGGCACGCTAAAAAATGCGCAGGCATTGGGGGATCGTCAGGCGCTGCTGGATGCAGATCGTCCTGTGATTCGCTTCCACCTGGAAGAGCAAACTGACGGCCTGAAGAAACTGGTCGCAGCGGTGTAAATTCCGCCATGAAAATCTAACGTAGCATCGCTCGCGGATGACCCGCTGGATGATACACATCAGGATAAGTATGGTTCTTGTTGTTGGCGTTTCGGGCACGATAGATCGTGCCCCTACACCAAATCCTCGTAGGGGCATGGCCTGCCATGCCCACGATAATCAAGACCTAACCTGATGGCGCTGATCCGGCGGAATATCCTCAAGAAACCAACGGAAACCTTCCCCAAGACACAAGCATTCGTTAAGGCTTCACCGATATTGTGATGGAACTGCCGCTTTTAACCCTATAAAGAAGGAGCAAAAAATATGCAACTCGGAATGATTGGCCTGGGCAAGATGGGCGCAAATATGACCAAGCGCCTGCTGGATGGTGGTCACCAACTCGTCGTCACGGATCTGCTGAATGACGCAGTTCTCGCCGCAGCAGCCGAAGGGGCAACGGGGGCAGCTTCCCCTGCGGAATTGGTTGCCAAGCTGACCGACTCCCCTAAAGTGGTCTGGGTGATGGTTCCTTCTGGCGCACCCACAGACAGCACCATCAGCACATTGGGTGACCTGCTGAATGAAGGCGACATCGTGATTGATGGCGGCAACAGCAATTACAAAGACACCCTGCGCCACGCCGAAGAACTCCGCGCCAGAGGGATTCAGATGGTGGATGTTGGCACCAGCGGCGGCATCTGGGGGCTGAAAGAAGGCTACAGTATGATGGTGGGTGGGGATGAAAATATTGTGGAACATCTGCGCCCGATCTTTGAAACACTGGCTCCGGCAGCGGATCAGGGTTGGGGCTACGTGGGGCCGAACGGCGCGGGGCATTTCGTCAAGATGGTACACAACGGCATCGAATACGGCATGATGCAAGCCTATGCAGAAGGATTCGCCATCCTCAAGGCCAAGCAAGAATTCAACCTGGATATGGCGGAAGTCTCACGCATCTGGCAGGTGGGCAGTGTGGTGCGCTCCTGGCTGCTGGATTTGATGCACGATGCCTTTGTGAACGATCAGGAATTTGAAGACATTGCGCCTTATGTCACCGACAGCGGCGAAGGTCGCTGGACAGTGAAGGAAGCCATTGATTTGAATGTGGCGGCTCCCGTGATTACGGAATCGCTGCTGCGCCGCATTCGTTCCCGCGAAACCGATAGCTACACCGATAAGCTGGTGAACGTCACGCGCAACCAGTTCGGCGGTCATACCATCGCCAAGAAAGACGAATAAGAACAAGAGGCGGTTACGGTTGGCTATCGTGCTGTATTTGCGATTCGATTTGCGTCACCGATGGCTGAAGCCAGCGAGCTAGCAACTGCCAAGTCCACCAAACGGGACACATTGCAGCGGGTCAGATCGCCGTTTTTGGTGCGCTTCCCGCTGTTATTTTTGCCAGGTGTTGCAGATTTTTTACACAATCTAAAACTCTTTTACATCAGGGGCAAACTTCGGCAGCAATTAACCTTTATGGTTGAAGTATTGAACAAACAACCACAAAGGACAGAACACCATGAAACGTCAACAGTTTATTTTTTCCATTGCCGCCGTGCTGGTCATGAGCTTGCTCATGCTGGCGATGCCTGCTGCTGCCCAGGAACAACCCAGCCATACCTGGACAGAGGAACAGGTCAATGAGGCCGCCCGCTTCGATAATACTTATCTGGCTCGCTTTGGCCCTTCAACGGTGGATTTACAGCCGGGACAAATGCTGCTTTCTGGCACATTTATTCCTGCCAGCACTGGCGAGGAAATCCCCTTCACCACAACCCTGGTTCCCACCATCGTTGACAGCGCCACCATGCCAGGAAACGGCAACGTCATCTGGATTGTTACGGCTGTGAGTGTCTACGGTGACGCGCTGCCAGATGAACTGGTTCAGCAAATTGCGACATGGGCATCGCAAACAACCGCTCGCATCATCCGCGAAAGCATTGTCGCTGGCGATGTCGAATCCGTGGTCATCACCGATAACGACATCACCTACTTCTATTCTGGTCAGGCACGCCCTTACAGCCGTAACCGCTAACACCTTCTTCGCAAGCTCCATCAGCCCAAAAAGGCGCGTACCGCACGCGCCTCTACAGCTTCATTTTCCCATCCACAAAAGACCAATTACATATCGGACTCAGAGGCCACCACAGCCCCCAATCGCTGGGGGTTTATCCAATCTTCGGGGAGCCTTCATCCAGTGTGCAAGATTTGTGTGCTTCAATGAGAATAGCATTTCCAATCAAACATCGAGACAAGCACATCAACGCGAACAGGCCAAAATTTCTATGCAGATGATGCAGACACAGGTATCCAGTACGGCTATCAACTCCTTGAAGCAGAATCTTCGACAGGCTGTTGTGATTGAAGATGGGAAGCTGGAATTGATTCTAGCGGCGCTGCTGGCACGCGGTCATGTACTGCTGGAAGATATTCCCGGCATTGGTAAAACCCTGGTTGCGCGTGCCCTTGCGAAATCCATGCACGCCAGCTTCAAGCGCGTACAATGCACGCCGGATTTACTCCCCAGCGATATTACAGGCAGCGCGATTTATAACCAGCGCGAACAATCCTTTGAGTTCATCGAAGGGCCTTTGTTCGCTAATCTGGTGCTGGTCGATGAAATTAACCGCGCTTCTCCGCGCACGCAATCGAGCTTGTTGGAAGCGATGGCAGAAAGTCAGGTCACGACGGATGGTGTGACTCGCAGCCTGCCCCGCCCCTTCTTCCTGATCGCCACACAGAATCCGGTGGAGATGGCAGGGACGTTCCCATTACCGGAAGCTCAATTAGATCGTTTCCTGGTGATGCTCAATCTGGGGTATCCTGAATACGAAGATGAAGTAACCATCCTGGAACGCGAAGAACATGCAAATCCGCTGGATGCTGTGCAGCCGGTGCTGGATATGGAAGATATTCTGGCATTGCAAGATCAAGCGCGGGACGTAGCCATTGTGCGCCCCTTGAAAGAATACATTGTGCAGATCAATCAGGCGACACGCACACATGCGAATGCAGTGCTTGGGATCAGCCCGCGTGGTGGTGTGGCCTTGCAGCGTTGTGCGCAAGCCCTGGCGCTGATTCGGGGGCGTGATTTTGTTACACCGGATGACATCAAAACAGCGGTATACGCTGTTGGCGGGCATCGTATCTTAGCGCGGGATCGCAAGCCAGAAACCGCCCACGCCATCCTGGATGAAGTGCTGTCCCAGGTGCGCGTACCTGTGGAATAGCACACCGTCAATTCTGCATGAGCATTTGCAGTTAACCTTTTGCGCTTCGATGGGCATAAGGTGTCAGCAATCAGCCATCAGCAAAACCATTTTTACGAGTGTACTTCTCTACTGGCTCTCTCACTGCTGCGTATAGGGAAACCGAGTACCCTTATGGTAGGGTTCAGGAAAGAACAACAACGGAAAACGATCAACTGAGAACCAATAACGTGATGACTTCCCGCAGCTATGCCTTTCTCATTGCGGCGTTTGTCTTCTACAGCTTCGCCAATCAGACGCAGGTGGGCTGGCTGTATGTGATCGCTGCGCTGCTGGTTGGCGTGGTGCTGGCGGGATACATCCTCAATCGGCTGACGCTGCGCGGAATCACTGCCGAGCGCACACTGCATCATCCTGACGAAAACAACCTGCATGAAGGGGATGATGTACGCATCAGCCTGCAAGTTCACAATCAACATGCCCTACCGGCTGCCCATCTGGAAATCACGGAAACCTGCCCTCTCGCTGAAGCGGGAAGCATGGCGGCTGAGAGTCGTATCTTTGTGCCGCTGCTTCCAGAGCGCGTTACATTCCAGTATGAAACCACTATCTATCGCCGGGGATTGCATCGCTTTCCGCCGCTGAAGCTGGCATCGCGTGCGCCCTTCGGATTCTTCCGGCGTGAGCGTGAAATTTCGCTGGAAACGCCGACGCTGATTTACCCGGAAGTGCGCAAGCTGGAACACTTCGCCCTGTTGGATAAGCAACCTGCTGCGGAGTTAACCATTCCCCGCGCTGGATTGGGCAGTGAAGTGATCGGCGTGCGACCCTATCGCCCCGGTGATTCGCCCCGGCATATTCATTGGCGCAGTATGGCGCGGCGTGGGCAACTCGTCAGCAAAGAGTTTGCAGAAGAATCGCAGCCCGGTGTCACGCTGGTGCTGGATCGTTATCAGCCACTTGATCCCATTCCAACCACGAAGCACACCCCATTTGAGATGGCGGTGAAGTGTGCGGTGAGCATGGCGGATTATGCGCTGCGGCAGAATTATCCATTGTATCTGGCGGCAGATGATGCAGACATGGCCTTGCCACAGGGAGCGTTGGTCTGGGATGTGCTGATGCAGTACCTGGCACGGGTGCAGCCGCGCTCTTCTGCATCTCTTGCGGATGTACTGCATTACCAACCCATGCAGCAGTTCGTGGCGGTGGCGCTCTGCTGGCCTGACGCTGCTGCGCTCGAAGCAATCTTCGCCCTCAAGCAGCGCGGCTACCGAGTCTTTGTCGCCCTACCCGATACCCCTACCTATCCTATCGACTCGACTCCCCTTGCTCAACCGATTGCCGAAGCCCTGACCAGCGCTGATATTGATGTGCGAGTGATTCCCTATGGCGCAGATTGGTCGGTAGAGTTGGGTGAACCCGTCCCGGTGACGCTCCCCACGCCTAAAGGCGGGGGCTTCTGAGCCACGCTTGCGGCAACCC
>CAYVVZ010000045.1:0-34792 GCA_964455365.1 uncultured Anaerolineaceae bacterium | reverse complement strand
ACTAGTTCATCTGTCGTGTTTCCTGGATATTGTGAACTCAAGGGCTGTATAATCACTGGCAAAATTGATTTTTTTAGACGTACAGCTTCACGGAGTTCATCCTGGCAGTAGGACGAGGCAAGTGATGCATCGGATACCATGTAGATGAAAAGATTACACCGACGTATTTCGTCTATAATCGTCTTCCACCAGTCAGCGCCACCAGGAATATCGTTGTCGTACCAGAAGCGATTGTCCTTATAGATGGCACTAACATGCGCCACGAACTGTTCAACAAACGAGCGATCTGAACGACTGTACGAAATAAATATTCGTGCCATGAGGTCTTTCTCTTCTTGGTTCGTAACAGCCGAGATTATGACGCGGATTGTGTACTATCGCAACAAGTAGGGGCATGATATATCATGCCCCTACAATGGAATTTTCTAATTCTAAGAAACGTCAGCCAGCGTCCTCTCAAACAGCGCAAGATATGCCGCTAGCGCCGAAGCCTTGGACCACAGGTGGGGCATAGAATACTGATGATTGCGCGAAAGAATGGGGGTGTACGGTGGCAAATTGGCTGAATAGCTGTCAAGTTGCCACCGCAGGGACATCTGCATTGCGGCCTTATTTTCCGTCACCGAATTGGTTGCGGCCTGCGCCGAAGATGCTCGGTGAGAGGTGGAAGCCGAACTGCTTCAATCGGCTGAGGAACATGGGCGGGAATCCCGTCGCCTGCAATTCTCCACCGCCTTCGTGTGAATAACCAGCGCCGCGATGATCTGGCGTTTTGTATACAAAGAGGTCTTGTAGGGTGACGTTCGGCCCTTCAATCCCGATCATCTCTGAAACCTGCACCACTTTACGACTACCGTCTTTGAGGCGGGCGGCCTGCACAAAGAGGTCTACGGCGGATGCAAGCTGTGCGCGGATCACCTCAATCGGCAAATCCATACCCGCCATCATGCACAGCGTTTCCAGGCGTGCCACCGCATCGCGTGCGGAATTGGCATGAACGGTTGTGAGTGAACCATCATGCCCGGTATTCATCGCCTGCAACATATCCAGCGCTTCCCCGGCACGGCACTCCCCCACAACCAGGCGATCCGGGCGCATACGCAGCGAACCCTTCACCAGATCGCGGATTTCCAGGCGGCCTTTGTGGTCTTCACCCGGCATCGGCGGCGCAGTTTCCAGGCGAACCACATGGCGCTGCGCAAGCTGCAATTCCGCCGAATCTTCTACTGTGACAATGCGTTCATCTTCCGGGATGAAGGAACTCAGCACATTGAGCAGTGTCGTTTTACCGGAACCCGTACCGCCAGCTACAACGATATTCAGCCGTGAAACAACACATGCCTCGAAGAACGCGCCGACCTCTTCTGTGAAAGAACCGAATTTGATGAGGTCTTCGACGGTCAGGCGCTTTTCCGGGAATTTACGGATGGTGATGGTAGTTCCCTGTAAGGCCGACGGTTCGCTGACAATATGCACGCGGGAGCCATCGGGCAGGCGGGCATCGACCATCGGGTTGCTGCGATCCAGCGTGCGCTGCAAGGGGCGCACAATGCGCTGTGCTGTCCAGCGGATGTGGTCTTCATCATCGAAGACGACATGGGTTTCAGCGAGTTTGCCCTTGTACTCCGCGAAGATGATCTCCGGGCCATTGACCATGATTTCCGAATAATCTTTGTTTTCCACCAGTGGTTGAATCGCCCCAAAGCCGAGCAGGTCATCCAGCAAACCGAACAGCAGGCTGCGGTATTGTTCCTGCGGCATATTGATCTGCATTTTGCGCAGGGCAACTTGCAGGCGTTCATCAATGATGCGGCATTTTTCTTCGTCGTCACGCTGCCAATCATCCGCCTCGTCGATCCGCGCCAGCAGTTTTGTACGCAAGGATTTGCGAAGCTGTGCCAGTTTCTCCGGTGTGCGCTGCTTGGGCGGAGCCACATAGCCGGTATCCAGCACCCAGGAGCCATCTTCCAGCACATCGACGACAGTCACCTTGTTCACACCCTGCCCAACGACAAAATTCTTGCTTGGGTCGGGTGGTGGTGCTGCCGGAGTTTCGGGCAATGGCTTGCCAATCAACTCATCGAACTCATCTTCTAAGGAGGCTTGTTTGGCTTGTGGTTCACTTTTTCGCGGAACCTTGCGCAGTTGGCGTACTCCGTCTCGTTTATTGTTGACTAGTGCCATTGGACTCTCACCCCTGGGTATCTATCCGAACATCATCCTCTCTCAGTGTATGATAGAAACGTAGATTAAGCGTTGAGATTACTGAATAGAACAGTTTTTGGTAAATTTTTAGGCAAGGCTTGGGGGTTGTCCCTGGTGTGGGTACATTGGTTCCCCCAGGCCATGTGTATCATTCTTCTCGCAGTGAAGCGCGAATCAGCACAGCTTCCATTGGCAGAGCAATCCCCACCGAGCCGACATAGGGCGTGCGTACCAAATCTGCGGCAAGGATTTCCGTACCATTTAATTGTGCGACGAACTCATCTTCGGCAATCGTGACGCGGACAGTAGTCTGCTCCGTCAGGGATTGCGAAACAGCGGCGGTTTCCAGCAGAAGCATATCGTCGGCGAGCAATGCACCGTCTTGCAGCAGTTCTGAATCAAAGCGATAGAGGCTGACCTGTGCCAGTGATAGGGCTTCTGTCGTCAGGCGCAGCACCAGACCTTCGCCACCATCCACGCTCAATAGCAGATCATATGTACCTTCCAGCACCACAGCGGGTGCGAAGGCAAATTCAGCAGTATACGGCAGCTCCAATTCGGCATCACTGCGCAGCCACGCGCCATTCTGTAAGGCCTGCACCCCTTCTCCGTCTCGCTGCCAGTCCGCAGCAGCCGAGGCAAGCCAGAGGCCGTTTTCCCATCCACTGCTGAAATCCGTCTCCACCTCCAGCGGAACAGGGGTAGGTGTGGGGGTATCGCTGGCAGGCATCAAGACTCCAGTTGGCATGGGGGTGAGCGTCGGCAGCGGCGTTGCTTCTTCAATGGTTTCCACGGAGAGAGCCTGTGCTTCTATAGCTGCGCTGTCTTCGGTGGGTTCGGCTGCGCTGGATTGAACGCCTAATGCGGCCTGCGTGTTGCGAAAATCAATTTCGGCAGCGGTGGCGTTTTCCTGTAATTGCACCTGTGTCGCCTGGTAATCAATGGCGATCTGGGTTTGCTGGCGGATATTATCCGCAGCGATAGCGGTTTGGGTGGCGAGTAAGTACGTGCGCGACTGTGTGGCTGTCTGCCCGATCAATTCTTCCTGACTGCCCAATGCGGCGCGGGTGGCTTCGCTATCGCGTGCGAACCGGGTGGCTTCATCCTCCGCTTGTTCGGCGCGGAAATCCAGATCCGCCTGGGTGGACGAGAGAAAAATCGCTTCGTCCGCCAATGCTGTCGCCGTGGCATCAAAGCCAAGAATTTGCGGCGCGAAGAAGATTGCCCCGGTCAAGCCCAATGCAGCCCCAAGCGCCAGCATAACGAGCGCCAGCATGCAGCCCCAGGCGTTGACGATCACGCGCAGCGGCGAACGGTTCTTGCGTTTGGGTGGTGTTTCCGGCAGTTGTGATGGGTAGTTCATGGGTGCAATCTGGCTCCTCGTTCCAGTATGTGGTTTGGTGTCGGTAGGTCATCAGTGTATCATGCCGTGTTTAGGGCTACATGACAAAGCGATTCCCATCACAGAACAGGGCAATCGCAGCAAATGATTTTTCACCACGAAGGCTCGAAGGACTTCGATGAGCGTTAGCTGTACAGTTTTCTATCTTTGGGATAGAAACTGTACAAGGCGGACAACGCTATTTGGGGAGGGGAAATATCAGGCAAAAAATCCAGAACTCGGTTGGGACATTATTCCCAATGACCAACGCTGCGCCCCTACAAATCACACTTTTTACACATGAGCCTTGATGGTTAGCATCAGGTACTCCCGACGAAACGGATTGCGCCTGTGAAAGACTAGCTCAATGCCAATGTTCAACAGGACGGCTCCAGGAAAACAACTTGCATTGTGGGGCATGTGGCACTATCTTCTACACGGTACGCATCATAGAGACCCAGACGAAACCCGTGACCGACACGATCCGTTACCCAACCTACAGTGAATTGATTTTCATCAACGGCAAATTGCTCAATGATCCCGCGATCATGACCGGGAAGGTCAAGGTGCGCGATATTGATTTGCTGATGGCAGCCGAACAACGCCCGCAATCGAGCGCCTTCGGGCAGGATGCCTACCCCACGCTGCATGAAAAAGCGGCGGCTTTGCTGCATTCCATCGCCCGCAACCATCCCTATAAAGATGGCAACAAACGCACAGCAACGGTTGCTGCCCTGTTCCTGCTGGCGATCAACGGGCGGCGAATCCGCTGGGAACAAGCGGAGGCGCTGGAACAGATCGTCGCTGTTGCGGAAGGCCGCCAACCGATGGAGACGTTCGCCAATTGGTTGCAGAGCGAAGAAGCCTATACGCCCAGGCTAGAGCCAGAACTTGATGCAGATACCGCCTTGATTGAACACCTGATTGCCGAGCAGAAGTGGTTGCTGGATGAACTCGCAGAACGATAAGAAACCGCTGCGCATTCTTTCCGCAAATGATCTCTACAACATCAATGAAGAAGTGACCGGCTACGTGCCGTTTGTGCGGGATGAGCAGGTGCTGCGTGCGACAGTCCGCCGCCCCTATTTGATTCTCTTCGGCGAAGAGCAGTTCCCATCCCTCCTGCAAAAAGCCGCCGCTATTATGCATTCCCTCGCCTATCGGCATCCCTTTGTGGATGGCAACAAACGCACGGCAACCCGCGCCACCCAACTCTTTTTAGAAGCCAATGGTTTGCAGATCACCTGGGAACAGGCTGAAGCGCAACAGTTTGTGCTGCGCATTGCTAAGGGGGATGTGGATGTGGAAGAAATCGCAGTCTGGTTAGAGGCACACACTGAAAGCCCCTAGGGTGAAGCGATCACCACAAAGATACACAGCACACTGCCATATCCGCGAGAAGTAAGTTTTGCGAAGAACCCTCAGCGCGTCAGCAGCAGGTTGACCACGCCCATATGCTGCACAAGGCGTTCCGTCAGGCTGTGGATAGCATCGGCATTTTCGGTGATGTCCGTCAGGCTGCCATCCGGCTGGATGATGGCGATCTTCTGGAAGCCGAGCGCCAGCACTTCATGCAGGGATTGTTCGGGGTCATTGTCGAAGGCTTTGAGGCCAAGCGGGTTATATTCCATCACCAGCGCCAGATTGGGGGAGTTGGCAATGGTCTGCTTCATACCGCGTAGTGCGCCCATCTCTGCGCCTTCAATATCCATCTTGACCACATCCACCTGCTGCACACCCACTTCGGCTAGGAGTTCATCAACGGGCGCTGTGCGAACGGTGTAAATCTGTGGCTGGAAATCTTTCCCAATGCGCGGTGCGATGTCATCATCGCTCACATGGGAAAGCTGCACATCGCGGATCGCCTCATCATAATGTAATGATCCGCTGGCGCTCATCATCAGGTAATCGTGCAGTTCCGCTGTGCCTTCGCTTTCCGCCAGTGCCACTTGCAGCGCGGTCACATTGCGGCGCTTGCCGATGTTACGGACGAGCGTAGCATGATTGCGCGGGTGTGGCTCAAAGGCGATCACGCGCCCACCGTCCCCAACCAGTTCCGAAGCCATGCGTGAGTAATAGCCTACATGCGCCCCAATATCCAGCACCGTCATACCGGGTTGAATCAAACGGCGGAGTTGGGCGGTGGTTTCGGGTTCGTGGCGATTCGTGAGCAGTTCCAGCCGGAACCAGAAGGGATCATCCGGCATGGTGTGGAAGTTGCGCATCCGTTCCAGCGCCGGGATGAAGGTATGGCTCAGAAGCCAATGCACCGCCGTATGCGCAGGACGAAACCGTTTGATCGTCCGGCGGTAAAGGCGCAGGCTGGCCTCAAACAGGGTGGAATGCGATTGGGTTTGCTGCTCTAGCGCCACCCGTTTTTCTCCTTAATTGGTGCGGGGTTTGCGCCAATGAGACTAGCGCAATCAGGGTACGTGGTCAAGTTTGAAGGTTGTTTTTCCAGGGCAACCGCTTCAAATGTAGTTTGGATTTGCAGGACAAGAAAGCGATCAAAACGACGAACTCAACAAATGACAAATACGCCAAACCAAGCGAAAACACAATTTCTGCTTTCGGTTATTTCTGTACATTTTAGTGACATCGACCGTGAAACGTGCCATAGACATCGTGCCGTTGAAATGTTGTTTCTCGTAGGGGCGTGTCCATGACGCGCCCGTGGGTTCGACATGATCGAACCTCTACACCCATTCTTTTGCGGCACGATGTCGGTAAACCGTTTCTGCCCCAAAGGTAGAAAAGTGTACAATTTCGGGCACGACATGTCGTGCCCCTACGGTTTTCTTCGTGTCCTTCGTGTCTTTGTGGTGAACAATCGTTTTGAAGCGAACGCCCTGGTTGTTTTTCCAGGGCAATCCTGAACCACGGAAGATATACAAGCAAATCCAATGTCCGTTTTTGTCACTACGACCAGCGCCATAATCATGCAGCCTGAGTATACTGGTGTCCGCTGTGACTCTGTGGTGCGTTTTGAAAAAGGAATCCTATGCCTCAAAAGCTCTTCATCGCCACTGGAATTTTCCACCCGGAGCCGGGAGGCCCCGCGACTTATTTGCGCGAAATCCTGCCCGCATTGCAGCAAGAAGGCTGGTCACCCACAGTGCTGACCTATGGCGATGCCGCCACGACGGATGATCCCTACCCGGTGACGCGAGTCCCGCGCCGCAAGTTGCCGCTGCGCCTGTGGCAGTATCGGCAGCAGGCGAAGAGACTTGTCACCAGCGCTGACTTGATCTATGCCCATACGATTGATTTGCCTGTCCCCTGGGGCGATACACCACGCCTCATCAAAATTGTGGGCGATCAAGCCTGGGAACGCTGCATCCGGCGCAGGTGGATTCCGGTGACAACCGATATTGATGAGTACCAACACGGGAACTTCGGCTGGCTGGCGAATCAGCAGCGTGAGTCTCGCTCGCGGCAGGTGCGCGAATTTGATGGCGTGATCGTACCAAGTGAATACCTCAAGCGTATGGTGCGGGGCTGGGGCGTGCCGGAAGAAAACATCCATGTGATCTACAACGCGATCCCACCAGCGTCGGAAAATCTACCAGGATCGCAGCAGGCAGCGCGGGAGTTTCTGGGCTGGGATGATACCCCCACGATTTTGACGGCGGCGCGGCTGCATCCCTGGAAAGGCGTGGATCATCTGATTACGGCCTTGCAAGATATTCCTTATGTGCGCTTGATGGTCGCGGGTGAAGGCCCCGAACTGCATCGCTTGCAAATCCATGCGGAGAAAGCAGGCTGGCGGGTGCATTTTCTTGGGCAGGTTCCCAGAGATCAACTCGCCATCATGATGCAGGCGGCGGATTATTTCGCGCTCTACAGCGGCTATGAAGGGCTGCCCCATTCGCTGTTGGAAGCGCTGCGCGTCGGGACTCCAGTGATCGCCAGCGACAAAGGCGGCAATCCCGAAGTTGTGCAGCATAACGTGAATGGCTTGCTCGTCCCCTATGTGGATGTAGATGCCCTCACAGAGACAATCGAATCCGCCTTCCAGCCCGGCAAGCGCGAAGCCCTCACACAAAATAACCGCATCGGCATGGAACGCTTCGACTTCGCCCGCATGGTCGGCGAGACGGATCGCGTGCTGCGCAGCTATTTGTGATTCCCCCGCCACGGTATTCTATGGTACGATTCTGGAACATGTGTTTATACGTGCGTTTTGTTTAGGGTCTTTCGGCGGGCGGGGTCTGAGACCGCGCCCCTACAATGAGACATTTTGATGCATATGGGGAGGGTCTGAGTCTCCCCCGTTACTTACCGAAAAATCATCATATACGTTTCAAATGTTTATCCAAAACTGACGTTGTTTATACTCCCAGACACGATTTTTGAAAGTGTTTTTGTTCCATGCTCGAATTTGTGAACCAGATCATCCAGGGCGATTCCCGCGAAATCCTGCGTCAACTTCCCGAAAAGAGCGTGGATATTGTCTTTGCTGATCCACCATATAACCTGACGCTGCGCGGGGATCTGTGGCGACCCAACCAGACAAAAGTCGATGCTGTGACGGATGATTGGGATCAATTCGCCAGCCTGGAAGAATACGATGCCTTCACCCGCCAATGGTTGGGTGAGACCCGCCGCGTGATGAAAGAAAAATCAAGCATCTGGATTTCTGGCACATATCACAATATCTTCCGCGTAGGGCGTATCCTGCAAGATTTGGGTTTCTGGGTGCTGAATATGGTCAGTTGGAAGCGTCCTAACGCCATGCCCAATTTCCACGGGACGCGCCTGAAGAACGATGTGGAATTCATCATCTGGGCAAAAAAGTCTGAGATGAGCAAATACAACATCAACTACCATTTGCTGAAGCAATTTAACGATGGCAAGCAGTTAGGGTCGGTATGGGAAATCCCCATCTGCAGCGGAGCCGAACGCCTGACCGACCACAATGGCAATAAGCTGCATTCCACACAGAAGCCAGAAGAATTGCTGCGGCGTATCCTGCTCGCCAGCGGCAAACCCGGCAATCTGGTGCTTGATCCATTTTCTGGCACAGGAACCACCGCTGCCATTGCAAAGGAACTGCACATGCGCTGGATTGGCATTGAACATGACGAACGTTATGTTCAACCCTCGCGGGAGCGCATCGCGGCAAGCGTACCACTTCCGAAAGATGACCCACTATTTGTCGAATTCTCCCGTAAGAAGCCGCCGCGTGTGCCATTTACGCACCTTGTTGAAGCGGGTTATCTACAGGTGGGGCAGATGCTTTATTTGCAGAAGTCCGACTATCAAGCGGAAATTCTAGCGGATGGTAAGCTGTGTGTGAACGGCAGCAGCACAGGCACAATTCACAGCCTCGCCCGCGAGCTAAAGAATATCCGCGCTGCCAATGGTTGGTACGAATGGTGCTACGAGGAAAATGACGGCAGTCGGCAGCCGATTGATGTGCTGCGCCAGCGCTACCGCGACACCTATTTGTGAAGGTTACACCTTTTCCTATGGGCAATGCGATGTATTCTGTTTTGTCTACCGGGCAATCGCATCAAATTTTCTTTGGATTGGTAGAAACAAAACGACGAACTCAACAGATCGCAAATGCGCCTGAGCAAGCGAAAACACGATTACTTTTCGGTTATTTCGGGCACGATATTGACGTTTGAACATTTAATTACCCAACTCACACATTTGGGTGTGGCGGACGTGCCGTTGCACGTCCCTACAAAAATCGTATCTGTAGGGACACCCAACGGGGTGTCTACAACCAGCCGAGGCCAAACCCGTTGGGGCGTTATTTCTTCAATGACCAAGATCGTGTCCCTACGATTTTCTTCGTCCTCTTCATGTCTTCGTGGCGAGAGTCGTTTTGACGCGATCACCCTGGTTTTGTCTATCGTATCGGAGTATTGTCCATTCTATGGCTACGACCCTCTCCCTGATTGCCACCGTCCTCAACGAGGGCGATAATATTCATCATCTGCTGGAAGGCATCCTGGCACAGACGCGCCAGCCGGACGAAGTGATTCTGGTGGATGGCGGCAGCAGAGACCAAACTGCCGAAGTCATCCGCAGCTATGAAGATCGTTTGCCGCTGCGCCTCTTCATTGAACCCGGTTGCAACATCAGCCAGGGACGCAATAAAGCGATCCATGAAGCACAGGGCGAAATTCTGGCAATCACTGACGCGGGGGTGCGGCTGCCGCAGGATTGGCTGGAGAAGATCGCGCAGCCGCTGCTAGATGATTCTGTGCTGCGTGTATCCTGTGGCTTTTTCGCCGCTGATCCGCAGAATGCCTTCGAGGTGGCAATGGGGGCAACGGTGCTTCCGCTGGAAGACGAAATTGATCCGGCTACATTTTTGCCCAGCAGCCGCAGTGTCGCCGTGCGCAAATCCGCAGCAGAGGAAATCCAGGGTTACCCGGAATGGCTGGATTACTGCGAAGATTTGATCTTTGATTTGCGCCTGCAAGCGACGCAGCCGCCCTTCGCCTTTGTGCCGGATGCCGCCGTCTGGTTTCGTCCGCGCCGCACCCTGTCTTCGTATTTCAAGCAGTATTATCTGTACGCACGCGGGGATGGCAAAGCGGATTTATGGCGCAAGCGCCACGCGATTCGCTATCTCACCTATCTGGTTGCGGCTCCACTTTTGCTGCTGGCGGGGCTTTTCATTCATCCGGCGTTGTGGTTGTTATTCCTGGTCGGTGGCGCGATCTACCTGCGCCAGCCCTACCGCCGCCTACCCGTTGTGATGGCACGGCTCGAACGAGTTTCCTGGCTGGATTGGCTGCAAGCCTGGCTGCTGATCCCGCTGATTCGCGTGGTGGGAGATGTGGCGAAGATGATCGGTTACCCGGTGGGGTGGAGATGGCGGCTGAAAAACCATCCCCCAGCATGGCGTATTGTGGTGGATCGCTAGACCACCAGCACGGATTGCACGTTCTGTGGGTCTTCCGTTGCTTCCGTTTCTTCTTCAGGTGGTTTCTTGGATTTTTCCGCATAGACCACGATGCTGCCGGAGTCGATAAATCCCCGCCCGCGATGCTGCTCACGGATTTCTTCCGTCATCCCCACCATGAAGACCAGATCACACCCAACTTCTTCGGCGCTGCGAATGGCTGTTGTCGTCAGCAGCGTTTCCAGGGCTGGGTTGCGATGTTCTTTCATGAGCGCCTGCGCCACCAGATGGGCGCTGTTTTCGTGTATGGTCATCAGCGCCGCACCAATCGGGAAGCGATCTCTGTACAGCACCAGGTTCAACTGCTGGTGGAATTGCACTTCACGCAGTTCTCGCCCCACCAAAAAGGGATCAATGCCGCTGGTCATCACATCGTAATAGGCATTGTTCCAGAGATACCACCACAAGCTCATGCTCTGCTGGTCATTGGCAGCGGAAATCGTCACATCTGCCGGAAGGGTCGGGCTGGGGCGCTTCGTTTCATCAATGGGATAGATGATGATGGGATATTCTGTTTCTGGCTGTAGCTCCAGGCTGCGCAATTCACGCGCAAAAATCGGCGGATATAAGCCATCCACAAAACGAACCCGCGCTCTGCGTCCCATATCGCGCAGCACGGCGATGCCATCTGCCACATGTTTGCCAGATACCCAGGCGGTATTGCGCCGTGGCGTGACGTAATTCAAGGTGGGCAGGGTATTCTGCACATGATGCACCACATCCACAAAGCCGACGGATTGTTCTTCCGCACCCAGGTTCAGGTGTGATTGATGGAGATGTGCTTGCACACGCCGTAAAGTAACGCGAGCTTCTTTGATTTCGGATTTATTCATTGTCTCTCTCGCTCACATGCCGGAGAGGTGTGGAGCTTGCGAAGGCATTCCATTCACATCACGGGATTTGCGATTAGCCTGCCCGTGGAGAGGCAGTATTCGCCGCAATATCTCCATTACGGACGATTTCAGTATAACAGGTTCCGCCGCTGCCTGTGATTGCACTGCGGTATAATCTTGTTTGAAGTGAGCAAGAAAAGTTGCGCCTATGTTACAAATACGCCTGCCAATTCCGGCTTTTTCACTGGGAACTGCTACCTGTAGCAGAGCGCCACAGCAGAGATGGTTTGCATCCTGTTATCTGATTAGGCACAATCAAGGTGGGTGAATCAAAACCGCCCCTGCTGAGAGGGGCGGAAATTTGCGAAGAACAAGCGAGAATGCTTAGTTCACGACGGTGACCGCACTGGCCTGCAAACCCTTCCGACCTTGCGTGACTTCAAATTCTACCTGAGCGCCTTCTTCCAGCGTCTTGTAGCCATTCCCCTGAATTTCGGAATAGTGGACGAAGAGGTCGTTACCGTCTTCCTGGGCAATGAAGCCATACCCTTTTTCGGCATTGAACCACTTCACCGTACCCTGTTTGCGATCTGCCATTGTTTCCTGCTCCTATTATGGTCTTTGGATCTGCCGCCGCCGTTGCACAAGCACAGGGGTCTGCAACAGCCAGACACTGTACTGTACAGGTCATGAGTAGGTTGGTGTGTTGCGGAGATATTCCACGAATTGTGAGGATTTATTGTCACGCAAACGTACCGTCTTCTCGCCGGGGACTAGCGCATATCCGTAAATTACATTCACGGCACGGCAACTTTAGCTGCACCGCAACCACACTATAACACTATTTATAACGGTATGCCAATAGGGACTTGCATTGTGACGCAGCCGCCAAAAATTAAGAGCTTACGGTATTTCGCTCGCTTTCGACCATTTGGACAGGGTGATCGCACCAAATTCCATAGAAGCAAAACCACCTCAACGCAAAGGCGCAGAGGCGCAAAGAATCAAAGAAAACCGTGAAATAGGATCTGTTTTCGCACAGGTATTTCGGGCGATCCAGCGGATCGCCCCTACGGATTTCTTCGTGTCCTTTGTGTCTTCGGGGTTCAAATCGTTTTGATGCAATTGCCCTGGCATTTGGAGAAAGTTCTTGACCATCCGGGCGGTATCTGCTTGAATAGGGAGCGTCACAGCGGGTCATGAACGGTCTTCATGGCAACCTGTGAAATTGCGAAATCGAGTGTAAGGACAGAGGATGCGTCAACGCGCCCAATAAATTGACTCCATCACGAGCAATTTTTTGTTGTGGCGCTTTGATTCCGGGCGAGGTTTCGCCCTGTCTGTGCATCTTCTGGTTGTGAAGAAGAAAGCCTTTGCGCTGCAACGAAAAACCGTTGTGGCGCTTTTTGATTCTGTACCGCGTCACATCCCCGGATACCTGTATTCAAAAGCGAGCGCGTCGTGGACATACACCTACGGACATTCATCGAGACAGGTAATAGCTCGTCCAGCCTATCCGTAGGGGTTCGATCATGTCGAACCCGCTGACAACACCGGACACCCCGTTGGGTGTCACTACAGAACCAATTTTTGTAGGGATGTGCAACGGCACATCCACCACACCAGGACAGAACATTCTGTTGGAAAAATGGAGGGCGCGAAGATGACCCAAGAAATCCTACATCTAGAGAACATCGTCAAAACCTATGGCATGAATACCGTCCTCAATGGCGCAAACCTTGTCCTGAATCAAGGGGAACGGGCGGCACTGGTGGGCGAAAATGGCACAGGCAAAACCACCCTGGCGCGGATCATCACCGGGCAAGAAGCGGCGGATGGCGGCTTGCTGCGGTTGGCTCCTGGTGCGACGATTGGCTATCTGCCGCAGGAAGTCCAGGCCGAAGCACACATCAGCGTGCAGCATTATCTGGAAGAAGCAACCGGTGAGATTGCATCGCTGCGGGATGAAATGCGGCAGCTTGAAGCGCAGATGGCGCAAGACCTGCCAGCCGCAGAAATGGCACAGGTATTGCGAATCTACGGCGCAGTGCAGGAACAATTCGACAAGCGCGGCGGCTATGACCTGGATACCCAGATTGAGCGCATCTTCAGCGGGTTGGGAATCGGCTACATTGATCCTGCACGGCCTTTGCAGACTCTCAGCGGCGGGGAACGTACCCGCGTTTCGCTGACAGCCCTGCTGCTGCGTGCGCCGGATTTGCTGCTGCTGGATGAACCAACCAATCATCTGGATTTTGCCGGGATTGAATGGCTGGAAAATTACCTTTCCGGCTATAACAAGGCGCTGTTGTTGATTACGCATGATCGTGTGTTCATCAACCGTGTGGCGAATGTCATCGTCGAATTGCATCCCAAGCAGCGCACACTGCAAACCTACTACGGCACATATGATGACTACATCGCAGAACGCGAGCGCGAGTATCACAAACAGGTTGATGCGTATAATTTGCAGCAAGGGGAACGCAAAACCTTGCAGCAGTTGATCCGCTTGCAGCAGCACAACCGCAAAACCAATGGACGCTTCTCCAACGATGGGGATAAATTCCTGAAGCACTTCAAACGAGAGCGCGGCGAATCGCTGCAAAGCAAGGAAATCCGCGATGCGAAACAGCGCTTAGAAGACATCGAACAGGAGAAGATGGCGAATCCTCGGCATGAATGGCGCGTGGAATTTCGCTTTGATCCGCAGCCCTTGCCCAGTGCCGAACCGCTGCGGCTGATGAACATCAGCAAATCGTTTGATGGCGTGCGCGTGCTGGATGACATCAGCGCCACGCTCTACAACAGGGAGCGCGTGGTACTGGTTGCACCGAATGGCACCGGGAAAACAACGCTGCTGCGCATCATCATGGGTCTGGAAAGGCCGGACAGCGGCAGTGTTGCGATGACAAACAGCGTCATTCCCGGCTATCTGGATCAGGATGGGGAGACGCTGGATACGGCGCTAACAGTGCTGGAATCCTACCAGCGGGTGGCATCCGGCACAGCCAATGAAGTGCAGGCGGAGTTACATCGCAGTGGCTTATTCAGCGATGCGGCCTTGCTGCATAAGCGCGTGGATGCCCTCAGCGTAGGGCAGCGCCGCAAATTGGGGCTGGCGCGGATCATCGCGGCGAAGGCCAATTTGCTGCTGCTGGATGAACCAACCAATCACCTTGATCCCCTGAGCCTGGAAGCCCTGGAAGAATCCCTGCTGGAATTTCAGGGGACAATCCTCGCCGTGTCGCATGATCGCCGCTTTGTGGAAAAAGTCGCCAGCCGCATCTGGCATCTGGAGGATGGGAAGATTGTGGAGGGGTAGGCGAGGCGAAACAACCATAGGCAGGCAGCACATTGACGTTTGAAAATTCAATTGCATAACCCAACCTATCGTAGGGGTTCGACATGATCGAACCCACGGGCGCGTCATGGATACGCCCCTACGAGAATGAGTGTGCCTAAAACACCCTCAATGCGGTTTTTTTGTCCAGCCAGGTATCCATTATGCACCTTCCTGAATAAAAGTCCGGTTATATTGCACGGGTCGTGGTCTGATGAAACCACGTCAGTGGCTTCGTGTTCTTTGCGTCTTCGTGGTGAGAATTATCTTGAAGCGACTGCCCTGTACACCCACCCAGAAGCTATGAATAGCGCTGCGGCTTGTTGTATTCAATTTCTGTGATCTTGAAGCGAACATAGGGTTCGTCGCGGCCTTCTGGTTTCCAGGCGGCTTCAAAATACGTCGGAGCCTGAACGCCGTTCATCTCGTGGTATTCAGCACAGTAGCCGCCCCAGGCTTCTGTTGCAGTATCACGGTAGCGTTCTCCTTCAAAGGAGATTATTCTGCCATCGTCCGCAAATTCCACCAGCACGTCAATTTCCACCTTGTGATCTTTGAACAGCAGCCGTGCATGGGTTTCATCCACCGGGAGCCAGCGCAACGCATCTGAGGGTAACAGCGCTGTGGGGAAGACGGTTAATTCTGTGACGAGACGCATCAACTCACCCTGGTTGTAATTTTCGCCCGTAGCATCCACTACGGGAATCGCACCCAGGATGCCGACGAATAGCCCGCCTTCGCCTTGCACATAATAATCGACCCCGGTAGCGATAGACATGCGTCCGCGCCAGACATATCCCGGTGGATTGATGGTGAAATATTCCTCGCCCTGGATGTCCTGCCAGTTCTCCCCAACCTTGATTTGACCGCCATGCCGCAGCCGTGCTGAGGTGATCAGCGGATAACCATCTGGCAGGGCAAAGCGAAAGTATCGCTGCACGGGGGCAGGCAAATCCGCGAGCTGTTCGTAGGTGAATGTGCCTGTGACGGGTTGCATATTCGTGAAAAGCTGCGTTACAAGCCAGGAATAGCGCTTGGATAAAGCGCGTCTGCCGAGAACGAGTGCGGCGACAAGTGCAGTGCCGAGTCCAGCCAGCACGCCAAGAAGCGTCTTATTTAACGAAGTATCCATTATGAACCTTCCTGAATAAAAGTCCGGTTATTTTGCGTGAGACGTGGTCTGATGAAACCACGCCAGTGGCTTCATGATGGGATGTATCCTTGTTGCAACGTTGTCGTTTCTCTCAGAGTCTACAGAGGGAGGGCATGGCCTGTATATCTGTCGTTCCTCCTGTTCTGATTGCGACACTCATCTTGCCTTTGCGCTGGTTATTCTGGGTAATGCGTTCGGCTTTTTCATGGGCAGGTCGGTCTGTTGGCGTTTCATGATTTAATTGGTTTTGCTGCGATGCTTCTACATCTCCAATGGATGACGCACAACAAAGAAGGTATCAATGGTCGGAATGCTGCCGACAATCCGCTGATCCAATTCCACCAGCACCAGATAGAGATAGATCATCTTCTCGTACAGGTTAACGGGTAAATTGACAGAGGCGAATGCTGCTCTGAAGCGGCGGCTCTCGTGCATCTTGCTGGAAATCAACAAGGATAAGCGAAGATATTCATAAACCGTCTGCATCGTAATCTCTAGCGGCTCATTTGCGCTGCGGTTGCGCTCGATGATGTACATGGCGACCTTCAGCGCGTACATGGAAATCGACAATTTGACCAGAAGGGAGGAGCCATTCTGTTTCAACTCGGTATTCAGGTTCTTGTTGAGAATCGTCACCTGTTCGGTAAGCTCGTTGAGGAAACGAGGATCTTGCAGGAACAGTGTTTCGATGGTGGTTTCACCAACGAAATCATAGAAGGTTTCGCGCAGATTCTTGAACTGCACCGACTCCAGGTGGCGATTCTTGCTGGCTTCTCGCAGCATGTCCCGGATATTGGTGATGATCGAATCCAGTAGTTGCGCAAAGACTTGCTGCCCACGAGTCAGGCGTTTATCCGTGATCTTCTGTTCAAAAATCACCGACCACCCTTGCAGCCGCCCAAGTTCCGATTGAATTACATCTTCGTACTGCTCCCGAATGTGTGCGGGATTGGTGTAAGGGAAGCCTGGGAAAGTCGCTGAACCGACCGACCTTGTATCTGAAGATTGAGCCGTTTTGCTCTTCATTTGCATGGTGATGCCTTCTACGGTTCGCCGATCCAATTCATTGGCGATTCCAAGCCGTTTGTTCATCACCTCGCCAATTGTTTTGGCATTGCTATAGGGCAGGTGCAGATGACGACCCAGCGTGAGCTTATCAGCAGCGATTGCGCTCGTAGCAACCGGGAATTCTAGTCGCTTGAACTCTAAGGATGTGTGCGGATTGTAGAGAATACAGTGTCCATTTTGTGTATCCTCCATACACCAGAAAACACGCCCGCGCAGCGCGTACATATTCTTTTCTTGCTGCCAGATCATATCCATCTCGGCTCTGGTCGGTAGGCGATATTGCCACCCGTCATTGCGCTTATGGGTTAGCCAGTCACAATAATCCAGTGCTTGCCGTTCATTTACCCCGGAGATGGGCGTATCGGCATGAGCGCTGGCGAATTTATAGTCATTCCAGTGATAGGGATGCAGGGTCGATGTACCCAGCCGTTCGCGGCGCTTGTTCAAATAATATTGATACTCCATGTTCTGCACCGGGCCATCACTCACAAAAACGCCAATCTCTGGAATTTTCGTCATGCGCTTGATCCGCAGGTTGAGCCAGCCGTCCAGGTAGGGTTCATACTCTGGGTCAAAATCCAGCGCACGATCCAGCGCCTCACTAATCATTGCATCCAGTTGAGGGTTGATGGAAAAACTAATGCGAGCGCATTCAATCGCAAAGCTATACAGTTCGCGGTCTGGTTGCTTCTCATTATCCAGAATCTCTTTGCACGCCCGCACAATGGGAGAGGCATCGCTGATCTGGCTGTAGAGCTTGAGGGTGTTGCGCCACCATATGCCGGATTTCACCAACCCACGCCAGTACGTCGCATCAGGTTTTAAAGTGTTTTCCCAATCAATCGTATGCCGACCAGAGAGCCGCAGCGCAGCCATGTAGTGCTGAAAGTATTCATGTGCGAACGAATACTTGTTTCCGACAGCATCAATGATGATCCCGGTGCTGCTTTTCACATAATCCAGAAATGCGCGGACTGTATCGCGCCAGCCAATCCACTCCAGCGACCGTGCCAGAATGATATTTGCTTCGTCAATATGAATGCTCTCCACACCCTCTGCCATCATTGCCAGCCCTAGTTCTGCCAGCACTGCCAGCGTCTGAGCTTCATCCAGCGGCATCTCCCGTTTCTTGGAAATTGAGCGGTCTGAAATCAGAACATGGAAGATACGTTCCAGCAATTCTTTGATGTTATCCGGGACGAGTTCTTCGCGCAGATGCATGGCGACCATCAAGAACAGCAAGAGTGGGTTTGCCGTCACCTCTGGCATGACCAGATCAACTGCGTGGATTGTCTCTAACATCTCAACTTTATGCTTGTTGACGCGATCTTCGTATTCTTTTGTCCCTGGTGTCGAAGGCCAACTTACCCCACGCTTGTAGAAGTACACATCCATCACGTTCGAAACAAACCGTTCTTTGCTCTCCTGGGAAAGCTCAAGAAGCAAGAACGTGTCGTCTAATTTGGTGATGGGGTTGCGCTCATTGTAGCCACTGGGACGGCTGGTGATGATGAAGATACAATCCTGGTATAACTCAATCTGACGGTTGATCCAGTTCACAACTCCCAGGCGTTCGCTCGGGTGATAGATTTCATCCAAACCGTCGAACATAAGGACGCAATGGCCTTGATTGAGCTGATCTTTGATCCACTCTGTCGGGATGCTTTTGATTTCCAGGATGTAGTCAGAGAGAATCTGAGTGAGTGTGACCTGCGGATCAGCATTAATTCTTTTGTTATGATCCCGCAGATAGAGCAGAATCGGGATGGTTTGCTGGATCTCAAGCCGTTTATCAATTTCTAGCGTGATGTGTTTCAGAAGGGTCGTTTTTCCGCTTCCTGGGGGGCCGCCCACCAGGATTTTGGGAGCGTGCGACTGCGCCAGAATCTCCCAGATGGATTGCTCAGGATGGGGACTCGGCAAAGATTTGACGAAGGGTGAAGCGGACAAGTTATACGGGTTGCTTCGCTTAAGCCGTGCATCCACGTAAATATCACTAATCTGTACCTGCCCTGTTTCGAAGAGACGCAACAATTCGCCTACAATTTTGTCGCGGTCTGCCTTGCCCTGGAAGAACGCTACGAACTGCTTCTTGTAGTGATCTTCGACTTCTTGCTTTTTTGTGTTCCTATAATAAAAGATTGTCAGCAAACCAATTATTAGAACACCCAGTCCCACCCCAACCACTGCGACTGTTGGTTCCACAATTCCCCCAACATATTCTATTATTCGCCAGCGATGTCATTATACCGAATAAGACAATTCGTTGCGAGAAATTAGTCAGATTCATCAGGGTGAACATGGCTGCATATCATCACCCCGGCAGGCATTCGCGCAGTTTGCGCAGCATATTGCCCCCCATGATGGCTTCAACGTCCTGCTCTTCATAACCACGTTCTCGCAGCAAACCCGCAATGTGCAGCAAATCCGTCGTGGTTTCCAGGTCTTGTGGGATGCTCTCCGCGCCGAAACCGCCATCAAAATCGCTGCCAATGCCCACATGGGCTGCACTGCCTGTAAGCTGGCAGATGGTATCAATGGCCTGAACGACAATCTCCAGCGGCAGACGAGAATCGCCTTTTGACCATTCGTTGCTGAGGAACAGGTTGTACAGCACGATGCCCATCACCCCGTCACGTTCTGCCAGCAAACGAATCATCTCATCGGAGAAGTGACGGTCACTGTTGCGGAAGCGGCGCGGGTTGGTATGGCTGGCGATGATTGAGCCTTCATAGCGCTCCAATGACTCGAAGAATGATTCTTCCGCCATGTGCGAAACATCCAGCAGTGCATTGAACCCCGCCATGACTTCCAGCAGTTCACGCCCCAGTGCAGTCAATCCGCCGGGTTCTCGTGTGCCGCCACAGTAGCGCGTCCGCACCCAGGCAGGCCCCACAACGCGCACACCACGCCCATACCATTCTTCAAACTGCTTCGGTTCCAGAATGGGATCGGCATTTTCCATGAGTACCACCAACCCCTGCTGGCGCTCGCTCATCTCTGTGCCTTCGTCCCAGGTTGCCAGCACCGCATCCAGGTCTTTTACCGTTTCGATCAAGCGGATTTTTGTGGACTCTTCGCGCAGACGATCATAATAATCCATCTGTGCCATGGCCTGCTGATAGGCTTCTTGCGGCGTGCTGTAACTTTTTTCGCCTGGAGCCATTGCTAGATTTGCGGCCTTGTGCGCAGGCAGGACGAACAACGTCCCGAAAATCACGGCGACTCGCCCCAGCAGTGCATCTGGCAAGCCGATGGTTGCACGCGGATACCCTTTCCCGGCTTCCCGGCGGCGGTGCATCCAGGCACTCTGACGATAATCTCGCCCATATGCGAAAGTATTCCAGGCAATATCCTGGTGAGCATCAACAACAATCATGGTCGCTTTTTCCCTGTACAGATTTTAGACAGGGATTATCACACAAAATTGATGTGTATGCAGCCGTTTCGTCATGGAGCTTGCACTAGTCACTTTGTGAATTGCGCTGCTTTTGCGCGACCAGGTAGCCGCCGCGCACGGTTGCACCGATGACAATTGCCGCGCTGACCAGTACCAGATTCTTGATGATGTACTGCCCTTCCAGCGTGGGCGAGATCGGGAATACCTGCCATGTTTCGTCTGGGAAGAGAAACAGAGGCGTAATCGTGCCGAGCATCTGCAAGATCAACAGCAGCAGAGTCGCCCGCATGAATTTGCCGGTAATCAACCCCAGGCCGATCAATACCTCCCAGGCTGCCAGAACAGGCAGGGACAGGGCAGGCTGCACAATGCCGAAGGTGAGAACTGAGATGGTTTGCGTGGCGAGTTCTTCCGCCGGACTCAGGTTCGGGAAGAATTTCAGAATCCCGAACCAGAAGAAGACAATCCCAACACTGATACGCAGGAGCAGCACGCCATTATCCGCCATCCACTGCGTGATCCTCGCATCTATGCGGTCAAAACGTTCCGTGATGTTGTGTTGTTTACTCACTTCCATCAGCATACCCCTCATAAATCGACAGAATTCTGAATCCCAGTGTATGAAGTTGTGATAAAAATCACAATTGGACTTGCATTAGAACGCTGCAAGAACCGCTGAACATCTGGCTGTGACGCACAAATTTCTCCCTGCCCATGCATCGGGCGGCTGCGCTATACTATGCGTATGATGACCACAACAAACACAACCCGCCTCGACTCCCTATAGCCACCTGCCAGATGTAACGGCTGCGCTGGTATTTTTGGTTTCCGACTCATTCGATTAGCACAAGAGAGATGAAAAGAGGAAGAACACATGCTGGATAAACTGGCAGGTATTGCTGCACGGTATGAAGAAATTGAACGCTTGATGGGCGATCCCGAAATCATGCAGGATTACGAGCGCATCGCCCAATTGAACAAAGAACGCAGCGAATTGCAAGAAGTCGTCGCCGGATACGAGCAGTACCGCAAGCAAATCAGCGACCTGCAAGGCGCAAAAGAACTGCTCAAAGAGACGGATGACCCCGAAATGCGCGAGATGGCGCAGCTCGAAATTGAAGAATTGGAAGCCAGTAACGCTGAACTGCTGGAAAAGCTCAAGCTGCTGCTGCTGCCGAAAGACCCCCGCGATGGCAAAAATGCCATTGTCGAAATCCGCGCCGGGGCAGGTGGCGACGAAGCGGGTTTGTTCGCCGGGGATTTGCTGCGGATGTACATGCGCTATGCCGATGAAAACCGCTGGAAAGTGGAAGTTATGGAGCAGAGCGAAACGGGCGGCGGGGTACTCAAGCAGGTGACATTTTCTGTGAAGGGCGAGGATGTCTTCAGCCGCTTGAAATACGAATCGGGCGTGCATCGCGTGCAGCGCGTTCCCACCACCGAAAGCCAGGGGCGCATCCATACCAGTACGGCAACCGTTGCCGTACTTGCAGAGATGAATGAAGTTGATGTGGAATTGGATATGAATGATGTGCGCGTGGATGTCTTCCGCAGCCAGGGCGCAGGCGGTCAGAGCGTGAATACTACCGACTCCGCCGTGCGCATGACGCATGTCCCCACTGGAATCGTGGTCGAAATGCAGGATGAGCGCAGCCAGTTACAGAATCGGGAACGAGCAAAGAAGGTCTTGATTGCTCGCCTGTATGAACTGGAACTGCGCAAACAGCGAGAAGCCCAGGAAGCCGAAAGACGCGGACAAATCGGCAGCGGAGATCGCAGCGAGAAAATCCGCACCTATAATTTCCCGCAGAACCGCGTGACCGATCATCGTGTGAACTTCACCAGCTACAACTTGCCTTCGGTGATGGATGGTTCGCTGGATGAATTTGTGGATGAATTGGCTACCGCAGCGCAGGCTGAATTGCTGGCGAATGCAGGCGCGTAGTTCATACGGGAGCCACGTAGGTTCTAAATGCAGGTTCACGATGAAATACGGAGAAGTGACGCTCCCCGCTGCGTTGGGCGGGTTCTGGTTTCCCCTTCCGCAAGTTGGGACGGAAGGGGAATTGATTGTCTGTAGGACAACGACTCTCGTCCTGTGTGGTTACCAGGCGTAGGCTTCCGGTGCGGGACCACCAGGGCCAGGCCAGATTTCATCCAGCTTCGCCATGGCTGCGTCATCCAATTGGAATTCCAGCGCATCCATTGCGGATGTCAGTTGTTCCATGGTGCGCGGGCCAATGATGGGCGCAACTACCGCAGGACGCTTCAACAACCACGCCAGTGCCACCGATGCCGGAGCCTGCCCCAATTCTTTGCAGAAGGCTTCATAGGCTTCCAATTGTGGGCGCATCTCTTCGATGCGTTTTTGCTGCTGTTCGCTGGCACGGCGGCCTTCTTCGATCTTCTGCAAAATTCCGCCGAGCATCCCACCATTCAGCGGTGACCAGGGGATCACACCCAGGCCGTAGTATTCGCTGGCGGGCAGCACTTCCAATTCCACTTCGCGCCTTGCCAGGTTGTAGAAGCTCTGTTCGCTGACCAGCCCCATGAAGTTACGCTTCTTGGCGGCTTCATTGGCCTGGGCGATGTGCCATCCGGCGAAGTTGCTGCTGCCCACATAGAGGATTTTCCCCTCGCGCACCAATTGTTCCATTGCCTGCCAGATTTCTTCCCAGGGGGTGTTGCGGTCAATGTGGTGCATCTGGTACAGATCAATGTAATCGGTCTTCATGCGCTTGAGGCTGCCTTCCACTGCCCACTTGATGCTCTTGGCGGAAAGGCGGCTGAAATTAGGCCAGTCTTCCGGGTGCATATCCCCATAGACCTTGGTCGCCAACACCACTTTGTCGCGCTTGTCGGGGTTCTTCTCGAACCAGGTTCCGAGAATTTGCTCGGTGATGCCTTCGCCGCGTTTCCATCCGTAGACATTGGCGGTATCCCAGAAGTTAATCCCCAGGTCAATCGCCTTATCCATGATGGCATGGCTGTCTTCTTCGGTGGTATGCGGACCAAAATTCATCGTCCCCAAACACAGCGGACTCACCTTCAGGCCAGTACGTCCCAAATAATTGTATTCCATTGCATGTCTCTCCAGGAGTATAAAAACCAGTTTATGCACTATATAGAATAGCGCGGAGACGCAAGCGCTTGCAAGTGACGTTCATAAGACGCAAATCATGATCCGCTGGATTGATGCGGTTCACAATTAAATACGGAGATTGTAGGGGCGACTCGCTGGGTCGTCCGCGGGCGCGGCAAGGCCGTATCCCCTACAATATTCCAGACGTAAGGGCGCAATGCATTGCGCCCCTACCAAACATGCCGTAGGGGTTCGATCACGTCGAACCCACAATTCACACCGGGCGCGTCGTGGACACGCCCCTACACCAGCAGGCGCATCGGATTTTCGATCAGTTCGCGGAAGTGGTTGCACCACTGTGCGCCCTCTGCGCCATCGCTGACGCGGTGGTCAATGCTGAGGGTCACTTTCATGCGCGTGCCAATTCCGAGTGTGCCATCCGGCTTGACCACCGGAACCTGACGTGATGCCCCCACTGCCAGCGCACCCGACTGCGGCGGGTCAATGATGGCGGAGAACTGCTCCACGTCGTAGGCTCCCAGGTTGCTCACCAGGAAGGTTCCATCCTGGATGTATTCCGGCTTGATTTTGCCGTCGCGCACTTCCTCAAAGAGCATCTTGTGATAGCGTGCCATCTCGCTGAGGGTGGTCTTATCGGCATCCGGCGAAACCACATTGACCAGCCCGTTATTCGGCAGCGCGACAGCAATCCCGACGTTCACGCGCTGATTGCGTACCAGTTTGTCGCCGTAGTAATGGCTGTTCAGGTTCATGAACTGGCGCTGAGTCAGGGCGGCGGCTTTCACAATCATATCGTTGACCGTGATCTTAATGCCTTCGCTTTCAAGCTGCGCATTCAACTGCTTGCGCAGATTCAGCAGCGGTTCCATATCCATTTCAACCGTCACATAAAAATGCGGCGTGGTGTTCCAGCTTGTGATGGTACCTTTGGCGATGGCCTTGCGCATCCGACTCATGTCTTCGATGCTGACATCATCGCTCTCTTGCGGCAGCTTGCCGTAGCTCTGGTAGGCGGGTGCGCCTGTTGCCGGCTGTGGTGCTTCTGCGCGGGAGCTTTCCGGCACGCTGGGAGCCTGTTTCTGTACCTTGCTCGGATCAAAGCCTTCCACATCGGACTTCGTGATACGTCCGCCGGGGCCAGTGCCAGAAACCTGCGCCAGATCAATGCCGCGTTCTTCCGCGATATTGCGTGCCAGCGGCGAAGCCTTAATGCGCCCATCTTCCGTGCGGGCTGCACCGTTGCTGCTGGGTTGCGATTGTGCTTGTGCAGCGGGTTGTTGTTCTTCGGCGGGTTCTGCGGCCTGCTCATCGCCACTGCTGGCATCTGCTTCGCCCGCTTCACCAATGCGTGCGACCACTGTACCTTCTGGCACTTCTTCGCCCACATCCACCAGCGTCTCGGTGAGTACGCCAGCAGACGGCGCTTCGACTTCTACCGTTGCCTTATCTGCCTCAAATTCCGCAATCACTTCGCCTGCACTGACTGAATCGCCCACATCTTTGAGCCAGTTCAGCAGCAGGCCATCCATCGTCAGGGTTACATCCTGCGCCATCTTAGACAATCTCCTTCACTGCGTTGAAGACATCTTCAGCGGTCGGGTAGGTCAGGTCTTCGAGCGTCTTCGTGAACGGCACAGGCACATCATGCTGCGTCACGCGCTTGATGGGAGCATCCATCCAGTCGAAGCAATGTTCCTGAATTTGTGCTGCAATCTCACTGCCGAAGCTGTAGAACTGGTGCGACTCTTCCACGACAACAGCGCGATTGGTCTTCTTGAAGCTCTCGAAGATGATCTCTGTATCCAGCGGACGCAGCCAGCGCACATCAACAATTTCCGCGCTGATGCCTTCTTTGTCCAGTTCTTTCGCGGCCTTCTGGCACCAATCAAGGGCGCGTCCGTAGGTGATGAGCGTCACATCTGTGCCTTCGCGGTCAATGCGCCCCTTACCCACCGGAACCATATAATTCTCATCTTCCGGCACAGGCCCCGGTTTGCGGTAGAGGCCGATGCTCTCGCTGAAGAGTACCGGGTTATCATCCCGAATGGAAGTCTTCAGCATGCCGTAAGCATCCGCGCTGTTGGAGGGATACGCCACATAGAGGCCGGGGAAATGTGCGAAGATCGGTTCCGGCGTGTGGCTGTGGGAAGCGGTTGCTTGATCGCCCCAGCCAGAAGCCGCACGGAATACCACCGGAACTTTCACCAGGCCATCGAAGAAATAGCGCACTTTCGCCGCGTGGTTGATGATGGCATCCAGCGCAAGGAAGGCGAAGTTGATCGTCATGAATTCCGCCACCGGGCGCAGGCCAGCCATTGCCGCGCCGACTGCCACGCCGCCAATGCCCATCTCGCCAATAGGGGTATCGCGCACGCGCTTTTCGCCAAATTCTTCCACAAAACCGCGTGTGACTTTGTGCGTCCCCTGCCAGTAAGCGACTTCTTCGCCCATGACAAAGACACGCTCATCACGGTGCATTTCTTCCATCAGCGCCTGGCGCAACGCCTCGCGCATCGGTAAATTTTTGCCTGCCATTTAATACCCCTCCTGATCTTCCGGTTCAACGTATACGTTGGCGTATAGCTCTTCCAGCGTATCCGGGAAGGGGCTATTCTCCGCAAATTCCACCGACTCCGCGACAATCTTGCGGGCTTCTTCGTGATACTTTTCCAGGTCACTTTGATCGACGGATTTATATTCGTTCACCAGTCGGTTCCCCAGAATTGTGATCGGGTCTTTTTCTTGCTTCCACTGTTCCAATTCTTCACCGAGGCGCGTGTTGTACTGCTTATCCGAAACACCATGCCCGCGATAGCGGTAGGTGATCGCTTCCACCAGTGCGGAACCTTTGCCGCTGCGGGCATATTCATAGGCTTCGCTGAGTTTCTCATAGACGGCTACCACATCCTGCCCGTCCACACGCTCGAAATCCGCCACGCCATAGCCAATGGCACGTTCATGCAGAATGGGATTTCCGGCAGCGCGTTCGGTCTCCGTACCCATGCCGTAGCCGTTATTTTCAATCAGCCAGACGACGGGTAAATCCCACACGCCCGCCATATTCAGGGCTTCGTGGAAGTAGCCGTTATTGGTCGCGCCATCGCCCACGAAGGAGAGGACAACGCCGCCTGTTTCGTTGTACTGGCATTCCAGGGCAATCCCGGCTGCCAGCGGCAAATGACCGCCGACGATGGCATAGCCACCCCAGAAGCCTTTATCCGGCGCAGCCAGGTGCATACTGCCGCCCTTGCCGCCGCTGCTGCCATCACGCCGCCCCAGCATTTCCGCCATAATGGTATTGGGATCCATGCCAATTGAGAGCGCGATACCATGATCGCGGTATGCGGTAATCACATGATCTTTGCCCATTTCCATATTCGCCATCGCACCCACACCTACAGCCTCATGACCGCTGTAGAGGTGCAAGTACACGCCCGTGATGCGTTTTTCGTTGTAAAGCTGCTGGCAGGTTTCTTCAAACTCACGGATCAGCACCATCTGCCGATACCAGTCCAGCAGCGTCTCTTTATTCGGTTTCGCCATGCAAAACTCCTCGAGATGCCTGTAAGGGAATTGTCTTCTGCACATGAACGTAAGGATTGTGCGTAATGTACGAATTGTAACCCTTGGCAGTGGCAGGGTCAAACCTATTGCTTTTAAAGGAGATTATGCCTCTATTAGAGAAGATGAAGACAAGGTGAGTTCAAGCCAGTGATTTAACCAGGTGCAGTTCGTTGTCCTCCGGCGTGATACCGTAGCCATCCGGCACATAGCCCAGCGCCGGATAGAGGCGGTTTGCAGCCGCGTATTCGTCTGATCGCTCCACGCTGATACCAATGCTGATATATCCGGCTTGTTTGGCAGCGGCTTCGCAGGCTGCAATGATGGCGCTGCCGATGCCTCGTTTGCGGTATGCTGCCGCTACATTGAGGTCAACAATTTCCGGGATGTTGCGCCGCCAGAACTGCGTATATTTGGATTCCCACACAATCAGCCCATAGCCGTAATAGATGGGGTCGGCTTCTTCCGGCGCTTCATAGGCTACAAACAGGATGTGCTTCTGCTGCAATTGATCCAGGTAGTAATCTTCAAAGCGGCCTTCACGTTTATGGGGGAAGGCTTCCGCCAGCGGCTCTTGATCGCGGCTTTGCATTTTGCGGATGTTGTAGTTCATGCGCGGGTGCTTTCTGCTTGGATGGTTGCACGCTTCAAAAGTAGCGTCTTTGTGCGGACAAGGCAACACAGAATAGGCGAACCCCTCCACCGCAAAAACACGGCGCTAGTATTCAATCCACACCACCCGCACCACCCGATCCAACCCGGCATAATCGCGCAGCACATCTACAGCTTGCGGTTGCAGAATTTGCTTCGCGGCTGCTGCGGTTGCCTGCCCCTGATCCGCGCCAATTTCCAGCAAGATGAGCGCTTCTTGCTGGCATACCTGCGGAACTTGCCCCAACAATTCCCGCACCAGATCCAACCCATCCGCGCCACCATCCAGCGCCAGAGTCGGCTCATGCTTGCTGACATCCAGCGCCGGAACTTCTTCGCTGCGGATATAGGGCAAATTCGCCAGCAGTAAGTCCACCCGAATTCCCTGTTCGAGCAAGGGTTGGGCGAGGCTGCCATGATGAAAGGTGATCTTCACACCGTTCATCTGTGCGTTGCGTCGGGCGATTGTCAGCGCATCAGGGCTAACATCTACTGCATGCATGGTGCAACCGGGAAGATGCTTCGCCACCGTGACCGCTATCGCGCCACTGCCAGTGCCAATATCCGCCGCCAGCAGCGAACCGCGTTCCTTGCCCCAGGCCAATGCCGCTTCAACCAGGTGTTCGGTCTCCGGGCGTGGGATCAACACAGCGGGCGAGACGGCAAATTCCAGATCATAGAACGCTGCTTTGCCCAGGATGTAGGCGACAGGTTCGCCATTCATACGCCGTGCCAGCAGCGCGGAAAATTGCGATTCCTGCGCGGGGGATAGTTCTCGCTCGTCATAAGCGACCAGGTACGATTTTTCTACATGCAGCACCGCACAGAGCAGCACCTGTGCATCCAGGCGCGGCGTGCTGGACGAGGCGACAAGTTGGGTATACGCAGATTGCAAGGCAGTACGGATGGTGGTCATGGTAGGTATCAATCAGCTCGCTTGAATGCAGTGTCTTAAAATCCGTATCTTCAACCGTGAAAAGTGTCTTAGACATCGTGCCGTTGAATATGGGATTCTCGTAGGGGCGTGTCCACGACGCGCCCCATGCCTGTCAAGTTAAACGCTCTTCTGCAACATGCGTTTCTTGCTCCCCTGCGCCGGACGTTCAAAACGTCCGTCTACACGAGGTTGTGCGTCCACTAAAGGGACGCTTGGAAACCGTTCTGATGAATAGAACATCTTAATAACCCCTTTAGTGGGTTTGGGGCTTTTGTAGCCGGGGATTTTAATCCTCGGCGACCAGCATCAATCGTTCTATTTGCTGCCATCAATATCTTAAGTTGACATCTATGGGGCGTGTCCACGACGCGCCCCCCGCTGTACATTTTAGTGGCATCAACCGTGAAAAATGTCGCGGACATCGTGCCGATTTTTTGTAAAGTGCCTCTATAGCAACTCTGCGCTGTCCAGGAGGATCGTCACGGGGCCATCGTTGTGAATTTCAACGTGCATCACTGCGCCAAAAACGCCCTGCTCCACACGCTCAATCCCGGCAGCACGCAGGCACTCAGCATAATAATCCACCAGCGGTTCGGCTTGTTCGGGCTTGGCGGCATGGATGAAACTGGGGCGGCGACCTTTACGCATATCTGCATACAGCGTGAACTGCGAGACCACCAGCACACTCGCACCCGCATCAATAGCGCTGATGTTCATCTTGCCTGCCTCATCTTCAAAGACGCGCAGCCCGGCAGTTTTTTTTGCCAGCGCCTCAACCACTTCGCGGGTATCATCATGTGTCATGCCCACCAGCGCCACAAATCCCACGCCAATTTCGCCAACAATTTCATCATTTACCGTGACGCTTCCGCGTTTCACACGTTGTAAAACAACACGCATATACTTTCCTCATTGAACAAAGTGACCATTCGGAGCTATGCCATCCTGACAGTGCGAGATTTCGCAGGAGACGTGTTCAGACCAAACCACGCCAGGGGCTTCGCAACATGACTACAAAGGATGTTATTATAGGCGTGTTGCCTGGTTTTCCCAAATCGGACGGGCTATATCCCAAAAAATTGTGCCGTTATCCCAAATTGATGCCTTGCAGCGTTCCATGGCATGCGTACAATAGGCGCAGAGCCAGCCACTACCGACCCAAAAATATGGAACCGGACAAATGATTGAAAGCCTTTTTGATAATCGTTACCGATATGACCACATTTATCCACGCGGACGTAGTGGCGAAACGCTGCGTGCCGTAGATACGGAAGCCAATGGGCGCAAAGTGGTCATCAAACGTCCGGCTCCCAATGATGCGCCTCCTATTCGCGCAGGGCAGGAAGTGAGCATCCTCAACGAGCGCGAAGCCTTACAGCGGCTCTCCGGTCATCCGGTGCTGACGGAACTGCTGGAAGAAGGGCAGTTCTTCGTCGGCGGGATGCCACACCGTTATATTGTGATGGAACGCGCCGAAGGGGTCATCATCGGGGAAGAAGTACTGCGCCTGAGCGTGCGTGGGGAACGGCTGCCGGAATTAGAAGCCTTGATTATTCTTGATCAACTGCTGGATTTATTGATTGCTGCGCACCAGAAAGAAATTGTTTACAACGATGTAGATGCCAAGCACCTCTTCTGGAACCGCGAGAATTACGCCCTGAAAGTGATCGACTGGGGCAATGCCGTCTTCCTGGAAGGGGATGAGATCACGCAGCAGGGCATCAGCCGCCAGACCGATATTTACCAGATGGGCGAATTGCTCTATACCATCTTCACCGGGGGGCGGCGGGTGGATGTCCCGCGTGATGCAGGCCATGATTTTGCGGTCAACTTTGGGGAAGATCGCAACCGCATTCACTCCCGCCTGCAAGAGATCATCAGCAAGGCGGTGCATCCCAACACCCGGCGGCGGTACCAGACCTTACTGGCGCTGCGGGCTGATCTGAGCAATTATCGCCAGCCGATGGAAGCCGAACGCAACGCAACCGTGACAGCCGTTGCCGCGAAGCTGCGGCGCGACGACCTGACGATGAGCGATCTACGGGCGCTGCGGGCGCAGATTGAGCCAGCGCTGGCACAAGACCCCGGCTATCCCACTGCGCGAGAAACCCACGAGCAGATCAACGATAAGCTGCGAGATTTATCCGTCGCGGCGGATCTGGATGCGGTGAGCATTTACATGCAAAATGGCAGTTGGGAACGCGCTTCCGAGATGCTGCACGAATTGCAGGAGAAAGCAGGCCCCACAACCTTTGACCTCATCAGTCTGCTGCTGGATGTGTGTAACATCCTCTCCGAGACTCCGGTTGATCCGGTTCCGTCGCTGGTGACGCAGGCGATTCAGCAGATGTTCCAGCACCAGGGAGCCGCTGCCGCCGCGACACTGCTGCAACCTACCGCAGATGATCGCCAGCGGGCGCTGCAATGGCTGGTGGCAGAGCGCATCAGCGCAAAGATTCCCGATGTGCTGCTGCTGCGCCCGAACCTGTATCGCGTTGAAAATGCCTTGCGCCGCATGGACTCAAGCGAATATGCGGTGGAAGAACCGCTGAGTTTGATTGATACGCTCTACCAGATTCTGGATGACATCGCAGCCGCGCCGTTAGATGTCGCCATGCTGCGCGATGCCTATCGCTCTGTCGTGAGCCAGATCACCAGCCTGAACACCATCTTGCAAACGCTCTCGGTGCAGCATCAACTGCCGAATCGCCGTCTGCCGCTGTCTTCGCTGGAACGGGCGCTCAATGCGGCGATGGCCTTAGCCGATGGAATGCACGTCATCGGACGGCAGGCAACCTCCCGCCCACGCGAAGCCCTGCAAGCCCTCAAAACCAGTCAGTCCATTGATCCCATCAACCCACAGTGGGACGAGTTAGAGACCTTTCTCAACCGCCTGTATACCATCCTCCAGGCTTGCCAGACCTACGTCCCGGCGGCAGATGGGTCTGACCTGGACGGCTGGCTGCAAGGCACGTATCAGGAATTGGAGCCTTTTGCAGAACGCCTCTTTGATGACATGCTGAACACCATGCTCGATGGCCTGACAGAAGCGCGGGATGCCTGGGGAGCCTATCAAGAGGTTGTGGTCAGCGGGGATCGGGATCAGGCAGAAGCAGCGGTGGAGCAATCCGCCCAGAGTGTACAACTCATCAGCCCCGCATTGGGGAACTGGTTCCGGCAACTGAACAGCGTCATTGCAGGCGCACGGCACATCGAACGCCATGCGCTGCCCGGCGGGTTAGGGCGTGCATTGGCGGAAGGCTGGGAAGCCTTCGACCGGGGGCGGCTGCAAGACTCAGAGCGCCTGGGGCAGCAAGCGCTGGAAATCTCCCGCTCGGAATTTGCACGATTGGCTGCCAGCCGCCTGCAAGAAGCATCCCGCTTCGCCCGTGAATGGATCGAACGCGGCTATGTGAACAGCCCGGAACAGACTCGCAGACTCCTGGGTGAAATCGAAAACCGCTTTACGACAGACGAAGTTGCGCTGCGGCATGATTTCGAGGCGCAGATGCCCAGTGAGGATACCTACCTCAAAGCCATGAGCCGGGGCTTGATTGGCACGTTGCAGCGGCGCAGCACAGCGGGTCAGCGCCTGTTGTTCCTGTACTACATTTTGCAGGGTACGCTGGAAATGCACGAGCGGTCGCTGCAAGATGGCGACTTCTGGCGGGAAGCGGCATTAAAAACCCTGCCAGAATTGGGCGAACGGCATCCCGCAATGCTGACGCTGGATGAATACATCGCCCGCCGTCGTGACCTGGATGAAGCGGCGATGCTCTTCGCCCAGGTCAACGGCAAGCACATCCTGGCGGAACTGCCCGAAATCCGGCGTAAGCTGGAAAATAACGCACAGGTGCGTTCGCTCTCTGCCGGGATCCAGAGCCTGCGTGACCTGGAAATGGCGCTGCGCGAATGGAGCGACGGCAAATTCCGGGTTGCAGGGAACAAGCTGGAAGACGCGCTGAACAACGCCCGCGCTGCGGAAGATTCCGTACCCGTTTCGCTGGAAGGCTACCGCGCCTGGTTGGATGATTTGATCCCGGTGACGGCAGATTTAGCCGTGCAATCGCGGGAGATGCGCGTCCTGATTGATCGCAAGCCCGACCAACCCGAAGGCCGCGTAGGGGAAATCCTGCGTCATCAGGTGTATATGACGCAAGAGCGCCTGGGTGAAGAATACGCCGCGCCGCTGCGCCAGTGGAGCGACACCTATGATGCCTTCGTCAATGTGCTGACATCCGATGCCCGCCGCAGCCGCCGCCTTGAGCAACTCAACGAATTGTTCCGCGCCATGTTCATTGACCAGCACCCGCCCTATCCGCTGTATCGCCATTGGTACGCCGTGCTGGAAGCGCAATCTGAATTTGCTGCGCCGCCCACAGATAACCCCACGCCGCAGGAAGAAGACATCACCCTGAGTGAAATCGTCTACCAGCAGCCGGAACCGCCCCCCTATGTGCGCCCGGATGTCACCGCGCCGGAAGAGCGCCGCCGCAAAAGAGGTACGCCTCGCTGGTTGTTCTTCGGGACGATTGGGCTGGTATTGGTGGCAGGGCTGGCAGTTGGCGGCTATTTGTTGAGCCAGAATGGTGCGCCGCCAGAAATTGCGGTGACGATCAGCCCAACGCCGGAAACCGCCGAAGGGGATACAGAGGGTGCAGACGTGGCAATTGCTCCCGTTACGGAAGAAGTTACGGCAGAGGTGGAACCGACAGCCACCGCCAGCGATACCGATACACCAACGGCAACCAGCACCGCAACCGAAACGCCCATCACGCCGACAGATACGCCCACTCCGGTCACGCCGACGGCGACTCCTACCGAGACGCACACGCCGACGATCACCTATACGCCTTCGGTCACGCCGACTCCGCTGCCTGTGACCAATACGCCGCTGCCGGAAGGTGGGGTGCGCGGAACGGTGAATCTGCTGGAACGCTTCTCGCAGGAAGAGAATTTGCCCTTCAATGCGGAGAGCTTCTTCGCAGTGGATGGGGGCTACCGCCTGGGAACCGGGACGGATACGGAAGCGGATTTGCTGCGCATTGCGCCCTCGGCGGCGCTGCTGGATGCCTTTTACGGCAATCAGGCCGCGACCCGCATCAGCAGTGTAGAGGCCAATATGACCCTCACCACATTTAATCCCGCGCTGGCAGAAGATGACCAGGGAATTTTCTTCGGTCTGCTGCTGGAAAGTGCTGCGGATGGTAACAACATCGGCCTGCGTATTGAAGTCGTCAACAACAACGCGATTAACATCCTGCTGGTGAACAACAACACAACAACCTTCTTGCGCCAACGGGCGGTCAATGTTGCCAGCGTGCGCCTGCGCCTGAACCGCGATGCATCCACAGGAGCCGTTACCTTACTCTTCAATGATGAAGCATTGGGAACGCCCATTGGATTTGTCCTTCCCGGTGATCCGGTGGTTCCGGTGCTGTTCGTGCGCGATGGCGGCGTGATTATCACCGTGAATGACTGGCGTGTGACCCTGCGTTAAGGGGTGCTTTGCCCTCTTTCACCTCACCCCTCAACAGCGTTGTCCGGTATTGAAACCAACGCAAACATCGGGTTCATAGGCAAGATCGCCGCCTGTAGGGACAACGCCTGCGTTGTCCGCCTGCTTGTTTCGGACGAGGCAGGCCTCGTCCCTACAATGTGATCTGTTAAAAGCCGAGAAAAGCCTCAATGACCACGACAGTAATACCGGACAAGCCTTAAATCCCCTCCAAGTGGAGAGGGGACTTTCCAAGTTCGCCCTGACAGGTTTTGCTCCCCTCGCCTCATGAAGAGGGGACTTTTATGCAGTTTGCAAACAGGATTTTCCTCCCCTAATGCATTGGGGGAGGTGGCCTGCGCAGCAGGTCGGAGGGGGAAAAAATACGGGCGATCCGCCGGATCGCCCCTACAAATTCTCCCGAAATCAGCTTCTATCCAAAAAACCGATCTTGCTCCCACAGTGCCGGATTATTCTCTACATAGGTGGCAATCGTTTCATATTCTCGGTGATTGCGAATAATGTGGTCATGGAAATTCCGCTGCCAAATGGGAAATTCAGGCGCGTTCGGTAGACGTTTGATTGTGCGTGTGACCGAAGCCTTAAATGATCCAACAATTGTAGAAATGGAATTTGAAATCGGGCGGGAAAATTGCCGCGTAGGGGCATGACCTGTCATGCCCGTTTGCAAAATAACAATCCCATGAAAGTGGTTGGGCATCACCACAAAAACATCCA